>JAAYUC010000015.1 GCA_012517865.1 Chloroflexota bacterium | reverse complement strand
GACATGATTAAGCGCATCGGCTCCGCCGCCAGGGTGGAAATTGAAGCCGTCAGCGGTCAAAAGGTGTTTCTCGACCTGACCGTCAAGCTGCGCAAGGACTGGAAGAACGACGCGGCTTTCCTGAAGGAGCTGGGGCTCTCCCAGAAATCCTGACCATGACAGGGGCAGAAATCGCGCTTGCGGCGCTTCTGCTGCTCGGCGCCGCGCTGAATTGGTACGCGGCCTGGACATTGAAGCTGAAACTGTATTTCGCCACCAAACCAGCTGTGCTGGTCATTTTAATCGCGCTTTATATTGTCTGGGCGGGCGCGCCGCCGCCGGCGCTGCCCTTCCTGATTGGGTTTGGGTTTTCCCTGCTGGGGGATATTTTCCTGATTCCGCGCTCTCCGCGCTGGTTCCTCGCCGGGCTTTCGGCCTTCTTTTTCGCGCATCTGGCCTACATCCACGGCTTTACCGCCGCCCCGGCGCCAATTTTGCCAACCGCGCTTATAGGCGCGTGCGCCGGCGCGCTGCTGGCAGTTCTGAGCGCGTATATCCTTCGCAAGACACGCTCCAAGCCAGAGCTGAAACCTATGCGCAGAGTATTCCTGCCCTACGCGCCGGTCCTGGTCATCATGGCAGCTTCGGCGGTATTGTGCTTCTTTCGATCTGGCTGGCCGCTTCAGGCCGCGGCTCTGAGCGCGATTGGCGCACTGCTATTCCTTATCTCAGATTTTATGCACGCCGCCGACAGGCTTGGCAAACGCATCCCCAGGGTGAAATTCTGGATAATCGCCACATACCACATCGGGCAGATGCTTATCGCTCTGGGTACTGCGCAGTGGGCGCTGCACGTCTCCGCGGTATAAGGTGCGTTACCCCTTCCAACCTGTTAGACCATTTTTCTCGCGTGTTATAATGACACGTAATTCCCAGACTTTTTCAGGAGCGTTTTTACATGAGTGACGAAGCAAACACTGAAGCCGAAATTACCCAGGACGACCGCCTGTGGGCGACTCTCTGCTACATCTTCTCGCCGGTTGTGCCCATTGTGCTCCTCTTTCTCGCCACCAAGCGGGCGCGGCCTTTCATAAAAGCCCACCTGGCGCAGGCTTTAGTCGTTGGCACCCTTGCCTGGCTGCTGCTCGCGATTTTACGCCGCGGATTAATTGAGAGGATTGTCGGCCTGGTCTTTTTTGTGCTCGCGATCGTGTGGGGTGTGGCAGCCAGCCGCGGCGAACGCGTGAATATTCCGGTCATCTCGGATTTTGTCAGAAAAATGAAATGGGCCTGAGGGGAAGAACCCAAAGACCAAAGATTTTCTACCGTCCGCGCGCCCGGCTTGTGTATGATTAAGCCAACTCTTTAGAAAAGAAAGCAGGTTATCTATGTCAGAACAATCCGAATTTTCAACCCCAGAAGAGACACCGGTGGTCGAAGCGGTCGCCTCGACGACGCCCGCGGAAGCGGTAAGCACCGAGGAGCGCACCTGGGCGCTGTTGGCGCACCTGTCCATCTTCGTCAACCTTTTCACCGGACTGTTGGGAACAGCCGCCGCGTTAGTCATCTACCTGGTGTACAAGGATAAATCCCGCTACGTGGCCTACCAGAGTTTGCAGGCGCTTATTTTCCAGCTGGTTTTCTTCCTCGGAGGCAGCTTGCTCATCGGCCTTGTGTGGGTAATCACCGGCTTGCTTTCCATCGTCCTGGTCGGCCTGATTTTGATACCTTTCGCGCTGATTTTCAGTTTGCTGCCTATCGGCTGCCTGGTTTACGCGATTTATGCCGCGGTGGAAACATATCACGGCAAGGACTTCAAGTACTGGCTGGTTGGCGATTGGACCCGCTCAGCCCTGACCAATTAAGCAACAGCGATAACGACATCAGGCAGTCCCGCTTGGTGGGGCTGCCTGATAATCTCCAGAGGTACGGCGTTTGAACACAGAAAATAGAATTCTTTTTTATGGGGTGAATTGGTGCGGGGACTGCAAACGCTCTAAACGGGTATTCAGCGACATGCAGGTGCCTTATGTGTGGTTTGACCTGGACGAGAACCCCCGCGCTGTACAGTTTGTGAAGAGCGTCAATCAGGGCATGCGCCGCGTTCCCACCATTGTCTTTCCGGATGGAACTATGTTGGTAGAACCGCGCGACGACGTTTTGCGGGCAAAGCTTTTGGAATATCAGTCCTGACCAGCAGGGCGCTTGGGCTTTTGGCAGGCACGGGCAGAGGCATAAATAACTTCCCCCATGACCGCGGCGGCCAGAGCCGCGATTAACCAGAAGACGCTCATCGCGCCCGCCGCTTTCCGCCTGGCGAAGATTCTTGACCGCTCCAGACGGGCTTTCAGGGCAGACCGAAAAAATGAATTTGGACGGACCGGCTTCAGCCGCTCGGCGATACCGCTTTCAAACTGCTCCAGGTTTCCGTTCTCATCCATACATGTTTCCTTGGTTTCCATCATAATCAGTTACAACAGCTTCTAATAATCCTCTCCGTCCATCCGTTCGCGCATTTCAAGCAGTGTGCGGTGGTAGAGGCTTTTAATCGCGCTCTCACTTTTTTTTAACACCGCGGCAATCTCAGAGTTTGATAGTTTTTCGACAAATTTCAAGAGAATGAGTTCTCTTTTCTGCGGAGAGAGGTCGTTAATCATCTTCCACAGCGCTTCAGTTTCCTGGGCGCGGCCCACAGAGGCGTCCAGGGAAGGCGCCCGGGAGGAGACGTTTACAACGGCCATATCCTCGATGGGGATTTCCCTCCTGCGCGATTGGTCGCGGTGGTGGTTGGCAATCAAATTATGCGCGATGCGATAAAGCCAGGCGGAAAAAGGCAAACCCACAAACCGGTAGCGGTTCAGACTGTTCAGAGCCTTTAGAAATACCCGGGCCGTGAGGTCTTCCGCGTCGTGCACGCTGCCCACCCGGAAGTAAACATAGTTATAAATGCGTTCGATGTACTTTTCATAAAGCTCTCCGAACGCTTCCGGGTCTGTTTTGGCTTTTTCAACCAGGTCGGCTTCCGCGCGCAAATGATCCACAGGCTCTCCGAATGGGATTATAGCATCCCGGCGCCTCCCGCAAATGCGCTGTCGAGGCTGGAAGGGATTCATTATCAATGCCGGCAAGATGGGGTATACTAATAGCAATGGTACACTTTGGATGGATGGTCAAAAGTCAACTTGGGCCAGCTATGAGTGCGCGCTCCCTCCATGTCCGGCTTCAAATTGATTTAACCCTACCAATCCAAGCAATAAAAATCAAATGCCCTGGAACGGGCATATTTTATGCCAAGGATGTGCTCTGATGAACGGTTTCCTCTTCGATAAACACCTGTCCGACCTTGATTTGGACCTGGATAAGCTGACCGCGCTGGAAGGTGAAAGACAGGCCCGCCGGCTGATTATGATCCCCAGCGAAAGCAGCGCTCCCCTGGCGGTGCGCGAATTGTTGGCTTCACCCTTCACGAATATTTACGCGGAGGGCTACCCGCGCGCCGAAACGCGCACGATGAGCCAGGAAGAGATTTTGGATTATTCCTGTCAGTTGGGCACTTACCGCCGCTACAGCGACCTGCGCTATTACAAGGGCGTGGAATACGTGGACATCGTGGAAGCGCTTGCCCGCAGACGGGCGGCTGAACTCTTCGCTGCCAACCAGCTGGACCCCAACGATTTGTGGGTGAACGTGCAGCCGCTTTCCGGCGCACCCGCCAACAATGCCGTCTATACCGCGCTGATTAAACCGGGCGATACCATCATGGGCATGGACCTGCTGCACGGAGGCCACCTGACTCACGGCTCGCCGGTTAATCGCTCCGGTCTGTTTTACAACGCGGTGCACTACACAGTCAACCCGCAGACCGAACGCCTGGATTACGACATGATTGCCGACCTGGCGCGCGAAACCAGGCCAAAAATCATCGTGGCGGGGTATTCCTCCTACCCCTGGATTCCGGATTGGGAAAAATTTAAACAAATCGCCGAGAGCGTCGGAGCCTATCTATTGGCGGATGTTTCGCATATCTCCGGGTTGATTGCCGCGAAAGTGTGCGCTTCGCCCGTTGGCATCGCGGACGTGGTTACCTTTACCACGCACAAGACGCTGTGCGGCCCGCGCGGCGCGGTAATTATCACCCACGATAAAGAATTGGGCGAGAAGTTCGACAAAGGCGTGTTCCCCGGCGAACAGGGCGGCCCGCATATCAACACTATCGCGGCCATGGCGCTCACATTTGAACTGGCCAAACGCGAGGAATTCCTGCAGCTGCAGGTTCAAACCCTCAAGAATGCCGCCGCGCTGGCTGCCGCTTTCCAAAAGAACGGCGTCCGGGTGCCCTACAACGGCACCGACAGCCACCTGACGCTGATTGACTGCAAATCTTTCCGCGGTCCCGAAGGCGTGCCCCTGAACGGCGACCTTGCGGCACGCATCCTTGATTTGGTGGGAATTGTGGTCAACCGCAACACAATTCCGGGCGACCGCTCTGCCCTTTCAGCCAGCGGCGTGCGCTTTGGCACCACCTGGCTGACCCAACGCGGATTTGTGGAAGCGGA
The DNA here is from genome assembly GCA_012517865.1 of Chloroflexota bacterium. GTDB lineage: Bacteria > Chloroflexota > Anaerolineae > Anaerolineales > Anaerolineaceae > Mesolinea. Next base: position 7,380 of record JAAYUC010000015.1, on the reverse strand, counting down.
CTTCGAGACGATTGCGGAACAAATCACCCGTCTTTTCCGCGCCACCTCTCCATATCTGATGTGCGCGCAAAACGGCAAAAAGACCCGCGCCAAGGTCGAGTTTAAGACTCTGGCGGATGTCAGCATGCGCGTTCGCGACCTGGCGGATTCCAAACCCAGCATGGACCACAGCGCAAAACGGGAAAATCTCCCGCACTACGCTTTCCTGGATGACCAATACCCGGGAACGCACGCCGCCTTTAAGATTTACGGCGAGAAAGTGCGCTCCTTCCTCACCAACACGCTCACCAGCGATATTGAAGCCCTGGACCCCGGGCAGTCCCAGCCCACGCTCATGCGCACCGCGCTGGGAGAGGTGAAAGGCGTTCTGACCTGCGAAAACCCGAACAGCTTCATTCTGACGGTCCCCGCCGAACAGGGCGGACTGACCTCCACCTGGCTGGCCGGAATATCCTCCGCGTTTGTCTACTACGACCCCGACATGTGCCACCGCATCCCCGGACCGGTGGGCCTGGACCACGCCAAGCCTGTCAGCGCGGCGCCCGCGGGCGATCCTGTCTGCGTCGATAAGCCTTACTTTGTGGGGATGCCCACCGATGTGAACAAACCCGCTCTGCCGGAATTCGTCTGGCAGGAACCCGAGAATCCGCCCAGCAAGCGAACTGTTTTGTACGAAACCCACCAGGCGCTCGGAGCCCGGATTATTCCGTTTGCCGGATGGGAAATGCCGGTGTGGTATTCCTCCATTCTTGAGGAGCACAATGCCGTCCGCACGGCTGCTGGCCTGTTCGACGTCACGCATATGGGCGTTTTCCAGGCAGAAGGCCCGGACGCCGCCCTGTTCCTGGATGCCGTCTGCGCGAATGATGTGGTCTCGCTGCGGCTGGGAGAATCGCTTTACACGCACTTCCTGGACCCACACGCGAATGTAATTGACGACCTGCTGGTCTACCGCCGCGGCCCGCAAAAGTATCTGGTGGTGGTGAACGCCGCCAATGAAGACAAAGACTGGGCCTGGCTGACTGGCGTCCAGGACGGCAAGGTACTGGTAGACCTGGAACGCCCCTGGACTCGCTGCCCAGGCCGCCGCGTCATCCTGCGCAACCTCAAGAATCCCGCCGAAGGCGCGGACATGCGCGTGGACATCGCTTTACAGGGCCCGCGCAGCCGGGATATCCTCGTGGCGCTCACGGAACCGGCGGAAACCCGCAAGATTATGCGCCTGAACCGCACCCAGCTTTGTGAAGCGGTCGTGGACGGGATGGATGTGGTGGTTTCCCGCACCGGCTACACCGGTGAAAGGATGGCATTTGAACTCTTTGTGCACCCGGATAACGCGGTCCGCTTGTGGAACGCGCTTATGCGCGTTGGCGAGCCGTTCGGCCTCAAACCCTGCGGACTTGGCGCGCGCGACTCGCTGCGCACAGAAGCCGGGCTTCCACTCTATGGGCACGAAATGGGCGGAGATTTTAACCTCGGCGTCAGCGAAGCCGGCTTCCTGCCCTATGTCAAGATGAACACCACCTGGTTCATTGGACGCGCGGCCTTCAGGGAACGCGAACGCCAGCGCAGCGGCGTGGTTGTGCGCTTCCGCTTCAACGAAAAAGGGGTGCGTCTGGCTCACCACGGCGACCCTGTGGTGGATGAGAAGGGCAAAGTCGTTGGCAAAGTGACCAGCTGCGCCCTGGACCAGCAGGGTTATTTCACCGGCCAGGCTTATGTTGAACTGAAAGCGGCCCAGGAAGGCAATACCATCTATATCTATCAAAACGCGCCGGATAAAGCGCAGAAATCCCCCGCCGAACTCACCATCGGCGATAAGGTTGTGCTTCCCAGCGCTGCTACGATTATCAGCAGATTTCTGAAAGTCTAAAGAATTGTCAAAAAAGGAGAGTGAAACAATATGCATACATCATGGGACCATCGATACGCTCACCGCACGGCTGGCATGACCAGCTCGTTCATCCGTGAGTTGTTGAAGGTCACCGCTCAACCGGATGTCATTTCGTTCGGCGGCGGATTTCCGGCGGCGGAGCTTTTTCCGTTGGAGCGGGTGAAGGAAGCCTGCGAGAAAGTGCTCACCGAAAACGGGGCGAAGGCCCTGCAGTACAGCCAGACCGAAGGCTACGCGCCACTGCGCGAAATCATCGCTTCCAATGTTTCCCGCTATGGAATCAAGGTCAGCGCTGATAACGTGCTCATCACCACCGGCTCTCAACAGGCGCTGGATATTATCGGCCGCATCTTCATCAACCGCGGAGACCGCGTCCTGACCGAATCGCCGACTTATCTTGGCGCGCTGCAGGCCTGGAACGCGTACGGCGCAGTTTACGAGACCGTAATTTCAGATGACGATGGTCTTTGCACGGATAACCTGGCCAGGGTGATTGGCAGCCACATTAAGTTCATGTACGTGCTCCCCAACTTCCAGAACCCGGCGGGCACGACCATTTCGTTGGAACGGCGCCAGAAACTGGTGGAACTCGCCGACCGCTTCTGCGTCCCGATTGTGGAGGATGACCCCTACGGCCAGCTGCGCTTCGAAGGCGAACACCTTCCGCCCGTGGTTGTGATTGATGACGAGCTGCGCGACAAAGCCAACCTGACCTACCGTGGAAATGTTATCTACACCAGCACTTTTTCCAAGATTCTCGCTCCCGGCCTGCGCATCGGATGGGTCATCGCGCCCACCGAGGTGATAAAGAAAATGGTGCAGGCCAAACAAGGCGCGGACCTGCAGTGCTCTACTTTTGATCAGTACGTGGCCTACGAGCTGGCCCAGGGCGATTGGCTGAAAGAGCACATCCTGACCCTGCGTAAAGTCTACAAGGAACGCCGCGACGCGATGCTGCAGGCCTTTGAGGACTTTATGCCGGAAGGCACAACCTGGACCCGTCCGCAAGGCGGCCTTTTCCTCTGGCTGCGCCTGCCGGAAGGCTGCAATACGACCCAAATGTTCCCCATCGCGGTGGAGGAAAAAGTGGCTTACGTCCCCGGCGAGCCCTTCTACCCCAACGGCGGACCAAGCAATACCATGCGCCTGAATTTCTCCGCCTGCAACCCAGAGACTATCCGCACTGGTGTGGAACGGCTGGCGCGCATGGTCCGGCGCTGCATGTAACAATACCAGATGAAAAACCCCCGACCAGCCCGGTCGGGGGTTTTTTTATGAAAACAGGTCTGGCGGCATACCCACCGCAGAGGTTATTTCTTCCAGAGCGAAAAATCGGTCAGGATGGAACCGCCGATGAATTCCCGCAAAATGGAGTTGCCGGGCACGTATTCCGTTCCAGTCGGAAGGAACCATTCCAGGAACTTGAGCAGCCGCTTGGCTTCGATGTATTCGGGCGTGCCAAAAGGAACCTGACGCAGCAGCGGTTCCACCAGCGGCTTCAGCGTGGTCAGTTCGTACGCCAGCGCGGAATTGAAAATCGCGTCCGCGTGCTCCTGGTAGGGGAAGATGTGCCTCTTTTCGCCCTGTCGGACGGATTCCCACCGGCGAATAGTGTCGAGCGCGGAATACCCGCGGTCGCGCGCGTCGCGCAGGATGCGCCGAAGCATGCGCGTGTCGGTGGTGGAAATGCGGTTATGCCGGTCCAGGTTTAGTTGGGTCAGGCATGAAACATAAATGCGGAAGGTGTTCTCACGCTTCAGGTCCGGCATCAAGCCCGGGTTCAGGCCGTGAATCCCCTCAAGGATGATGATATCGCCTTTGTTCAGTTTGGCCCGCTCCCCCATGATGCTGCGCCCGCTGATGAAATCAAACTTCGGCAGCTGAACTTCTTTACCAGCGACCAAGTCGCGCACATCTGAGTACAGCCGCTTCAAATCCAGGGCGCGTAAAGACTCAAAATCGGGTTTGCCATCTTCCCCCAGCGGGGTTTTGTCGCGGTCCACAAAGAAATTATCCATTTCCATCGCGAAAGGCGTAATTCCGCGCGCCAGCAGTTGAATGCTGAGGCGCTTGGAGAATGTCGTCTTCCCCGAGGAGGAAGGGCCGGCAATCAGGATGACGCCCACGTTTTCTTTACGTTTGTCGATGGCTTCCGCGATTTCTGAAATCTGCATCTCGTGCAAAGCTTCCGAGACCAGAATGACCTCATCGATATGCCCGGCCTCAATGGCATCGTTCAGGGCTCCCACCGAAGGGATGCCCAGTTTTTTAAGCAGGTCGCCGTAATCGCGGAAGGTTTTTAGCAGAGTGGGGTAGCTGGCCATGGGCAGCAGCTCGGATGGGGCGTGCCGGCGCGGGAAGCGCAGAATAAAAGCGCCGTTCAGCATCTCCAGCCCGAACCACTTAAGATACCCTGAGGAAGGCACCATGTACCCATGGTGGTAGTCCCGTGTTTCGCCAACCCGATAGAGCACCAGGTCGTTGCGTTTGCGGTACTTTAGCAGGCGCACCTTGTCGTCCTCGCCAGCGCCCACAAAATAATCAATGGCTTCCTGCAGCGGGACGGTTTCCCGCACAAAGGCCACATCCTGACGCACCAGCTCGCGCATGGCGTTTTCCAGGCGGTTCAGGTCTTCCCTGGAGAAATCGGGCACGCCCTCCACCTGGCAATAATACCCGCCGGACGAAACCGAATGGTCAATGGTCAGCACGCCGCCCGGGAAGCACTGCTTGAAAGCCGCTTCCATCAGGAACGTGAGCGACCGCCGGTAAATCCGCGCCCCGTCCGCGTCGCTGAGGGTTAGCGGGGTGACGACGGCGTCTCTGGTAATCGGATAAGTCAGCTCGCGCAAATTGCCGTCGACTATAGCGCCGACAATCATCGCTTCCTGTGAGTTTTCAATGACGCGCATAAACTCCCGCAGCTCCGCGCCGCGCTTGCCCGTGATAATCCGGCCGTCGGGAAGGCTGAGCTCCACTGTTTCCCGCGGTTTATCTGATAGGTAAAATTCTTCCTGTTTCATCATTCACTCCACCTGAGCCAGGCCGTCTTCGCACGGCCTGACCTTGCTGTTCTGACCCAAAGTTATTTCTTTCCTGCCTCCCGCCAGCCCTTCCGCAATCCAGGGTTGCCAGGAAGTCCAATCTTTAGCGGCTGCCTGCATTCAAGCACATTACTTCTGCCGCACCCGGCCAAAGAAAAGCCCTTCTCATCGGTCGCCGCCCAAGCGGGTGTCCATCCCACCGCCGCGCCCGGACCTCAGCCTGCATCTCAGGGCTTGCTGAGGCGGACGACGAGGGCCTGTCCGCCGTTCAGCACCGGCGCTACCAAAAAGCCTTGCAGGGAACCGTCCGGGCCGAAAGTGATTTCATCAAAGAGCGGTTCTCCCCACAGCGTTTCTGCCCGGTAGGTGCCCGAAAGCGGGCCGCCTTCCAGGGCAATGGTGCAGTTTTCGGACCGGAGAATGCCCGTGCTGACCAGCGTCAGCAGGATTTCATCGCTCTCCTGCCGCAATACCGCGTAAAGGTTCCGGCAGCTGGACGTGAGCGGCAAATAGCTGCCAGTGCGCAGCGCCGGGTGTTGGCCGCGCAGCTGGATTAACCCTTTGTACCAGTTCAGCATCGAATCCGGCTGATTTGCTTCCGTCTGAACGTTGGTTTCTTCCCAGCCGCTGTTCACCGTCTGCCAGGGGCTGCCGGTGCTTAAGCCGGCGTTCGGTTCCGCGCTCCACTGCATCGGAGTGCGCAATTTTTCGTCCGGCTTGTTTCCTTTCATCCCGATTTCTTCGCCGTAGTAGATGAAGGGCGTGCCCGGCCCGGTCAGATAAATGAATGCCGCCGTCCTGGCTTTACTCTCCTTGTCAAAATACGACATGACGCGCTGCTGGTCGTGATTGGACAGGAAGGTGCTGAATTGCTTGTCGGGAAAATACTGAAGCACGTCCAGATAGGACTTGATTATTCTGGAAGCATCGCCGGAATAGGCCCCGCCTTTAATGTCCTCCGCCAGGTCAAACATGAACAGGCTGTCCAGGCCTTTGGGGTCGCCGTACTTTGCCGTAATCTGCAAATCGGTCCAGACCTCCCCTACGGTATATGCCTCTGGGTTGAGCGGTTTGTAAAACGCGCGCCAGTCCTGAAACCACTGGATGGTGCCCTTGGTATCCTGTGTCGCCACGCCTTCTTCATACAGATAGCGCGCCGCGTCCACCCGGAAGCCGTCCACACCCAGTTCCAGCCAGAAACGGCTGGCATCCAGAATGGCCTCTGTCACGGCGGGGTTGTGGTAATTCAGGTCCGGCATCTGGTCCCAGAAGACGGCGTAATAATATTCGCCATTGGCGGCGCGGTACCAGGGTTTCTGCCCCCAGGGCCCCAGGGAGCCGGGGTCTTTGGTAGACCAGACATAATAATCCTTGTATTGAGGGTCTCCGGCTAAGGCTGCCTTAAACCAGGGATGTTGGGTGGAGGTATGGTTGATGACAAAGTCAATGATGACGCGAATGCCACGCGCATGGCAGGCTTCCAGCAGCTGTTTAAAATCATCCAGCGTGCCGTAATCCGGGTTGACCGCCTTGTAATCGGTGACGTCGTAACCATGGTAGGAAGGCGAGGGATTGATTGGCATGAGCCACAGCGCGCCGATTCCCAGGTCATCCGTGGTTTGCGGGTCGCCGTCGTTCAGATAGTCCAGCTGCTGAATGATGCCCTGAAAATCGCCGATGCCATCGCCGTTGCTGTCTTTAAAGGAGCGCACAAAGATTTCATAGAAGACCACATCATTCCACCAGCCAGAAACATCCTCCGGTTGAGCGACTTCCGGGGTTGCAGTTGCTGCCGGGGGAGCGGGTGTAGGGCTCTCCGTAGGCGCGGGTGTCTGGGTCGCCGTCGGCGCGGGCTGGCAGGCAGCCAGCAGCAAAAGCAATAGAGCAAGAATTCCGTTCGTAAACTTATGCTGGGCCATATGCGCCTTCCTTAATCGTTGATGAGAGCCTAATTTTACTTGATTTTGCTGTATTGACCGTACACGACGGGAGTATTTTTGATTTTTCCGATAATTATTACGCGCGCGGTCGCCTGCCCGCGGATCACCGACTGAACCCCCAAGCCGGATATGCGAATTAGCTCGGATTGCCTGCGAGTGGCGCGGCGCACTCCGGACTGTCCTCGCGCGGGTTGTTCACCGCGCGGCTCACCTCCCAGACGCGCAGCCAATCGGCGGGGGCGGGGCGCAGCAAGGACATCAGCGTGGTCTCGCTGCTTTCCAGCAGCCAGTCCCACATGTTTTCTTTGCGCAGGATAACGGGCATGCGTTCGTGCACCGGCGCGACCGTTTCGTTCGCGGCAGTGGTGATGATGGCGCAGGTCGTCAGTGCCTCGCCCGGCTGGTCTTTGGGCTGCCAGGTCTCCCACAGGCCGGCGAAAGCGAAGGGTTCGCCCGAGCGCAGGGAGAAGTAAAACGGCCGGGAACCCTGCGCGCCGCTTTT
>JAAYUC010000014.1 GCA_012517865.1 Chloroflexota bacterium | reverse complement strand
AGGGCACCGGTGTGAACGGATAGGCTCATTTTTTAGCAGCAGGGAGATTCTTCGCTTCGCTCAGAATGACAGACTCCTTGTGCTTGCATGGTCTCCTGACCGTGCAAGGTATTTGACCGAAAGGTCTCCAGGCTCTTGACCTGCCTGAAGGAGACCTGCGCTCAGCCATCCCGCGCGGTGAGGGCACCGGCAGGAACAGAGGCGTCGCTCAGAATGACAACCTCTCTGTTATCCTGAACGTAATGAAGGATGTGTTTTTCAGCCCGCCATTGATACAACCGCGCTGAAGAGCCCGGCACAAACAGCGCCTTGCCTTTTATGGTGCTGCGCTAATTGTTTTTTGCGATTAAAATGTAGGCATGCTGCCCGATTATCGCGTGCGTCAAAGAGATTACCTGCTCGAAATTTCCAGAGCCCTCACCGAAGAGCTGGACCTGGACGTGCTCTTGCTGCGCATCCTGCGCATCACGATTGAAATGCTGACCGGACACGCCGGCTTTATCGCGCTTAAGGATGAAAAACGCGGCTGGCACATCGCCGTGCACGAAGGCATTGCCGAAGCGCTGCTGAACTATCTGAAGCGCTGGCTGGAAGCCCAACCGGCGGACTCGACGGAAGACGATGAAGTACATGTGCCGGAAATCAACCGCATGTTGAGCGACATCAGCATGGGGATGCTGACCGGCGTTGGAATCAACATGATTTTCCAAAAGCAGGTGATTGGTCAGATTTATGTTTTCCGCAATTACCGCGGACTCTTTTCCGCCAACGACCGCATGCTGCTGACCAGCTTCGCGAACCAGGCGGCTATCGCCGTACGCAACGCGCGCCTTTACAACGAAACCCGCGAGCAATCTTTGCGCCTGGAAGCTTTGTTAGATTCAGCGGCGGACGGCATTCTCATTCTCACGCCGGATTTGCGTGTGGAGCGGGCAAACAAAGCCCTGCAGCGCCTGCTGAATACCACCGAGGAGCAGTGCGTCGGGAAGCACTTTTCGGAGGTAATCCGCTGGGCTAAACCTCCGCAGGGAGTCACGCTGGAAGAAGCCGTTGCCAATAACTGGTCGCAAAGCGTGCAAAATCTCTTTTACCTGGAAGGCGATATGCTGCGCGAGGGGCTGCGCGAACCACTGCCGGTTGGGATTAGCTACGGACCACTGTTCTCGGCAGAAAACAAGCTGATAAATGTCATCGCGTCCGTCAGGGATATTACCCGCTTTCGAACCGCGGAAGAGATGAAAACCAGTTTTATCTCCGTGGTGAGCCACGAACTCAAGACGCCTATCGCGCTGATAAAAGGCTACGTCAGCACCTTGCGGCGCGATGACGTGGAATGGGACCGCGAGATAGTGTCCGAGAGCCTGGCTGTCATCGAAGAAGAAGCAGACCACCTGACGGAAATGGTGGAAGACCTGCTGGACGCGACCCGACTGCAAGCAGGCGGGCTGACGCTCAAAAAAGTTGAGCTGGAAATTCCCCGTCTGGCGCGCTTTCTGGCAGACCGATACACTTCCCAAACCGAAAAACACAGCTTTGAGGTCGATTTTCCCGCCGATTTTCCCGCGGTCCCGGCCGATGAGGAACGAATCCGGCAGGTGCTTACCAATTTATTGAACAACGCGATTAAGTACAGCCCGACTGGCGAAATTCGCATCAGCGGCAAGGCGCGGCAAAAAGATGTGGTTGTTTGCGTGAGCGACCACGGCCCGGGCATCGACCCGCGCGACCAGCCATTTGTGTTTGACCGTTTTTACCGTTCGGATGAGGTCGCGAAAACGACCAAAGGCACCGGTCTGGGGCTTTACCTGTGCCGGGAAATCATCCGCGCCCATGAGGGCAAAATCTGGGTGGACGAAACTTACAAAGAAGGCTCGCGCATTTGCTTCTCTCTCCCGCGCGAGTAACAGGGCTGGCATGGCTGCAGGGTCCGATGTGCCTCCTTTCAAGGTGATACTCCTCGCCGAAACCAACTCGACCAATGACGACTGCCTGCGGCTGGCAGAAAACGGCGCTCCAGACGGCACCGTGGTGCGCGCGCTGCATCAGACGGCCGGGCGCGGTCGGGAGGGCCGGAGCTGGTTTTCCCGCCCGGACGCGTCGCTGACCTTCAGCGTCCTTTTGCGGCCCGCGGCTCAGGAATATCCGTTTTTGACGCGCTTTACGCTGCTTGGGTGCCTGGCGCTCGCACGCGCGCTTGAAAATCACTTTGGGGTCATTTCCAATATTAAATGGCCAAATGACGTGCTGATAGCCGGGAAAAAGGTCTGCGGGGTGCTGACTGAAACGCTCTGGCAGGGCCAAATTCCCACCGCGGTGGTCATCGGAATGGGCGTCAATCTTTCAAATGCCGCTCTGCCTCCGGCCTCTGAAGCGGTTTTTCCAGCCGGCAGCCTGGAAGGACAGGCCGGCCTTCAACTCAGCCCGCGTGACCTGCTGGAGATGCTCCTGCCTGAGATTTGGCGCGCACGAGAGGAACTGGCTGCCGACAGCCTGATTGACGAAATTAATGCCCGTCTGGCATTCAAGGGGGAGTGGGTGCGCCTGAGGAAAAATGCAGACGCGCCTTTGAAGGCGCGTCCTTTGTGGGTTGAAAAAGACGGATGTTTGTGCGCGGAAGCTGACGACGGCAGAATTGAGCGTTTTTACTCCGCGGAAATCTCCGCCTGAGAATCCGGCAGGCCGGACGTGAGGATGTCCCCGCCTGGGATGCGGGCAACCGCTGCCAGGGTGTCCCCCTCGTCCAATACCATCACTTTGACGCCCTGGGTGGCTCTGCCTTGCACGGAAACATTGGCAGCCTTCATGCGCAGCACGATGCCCGCGGAAGAAATCAGTGTGATTTCATCAGATTCCTGCACGACCAGCGCCTCCGCTATGCTGCCGATTCGCGCCAGAGCGGTCGGGTTTATGGTGGCAACGCCCAGCGTGGCGCGCGATTTTGGCATGTATTCATCCAGCGGCGTGCGCTTGCCGTGCCCTTTTTCCGTCAGGACCAGCAGATAACCGCCCGGTTCCACCACCGCCATGGCTGCCAGCGCGTCTTCGGCGCGCAGGTGGATGCCTGTGACGCCCATGGTGGTGCGGCCTGTGGGGCGGATTTCTTCTTCAGAAAAGCGCAGCGCTTTGCCTCCGCGGGTAATCAACATGATTTCATCCTTGCCGCTGGTCAGGCAAACCCAGCCCAGGCTGTCGCCTTCATCCAGCTTGATGGCAATCAGTCCGGAGGGGCGCACATTGGCAAATTCTGCCAGGGCAATGCGTTTGACGCGCCCGCGCCTGGTGGCCATGGTGCAGTAGTTGGCCTGTTTAAAATCCGGGACGGATAGCAGGGCGGTGACGGTTTCATCGGGTTCCAGGTTGATGATGTTGACCAGCGCGATGCCGCGTCCCTGCCGGCTTTCTTCCGGGAGTTCGAACACGCGCTCGGAATACACCTTGCCTTTATCGGTAAAGAACAGCAGGGTGGCCAGCGTATTGCTGCGGACAAAGAAGAGCACTTCGTCTTCGTCGCGCATGGTCTGGCCCATCACGCCGCGTCCGCCGCGCCCCTGGGCCCGGTACGCGCTGTCGGAAACGCGTTTGATGTAACCGCGCTGGGTGATAGAAACAAAAACAGGAGCGTCCTGCACCAGGGCTTCGTCCGAGAGGTCGTTATCGAGGTCGTACTCAATGCGAGTGCGGCGCTCGTCGCCAAATTTATCTGTGACCTCGTTTAAATCAGCGCGAATAACTTCGAGGATTTTACGGGGATGCGCCAGCAGGTCCTCAAGATGAGCGATTTGCTCCATCAATTCCTTGTGCTCGTCCTCAATCTTCTGACGCTCCAGAGCGGCCAGCCGGCGCAGCTGCAAATCCAGAATTGCCTGCGCCTGAATATCCGTGAGGGCAAAGCGTTCCATCAGGCTTGTCTTGGCTGTGTCTGCATCGGCGGATTTGCGAATTGTTTCGATGACCTCATCCAGATTGGCAAGAGCGATCAGCAGACCATCCAGGATATGGGCGCGTTTTTTGGCCTTGTCCAGGTCGAAGAGCGCGCGCCGGGTGATAACCACCTGGCGGTGTTCCAAATAGTGGAACAAGGCGCGTTTAAGCGAGAGCGTGCGGGGTTCGCCATCCACCAGAGCCAGCAGGTGCACGCCGTAAGTGGACTGCAGCGGGGTGTATTTATACAGTTGATTGAGCACCTTCTTGGGCTGGGTACCGCGTTTTAGTTCAATCACAATGCGCAGCCCGCGCCGGTCAGATTCATCGCGCATATCCGATATCGCGTCCAGTTTGCCTTCCCGCACCAATTCCGCGATGCGTTCAATCAGGTTGGTTTTGTTCAGCTGGTAGGGGATTTCCGTGATGATAATCGCGTACCGCCCGGCCCGGATTTCTTCAATCTCGGCAACGCCGCGCACCGTCAGCTTGCCCCGGCCGGTGCTGTAGGCCTGCCGGATGCCCTCGCCGCCCACAATGATTCCGCCGGTCGGGAAGTCCGGTCCGGAGACGGCCTGCATCAGGTCTTCGACGCTGACTTCATCGATTTCGTCATAGCGGTCTATGAGAATGTTCAGAGCAGCGGTAAGCTCGCGCAGGTTGTGCGGAGGGATATTGGTTGCCATGCCGACCGCGATGCCGTTGGACCCATTCATTAGCAGGTTGGGTAAACGCGCCGGCAGCACTTCCGGTTCCTGCAGCGAGCCGTCGAAGTTATCCACAAAATCGACGGTTTGCTTATCCAGGTCCAGCAGCAGCTCCTCGGCGGTTTTGGCGAGGCGGGCTTCGGTGTAACGCATCGCCGCCGGGGAGTCCCCGTCGATTGAGCCGAAGTTGCCCTGGCCATCCACCAGGGGGTAGCGCATGGAAAAATCCTGGGCCATGCGGGCCATCGCGTCGTAGACGGCAGAATCGCCGTGGGGGTGGTACTTGCCCAGCACTTCGCCCACAATTCTGGCGGATTTTTTGTATGGGGCGGTGGAACGATTGCCCATATCCTGCATGGCGTAGAGGATACGGCGGTGCACGGGTTTGAGGCCGTCGCGCACATCCGGCAGGGCGCGCGCGACAATGACGCTCATGGCGTAATCAAGGTACGCGGTGCGCATTTGGCTGTCGATATCCACATGCTGCAAGTTGCCGGCATTATCGTTTTCCGGCGTTTCGGGGAGTTCGGTTTCTTCGCTCATTGCATATTCCTGGCGCTGCCAGCAGGTGAATGGATGGCTGGCAACCATTCAATTATACCTTAAAAGGCCTGTAATGGCTTTAGAGCCAAAAATTCATAGATTTTTCTAAGGCAACCGTTATTTATGGGAAAACCCTGGAACTAATAAAAACGGCAAAATTTAGCCGGAAATTTGAAAGTACCGCGCTGGAATAAAGAAAAAGAGGCTGATGAACTCATCAGCCTCCTGGGTCTTCAGAAAAGGGCAGGTCAATATATAGGGCAGCCAGGCAGCTGGTTGAAGGTGAGGGCGCACCACCAGGATGCCGGCATGAATATCAGCACCACTCCCACAATCAGCACCAGCGCGAGCAAAATCAACAGCACAATCAGGCACCAGCCCACTTTTTTCTTCTCCCGCACCGGCGTGGGGGCGGGGGCGACGGGCTGCTGGGGTACAGGCGCGGGCACGGGTTGGTAGGCGGCCTGAACCGGGGCTTCCGGGGTGTAGAGGGCGGGCTCCGCCTTGCCAGCGCTGACGCGCAGAGGCTCAGTGGCCGCGCCTTTCACTTCGAAGCTCATCACGGTGTTTTCCGCCAGGGTAATCAGGTCGCCGTCCTTCAGCTGCTGGGGGCCGGCGATGCGCACGCCGTTCAGAAAAGTACCGTTGGTGGAACCGAGGTCTTCGATATAAACAGAATCCCCCCGGCGCAGGAAGCGGGCATGCCGGCGGGATATTTCAGGGTCCGGAACTGGCAAATCGTTCGCCAGGTCGCGGCCCAAAAAGACCTCGTCTTTTTCAATAAAATAGCTTGAGCCGGGAATGGGACCAGACCGCATTACGATAAGAAATTTCTTTTCTGCCATGACTGCTCCTTTAGGTCAGAGGTCGAAGTGCTTAACATTCATAGTTTACTGATTTTGAGCCTTAATGTCAATCATCGGGAGGGGCGCGGCTGTTTTTAACTGGTATCGGTCATCCTTCTTGCTGGTCCTGGATGGCCGCCTGACCAGCCGAAGATTTTGACCGAAAGGTTTCCGCGGTTTTCCGCTTTCGCAAGCCCGGCAGGAACTGCAGTTTTTTCGCCTGCGACTCTGAATGGTAAGCGAACAGGTCGGGATTCTTCGCCAGCGGTCTGGCACGGCAAAACCAGGGGGGCTTCCAGCATCCGCGCCCAAAGAGCCCGGGCAAGCGCCTCGGAAAACAAAAGGCAATACAGTCCATCGCGAGGAAGACTCCTCCAGCAGCGGGATGTTATAATGCCCGGACCGGACCAGAAAGAAGCGTGAACAATGACTTTTGAAATAAACAGCGCCGGCCTGTACCTGATGATTGCTTTGCTGTGGGCTGCAATGCGCGTTATCCGGGGGCTGACGACCAGGCAATTTGACTTCAAGCGCGAGCTGGCGGTCACGCTTTTCTTCGTGTTTCTGTGCCTGCTTTCCTACCGGCTGTTCGAACCCTTCCGCTTTAACCTGGAAAAGACCCTCAAAGCCAATTTTGTGCCCATTGTCAACAGCCTGCTCATGATTCAGAGGGCGGAGGCCACCCGCTACCAGCCGCTCATCCGCATTGTGCAGCTGCTGCTGGTGGGCAATGTGGTGGTTTTCATCCCCGTCGGCTTCTTTCCGGCGGTGCTCTTCCGGGATTTGCGCTCAGGCTGGAAAGTGCTTCTGCTCGGGGCGGGGTTTTCGCTGGTGATAGAAGTGCTGCAGGTGCTGCTGGCCGTGCGCGTGTTTGATGTGGACGATATTCTCTTGAACGCGCTGGGAACCTGGCTTGGTTTCGGTTTTTTCAGGCTGCTTTACGCGCTGCCGCCCCTTCGCGAATTATTCGATGCAATCGCTTCTGCCCAAAGGAAAGACGCTCTGGCATTCTTTGTGTTTACCGGCCTCAGTTTTGGACTGGTCTTTTGGGGGTTTGTCTACTCCGGCTGGCAGGCCGCCCAAAACGCGGGAGAATACATCCTGAGAGAGCAAGAAGGCCGTACGCTGCTGCAGTGGCTGCGGTGGCTGTTCTCCCGCGGGTACGACTGAGACTTTCTCCCATCCTGGAACGGCAGGGCCGGGCAGCGCGGGCGCTAAAAAACTGAGCGCCAGGCGTTTCGCGGGTCTGCTTTTCCTCCGGGTTTGCGAACCTGGCGTTCTCTTCTCACTGGCGGGCGGGTTTCCCGCGGTCAGTCTTTAGGCTTTGCCAAGCAGCCTGTGAATTTTATCCGCCGCCACCTTACCGGTAATCAAGGAAACCGGCAGCCCCGAGGGGCTGTAAGTCCACTGGCCGGCCTGGGAAACATCGGGCAGGATGGTGTTTACAGAATTGGCGATGCGCGCCAGGCGGTACTCGGCCGGCACCGGGTTGTTGCGGAAGGACCAGCCGGTAATCGCGCCGTCGGTGGCGCCAGTGGTTTTTTGAAGGGTGAGCGGGGTCGCGCTGAACGCGCTCGTCAGCGCGGCGGAAAGGCTGGGATAAAGGGTCTTATCCAGGGTTTCCACGATGACATCCGCGGCAAACTGCTTGAATTCCTCATACCAGCCCTGCCCGGCAATTCTCTTGGTCAGATTGAAATCGAACAATATGCTGATGACCAGACCGGTTTTCCCGGGCGGAGCCAGGTTTGGGTCGCGCAGAGCGGGAATGGAGATTTCGTACGTGGTGAGCGACAGGTACTTTCGCAGCCAGCTTTCAATTTCGGCGCGTGAACCATCCAGCGGAAGCGGACCAGCCGTCGACTGGCCCGCGCGGCTGGGTGTGTAGAACACGTGTCCCGTCGCGATGTTTCTGAAGAAGTCCGAGTCCAGGTCTGTGGTCAGGAATAGAGAAAGGATGGAGTCGTTGCCAATCTTATCGGCGAGGAACGCCTGTTTCTCGGTCAGCGCGGCGGCTAAGTCGGGATGCTTTTGGCTGTCCAGGCGGATGCTGTTGTAGAGACGCTTTTGGTCAGCCGTCCAGAGCAAATGGCGATAGGCGATTATCTCGCCCTCCGTTGTCGCGACTGTCTTTGTTATCGGGTCGACCTGCTGGATTTCCGTATTGGTGCGGATAATGCCGCCGTGCTCTTTGATTAACGCGCTCATCTTATCCACGAAAACGCCTGTGCCGCCCTTTGGGTAATAGTATTCCTGAAAAATTCTGAAATAACTGAGCGCGAAGTAGGCGGGGGTCTCCGCGAAGAAATGCTGCGTGATGATATCCACAAGTGCCTGGTTGGAGGTGAATTGGCGCAGGTACGGAATAACCGGTTTGGCCTTGGCCTGAACTTTCCCGACATTCAGCGCGTACTTGATTAACCAGGGAAACACCTTGGTGGCAAAGTATTTCCCGTCCGTTTTGGGGTCCAGAAAGAGGGGATTGTTGATACCGTACTGAATATCCATGGCGCGGCTGATTTGGTGCAGGTCTTTGGTAATCAGCTCGATTTCGGAGGTGGAATCGGGATACAGCTTTTTCAGGACGTTCGCGTAATCGTCAATGCTTTTCTCTGACTCGATGTTGAATATCTGGTCTTCGATTCCCATGGAAACATGGTTCTTCACAAATTCGATTTCCACGCCCAGGTGGCGCAGCATGGTGAAGAAAACGCCCGCGTCTTCCAGGGCGCGGATGCCGCCGTCAAAGGTGAAACCGTCGCGGGTGAACGAGTTAATCAGTCCGCCGCAGTAAGCTTCTTTTTCGCACAATAAGACGCTGTGCCCGTATTTGGCCAGGTATGCCGCCGCTGTCAGGCCGGATGCGCCCGCTCCAACAATGACTGTGTCAAAGCCCATACTGTACTCCTAAATAAGACCGTGCAATTTTTTCACTGTAATCCCAGATTTCCCGCTGCAATCTTTCGTTAATCACGTAGCTGGCGGGTTTCTCTTCAATGGTTCGGTTGTAGTATCTGCCGGTGACCCCTTCCAGTTCCGGGGCGGCGGCAAGATAGTATACGGCTTCCCCGGAAACAAGCGGGTCTCGCAATACCAGGCCCAGGACATAGCGGTTATAGAAACGATAAAGGAAGTTGTTGTTCATGCCGATATTGGTGCGAACGGCTCCGGGGTGCATGATGTACACACTCACTCCGTCATCCTTCAGGCGCTTTGCCAGCTCGAGCCCGGTCAGCAGTTGGGCAATCTTGGCGGCCCCATACGCCTGCAAGGGAATGAACAGTCGCCTGGACCAATCCAGATCGTCCATTCTAAGGCCTCCAAAACGATGGGCTTCGGAATTGACCTCGATGATGCGCGCCGGCGCGGCGGCCTTCAGGTTGGGGATAAGCGCCGCGGTCAGGACAAAGGAAGCAAGATGGATGACGCCAAAAATTTCTTCATTCCCATCGGGGGTCACTCGGCGGCGCTTATTGAACACGCCGGCATTATTAATCAGCACATCAATTTTGGGATATTTTTCCGAGATTTGACCGGCCGCCCGGCTGACTTCCGCGAGCCTGGTCATGTCCGCAAGGAAAATATCCGCTTCCGCGTTAAAGTCTCTGCTCAGTTCAGCCTGAACATTGCGGGCTTTTTCCGTATTGCGGCAGAGCAGGATGAGGCGCGCGCCTGCCTTGGCGAGCTGCCTGGCACTTTGGTAGCCTACCCCCGATGTGGCGCCTGTGATGAGGCAGATTTTGCCGTCCAGGCGCGCGTCCGTTCGGTTCTGTTTTTTCAGGCTGTTCTGGATGTACTGCAGTTCGTCGGGAAGTAATTTCATGGCGGTTTTATCCGAAATGTTTGCGCATAAAGCGGGGATAAGCGCGTTTCATCACCGGGACGTTCGCGAAAATATCCCCCCACAGGTCGTAATAGTCGCGCTGGTGCGATATGAGGCCGGCAGAATTGAGGCTGAGTTTGGTGCAGCCGTAAATGGGGGTGCTGGGCGTCTTGCGGAAAACCATGGTCATCGTCCACTGCATAAAGATGACATTCTCACCGCTGGCGATGGAGGTGATATCCATTTTGAGTTCCTGGCAGCGCCCGGTCAGGCGGTCGCACATTGCCACAAAATCCGCCTTGCCCACCACCTTTTGGATGGGGTCCTGGAAAACGATATCATCGGCATAGTAGGGGAAGATATGGGACCAATCGGGTTTGCCGCTGGTGTTATAGGTTTGCGACCAGAGGCTGAGAACAAGTTCTTCGGTGAGAGGCGGGAGCGGGGTGGGGAGATTTGGCTCGTGTGCGGACATATTACCTGGGTTCATTTTAGATGTAATTTATTAGTAAAGATGTGTAATTATAGCAGGATTGCACGAATTTTCAGACATGGGAATAGAGTCAGTCAGGGTGCGCACCTTGAGCAATTACGGTATGTCAGGTATTTGTGGCTGAGCTGGCAAGCGCTTTGCTCAGAGTCTTCGCTTCGTTCAGAATGACACACGGGCGTCCTGTTCTGACACAACCTTATGACCACTCAAGGGCTTTGACCAAAAGGTCTCCATGAGTTTGAGTAAGTAAAAGGCGACCTGCGGTCGAGTTAATCGCCTGGTCTGGAGACCAGGGAGAGCTTTAGAGGATCTCGCGCCTGGCTATCAGGTAGACTCCACAAGGGACGCTTCGCAGTGCCGCGGTCGCTCTGCTCCCTAGCAGTGACGAACCGGTGTTCTTGCATGGTCTCCGGACCATGCAAGGGCATTGACCGAAGGGTTTCCACTAGTTTTGACCAGCGGTCGAGCTAATCGCTTGGTCTGAGAACCAGGGAGAACTTTCGAGAACCTCGCGCCTGGCTATCAGGTAGACTCCACAAGGGACGCTTCGCAGTGCCGCGGTCGCTGCGCTCCCTTGCAGTGACGCATTATGGTCATCCTGAATGCAGAGCATTGTCATCCTGAGCGTCAGTGAAGGAACTATCTTTGAAGAAATGAACCGGATTCTCCGATTTGCTCAGAATGACAAATGAGCGAGCCAGGATTCTTTGGTTTGCAGCCCAGAATGACAAATACGTGAGGTTGGCTCCGCTAATAAAAGACCGCCCTATAAGCGCAGCAGACGCAGCCTTTCCAGCGCCGCGAAATCCGTCATGTCCATTTTCAGCGGGGTGATGGACACATAGCCTTCCTGCAGCGCGCCGTAATCGGTGCCGTCCTCTTTCACGCCCGAAGGCGGGTCGCCGGCAATCCAGTAATAGGGTCTGCCGCGCGGGTCCAGACGCTTCTCCAGCACGTCCCGGTAAATGCGGACCCCCTGCCTGGTAACCATCACGCCGGCATAATCCCCCTGCGGGCGGTAGGGAAGGTTGATGTTGAAAATCGGTGCCAGCTGCTTTCCATTGGCTTCGGGCAGCAGCTGCCAGACCAGACGCGCGGCCGTTTCTGCCGCGGAACGGAAGTCCAGCGGGCCTTCGTGGTATTCGGGCGCGTCCAGAGAGACCGCGAAACCGGGCCTCCCCCAGATGGAAGCTTCCATCGCCGCGGTGACCGTGCCGGAGTAGGTGACGTCCAGGCCAATGTTCGCATTTGGGTTGATGCCGGAGACGACCAGGTCAAAATCGCTTTCCAACGCGCCCATCATCGCCAGGGCGACGCAGTCGGAAGGCGCGCCGTCGGATTTCCAGGCCTGCGAGCCGTCCGCGAGGGTAGTCGCCGAGAGGCGGAGGGGGCGGTGCATGGTTTTCACATGCCCGGAAGCAGACCAGTTGTGGTCCGGCGCGAGCACGGTGATTTCCGCGTCCAACGCGCGCAGGGCCTGCGCCAGGGCCAGCAGTCCAGGCGCACTAACGCCGTCATCATTCGTAACCAGAATTTTCATGCTTACCTCCGGAGGACTAATGGCGTTTTCGCCGTTTTTGTTTGGCTTGGGCGGGCTGGGCGGATTTCTGCGGCTCGCTTGTGAGTGCGGCGGCTTGCAGGCCCGCGCCACTCAATGTGCCGCGAAAATCCGCGGGCAGATTCGGTCGGTAGCGGAACATGCGGCTGATGACCGTCTGACGCACCTCTGAGAAGAGTTCCGTGTACATGGTGCTGGCTTTGGATTTGTACTGCACCAGCGGGTCGCGCTGGGCGTACGATTCCATCGTGATGGAGACGCGCAGAGCTTCCATTTTGGTCAGGTATTCCACCCAGGTTTCGGTGATGGTACCCAGCAGCAGCTGCCTGTAAATGCGGTTCTGCGCGGCGCGTCCGAGTTCTTCCACCAGGGCGGGTTTGTCTTCGGCCGGGACTTCGTCCAGCGGCAGGTTCCGCAGAGCTGTCAGACGTTCCGGACCAATCCGCGCGCCAAGCGCTTCTAGTGTGCTCTGGGGAAGGGACGCCAGGCTGAAGTTGTTATTGCGCAAATGTTCCCACTCGGCATTGCCAAACACCTGCACGAATACCGCTTCAGCCTGCTCAAGATGCGAAAGTATCTGGTCGCTCAACTCCTTGAGCGGCATTCTCTCCAACACCTTTGCCAATGAGAAGATGTAAGTCATCCGCAGGCTGGAAGTCAGCTGACGTCGGTGGGATTTGGCATCGAAAGTGACGCGCGTACCCTGCGTGGTCAGCTGCAGCAGCCGCATGCGTTCAATTTCATCATTCAGCGCCAGGCTGACATGTTCCGCGTTGGCTGCCAGGTCGCGGGCGATTTCGCCTTCCGGTCCGAGCAGCCGTTTGGCGCGGCGTTCGGTCATCAGGTTCACCTGGTCCAGTATCTGTTTGCGCACTTCCTGCCAGGGCTGCGTGGCCAGCTCGGTAGCCTTGAGGGACCAGGTTTCTCCGAAACGGCGTTCCAGGGTCAAAAGCAGTCGGCGGGTGAGCGTGAGCATCAGGCCGGTGCGCAGCGCGTTCTGGAGCGGCGCTTTCATGCTCTGGGGGTCTTCCAGCAGGGCTTTTTGCTGCGCCTGCGGCAGGCGCACGGGCACCTGCAGCAGCGAGGATATCTCTGCCTGCAAATCGTGCGGGGATTGTGGGTCAAAGCTCTGCAGATAGGCGTCCAGCGCGTCGCCGCGTTCGGCGATTTGTTCTTTCAGAGTACGCTCGGTTTTATCCAGCAGGGCGTTCATGCTGCCAAGCAGGTGTTCGTGTTCCGCTGTCACCGCCTCTTCCGCCAGCGCGAGGATGCGGGCGGTCAGGTCGGCTTCGTCAACAGGCTCTCCCAACTGCTGTAAAGCCAGTTTGAAAGGAAACGATGGAAAACTGACCCAGGGCGTGTTCAGGCTGGGTTGGATGTCCTCCAGGTAAGCCAGCAGCTTCCAGGGGCCTTCCGGGTCTTCCACGCCAGCCCGGACGCGCGGTCCCAGCTCCGTGCGCAGCATTTCTATGACGTCCTCGCGCACGTCCGCTTTCTTGAAAATCAGGTCGCGCTGGGCGTAAATCCGTTTGCGCTGGGTGTTCAGCACGTCGTCGTATTCCAGCAAATGCTTGCGGACGTCAAAGTTGGCGCCTTCCACGCGGGTCTGCGCCTGTTCCACCAGGCGGCCAATCAAGTTGGCCTCGATGGGCATGTTTTCATCAAACTTAAAGCGGTTAAGCAAAGTCTCCACCTGCGCGCCGCCAAAAAGGCGCATCAGGTCGTCTTCCAGGGAAAGAAAGAAGCGGGACGAACCGGGGTCGCCCTGTCGGGCGGCGCGGCCGCGCAGCTGATTATCGATACGGCGGGCTTCGTGGCGTTCCGTGCCAATCACGTGCAGGCCGCCCAGGGCGCGCACCTTTTCCATGTTCGCCATGTAGGCTTTAAACTTTTCCAGCGCGTCGCGCTGGTCGTCGCTCAGGTCGCCGTTCAGGGTTTGCACCGCCGCGAGGCGCTGCTCCATGGTCAGGCTGTACGGGTCAATCTTCGCGGCGGAGGCCAGCGCCAGGTTTACCTGAACTAA
Source organism: Chloroflexota bacterium (assembly GCA_012517865.1). GTDB lineage: Bacteria > Chloroflexota > Anaerolineae > Anaerolineales > Anaerolineaceae > Mesolinea. The sequence continues at coordinate 20,909 of JAAYUC010000014.1, read as the reverse complement.
AAGGCTTTCCGGGATTTCTCCGCCCAGCTTGATGTCCACGCCGCGGCCGGCCATGTTGGTGGCAATGGTCACTGCGCCAAACGCGCCCGCGCCGGCAATGATGATGGATTCTTCCGTGTGCTTGCGCGCGTTTAATACCTGGTGCGGGATGCCCGCGTCAAAAAGCGGCTGCAAGCGGTCCCAATCCGAGTCCTGCAGGCCGAGCGCGCTTAAGAGCAGCGCCCGGTTGGAGCTGTCGGCGAGGTCCAGCGTTTCGATGCCGTATTGGATGGCAAGCTTGCGCAGCTCGGGCATGCGCAGTTTGGCCAGCGGTTCATTCAGGATTGCCAGCTCCTTGGGAGCAGTAAAGTCATCCCCTTTTGGATTGTGTTTTTGCTTCCAGGCTTCGCGAATGAGGACGGTTTGCAGCAGGCGGCGCACCGGTTCCGGCGCGAGGCGGTCCGAAAGGCGCTCGGAGCTTTCTACGGATGTGGTGCCCACCAGCTGCGGGCGTCCGATGACGTGAAATCGGATGATTTCCAGCACAATCGCGCGCAGCTTGGCTTCGGCGGTGCGGTAGATAACATCCGGGTAGTCTTTGCGTTTGAAGAAAAGCGCTTTTTTCTGCGGGTCTGCCGGGTTGACATAGTAGCTGTAGCGGTAGCCTTCTTCATCGCGGGCTTCCACCTCCTGCAGGTCGGAACCGGGCCGCATGGCGCGGTATTCCAGGTTGGTGGGGATTGCCAGCACGTCCAGTCCGTAAATGCGATAAAACTCTTCTTTTTCCGTCAGGGCCGTGCCGGTCATGCCGGCCAGTTTGCTGTACATGCGGAAGTAGTTCTGGATGGTGATGGTGGCATGCGTGACATTTTCCGCCTGGACCTTTACGCCTTCCTTGGCTTCCACTGCCTGATGGAGGCCGTCGGACCAGCGCCGGCCGGGCATCATGCGGCCGGTAAATTCATCCACAATGATGACTTCGCCGTTCTGCACGATGTACTCTTTATTGCGGTGGAAGAGGAACTGCGCGCGCAAACTTTGTTCCAAGAAGCCCATGAGGCGGGCCTGTTCCGGGGTGATGTCCTCCGGCCGTTCGGGGTCGCTCAGAGGGGCGCCCAAAAGTTCTTCCACGTGGGCTACGCCAATTTCTGTCAGCGTGACCGTGCGGTCCTTCTCGTCAATCTCGTAGTCTTCCGGGTTCAGGGCGCGTGCCACTTGAGCCATGCGGTTGTAATACTCGGAATCTTCGTGAGATGGGCCGGAAATGATAAGAGGGGTGCGCGCTTCGTCGATGAGAATGTTGTCCACTTCATCGACAATGGCGTAATGGTGGCCGCGCTGGACGCGCTGCTCCCAGGACATAGTGATATTGTCGCGCAGGTAATCGAAACCAAATTCGCTGTTCGTGCCGTAGGTAATGTCGGCAAGATAAGCTTCGGAGCGCCTGACTGGCCGCAGCAGGTTCGTTTCTTCCCGCAGGGAATGTTCGTCCGGGTCGTATATATAGGCAAGCTGGTTGCCTTCCGCGCTGTTGGACATTTGAAGAATACCGACCTTCAGGCCCAGCAGGTGGTAAATGGGACCCATCCAGCGGCCGTCGCGCCTGGACAGGTAATCATTGACGGTGATAAGATGCGCGCCTTTGCCTTCCAGCGCGTTCAGGTAGAGCGGGAGGGTGGCAGCCAGGGTTTTGCCTTCACCCGTGCGCAGCTCGGAGATGTTGCCCTGATGCAGGTTGATGCCGCAGATGAGCTGTACATCATAATGGCGCATGCCAAGCGTGCGCTTGCTGGCTTCGCGCACAGCGGCGAATGCTTCCGGCAGAAGCTCGTCCAGGCTCTCGCCTTTGGAGAGACGCGCGCGGAATTCATCAGTTTTGGCGCGCAAAGCTTCTGTGCTGAGGGCTTCAAAGCGCGGTTCAAGGGCATTTATCGCGTCCACAACAGCGACCAATTTTCCGATGGTGCGTTTGTGCTGGTCACCGGTGAAAAGGCTGGTAATTTTCTTAAACATTAGGCGGAGTTTCCTTTATTTTCATCTTCCTGATAACTCAGGCATTAAATTTTTATTATAGCACAGGCGATTTTGCGCAAAACCATTCGTAGCAGCCCGCTTGTTTCTTGCCTTTGGGCTGGGCGGAGAGTCTAACCTCAAAGCTCCTCTTCCGGAGACCTGTTGGTCATAGACTTTGCATGCTCATGAATCCCCGCAAGAACACGAACAGGCGCGGATGGCAGGATACTTACAAGCCATGAGATGAGGAAAATCGTGCTAAATCACAGAGGTAAAAGTATAATGACCAAGTTCTCTTCGCCCTGTCATTACATGTGTCCGAGTTCACAGGAGATATTCAATGAAATTCCGCAACTTGCTTTTGCCCCTCCTCATCTTTTTGCTGCTTTGCGCCTGTGAAGCTCCGCTGCCAACCTTGGCGCCTATTGCTGATCTGCCTCCCGTAGACGCTGCGCAAAACTCTGCCGACTCCCAGCAGAAACCTGCCGAAGCCAGCCCGACCCTCGCCGTCATATACACGGCGGTGCCTGCTCCTATAGAGTACTGTGATGGCTCTGGCAGCACAGCCGCGACTGACGTAGCTCCGCAGCCTTTTCTTTACCAGCCTTTTGAGGGCGAGCTAAGCGCGGAGGTGTGGACCTCTCAAATGGACCATGACCGTCCGGATTACACCCAAAACGGCGTGCTGTCTGCGCTCGGAGAAACGATGCGTTTCAACCCGGAGCAACTGGAGCTGCAGGGCGGAACACAAGCTTACAGTGCAAGCGGGCAAAAGTGGTTCAGCCGGCACGTCAATCCATTCTCTATCCTCCAGCTTGGCTACGGTCTGCTTGCCTACCAATCCCCGTCGTTTGAGACTTATCAATATTATGATGGGCACGACGGGCACGACTTTGCTGTTGGCGGCGCGGCTTTGGCTGCGGCAGATGGAACGGTGACGTTTGCCGGGGTTAGCAGCAGCACAATGGGGCGGGTCGTCGAGATTTTTCATCCGCTAGGCTACCTCACCCGCTACGCGCACCTTGCAGCCGTCGCGGATGGCTTGAAAAAAGGTGACAAAGTAAGCGCTGGACAGGGAATTGGCACGATTGGCGGTTCGGCTGTTGTTGGCGGCAAGCTGGTGGATGGCTATTGGGGTGTTCATCTCCATTTTTCCGTCTTTCGTTGGGATGGGGCTGCCTGGAAAGTGGTCGACCCCTTTGGATGGGACCCCTGGGCTGGACCGGACGAAGCGGCGCGCGAACGCAAACAGCGCGAGGACCCGCTGGCTGCATGCAACGGCCAGGTAAGCTTCAATCTTTGGGTAGATTACTGGCCGCGCGCCGTAAACGCGAGCGGAACGCAAACCGCGTCCATTCCTACTCAGGACCGCTACGTGGGCGGCTGGCTGGGCGCGGAATCAAGCAGCGCGGACGCGCTAAACGGTCAGATAGCCTACATCAGCGCTGGCGAAATACATTTACTGGACCTGAGTACTTCAACTGACAGGCAGCTTACCCACTCCGGCGAAAATCACAGCCCGGCCTGGTCTTACGATGGCAAGTATTTGCTTTACATCCACGGGCAGGCTGAAGCTGCGCGTCTGGTCGTACTGAATGACACCTGGCAGCAGGTGGCGGATTTTCCGGCGAGGGCAGCTGTCTGGGCGAATGATTCTTACCAAATCTATTGGGTGGATTCCGGCCACACTAACATCTATCTTTCCGAAATGGACGGCAGCGGCGCACATGTTTACTATACCAACCTGCCTGACCCGAGCATGGAGAATTGGGAAGACCTTTCTGCTGGACCAAAAGGGGGCCTAAATGTTTCGGTAAGGATTCCAACAACTTATCAGGGCTATTTCCGCCGCCTGGAAGCGGACGCGTACCAGAACACCGTGAATTCGTACACCGGGCTTCCGTTTTATGGCACGCCGCCGGAGATGTGCCTGTTTTCGTTGGATGAGGCGCGGGCCAGCGGGGCATGGACGTATAACATCAATACCGGCTGCATGCTGTATGCTCCGGGTTCGGTGGATATTTTCTGTGAGAAGAACCCGGATGACTATCATGGCATGGGTGCCGAGCCGGATTGGTCGCCGGATGAGAACTACCTGGTCTACCGCTTTATGGGCTCGGAGGAGGGCGTTCCGGGTTGGGACTTTATGGGGCTGGAAATCCGAGACCTGCGCACTGGCGATGTGCGAGAGATAGTGCTGGATAAAGACGCGCGCGAGCCTGCCTGGCGGCCTTGAGTCGGACGGCGGTTATTGCTTGCATTCTGAAGCGTAGCTGGGCATGGGTCGCGGCGAAGAATCCCGCCGGGAAAAGCAGGTTCTTCGCTGCCGCTCAGGATGACTAAAGAAGTCGCCACTGAGAGGGAGTAGAGCGACGGCGGCAGTCTGCCTGTCAGCCCGCTGTAAGTACTGTCCCCGCCGATTTCCTTTCAGGGCGGAAAACAGTGGAGACCTGTTGGTCACAGGCCTGGCACGGTCAGAAAGTATGCCACCACACGGCCGGCGCGGAGACCTGCGGCGAAATAAACGTCAGGGTGCCCCCAAAAGGCGCTTCCCGGGTTTTTTGGGTTACAATTAGCGCGATGATTTATACCAAGGAGGGTTCATGAGCAATACACCATTTCCATCCAAACGCGCTGCTGTCTATCGCGATATCCCTGATGAGAAATGGAACGACTGGCGCTGGCAGCTTACCCACCGCCTGAACACGGTTGAGGATTTTGAGGCGCTCTTTCCGCTGACCGAAAGCGAAAAACAGGCGCTCTCAGCCCCGGGGCTGTTCCGTGTTGAGGTCACCCCTTACTTTGCCTCCCTGATTGACCCTGACAATCCCTTTGACCCCCTGCGCCGTCAGGTCATCCCGACCGCCAAAGAACTTGAACCGTTCACCGGCATGATGGAAGATTCCCTGGCGGAAGATATGCACAGCCCGGTGCCCGGGTTGGTCCACCGCTACCCGGACCGCGTGTTGATGCTAATTACCAACCAATGCGCTTCCTACTGCCGTTACTGCACGCGCGGCCGCCTGGTAGGGGACCCCCGACAGGGCTTCGCGCGGGATTTTGAAGCCCAGATAGATTACATCCGCCGCACCCCGCAAATCCGCGACGTGCTCATCTCCGGAGGAGACCCGCTGACCCTCTCACCGGAAAACCTGGAACGCGTGCTGCGCTCCCTGCGGGAAATTCCGCACGTGGAGATTATCCGCATTGGCTCGCGGGTGCCGGTATTTCTACCTCAGCGCGTGACAAGTCAGCTGACCGAACTGCTTGAAAAGTATCATCCGCTCTGGCTGAATATCCACGTCAATCATCCCAATGAGATTACCGCGGAACTGGCGGAAGCCTGCGACAAACTCAGCCGCGCTGGAATTCCCCTGGGAAATCAGTCGGTGCTGCTGGCCGGTGTAAATGATGACCCGTATCTGATGCGCCGCCTGGTGCAGGATTTGGCGCGCATCCGCGTGCGCCCTTACTACATTTATCAATGCGACCTGGTGGAAGGCGCCGGCCATTTCCGCACCCCCATTGCCAAGGGGCTGGAAATTATCGAAGCCATACGCGGCCACACTTCCGGATACTGCGTGCCTACCTATGTGGTGGATGCTCCCGGCGGCGGCGGAAAAATCCCAGTGATGCCAAATTACGTGCTTTCCGCGTCCTCTGATAAAGTGGTGCTGCGCAACTTTGAAGGGTACATTACGGCCTACTCCGAGCCGACAGATTACCAGCCGCCTGATAAGAGCCTGACCGAGCCTTATAAACCGCAGCAGGAAGACCTGCAGGAAGGCGTTCTCGGGCTGCTTACCGGCGACCAGCTGGCTATCAAGCCGGAAGGTTTTGACGCGCTGCACATGCGCGGCGGCGAGCTGCACCGGCTGCGCAAAGACGCCAACAAATGGAAGGCACTGGGAATCGGCCACCAGGAACCAGATGGAAATACCCCGGAAAGCGGAGCCTGAACCGCTTTCACCAACTGTTCCGGGTAAAATTCCAGGGGCGCCGCTGCCTAATTTTCCGGCAGATTTAATAACTACCCGAAAATCAGGTATTTATGCACAAAATCCGCCTGCCCTTCGGCGAGAAAATGCCGGAAAAGCCGGTATTATTGACAAATACTTGAAAATCGGGTAGTATAGTTTTGCCGATGATTCCAAAGGCCTGAACCCAGATGGACACTCTGAAAAGCAACCCCCACGCGTTTTGCATCAAGGCGGATGTAATCGGTTCCCGCGATAGCCGCCTGGCGCGTTTTCTGCCCGAAATCGCGCGCGCGTTGAATGAGCGCTTTGCTGAAGCGCTTCTGACGCCTTTCATTGTGCGCGCGGGGGACGAAATTTTTGGCATCCTCGAAAACCCGCAGGCCGGGTTTCTGGCTTACAAAGCGCTCTACGCCCAGTCCCGGGAACGCAACGTGCCGTTTTATGTGGGGATGGGGGTTGGAGCGGTTGACCTCGACGAAAGCGCGGACTCGGAGCTGGTGAACGGCAAAGCCATCTGGCTGGCGGCCGGGGCGCTGGAGGCGCTGAAAGGTAAGCCAACAACCGAAATCCTTGCCCGGCAGAAGCACAGCAGGTTCCGTTATGCCATCGCGGTCAGCGAGCAGCCGGAGGAAAACCGCGTTTTCGAACACTTCCTGTTCTATATCATGAGCCATATCACCAGCCGGACGGCCTTGCAGCATCAGGCTGCCGCGCTTAAGGAAGCCCATCCCGACTGGGATAACCTGCGCCTGTATCACAGCCTGGAAGGCAAACAGGCAGAAATTATCGACCCGCAGAATGCCATCGCGAATTTCAGCAAATTACTCCGGCGGGGCAATTACCAGCTGGTGCGGGACGCGGAAGAAACTTTCCTCTATCTTCTGCGCAGCCGCTTCCCAGAGGACTGATTCGCGCGGCATGATTATGCTGTTTTTGTTTGTGGAGGGCAAATGCTAAAACCTTTGGGTGTCCTCATCCTCGCGCATTTACTGGCAGACTTTGTCCTTCAGCCGGAGTCTTTGATCGCGCTCAAACTCAAGAAGCATAAACAAGGCAAATTTTGGAACAGCGGAATCTTCTGGCACAGCGTTGTGCATCTGGCGGTCAGCGCGGCGCTCCTCATCCTTTGGGGCGCGTGGAGCCGGCCCGCTCTTTACGCTGTTGGCTGCGCTTTCGCGGCGCACTACCTGATTGACCGCTTCAAGTCTCTCTGGAAATTCCAGCGCACCTGGGTGTTTATCCTTGACCAGGTTCTGCATTTTGCCGCCATCTATCTCATCCTGCTGGCGTTCGGCCTGGCAGCCGCGCCTGTTCCGCTGATTGGGCTGTTGGTTTCCATTGGGCAGCACAGCCTGCCTTTAAGCCTGGGGAGTAAAATCGCGGCCGGGCTGGCGGTTGTCATTGGTCTGGTGTGGGTAAGCGGCCACCTGATTAAAAATATTCTCAGCGCGCTGCGCCTGCGGCCGTTTGAGACCGCGAAAAAAGAAGGCGAGCCGGCAGCTGCGAAACACTCCGCGGAAAAGCCGGGCGCTGCGGCTGAAGCGCGCGCAGGCATGTATATCGGCTACCTGGAGCGCCTGCTGATTGGGGTCTTTATGGTCTCGGGGATTTACACTGGACTGGGACTGCTGGGCACCCTGAAAACCCTCGCGCGCTTTAAACAGCTGGAAAGCCGCGAGATTACCGAGTATTTCATTCTGGGAACCATGCTGAGCATGCTGCTTGGGATGCTCTTTGGCGCGCTGCTGCGCTTTATTGTCCTCTACTAAGTCGGTAAATCAGACTTTGTTCTCCAATACTTCCCGCACCGCTTTTAACAGCACGGGGTCCACTTCAGCATGCAAAGAGCTGCGTTCCGGCGGGATTTTCTTTCTGTCGATTTCCTGCGCCGCTTCCATTATCCAGCGGGCGGCCAGGTGCAGCGGAACGCGGCTGGTATCAATGACGAGCGAGAAATACTGCGCTGCGTTGGAACTGACGTTATAGAAGGTACGCAAAAAGCTTTCCCGGACTTCATCACTATGGCGGACGATTTTTTCCGCCTCGAGAATATCGGGGATTTGTTCCGTCTGCATGGCGTTGCGAATGCGGTGTTCCAGTGGCGCGCGCAGGAGCACATTGAGGACATTTTGATAATCCTGCAAGACAACGAATCCGCCCCGGCCGATGATGACGGTATTGTCGTGCCTGGCAAACGCCAGAATGGTCTTGTTCAGCTGTTTAACCAGGTCGCGGTAATCGCTGTCAAACAGCGACCAGACGTTGTGGGTGGAATCGTAGACCTTGTTAAACGAAAGCATGCCAAACTGCGACAGGACTTTGCCGATTAATTCTTTATCTACCAGTTTATAGTTTAAGGAATTTGTGACCATCTGGCTGATAAGACCACCGCCAGTGCCGAGCTCTCGGGACATGGTAATGACCGCCATGCGCGCCTCCTTTCTGCTTAACTGAAGTATATAGAGATTGCGGGCTTTAAGCAACCCATCCCCATGGGATTGGAGGGATGGGTCATGTTCATTCACAGGAGCGGCCGGTATTAAGCGACTACCAGTGCCACCCAATCTTCCTGCTGATACTGACGGATAAGGTCCATACCCACGGCACGCGCAGCCGCGAGCACGTCCCCGGCTTGATTTTCCAGGATTCCCGCCAGAACCAACCTTCCGCCTGGAGAGACCAGCCTGGCGAGGCCTTCATCAAAAAGGCGGATGAGGACCGGCGCCAGGATGTTGGCAAGCACCAGAGGCGCCTGATTGAAGGCGTATTTTCCCGCCAGGATGTCCGCCAATGAACCCTGGGAGGCTTCCAGTTCGCTCCCGATTCCATTGATGCGGGCGTTGTTGAGCGTGGCGGCGACGGCCTGTTCATCAATATCCACAGCCAACGCGCGGCGGACGCCCAGCTTGAGCGCCGCGATGCTCAGGATGCCCGAGCCGCAGCCTAAATCAATGACGGTATCCGCTCCGCGGGCGAAATCTTCCACGCCGAGCAGACACAGCTGTGTGGAAGGATGCGTGCCGGTGCCAAAAGCCATGGCCGGGTCGATGCGCACCACCTGCCGCGTTTCGCCTGCTGGCCTCTCCAGCCAGGCCGGCAGGATTAACCAGTTTTCGCCGATTCGTAAGGGCTGATAGTTCTGCTTCCAGACCGTCATCCAGTCCTGGTCTTCGATGCTGACGAATTCCGGCGCGGCCAGGGGCACAATCCTGCCCATGTACCAAAGCGCTTCCTCCAGGCTGCGTTTTTTGTTTTCCAGTTCGCTGTCCTGCGGAAGGTAAGCCGCCACCCGCATCATTCCAGTGGGAATATGCTCGTGTTTTTCGGCATCATAGCGGGTGATGCTGTCCAAAACCACGCCTTCGGGGCAGAAGCGCGCGAGCACTTCCGCGACCGCTTCGGCGAGCTCTCCGCTGCACTGCAAAGAGACTTCCAGCCAGGCTTTCTTTTCGTTATCCACCGAGCACATCCTTAAGTTTGTCCAAAAAGCTGCGTTCCTGAATTTTGATATCCGTTCCCATGGTTTTACCCAGAGACTCCAGCAATTTTTTCTGTTCCGCTGTCAGCTGGGTCGGGATTTGTACATTCACTGTCACCAGCTGGTCCCCGCGGCTGCCCTGCCGGTTGAGGATGGGCACGCCTTTCTCTTTAAGTTTAAAGACTTTGCCGGGCTGCGTGCCGGGCGGAATGCGCAGCTTTTCACTGCCCTCCAGGGTGGGGATGGTAATCTCATCCCCCAACGCTGCCTGGGCTATGTTGATATCCAGGTCCAGCAGCACATCCGTGCCTTTGCGGCGGAAGAAGCGGTGCGGCTGCACCTCAAGTTCCAGATAAAAATTTCCGTTGGGTCCGCCGTTGATTCCAGGCTGACCCTCGCCGATGACGCGCACCTGATTGCCGTTATCCACTCCAGCGGGGATATTGATTTTCCGCTTGACGGTGCGGCGTTCCAGGCCAGTGCCGCGGCAGGTGCGGCAGGGGTCTTCGATAATTTCCCCGCGTCCGCCGCATACCGGGCAGGGTCCGACCTGAACCATTGACCCGAGGAACGTCTGATGAACCTGGCGGACTTCGCCCTGACCCTTGCAGGTGCTGCAGGTGATGGGTTTTTTGCCGGGCTCCACGCCGGTGCCGCCGCAGGTTCCGCATTTTTCATCGCGGGTAATTTCGACTTCCTTTTCCACGCCGAACACGGCTTCTTCGAAGGTGAGGCGAATGCGGGCGCTCAGGTCTGCGCCGCGTCTGGGCGCGTTGCGGGAACGGCGTGGTGAACCACCCATGCCGGAGAAACCGCCGAAACCAAAGAGACCCTCAAGGATATCCGACAGGTCCATGCTGCTGAAGTCCGGCATACCCTGGTAGTTCACGCCTTCAGGACCGAAGCGGTCATAGGCGGCGCGTTTATCCGCGTCGCTCAGGACGCCGTAAGCTTCGTTGATTTCCTTAAACTTTTCTTCGGCATCCGGCGCTTTGTTCACATCCGGGTGGTACTGCCTGGCCAGGGAACGAAAGGCGTTCTTGATATCGTCCTGACTGGCCGTCCTGGGAACGCCGAGTACTTCGTAATAATCTCTTTTTGCTGCCATTATGTTCAGAGCACCATGTCTGGGCAACCAACGCCCGATTCAATCTGCTTTATCGGGCGTTGGTTGATGGATTTCAGGGGTTATGCCTGGGTAAAATCTCCGTCGACCACGTCCTCGTCAGGAGGGGTTTGACCGGGACCGCTCTGAGGATTTTCATCCTGCGGGGGCTGCTGTGAATAAGCGGCCTGACCGACTTTTTGCAGGGTCTGCATCAGGGCTTCCACTTCGCGGTTGATTGCGGCGGGGTCGTCATGCTCGCGCACAGACCGAACCTTTTCAACCGCAGCTTCGACGCTGGCTTTAATATCCGCGGGCACTTTATCACCCAGGTCGCGCAGGGTTTTTTCCGAGCTGTAAATGGCGTTATCAGCGGTATTGCGCGCCTCAATCAAGTCGCGCCTGCGCTGGTCTTCCTCGGCATGGGCTTCGGCTTCGCGGCGCATTTTTTCCACCTCGGCTTCGCTCAGGCCGGAAGAGGCCGTGATGGTGATGTTCTGGCTGCGTCCGGTGGCGCGGTCTTTGGCGGTCACTTCCAGGATGCCGTTGGCATTGATGTCAAAAACCACTTCAATTTGGGGAACGCCGCGCGGGGCAGGCGGAATGCCGTCCAGCGTGAACTTGCCCAGGGATTTGTTATCGGCCGCCATGGGTCGTTCGCCCTGCAACACGTGAATTTCCACCTGGGTCTGGTTGTCGGAGGCGGTTGAGAATACCTGCGACTCACGGGTCGGGATGGTGGTATTGCGTTTAATCAGCGGGGTTGCGATGCCTCCCAGCGTCTCGATAGAAAGGGTGAGCGGAGTCACATCCAGCAAAAGGATGTCTTTCACTTCTCCGCCCAGCACGCCGGCCTGGATGGCCGCGCCAACCGCCACGACTTCATCCGGATTGACGCCCTTGTGAGGGTCTCTGCCAAACTGTTTGCGCACGGCTTCCTGCACGGCGGGCATACGAGTCATGCCGCCAACCAGGACGACCTCGTGGATATCGCCGTTGCGCAGGTTCGCGTCGGAAAGCGCCTGCAGGACCGGTTTCATCGAGCGTTCTACCAGGTCTTCAGTCAGCTGTTCCAGCTTGGCGCGGGTCAGGGTGGTGACCAGATGCTTGGGGCCGGACGCGTCGGCGGTAATGTAAGGCAGGTTGATTTCGGCCTGCATGGTGGTGGAGAGTTCGATTTTGGCTTTTTCAGCGGCTTCTTTCAGGCGCTGCAGTGCCTGGCGGTCCTGGCGCAGGTCGATGCCGTTTTCCTTTTTGAATTCATCGGCCAGATAGTCCATCACGCGCTGGTCAAAGTCATCGCCGCCCAAAAAAGTGTCGCCGCTGGTAGATTTGACCTGGAACAGACCGTCGCCGACTTCCAGAACGGAAATATCAAAGGTGCCGCCGCCCAGGTCGTACACGGCGATGGTTTCGTTCTTGCGTTTATCCAGCCCGTAAGCCAGCGCGGACGCGGTCGGTTCGTTGATGATGCGCAGCACTTCCAAACCGGCGATTTTTCCGGCGTCCTTGGTGGCATTGCGCTGCGCGTCGTTAAAGTACGCGGGCACCGTGATGACTGCCTGGGTGACCGGTTCGCCCAGATAGGCTTCAGCGTCGTGTTTAATTTTCGCCAAAATCATAGCGGAAATTTCCGGGGGGGTGTATTCCTTATCGCCCAGGGTCACGCGCACATCGCCGTTGGGGGCTTTGTTAATTTTGTAGGGCACGCGTGAGCGCGCGCGCTGCACTTCCGGGTCGTCGTAACGGCGGCCCATAAAGCGCTTGATGGAAAAAATCGTGTTTTCCGGATTGATGATGGCCTGGTTGCGCGCCACGCGCCCCACCAACCGTTCTCCGTTTTTGTTGACGGCCACAACGGACGGCACCAATCGTTCGCCTTCCGCGGAAGGAATGACCACGGGTTCGCCACCAATCATCACAGCGGCAACTGAATTGGTTGTTCCTAAATCGATACCAATAATTTTTGACATGGATGCTCCTATTTTGCTACCCGTACCAACGCGGGCCTGATAACACGATCCTTAAGTTTATATCCGGTCTGAACGACCTCAATCACCTGGCTGTTGGCGTAATCCGGGTTTTCTTCATGCGTCACCGCCTCGTGAATAGCCGGGTCGAATTCATCTCCAGGTTGAACATTCATCGCGCTGACACCTTTGGCATCGAGCGTTTTGGTCAGTTTCTGAAGGATGAGCGCGATTCCGCTGATCCAGGCTTCGCAATCCGGGTCGGCCGGTTTATTCTTGAGCGCCCGCTCCAGGTCATCCATAACGGGTAAAAAGCTCTTGATAACATCGGCCAGGGCGTTATCGTATACCAGGTGATTATCCTGGTCTATGCGCTTCTTGTAGTTGGCGAAACTCGCTCTTTCGCGCTGAAGGCTGTCCAAATACTCCGCGGATTGCGCAGTGAGGGCCGCGACGGCTTTCTGCAGCGCTTCCAGCTCGTTTTCATCTGGGGCGCTTTGAGCTTCCGGTTGTTCAGTGCCCTCCTGCGGGCGGGTTTCCTCATCTTTTCTGTGCTTTTTTGATTCTGTCATTTCTTTCCTCATTCGTCATCGCGCGGGGCGCGTATGTTATTCAATCAGATTTTCAGCCACCAGGTCTGAAAGCAGACCGGCGACAAAGCGCACGGTTGAAATCGTGCGTCCGTAAGGCATGCGCATTGGCCCCAGCACGCCGACCGTGCCGGTCAGCTGGTCTGGAATGCCGTAGCGCGTCAGGATGACCGAACACTGACGCAGTTCCTGCCAGGTGCCTTCACCGCCGATGAGCACCTGCACGCCGCCAATCTCGTTGCCCAGAATTGTGCGGGAAAGCAGGTCATCCAGCTTGCTGCGCTCCTCGAGCAAAGAAAGCGCCGAACGCGCCTGTTCCGTATCCGCGAATTCGGGTTCGGCAAGCACATTGGTGACGCCGTCCAGGTAAATCTCACCGGTGACCAGTTTTTGGGAGAGCCGCATTTGCTGTCGAACCGCTTCCAACACCTGCGGGCCTGGCGGGTCGAGGGCCATCTCCAGGCTGTTGATTTGCTCCACCGAGCAGTTGGCGCAGCGGGAGTTTATCCGTCCGGCCAGCTCTGAAAGCGATTCTTGCGTGGCGGCATCATCCAGCGAAAGTATCTGCTGGCGAATTTCCCCGCCAACTAACACCAGCACCATCAGCACCTGCGCGGCGCGCGTGGATATCAATTCAAGATGTTTGAAGACTGCTTTTTCCGTGTGCGGCGCGGTGACAATGGAGGCTGCCTGGGATTGATTGGCCAGCACGGAGGCAGCCAGACGCAGCCACTCGTCCAGGTCCTGCCGGGCTTGATAGAACTGGTGCGCGATGGTGTTGCGCATCGGAGCGGGCAGGGTGGTCTGCTGCGCCAGATTGGAGACAAAAAAACGGTAACCTTCTTCGGTGGGGACGCGGCCGGCGGAAGTGTGCGGCTGACGCAGATACCCCAGTTCGGTCAGCACAGTCATTTCGTTGCGGATAGTCGCCGAACTGATAGGCAGGGCAAACTGCTCCACCAGGGTTTTTGAACCCACCGGTTGAGCGGTGCGGGTGTGCTCGTGCACGACCAGCGAGAGCAGTAATTTTTGGCGTTCAGTAAGTTCCGGTTTCATCGTCTGATTCGATTAGCACTCTCAAGTTGAGAGTGCTAAATATCCGGCGTTAATAATACCACAGCTCCGGCAAAATTCAAGCGATGAGCGCTGGTGGGGTGTAAGATTTCTGTTAAATTCTGGAGGGCGCGGCGGGATGAAGGAGAACGCGGGTGACGTAACGGTCCACGGCGCCAAACTTATACTTGTAATCTTCGCTGCCGCGCATCATGTCCACTTCCGTCAGCCCCTGGGTGATAGACCACTGCAGCACTTTTGCCAGCAGCACCCAGCCCGGCGAGCAGGGCGCGTACGCGGGTTCCCAGGCGGAGTTGTACACCCACAATTTACCGCCGCTATTCAAGCTGAAATAGGCCGCTGCTTTGTGCCCTTCAAAGGTCAGAAATGCCAGGTGCAGCTGCCCCAGCCCGAACGCCCAGCGCGCGGCCGCCAGCAGATGCTCGCGCATGGCAGGGTTGAGGAAGGATTCCTTGCGCGGGTCTTTGCGCATCATAGAGATAAACGAATCCACTTCTTCTTCAAGTTTTTCCCCGTCTTGCACCAGGTACCAGTCGGTCTGGTGCCGGTTTTCGGCATTGCGGGATTTCCGGCGGATTTCGTGCCGCTGCTTCTTGGTAATGCCGGCCAGATAAGCTTCCCAGCTTTCCGCCAGCGGGATGTAAGGAGCAGGCTGCAGGCGCTCTTCCGCGTAGGTGTACCCGTTCAGCTCAGCGGCGCGCGGCAATAAAAGCATGCTGAGGGAGTCTTCCCTCAGGTTGAACAGCTCTATGGGATAAGCTCCCAGCTCGGGGTCCTGGCGCAGGAAGGCGAATAAGCCGTTAAGGAATTTATCCAGCGCTTCGGGCGCGGCGAGAAAATCCAGATAGTCGCTGACTTCGACCGAACCAACGAAGCGCAGGGCTGGCTGTGAGCCGTCTTTGGAACTCAGAAAGAAAGGCGCGGTCCCTATCAGCCGGCCGCCCTCGCGGGCGGTAATAATCCGCAGCGAGCTGTTTTCCCGGTGCCACTCCGCGCCGCCCAAAGTCTGCCACCAGGCGCGCAGATAGCCCACACGCAAAAACGGGACTCGCAAGTGAGTTCGCTCATAGAGCTGCTCCCATTCCAAAGCCAGCGCATCCCATTCCGCGGTGGTGCGCACGCAGGTAAATTCCATAGTTTGATTATACCTTTTGAGCTACCCGCGTAATGTATAATGTACTTGTTTTGATGTTATTAATCATACCGGGGCGGTTCATGAAACATAATCTGGAACTTATTTGCACCAATCCCTCCGCGCTGCCGGGTTTTTTTGGGGCGGCCATTCCCAAACGGACAGCGCGCGGCCGCGAGGAAGATAACCTCTTGATGCTGCTTTCCCAAAAGAGCGGCGAACCGCTCAGCGCCGATTTGGTCAGGAAATGGCTGGAGAATTCTAGCGCGATTTTTTACAAAAGTTCTGGCTCGGTGACTTCCGCGATGCGCGCGGTCATATTCGCCCTCAACGGGGCGCTGGCGGAAAAAAACCTGCTTCTCCCGCCGGAAAGCCTTTCAGTTTCCGCCCATCTTTCACTGGGCGTCATCCATCACAACACTCTTTTCCTGGCTCAGGCCGGGCTCAGCCAGGCTGTGCTGGCCAAACCTGGTGCCCGCGCCTTCTTTTTTGACCCAGACCTTGACCCGCGCGGATTGGGCCTTACCCAGGTGCCGCGCATGCGTTTTTTCCAGCAGGCTGTGGACGAGGGCGACGTAATCCTGTTCTCGACCCAGTTCCCGGCTGCCTTTTTAGCAAACAGCGGCGGTTCCGCGCAGCCTGAACTGAAAACCCTCCTGGACGAATTGGAATCCAACCAACCTTTACCGGCCGAGGTCGGCCTGGCGCGGGTGCGGGCTGGGGAAGGCGCGGTGCTTTGGGCGGCAGCAATACCAGAGCCGACGGCTGCCCAGAGCGTGGCCGAGCCGCCCGCGCAAACAGAACCGCTCATCCCCGCGGCCGAAGCGGAAGCGGATTTCGCGGCTCATGCGCAGATGGAGGTGAGCGCCCAGTTGGAAGCCGCGCCTGAGCCTGAACTCACAGGCGGCGCGCAGACCAGTGCTGCCGCAGAACTCCCGTCCGAGGGCGCGCAGTCCGTTCCCGAGGCAGTGCCGATAGAAACTGAGGCAGCAGCCGAATTGCAGCCCTCTTTGCTTCCGGAACAACCGGCCGCCTCAGGCCGCCGGGCGGCGCGCTATTACAGCGAACAAACCCCCGAAAAAGCACCTCGCGACCGCGCGGCTGAAAAAGCAGCCAGAAAACTGCGCAGACAGACTGCCTACCGCAAGGTCGCGGACGGTGCTGGAACCATGAACAAATTGGGCGAAGGACTGGCTGCTTTTTTGACTGGAGAGAAGAAGCGGTCTGTTGAAGAACAGACCGAGAGCGCGGAACTGTCCCGCGGCACAAAGCTTTTGCTTGCCGTTCTGGTGCCGCTGCTGGTTGTGGGGATTCTTTCGGCAATTTATATCAGCCAGGGACAGGGCAGCCAGTACGCGTACCTGATGGCGCAGGCGCAGGCCGCGGCCGAAAACGCCGCGGCGATGCAAGGCGCGGCGGCCCAGCGCGAAGCCTGGCAGCAGGTGCTTTCCTGGCTGGACCAGGCCGAAACCTACCGCCAAAGCAGCGAACTGCGGGCCTTGCGCGTGCGCGCTCAGGACGCACTGGACGTGTTGGACGGCGCTGTGCGGCTGGTGTACAAACCCGCCTACACTTCAACCATGATGACCGGCCTGGAAATTTCCCGGATTGTTTCGGTAGGTACCGATCTCTACCTGTTGGATAAGGCCACGGGCACTGTGCTGCACCTCAGCCCGTCCAGCGGCGGCTATGTTCCGGATTTGGAATTCAACTGCCAGCCGGGCTTGCGCGACGGCGTTCAGGTTCGGGAGTTGGCAGACGTCTTGGCCGTGCCCATCAACAACGCGGCCCGCGCGCCCATCCTCGCCCTGGACGCGAACGGAAACGGCCTGCTCTGTGGGGTGGGCAAAGAGCCGAAAGCTTTCGCGCTCATTCCCCCGGATGGAGGTTTTGGGAAAATACAGGCAGTCCTGTACGATGCCGGCCGGCTGTTTGTACTGGATACTATCCGGAACGCGCTGTGGATTTACCGCGGCGCCAATTTGGAGTATACGAATCCCCCCGATTCTTACTTCGAGGAAAAACCAATTGACCTTACGCAGGCGGTCGGGGCAGCGGTGAGCGGTGACGAGCTTTTCCTGCTGTTTTCGGACGGCCGCAGTTCGCACTGCTTGGCATCCAACGTCACTGGCACGGTGGAATGCGAGGACCCATATGTGTACCAGGACGCGCGCGGCGGGGCGGAGGCCGGAACGCTTGATTTTGAAGCGATACGCTTCAGCCAGCTGGCGTACTCTCCTCCTCCGGACCCGTCGCTGTACTACCTGGCGGCCGAGCGGGCGGAATTGTACCAGTTCAGCCTTCGGCTGAACCTGAACCGCGTGCTGCGGGCCGGCGCGGGCGGCGGCAGTTTGCCGGGCCGGCCGGTCACGGCGTTTAATGTGGGGTCCAACCGCAATGTGTACCTGGCATTTGGCAGCGAGCTTTACTACGCGGTGATTCCCTGATAGCAGCCGGGGCCCCGGAAATTTTGGCGTGCAGTTTGCAGGTGGAGGATAATAATCGCGCAGCGCGCGGAGAAACTGCGGTAATCTGCGGTCTCGGTGGATTGGGCAGCTCAGCAAGCTTCCCTAGGGTGGCTTCAATTTTTTCCTTTAATAAAAGCTGGTTGCAGGGCTGGTTAGTACAGCCGTACCCATCGAGGGTGGTGCCTGCAGGGCAGAAGAGGGGTGGGCTTTCCCTCTTCAGTCTCGTCGCGCTTGCCAGCTTTGCCTCCGGCGCGCAATCAGCCCCGAAGGCGAAGCCTGTAGAAAATCGCCGCGCCTGCAAAATTTTTTCACCAAGCACGAATTTTAATATTTTTCCTTTCGACCGGTCTCTCCCTAAAAAATAATTCCGTTCCCCCCGGCAGGCGATGATGTTACAATTATGCAATCCGGCTGCCGCCAAAACTCATCCAAAACCCGGCGGCCGAAGTAACTTTGTTCTAATAAAGGAGCAGAATGACTGAAGCAGATCCCCGCCTGGAACAACTACGCAAGATTTCGGCTGAAGCCATGTTAGGAGGCGGTCAGGCCAGAATCGATAAACAACATGCCAAAGGCAGCCTGACGGCGCGCGAGCGCATCCAGCTACTCTTGGATGAAGGCAGTTTTCGGGAGCTTGAAGCGCTGGTAGTCCAACAGAATGACCCCCAGGCCGAATCCACGCTCGGAGACGGTGTGGTGACCGGTTACGGTAAAGTGGATGGACGGCTGGTTTACGTTTACGCCCAGGATTTCACCGTTCAGGGCGGCGCGCTCGGCGAGATGCACAGCCGAAAGATTTGCCGGGTGATGGACCTGGCGGCCAAAAACGGGGCTCCTATTATCGGAATGATTGATTCCGGCGGCGCGCGCATCCAGGAAGGTGTGAAAAGCCTGGGCGGGTACGCGGAAATTTTCCGCCGCAACGCCCAATACTCCGGGGTGGTTCCGCAAATCAGCCTGATTATGGGTCCTTGCGCCGGCGGCGCCGCCTACTCTCCCGCGCTGACCGACCTGATTATCATGGTCCAAAAGCAGTCGTACATGTTCCTCACCGGTCCGCAGGTGATTAAAACAGTGACAGGCGAGGATGTGGATTTTGAATCGCTGGGCGGCGCGGATGTGCACCTGGGCATTAGCGGCACGGCGCACCTGGTAACCCCGGGCGAGCGCGAAGCGCTGGCCCTCTGCCGGAAGGTACTTGGGTACCTGCCCGCCAATAATGTGGATTCCGCGCCGGTACTGGAAAGCGGCGACAGCCCAACCCGCCGCTCCGAAGCGCTGAACTCGCTTGTGCCCCTCAATCCGGATGAACCGTACAGCCTGCACACAGCCATTCAGGAAATTGTGGACCGGGGTTCTTTCCTTGAGATTCAGGCCGGTTTTGCTCCCAACGCCATTGTCGGCCTGGCCAGACTGGACGGCAAACCGGTCGGGATTATCTCCCAGGAACCTGCCAGCATGGCGGGCGTGATGGACATCGACTCGGCCGATAAAATCAGCCGGATGGTGCGCTTCTGCGATGCCTTCAATCTGCCCATTATCACCTTTGTGGATTCCCCCGGCTTTTTGCCTGGAGTGGACCAGGAACACCGCGGGGTTATTCGCCACGGCGCCAAAGTGCTGTTCGCGTACTCCGAGGCGAGCGTTCCCAAGGTCAGCGTGGTCACGCGCAAGGCTTACGGCGGCGCGTACGTTGTGATGAGCAGCAAATTTCTGGGCACGGATATCACCTATGCCTGGCCCAGCGCGGAAATTGCCGTGATGGGCGCTGAAGGCGCGGCCAACATCCTCCACCGCAAACAAATTTCTGAAGCGGAAGACCCGGCCGCGGAGCGCAAACGCCTGGAGGAGGAATACCGCCAGAAATACCTGAATCCCTACGCCGCGGCCCGCGCGGGGTACATTGATGAGGTGATAGAGCCGGCGCAGACGCGCCAGAAACTTATCGAAGCGCTTGAATCGCTGGAAAATAAGGTCGAAAGCGCGGCGCCGCGAAAACACGGCAACATACCGCTTTAGGTCAGGTGAGAGATGGCAGAAGCATTACTGCAAGGCTTATCGATTACCGCCTTTGGGATGGGGCTGGTCTTTTTGATGATTATCGCGCTGTGGGGGGTGATGGCTCTTTTGGTACGCCTGACCACCCGCCCCGCCAAGGAAGCGGAAACCCCGCAAGCTGAAGACCAGGATTCACCGCAGCAGGCTGAACGCGCCGCGCAAGCTGCCGCGGCGGCAGTGGCATTCGCCCTCGCGGCGGAGAAAGCCCGCCCCACACAAGCCGCGCCGGTAAAAACAGCCAAAATGGAAAACCAGTGGCTGTTGAGCGGACGCGTTCGTCAGACAATTCATACTCCAGGCAGAGGACAGAAAAAATGATTATTAATGTAAGCATCGCGGGAAAAACTTACGCAGTAAAAATTGAGGACCTGCACGCGCGGCCTGTGCGCGCTGAGGTGGACGGCGAGGTCTTTGATGTCTGGCCGGAGGAACAAGCGGCAACGCAGCCAGCAAACCCGGCCAGCGTGCAGCCTGCTCCAGAGCGGCCGGCAGCCAGCCCGGCTGCGCCCAAAGCTGCGCCAGGCGGCAGGGATGTAAACTCGCCTTTGCCCGGGGTCATTGTTGAAGTCCAGGTGAAAGCAGGGACGCAGGTCAAATCCGGCGACCCTCTGTGCGTTTTGGAAGCTATGAAAATGAAAAATATCATCCGGGCCGGCAGGGATGGTGTCATCGCGGAAGTGTTTGTTTCCGCTGGCGACCAGGTGCGCCACAATCAGCCGCTCTTCCGTTTTGAAGCCTAAAGGACGCGTCCATGGACCTGACTGAACTATTGACGGAATTGGGAAAAGGTTTCGCGGATTTTAGCTGGCAAAAGGCGGTGATGCTCGCGGTTGGTCTGGTGCTCATCTACCTGGCGATTGCCAAGGAATACGAGCCAGTGCTGCTTCTGCCGATTGGATTTGGCTGCTTGCTTGCCAATCTGGGCATGTCCAACGAAGTCGGTTTCATGAAAGTCATTTATGACGCCGGTATTAAAACCGAACTGTTTCCACTGCTGATTTTTGTGGGCGTTGGCGCGATGATAGATTTCAGCCCGCTGCTTTCCCAACCCAGCCTGGTGCT
>JAAYUC010000013.1 GCA_012517865.1 Chloroflexota bacterium | reverse complement strand
TCCGAAAGCGGGCTCCCGTCGGGATGGACGGCTTCACAGCCGCCTTGAATGATGCGGGTCTTGATGACTCCGCGCGCGATTTTACTGCCGCGCAGGTGCGGCGCGTCCAGGATGCCCAGGCGCACGGCCTTGCCGAGCACCAGCGGGTCTGTCAGCGGGTCGGGGCCGCCCGGCTCCGCCAGGCTGCGGATAGCCTGCAGGGTGAGTTGGGCTTCTGCGATGAGGTGCTCTTTGCGCGCCTGCACGGCCGGGTCAGCCAGCATATCCGGCTGCCCTTTGAGGGCGTTCGCGACAGCCTGGCGCGCCATCAGGCAGGCGTCGATGATATCGCCGGCAGTGGCGGCGTGGTCAGCCTCTGTGTGCCCGACAATGTGCACAATGTGGGGTTTGAGGGCCATTTGCAGGTAGATGCTGGCGGAGAGGTGCGCGCGGGCGGCGTTATCTTCCAGCGGGTAGCTAAGCAGGCCTGTGCGAGTCTGGCGCAGGATGCGGAAGTTTTCGTTTTCCAGCGGGGCGGTCATCTCGAGGATGGCAAGCATCTTGGCCAGGTCCATCACGTCGGAAGCGCCGGGTGGGCTGTTGAACATCATCTGGGCGATATAATCGCGCGCGCCAAAAGCCCTGGCGTTATAGGCCGAAAGATAGGCGGACACCAGGAAAATGACATCCGAAGCGTCGCGCATGCCCCAGTGATGCGGTTCGTTCAATTCCACCGGCACACCGCGCTCACCGTACCAGCGAATCAGCTCCTGGTGCAGGCGCAGCGAGTCTTCCAGGCTGACCGGACCGCGCCCGTCGAGCTGGTTGAACCAGAACAGCGGCACAGCGCACCATGCGTTGTGGATGGTCTCCATGTAAAGCTCGGCCAGGCGGATAAAATCGTCCGTGCCGGAATAGGTACGCAGAAGCGGGTAGTTGCCGCGGCGGGAAGCCTGGTAGAGGGCGCGAAAGTCTTCGGCGCTGCGCACGGGCACGCCGCCCGCGCCTTTGGCGCGCGGATTCTGGCGTTCGGGGTGGAAAAAATTCTCCTGGGCGTCCTGGTCCGTGCCCAGCGAGATGACATCCAGGACGCGCGCCTCCGCAATTTGGGCAATCCCATCCAGCGTGGCTTCCATAGTGGGCAGGCCAAAATGGTGGCGCAGTAGGGGGTAGGGCGCTTTCCAGGCTATGCGTTCCAGGGCGGTTTGGGGGTAACTGGCCGGGTCGCCGCGGTCCGCGCTTTCACCGCGTAAAAAGGCGAGCACTTCCTCGGGGGGCTCGCTGCCGTCGAAGGCGCGTTCGAAGAAGCCCAGTGTGCGCGCGCGTTGGGTCACGGGCGGCGTGCCGCCAAAGACAAAACGCGTTCCGCTTTGGCGCAGTTCATCCGCGGCCTCGGCGAATTCACCCAGAAGGCGCTCGCCCGTTTCCGGCGTCAACCGGTACGAAACGCCGACCAGGTCGGCCTGCTCCTCACGCGCGGCGCGTAGGAATTCATCGACAGGGACGGCCGGGCCAAGAAAAACGGTGCGCCAGCCGGCAATTTCGGCCAGATTAAGAAAATTCATGACGCCGGCAACATGGACGCATTCCCCCAGGGCGCCCGCAACAACGGTTTTCATAGAACCACCTCCTGTTCGATTGTCGAATGAAACGGTCACTCACCAAATGGTGAATAAGAAATGAGAGAAAACACCCATGCCGGGCAGCCTGTTAGATGATAAAGAATTTTACCCGATAATTTAACAGAATGTTCGCACCCTGATGCACAGGAATGCAAAAATGGGTGCCGCGCGAGGAGGGCTGCGGTAAAATCAACTGACGAGTGATGGAAAAGAACATCAGCGCGCAAGCTTACGAACTGTACCATGATGAATCCGCCCGCAGCGGGTACTGGCACGGGATGCTTTTGGTGCCGGTCTCCCAAAAGGAAGCGTTTGTCCGCTACCTGGTCACCGCGCGGGAGCTGGTGGGGTATCCGTACAAAATCAGCTTCAAGAAAATCAACCGGCCTGGCGCTAAACGCGACCTGGCAGAAGCCTGGCTGAGCATCGCGCTGGGCTTTATGCGTTCCGAAAGCAAGCACATCCGCTACTATTACTACACAAGCGCGCGCGGAGAGCGCGAAAAGGCGCATCAGCTGCTGGACGACCAGGCTTCCGGCGTAAAGTTCATCATCTTTCGGGAGCGCGATAATCATGCCAATATGCTGCAATACCCCGATGAAACCAGCAAAGTGGAGACCTCTTTCCGCTTTGGATTCAAAGGCGGCCTGCATTACCTGTTCAGCGAGGACAATCCGGTCTGTGTGACAAAGATTCACTTTGATGGGTACTTGCATCAGGGGCGCCACATTGACCGCCAGCGGGTGGTGGCGCGCCTTTCAGGTCTGCGCAGTTACTGCGGCGTTGTCGACCAGCCGGATTTGATTGACGACCGCGCCAGCGACCCCGACGCGGAAGACGCGCAGCCCTACGCGGACTGCCAGCTTTTGCAGATGACAGACCTGCTGATTGGGTCGTTCCGGGCGGCCTTTGGGTACTACAGTAATCCATCGCAGTGGCTGCTCGCGCGTTACGCCCGCACGCTTGTGGACAAATACAAGCAGGGGCTGCCCCGCATGCGTGCCAGCCGCTGGAATCGGGCCTTTTGCATGAGTCAGTGCCACCTGGAAAACGGCTCCTGGCACTTTGAAACAATCAGTCTGATGGAAGACGAAGGGGTTACGCAGTTACCGCTCCTGGAATGAGGGAGGTGGAAGGGTGTGCCCCGCGGCCGGGATATCCCAACATCTGGTAACATTAAAAAACACTTAAGCTGGACCTGAGAGATTCCTATGCTCAATGTAATTACGATTGCTGAAGCTCAAGCACTCATAGCGCACACGTTTGGCCGCCTGCGCATGCCCGCGGAAAGCGTCCTGCTGGCGGAAGCGGGCGGCAGAGCTCTGGCAGAAGATGTTCTGGCGCGCGAGTTTGTGCCCGATTTTGACCGGTCCACGGTGGATGGGTACGCGCTGCGCAGCCAGGACGTCTTTGGATGCTCGGAATCTATCCCGGCGCTGCTGACGCTCATTGGCTCCGCCCGTATGGGCGAGCATACCGCGTTCAGCTTATCGGCGGGGCAGTGCGTGTACGTGCCGACCGGAGCGGAAATCCCGGCCGGCGCGGATACTGTGGTCATGCTGGAAGATGCCGAAGTGCTGGACGATGGACTGATAGCGGTATATAAAGCCGCGCCGCCCGGCGCTAACCTGATTTTTCGCGGGGATGACGTGCGGCCGGGCGATGTGCTGCTGACGGCAGGCACACGGCTGACCACAGCGCACATCGGATCGCTGGCAGCTATGGGCTATACCGCGGTTTCCGTCCGGCGCCAGCCGCGCGCGGCGGTTATCTCCACCGGCGATGAACTGGTGCCTGCGGGTGAGGACTTACCGCTGGGCAAAATCCGCGATGTGAATGCCCCGATGCTTGCCCAGGCTGTTCTTGAGGCCGGCGGACGGGCGGATTTTCTCGGCATCATTCCCGACCGCATCGAAGAAGTCCGCGCCGCGCTCAAATCCGCGCTGGCAGACCACGACCTGGTTCTGCTTTCCGGCGGTACATCGGTGGGCGAAAAAGACGCGGTACCGCAGGTGCTTTCCGAGCAGGGCGAACTGCTGGCGCACGGCCTGGCAGTCAAGCCGGGCAAACCCACCTTGTTTGGCAGCGCGCAGGGCAAACCGGTGTTCGGGCTGCCCGGCAACCCTGTGGCAGCGTATTTCATATTTCATTTATTAGTCCGTCCGCTGCTGGCGTCGATGCTGGGCACAGACCTGGAAGACCGCCGGGTGCGGGTGCCTGTCGCGCGAGCGGTGCCCTCCAATCACGGCCGGGAAGAGTATGTGCCGGTTGCCCTGCGGGATGGGGAAGCCCAGCCAATCCCCAGTAAATCCGGATTGATTACCACCCTTGCCCGCGCGGACGGCTATATCGCTATTCCGCGCGATAAAGAAGGCTTGCGGCAAGGTGAGCTGGTCGAAGTAACGCTTCTGAAGAGGTAATTCATGGCTTTTGAGTATCTAACCAACGTCCCCCTGGAAGAAGCGCGGGAAAAATACCTTTCCGCCCTGCGCCAGGCCGGGCTTACCTATAAAACGGAAACCATTCCGACTACTGCCGCGCTGGGCCGCGTGACAGCCAACGCCGTCTACGCCCGCATCAGCTCGCCGCATTACAATGCCTGCGCGATGGACGGCATTGCCCTGCAGGCAAAGCGCAGCTTTGGAGCTTCCGAAACCACGCCGGCGCACCTTAAGGCGGATGAGTTTGTCTGGGTCAATACCGGCGACCCGCTTCCCGAGGGCTGCGACGCGGTGGTGATGGTGGAAGATGTGGTGGAGGAAGACGGCGGCGTGACGCTCTACGCGGCCGCACTGCCCTGGCAGCATGTGCGCCAGATTGGCGAGGACATCAGCGCCGGGGATATGATTGTGCCCTCCTTCAGCGTGCTTTCTCCCTCGGCGCTGGGGGCGCTGCTGGAATCCGGAGTGCTGCGCGTGGAGGTGGTAACCCGCCCGACTGCCGGCATTATCCCGACCGGCAACGAGCTGGTTGCCCCGACCGAGGAACCGAAAGCGGGCAGCATTATTGAATCCAATTCCACCCTCTTTGCCGGCATGCTGGAAACCTGGGGGTGTAATCCCAGGATATACCCGGGCGCGCGCGACGACCCAGACCAGATTGAACAGGCCCTGCGCAGAGCTTTGGCGGAATGCGACCTGGTGGTGCTGAATGCCGGCTCCTCCGCTGGCAGAAAGGATTTTTCCACAGACGCGATTCGCAAAGTGGGCGAAGTGGTCTTGCACGGCGTAGCAATTAAACCTGGCAAGCCAGCTATCCTGGCGCATGCGCGTCCCGAAGGCAGAGGGCTCATACCGGTGCTGGGCCTGCCGGGTTATCCCGTTTCGGGCATCCTGGTGATGGAGGAATTATTCAGACCTGTTGTAGACAGCCTGACCTGCCTGCCTTCGCAGCCGGTTGATTTTACTCAGGCTGTTATTTCGCGCAGGCTCACTTCCTCGCTTAAGTATTTGGAGTTTGTACGCACACGCCTGGGAAATGTGAATGGAAAAACCGTGGCGGTGCCATTAAATCGCGGGGCAGGCGTGGTCACTTCCTTTGTTAAAGCGGACGGCATTATTTACATCCCGCAAAACACCGAAGGGTACGAGGCCGGCGAAATGGTGAATGTGCGTCTGACGCGCAGCCGCGCTGATATTGACCGCACGCTGGTTATCACAGGCAGCCACGACCCGCTGCTGGACGAGGTGGCAGACATCCTGAAGCGCGAGGACCGGGCAAGCTCGGTGGCCTCCTCGCATGTGGGCAGTCTGAGCGGAATTATGGCGGTCAGACGGGGAGAAGCGCACCTGGGCGGCATCCACCTGCTGGATGAAGCCAGCGGCACATACAATATCCCGTTCTTGCGCAGGTACTTCCCGACCGGAGGGGTGGTGCTGGTGGAGTGCGTGCAGCGCACCCAGGGTCTCATCGTCCCCAAAGGGAATCCGCAAGGGATTCGGGGATTTTCCGACATTGCTGATAAGCGCTATGTAAACCGCCAGAAGGGCAGCGGGACGCGCATCTTGTGCGACTTTCTGACCCGACAGAATGCGATGGACCCGCAGGCCATCCAGGGTTACGACCGTGAAGAGTACACGCACACTGCGGTGGCGGCCGCCATCGCAGCAGGCACCGCGGATGCCGGCCTGGGAATTTATTCCGCCGCGCGCATCTTCGACCTGGATTTTGTGCCTGTCTGTGAAGAACAGTATGATTTAATCATCGCCGAGAACGCCTTTCATCTGGATATGGTGCAGAGGCTGCTTGAGGTTCTGCGCGGCGTGGAATTCGCGCGCAGGCTGAAAGCCATGGGCGGCTACACCCTCATTCATCCTGGAGAAATCAGACCATGGAACTAAGCCACCTGGATAAAAATGGACACGCGCGGATGGTGGATGTCTCCGCGAAATCTGAGACCGCGCGCGAAGCGGCGGCCAGCGCGCTGGTGCGCATGCGCCCCGAAACCCTGGCGCTGATTCAGGCCGGAGGACTGCCCAAAGGGGATGTGTTCGCCTGTGCGCGCGTAGCCGGAATTCTGGCCGCCAAACGCACCCCCGAACTCATTCCACTCTGCCATCCAATTCCAATCACCGCGGTTTCGGTGGATTTTGAAACTCTGCCGCCTGATCACATTAAAATCATCGCCCGTGTCAAAACCACTTATAAAACCGGCGTAGAGATGGAAGCGCTTACAGCCGTCAGCACCGCGGCTCTCACAGTCTACGATATGTGCAAAGCTGTCGACCGCGGCATGCAGATTGAGCAAATTCAGTTGGAACAAAAAAGCGGAGGAAAATCCGGCGATTTTGTGCGAGAGGGTATAATCCCAGAACATGATTGATCAATATGGTCGGGAAATTACCTATTTGCGGCTCTCCGTCACGGAACGCTGCCAGCTGCGCTGCACTTACTGCCGCGCGGATGAAGGCGTCTGCCCGAAAGCGGAAGAACTGAGCGCGGAGGAATTTGAGCGCATTGTGCGCGTCATGACCCGCCTCGGGATAAGCAAAGTGCGCCTGACGGGCGGCGAACCGCTGCTGCGCAAGGATATCCTGGAAATCGTTGCTCGTGTTGGCTCGCTGCCGGATTTGAAAGACCTCTCCATGACCACCAACGCGCAAATGCTGGCTGGCAAGGCTTCCGCGTTAAAATCTGCCGGGCTGCGCAGATTGAATATCAGCCTGGATTCTCTCAAGCCGGATGTCTTCCGCAAGATGACAGGCGGGGATTTACAGCTTGTGCTGGACGGCATTGACGAGGCGCTTGCTGCCGGGCTTGTGCCGCTCAAGATTAATGTGGTTGTTGTGGCGGGTATGAATGACGGGGAAATTGATGATTTCATCGCGCTCACTCGCAGCCGTCCGCTGGATGTGCGTTTCATCGAACTGATGCCCATCGGAGACCAGGGCAGGAATGCCGGCCGAAGAATTTCGAACCAGGACCTGCTGCGGGAAAGGCCGTACCTGCAGGCGCTGCCCCCGCGTTACCCAGGGCAGCCCTCTTCAGATTACCAGATGCCCGGATATCAGGGTCGGGTAGGGTTCATCAGTCCAATTTCGCATCAATTTTGCGCTGACTGCAACCGCATCCGCGTGATGAGCGATGGAATGCTGCGCCCCTGCCTTGGGGTGGACCGGCAGATTTCTTTGAAAGAAGCATTAGCGGGCGATGATGAGGGACTTTTGGAACTCATCCGCCGAGTGATTTATGAGAAGCCCATCGGGCACGCGTTTCAATCTTGTTCCGGCTCAGAACGCAATATGAGCCGCATTGGAGGTTAGGCTTGGCAAAAGTAGTGGCAGTTAATATCAGCACCAAAACAGGCGTTGTCAAACATCCTGTGGAGAGCGCTCTGCTTAAGGAAAATTTTGGCATTGAAGGGGATGCTCACGCCGGGGACTGGCACCGACAGGTGAGCCTGCTGGACCAGGAAAGCGTGGACAAAATGACCGCGCTGGGCGTGAAAGGGCTGGCGCCTGGCATCTTCGCGGAGAATATCACGACCAAAGGCATCGCGCTGCACGCGCTGCCTATTGGAACGCGCCTGCGCGTTGGCGTGACCGAGCTTGAAGTCACGCAAATAGGCAAGGAATGCCACACGCACTGCCAGATTTACCAGCAGGTGGGCATGTGCATTATGCCGACTGAGGGCATCTTTACCAGGGTTATCCGCGGTGGAGAAGTCAGAGCCGGAGATACGATTGAAATCCTGAACGCGGTGCGCGCGGCTGTCATCACCATCAGCGATAAGGGCGCGGCAGGTTTGCGCGAGGACAAAAGCGGCCCGGCCCTGGTCCAGGCTTTGCAAGGGCGGGCGGTCGTGATGGAACAACTCATCATTCCGGACGAATTTGAGCAGATAAAGGCGGAATTGCAGCGCCTGGCGGACTCGGGCAGCGTGGATGTCATCCTGACCACCGGCGGTACCGGAATGGCTCCGCGGGATGTGACGCCTGAGGCCACATTGGCTGTGGTGGAGAGACTCGTGCCGGGCATCCCTGAGGCAATGCGGGCAGAAAGCCGCAAGATAACCGACCGGGCGATGCTCTCTCGCGCGCAAGCCGGCATACGCGGGCGGACGCTGATTATCAATTTCCCAGGCAGCCCGAAAGCGGCAGTGGAGTGCCTGCAAGTGGTCTTGCCGGTGTTGGACCATGCCGTCGAAACTTTGCGCGGGGAAGCTTACGAGTGCGCCCAAACCTGAGGCTTGTCGCTGGGTAGGGGTTCCTCAACCTGAAATAATCGGACAAAAAAAGTTCCTGCACTGTGTGCAGGATGACATAGGATTCTTCAACGCGATCGAGCACCAGCGGCTGAAACAATCCCCATGTTTGCTTGCAGGGGGATCGCTTCGCTTTGCTCGCGATGACAAACAACAAGTCATTCTGAGCGAAGCGAAGAATCTCCGTTTCGCGTCAATCGATCTAAAGTGTGAAGCCTGTGCCCGTGAGGGCATAAAAAGGGGAGACAACCTTGCTCATCGCGAAGGCGCGGCAAAGGCTGCGGCAATCTGCCTGATTTCTTCCAGGGGGATCGCTTCGCTACGCTCGCGATGACAATTCTCGTCATTGCGAAGGAGCACCAGCGACTGAAGCAATCACCCCGTTTGCTTGCAGGGGGATCGCTTCACTTGCGAAAATAAACACTTTGGCACCAGCATTATCAGCTGCCGGGCGCTCAAGAGGTGGTCTGTGCCGCGCTGCTCAGCTCACACAATCCAGCCGCCGCCCAAAACCTGTTCGCTTTGATAAAAGACAGCCAGCTGCCCGGGGGTGATATCCCGCAGCGGTTTTTCAAAGCGCACCGACGCGCCGCCTTCCGGCTCGGGCGCGACCATTCCCCGAGCGGGAGCCGCGCGAAACCGGATTTTCACTTCCGCCTGGAATGGCTTCGTCGGCGCGGCGCCAGAAATCCAGTTCATGCCTGTCACGCGCAGGGTTTCACCGCCCAGTTCCTCAGCCGGGCAGACAATCAGACGGTTGTTTTCGATGTCTTTTTTCCAGACATAGAGCGCTTGCGCCGCGGCAGGCAAGCCCTTGCGCTGACCAATCGTATAAAAGGCAAGCCCGTTGTGCTGCCCGAGCAGCTTGCCAGCGCGGTCGGTAATTGGTCCCGGCTGGACTGCCTGCGGCGCGTATTCCGCCAGAAAGTCCCGGTAATCCCGGCCCCCCAAAAAACACAGGTCCTGGCTTTCAGGTTGGTCGGC
>JAAYUC010000002.1 GCA_012517865.1 Chloroflexota bacterium | reverse complement strand
GGATATTCAGCAGAAGGGCGGCCATTTCCAGCGCGTGGGTGCAAGAGGTGGTCAACAGAACTTTTGGCGCGCCGATGAGTTGTTCCAGCGCGGCGCTGCAGCGCCTGGTAAAATCGCCGTCGCCGGAAAGGTGCCCGCTGGCGATTGCCTGCCGCATGTAATCTAACTCGCTGCCAAGAAATGGGGGTTTATTGAAAGGGATCTTGCTCATGGTTTGCTCTGTTCTGTAACTGATTTGCTTACCAGCGCCCGCGCCAGGGGAAACTCGCGCGGGGAAAATTAGCTCGATATGCTTATCGGAACCACTTGTGAAAGGTGTACCAGGAATAAGCCGGTTCGAAGCCAACGCGCAGACAGGCCCGCTGCACTGCCACATTGGCCACGTGGGTGGAGTTTAGAACTTCCTCAAGGCCTTGCT
This sequence comes from Chloroflexota bacterium, assembly GCA_012517865.1. Lineage (GTDB taxonomy): Bacteria > Chloroflexota > Anaerolineae > Anaerolineales > Anaerolineaceae > Mesolinea. The sequence continues at coordinate 15,218 of JAAYUC010000002.1, read as the reverse complement.
GCCGGCACCACCTGAGGCCTTCCACAATGAACGCCCGGTAGATACCGCGGCGCTGATGCTCCGGGCTGACGCCTGCCAGGATGAATTCCCCCTGCGTGGGGGAATTTACCCGCAGCGCGCGGAAACCCAGCAGTTTCCCTTCTGATTCCGCGACCAATACCAAACTGGCGGCAGCTGGCTCGGTGCAGCAGCGCTGCGCCCAGGAGACATAAACTTCCGTGCTTAAGCGCGGGTCCAGGCGCGGGTCCGCGTGGTAATGGCCGTAAAAGTCTGTGAACGCGGAGCGGGCCAGCGCGCCAACCTGGTCCACCTCATCCGGGCGCACAGGCCGAATAAGGACATTGCTTTCGTTCTGAGGGATGGGCTGCTTTTTCAGGTTAAAGCGCAGGTAGAGCAGCGTGTCCATCAGAAGGAAGCCGGCCGATTCCATCGCCTGAGCGGCGGCAATATCCGCAGTAGGGCAGCGCGCCACCAGGAACTCCACCTGATGGGCGGCGCAGAATTCCAGCACGGCTGGCAGATTTTGGGCGCTCACCGCGCGGGCGCGGGCGGACCTTACGCCAAACCGGGCTTCATCCAGCGGTGAAAGCTCTGCCGGGGAATTGGCGGTGGGATCGGGGTTCACCTCTGTTCCTCCGCCCGCTCTCGCGGAGCAGCACTGTTAATCGTCCTGCGGACGGCGTAGACGGGCTTGTTCAACGTGCGGCTGAACATTCTTCCCAGGTACTCGCCAAAAATTCCCAGCGCGAACAGCTGCACCCCCGAGAATATGGAAATAATGGAGGCCAAAAATGGAAAGCCCGGCAGGCTGCCGCCGCGCACCAGATAACTGATGAGCACGTAGAGCAGCACAGCAAATCCAAAGGCGGTGAAAACAAAACCGGTGATGCTGGCCAGGCGCAGCGGCGCGTTGCTGAAACCCGTCACCAGCGTGAGCGCGTGATTCAGCAGCTTCCCGAAACTGTAGTTTGATTTACCGTGTTCGCGCTCCTGGTGGTTCACAAGCACCGACGCGAAGCGTGTGGTGCCCCAGCTGAGAAGCACATCGATGGACACAAACGCGCCCTGATAATTGGCAAAAGCCTGGGTCAGTTCAGTGCGGAAGAGGCGGAAGGCTGATACCGTCGCGGCGCTTTTGATGTTCATGAGTCGGTGCAGCAGCTTTTTAATCAGCCGGGAAGACAAATCCCGCCAGAAGCCGTGCTTTTCGACGGCCGGCGCGCCGTAAACGACATCAAAACCTTCGGCGAGCCGGGCGAAAAGTTTGTGCGCTTCTTCGGGGGGGTGCTGCAGGTCGTCGTCCATGGTGAGGATTAGCTCGTAACGCGCGCTGCGTATGCCGCACAGGAGCGCGTTGTGCTGCCCAAAATTGCGCATCAGGTCAATCCCCAGCACGTCTGGGCTGGCTGCGCAGAGTTCCTGAATGACCTGCCAGCTTTTATCGCGGCTGTCATCGTTCACCAAAATGATTTCGTATTTGGAACACAGGCCGGGGAGGACAGCGTGCAGCCTTTCCACCAGCAGCGGCAGACTGCGCTCGCTGTTGTAGACCGGAATCACCACTGAGCAGCTTGGTTTGGTTGGGTCAGTTTCCATCGCAGCCTGTTTTCTCCAGTATGTTTCTTAGCGGCAGCCTTCGCGCGTCAGCATTTCGTTCACCAGCGCCTTATCCGCGGCGTTCAGGTTCGCGTTGGCCAGCACATCCCAAAACAGCGTGCACCAATGCGCCCGGCTGCCAGGAAACCAATCGAAGAGCTGATTATGCAGCTGGTAAGCCTTTTCGGCCTGGCCGGAACGCAGGTAAGCTTCGAGCAGCGGAACGTACTCGCTGGTCGCGTTGGGCCCCAGGTCCAGTTTTAGGGCTTCATCGTAGAGCCGAATGACGGTATCCCAATCCTGCTTCTGGCGAGCGAGGTCCGCTTTCTCAAAATAATAACACCATTGAGCGCGATTTTCGGGACCAAAAAACCTTTCTGGCGGCAGGGCGGCCTGTTCCGGGTCGGTGATGATGGTATCCAGGTCGGACAGCGCGACGAGGCCTTCCCACAGGCTGGGTTTTCTGGCCGAGACGTCCTCATCGGGAAGTTCATTGCCGGAGAGGATGCGCAGGCAGTTGTTCTGCGGCATTGAAAACACCAAAAGCTTATCTGTGCTGCCGGAGAACTGCAGTCCGCGCAGGTTGTAATCAATCGGTATCCCCGGAACGTATTCCGGCACATATTCTTTCTGGGGACCGTCGAGCAGCAGAATGATATTGGCAATGGTTTCGCTGCTGTCTTTCGGGGAGTAAATCAGGTTCAAGGGGCCGTTCAGGGCGGTGCCGCTGTAATACCTCCCAAAGGAAATCTCCGAGCTGACCAGTGCTGTGCCGGGCTCCAGACCGGGCGCGCGCCAGCTCAACTGCCAGAAGAAATCCCGCTGCCTTTCCCAGTTTTTTACAAAATCCGCCGAAGTGAGGTACTGCGAACCGACGGCCACAGAGCATACCAGCGCGAGCAGCACCACCTTCAGGCGGTCCGAACGAAAAGCCTGTTCCAGGGCGCCGGTCAGGAAGACGGCCACGCCAGGGGTCAGCGCGAGCAGGAAGCGGTTCCAGGGGAATTTGGAAGAGACTTCGAACCCGCCGGCATAAAACGGGATGAGGGAAACAAAACACAGGAAAAGCCCGGCCAGCATCAACTGCCAGCCCTGCCGCTGCCGGAAGGGCAGGGAATCGCTTTTTTGCCTGGGGAACAGGCCCACCAGCAGCAGCGCCAGGCCGGATAAGACCACCGCTAGCAGAGGAATCACGCCGGGCAGAAAACGGTTTTGCGCCACCAGCCTAAAAGCCTGCCACCAGGCGTACACCAGCGCGTCAGCTACCGAAATGACAGCCTGCCTGGCCAATCCGAGCAGGGTTGCCAGGGGGGCAGCGGAAAGCTGGTCCAGAATGCCGACCTGATAAGCGTAGGTACTGCTGTGCAGGACGCGGTAAATGGTAAATCCGATAAAAACCATCAGGTACGGCAGCCAGTGCAAGAAAGTTTTGCGGGCTGTCCCCTTGCGGTTGGGGCTCTGCGCGCGCTTGATGAGGAGGAACAGCAAAATCGGGCGGAAAAGCTCCATCCCGAAAAAATACTCCTGCGGCACAATCCCAATCAAGAGGCAAACCAGCCCCAAAAGCGTCCAAAGCCCATAGCGCGCGGGCCGGGCGGTGTTTTCGAGTGCTTTTGCCATGCCCAGGAAAGACAGGAAGTAGAAGGTCAGGAAGATGTACGCGAAAGCGTACATAATCGCGAACCAGTGGAATCTAAAACCCGGATAGACCGCGAAGAGCACCGCCGCCCACATCCAAAGCTTCTTCTTTTCCGGGAAGAGTTTATTCAAGAGCTGCCAGAAGGTGCAGGTGGTTATCCAGCGCATGATGAGGGCGAAAATGGCCCAGCTCGCAGCGGATTCGCCGAAGATTGCCATCAGCGCTACGTAGGGGTAAGAAAGGAAGGGGCGGTCTTTGGAGAAATAGAGCAGGAATCCTTCGTTGCCCAGTTTCTCTTTAAAGAGAATGATATACCAGTCGTCCAGATAAAAGCCCTGTCGGAACGTCAGCAGCCCGTATGTCAGGATGGTGAGCAGCAGCAGCAAAAACGGAAACCAGAGCTTGCGCGCGAGGGCGTTAATGCGGGAGACGGCAGAAGTGCTGACGGTGTTGTTGTTCATCAAGGTTAAGATTCCAATTTTAAGATGAGCAGACTCATCCTGAAGGTCTGCTGGGGGATTATATCAAGAAAACAGGCTGGTCTGGCCGCGCCGGCCTTCCTGGCTGTTCCAAAGAGGTGATACATACCGCGCCCGGGCGGAATTTGGTGGTAATATTTAAAAGTAAGCACACGGGGAGCCTGTATTTCAGGCTGAGAGGGAAGCAGTAAGCTTCTGACCCGCAAAACCTGATCCGGATAATGCCGGCGGAGGGATGCAGAGCGCTTCAGACACCCTCCCAAGGCAGAAGGGTGTTTTTTGATGAGTACGCGCGCAAGAGCTGTGCTATTTGCCAACGGAGAAGCCCGCGGCACCAGCAGCATAAAGCTGCTGCCCGATGATTTCATCGTCGCGGTGGACGGCGGACTGCGCCACGCGCGCGCGCTGGGGCTGAAGGTGTGTCTGCTGGTGGGAGATTTTGATTCCATCCAGGAAGATGAACTGGCGCGCTGCCAGTCTGAAGGGGCGGAAATTCTCCGTTACCCAAGACAGAAAGACCAGACCGACCTGGAGCTGGCTTTGGAGGCCGTGCTGGCGCGCGGATACACAGATATTGTCATCACCCGCGCTCTGGGCGGCCGGATGGACCACAGCCTGGCAAATCTGGCGCTCCTCGCGCGGCCGGATTTGAAAGATGCCTTGCTGCGTTTCGACGAGGGGGATGTCGAAATTTTCCTGACGCGAAAGGCTTTCAGAGCCGAATGCCAACCGGGGGATATCGTTTCGCTGCTGCCGTGGCAGGGCGAGGCGCGCGGCGTGCGGACAGACGGCCTGGCATATCCATTAGAGCGCGAAACCATGCTGCCCTGGCAGGCGCGCGGCATCAGCAATGTGTGCCTGGGGGAGGAATTCTCGGTATCCCTGGAAGGCGGCGCGCTCCTGATCATCCACCAGCGTCCGGAATTGCCCAATCAGGAGGCGGAATCATGACAATCAAGCGATGGATAAGCGCTGCGCTGCTGATGCTTTTACTTTCCGCCTGCGCCTCTCAGGCGCCAACCGCGCCCGCGAAGGAGGTTCGCGAACTGACCGTGATGACGCACGATTCATTTGCCGTCAGTGCGGAGCTCGTCGCGCGGTTCGAAGAAGAAAACCAGGCAAAAGTAACGTTCATCAAAGGCGGAGATGCCGGGGCGGCTTTGAACCGACTGATTCTCACCAGCCTGGCAGGCGCGCCGGAAGCCGATGTTTTTTACGGCCTGGATAACACTTTCCTCTCGCGCGCGCTGGATAACGCGCTGTTTGAAGCTTATGCCGCGCCCGCGCTGGGCCGCATTCCCGACGCGTTTAAACTCGACCCGGGGAACCGCGCGCTGCCCATTGATTACGGGGATGTGTGCATCAACTACGACAAAGCCTGGTTCGCCAGCAAAGGCCTGCCGCTGCCGCAGTCGTTGGAAGACCTGACCAATCCGCGCTACAAGGGCTTGCTGGTGGTGGAAAACCCGGCCACTTCTTCACCCGGACTTTCCTTTTTTTTGGCAAGCGTGGCGGCTTTTGGCGAGGCTGGCTGGCAGGAATGGTGGAAAGCCCTGAAAGAAAACGGTGTGGTGGTTGTCTCAGATTGGGAAAGCGCTTATTACACCAATTTTTCCGGTTCCTCCGGCAGAGGCAGCCAACCGCTGGTTGTCTCATACGCATCCAGCCCGGCTGCCGAGCTCATCTACGCTGAAACCCCGCTTGAAGAGCCGCCGACTGGCTCTATTGTGGCGGACGGGACTTGCTGGAGGCAGATTGAATTCGCCGGTATTCTGAAAGGAACGCCAAACCGACAGCTGGCTGAAAAATTCATTGATTTTTTGCTCTCCAAAGCTTTCCAGGAGGATATGCCCCTGCAGATGTTTGTCTATCCGGTGCTGCCGGATGCCGTGCTGCCGGCAGATTTCGCGCGCGCCAGCGCGGTCCCCGACCGGCCTGCCAGCCTGGACCCGCAGCTTATCGCGGCGAAACGCGATGAATGGGTGCAGGCCTGGACCGCGCTGATGCTGAAATGAGCAACATGAATGGCAAACGCGGCGGTCTCTGGTGGAAGCTCTTGCTTTGGCTGCTGCCGGCAGCTTTCCTGCTCATTTTTTTCTATCAGCCTCTGACGGCCATCCTGCGGCTGGCATTTTCCATGCGTGCGGAAGGCGGGGGTCAGAGTTTTTTTCCTGGCCTGGCTGCCAAAACCTTCGCCTTCACGCTCTGGCAGGCGGTCCTTTCCACGCTGCTCACGTTGGTAATCGGACTGCCTGCGGCTTACCTGTTTTCGCACTATGAATTTGCCGGCCGGAAATTCCTGCGGCTTATCGCGCTGCTGCCGTTTATTCTTCCAACCGTGGTTGTGGCGGTCAGTTTTAACAGCCTGCTTGGCCCGCGCGGTTGGCTGAACGTGGGCCTGATGGCGCTCTTCGGCTTGTCGGAACCGCCAGTGCGTTTGTTGAACAGCCTGCCCGCTATTCTGCTCGCGCATGTTTTTTACAACAGTTCCATTATCATTCGCATTGTCGGCGGCGCCTGGAGCCGGCTGGACCAAAAGCTGACGCAGGCGGCGCAAATGTTGGGTGCGAACCCCTGGCAGGTTTTTTGGGAGGTCACCTTTCCGCTGCTGCTTCCCGCGGCAGCCGGCGCCAGCCTGCTGGTTTTTCTGTTTGATTTCACCAGCTTTGGGGTGGTGCTGATGCTCGGCGGTCCGGCTTTCGCCACTTTGGAAGTGGAAATTTATACTCAGGCTCTCTATCTGTTCAATCTGCCTTTGGCGGGTTTGCTCTCGCTGATACAGCTGGCCTTTACCCTGCTGGTGGCCTGGGCGCACAACCGCGTCAGTCTGCCGCGCTATGGGAAAGCCGCCCTCAGCGCGGAGAAGGCAAATTTACGCCCGCCGCGGACAAAGAAAGAGAAGGTTTTCACGTTTGTGACCGCCGCCGTGCTGATTGCGCTGCTGCTCCTGCCGCTGCTCAGCCTGGTGACGCGCAGCCTGGTGAGCCTGGAAGCTGAGCGCGGCGAGCGCGGTGAAGCGCAAACCGGCTTTACCCTGCGGTATTACCGCGAATTGTTCCGGGATACAACCGGCTCCATTTTTTATGTACCCCCGGCGGTCGCGGTGCGCAATTCCGTCTTGTATGCCGCGGCAGCAATGCTCATTGCCAATATGCTTGGGCTGATAACCAGCTACGCGCTGCATTTTTCCGGGCGATTAGCCCGCTGGCTGGAACCTGTGTTGATTCTCCCATTAGGCGCCAGTGCGGTCACGCTGGGTTTGGGCTTCGTGATTGTATTCCGGCGCGCCCCCTGGGATGGCGTAAGCTTTTCCATTCTAATTCCGTTCGCCCACGCGCTTGTGGCGCTCCCTTTGGTTGTGCGCACGCTTCTGCCTGCCTTGCGCGGGATACCGGACTCTCTGCGGCAGGCTGCCAGCACGCTCGGCGCGGGTTGGGCGCGTGTATTCCGGGAGGTGGACCTGCCGCTGCTGCTGCGCCCGCTGTTGGTCTGCATGGTGTTCGCGTTTACGATTTCACTGGGAGAATTTGGCGCTTCGAGCTTTTTAAGCACCGGCCGGAACCCCACGATTCCAGTCGCCATATATCGCTATATCTCGCAGCCGGGAGCTCTGAATTATGGGCAGGCGCTGGCAATGTCCACGATACTGCTGGTTGTGTGCGCGCTTGGCAGCCTGGCCATCGAAAAGGCGCGGTTGCCCGGGGAGGAGTTGTTCTGATGCTGGAAATCCGGGAAATCTACAAGAATTACGAAGGCAGGCCGCTTTTGCAGGGCATTTCTTTTGCCGTGCAGGCGGGGGAGACTGTCTGCCTTCTGGGTGAGTCCGGCAGCGGAAAAAGCACGCTCCTGCGTATTATCGCGGGTTTAGAGGCAGCTGAAAGCGGCTCGATATGGTGGGACGGCGAGGAAATCAGCGATATGCCGGCGCACAAACGGGGGTTTGGGCTGATGTTCCAGGATTATGCCCTGTTTCCGCACCGTACGGTGGAACAGAACGTCGCCTTTGGCCTGCGTATGCTGGGGCTGCCGCGGGCGGAAGTGGAGGCGCGCACCCGCGCCGCTTTGGGCATCATCCGTATGGAGGACTTTGCCAAACGCGCCGTTACCGAGCTTTCGGGCGGTGAACAGCAGCGCGTGGCGCTCGCGCGCGCACTGGCGCCAAATCCGCGCCTGCTGATGCTGGATGAACCTCTTGGCGCGCTGGACCATGCCTTGAGGGTGCAGTTAATCGCGGAACTGCGCAGTATTTTGCACGCAAGCGCGAAACCTGCCATTTATGTGACGCACGACCGAGAAGAAGCCTTTGGCCTGGCGGATACCCTAATGCTGCTGCACCAGGGCAGGATTGTACAGGCTGGCACCACCGCGCAGCTTTTTCGGCAGCCGGCCAATGCCTGGGCGGCAGGCTTTTTGGGGCTGGGAACGCTGCTTTCTGGCAGTGTGGTCGGACTGGAGCCTTTACGTGTGAAGACTGCGCTGGGAGTCCTTCAGGCCTCCGCGTGCGGGCAGGAGTGGCAGGTAGGCGGGGCGGCGCAGCTTTTACTGCGTCCGCGAGACGCGTTGGTGCTGCACGGCATGCCGGAAGGTGAAAACCAATTTTCTGCGTGCGTGGTCGACTGCCTCTTTATGGGGGAAACTTATCAATCGCATTTGCGGGCAAACGATTTTTCTTTCAGCATCCAGACTGACAGAGCACTGGCGCCGGGCTCGGATGTGACGATTGCCTTTCCGCCGGAGCGGGTCAGCTGCCTGAAGGGAGAGCTGTGACCGAAGACCACCTGGTCCGGGTTAATAAGCTGGACGCGGAAGGCAGATTAATTATTGCTTACCCCGCGAGGCTAATTTGGCAGCGCGGCGGGGCGCGCCTGGTGGAGGGGATATTCAACATTGAGGATATGGCGGTGGGCAAAGTCTGGTTTCGCCGCGGAGACCACATTCTGGAATGGTACTCAACCGAACACCGCTACAACCTGCTGCAGGTGCACGAGCAGGACAGTAAGCAGTTGAAAGCGTGGTACTGTAATATTTGCCTGCCAGCTGTTTTCACGGAAGGCGAGATTTGTTGGCTGGACCTCGCGCTGGATTTGCTGGTCTATCCCGACGGCAGCATGGAACTTTTGGACCAGGATGAATTCGCCAGCCTGGTTCTGGACCGGCAAACGCGGGCCGAATGCTGGCGCGCGCTGCAGGATGTGCTTGGGTTGTTTAAAAATAACAGCCTTCCTTTTCAGGAAGGCTGTTGAAACGTGAGCGCCGATAAGTTCTGGCCTAAGTTTGCTGGAACTGTTAGTATCCAAAACTGTTCAGCCAGTCGGAAAGCGGGCCCAGACCGGAAAATCCGGCGATGAGGCCGACAATCAGCAGGATAATCAGGATACCCACTATCACGCACAGGATGATGTTAATCCATCCCAGCCAGAGGCCGGCAGTCGCCATTCCGCTCCCGCTGAGCGCGCCGTTGCTGCTTTTAATCTCGCGCCTGGCGACATAGCCGGTGATGAGCGCGATGATGCCCCCCAGGAACGGCAGGACGAGATAGCTTGAAATGCCGCTGATCAGGCTGACAATTGACCAGGGGGAGGTTGTGACAGGCAGTTGATTGGGATTATTTGTGGTCATAGAAACTCCTTTCCATTAAATTACTCTTGATAATATTCCCGTGAAGGTTTGCGCAGTCTGCGAATGAGCGCGGCCAAAGCCCAGATAAGCAGAACCAGCACGACCAACATAAGGATTGGCAGCGCTACCGAAAGCACTGAAATTACCGTTGCCGCTACATCTTCCGCGGTGCTTACCACCGGGTCGCCGACGCCGGCTGTGGTCGCGGTGATGAGCGGACGCACCGCCACGGATTTGACGGTGTGGACTGTGCCGGCTACCAACAGGCCGCAAATGAGCGAAAGAACCGGGCTGACTTCGGTGACATTGCCCGCGCTGGCGGCAAAGACAATCGCGCCGGCTGTGGGGCGGATGAAGGTTTGAATGGCATCGTTGACATGGTCCACCGCGGGCACCTTATCAGCGATGGCCTCTACCAGGACGAGCACAGTCAGGACGCCAATCGTCCACCAACTGGTAAGCGCATCCCACGGTTTGCTGAGGGTGATAAGATTTGTGAACTTGGCCAGCAGCGAAACCACCAGCAGTGGAATATACGCGTTCAGACCTGCTGACGCGGAGAGCCCAAAGGCTCCTAATATACCTGTTACTACGTTTCCCATGTTTCCCTTTTACTTCTATATTGCCTGAACTTTCAACTTAATTATAGCCGTATTGGGTTTTTGGACAGTAGATAATCAGAGGTTTATAGCCGCCCAGGTTCCAGTCAGCCACAAGCGCAGCAAATCCAGCAGAAGAATCTGGGCAAGCGCGGCACACAAGCCCATTGTCAGCGGCAGGCGCAGGTCGCGCCAGCGCCTGGATTGGTTCGTGCGATTCATCAGCATCACAGCCAGGATGGTATATGCCAGCGTGAGAATGATGGGTACCGCCAGCACGGAGATGACTGCCAGGGGGATTTTAAGCCAATCCGGCCCGGAGTATACCGCCCACCCAATCAGCGCAGCAGCTCCCATCAGCGCGAACAAGCGCGGAAGCGTGCTAAGAAAAGCAGCGGCTTCGGCATCAGACCAGGCTGACTGGTGAAAAAGCGGCGCCAGCACGGCTCCGATGCAAAGCCCCGCGCCAAGTCCGGTGATGAGGCGCAGCAGATTAGTGGTCTGGTACGGCAGCCGGAAGGGCAAAAAGGTCCCCGCAAAAGAGTTGAGGCCGTCGGCGGCAAATGCCGCGAAGAGAAGGCCGAGGGCAGCCAGCACAACAGGCGGCGGAAACTTGTTTTTTCGTCCGCGGATTAGCTGCGGCAGAAGCGCGAGCAGCGCGCCAAGATACATTCCGGTGCAGCGCGCGCAAAGCGGAAACTGATGGTCGTGTGCGAAAAAAGAGCGGTCGGGAATTTGATGGCAGACGGAATACCCAATGCCGCTCAGTTTGGACCAGAAACCGCCGGGCGGAAGCAGATACAAAATCACTCCCAGCAGCGCGGCGGCGCCCAGGAAAAACCAGAAACGCAGGCGCTCCTTTTTTGTTTCGCGACTGGACGCCGCGGCAGGAAGGCCGGGTTCGGGAGCGATTAACTCCCGCTCGGGGTCAGGTAGGCGTGGGCTTTCTTCAGCCATGAGATGATTTCAATCTGTTGTGGGCAAAGCGATTCGCATGTGCCGCATTCCACGCAGCGGTCGGCCTTGTTTTCATCCTGAATGTCGTATTTATAGGCGGATTGACCGCGGCCGGGTTCCTCGTACATCACGGCTTCGTTATAAATTTCGAAGACCGACGGAATCGCAACGCCGCTTGGACAGGGCAGGCAGTATTCGCAGTGTGTGCACGGGATTGGCGCAAGGGCTTCCCTTGCCTGCCGGGCCTGTTCAATCACCGCCAGGTCTTCAGGTTTCAGGCTGCCCGGATTGGATTGGTCCGCGCTGACCAGGTTCTGCTCGACCTGTTCCATGGTACTCATTCCTGAAAGCAGCAGAGAGACTTCAGGCTGATTCCAGACCCACTGCAAAGCCCAGTTTGCCGGAGTCCAATCCCGGCCGGAACGGGCAAACACTTCCGCGACCGAAGGGGGCGGGGGATTCTTGGCGAGCCTGCCGCCGCGCAGCGGTTCCATCACCACTACCGCCAGGCCTTTATTGGCGGCGGCGCGCAGGCCTTTTTGCCCGGCTTGATAGTTGACGTCCATGTAGTTGTACTGAATCTGGCAAAAGGTCCAGTTGTCGTAGCCGTTGAGAATATCTTCAAAGACTTCGTAAGTGTCGTGGAACGAAAAGCCCAGATAGTGGAATTTGCCCTCAGCCATTTTGCGCTCCGCCCACTCAAAGACGTTCAGGCGCCTGTAATTTTCCCAGGAGCGGGCGTTCAGGGTGTGCAGCAGATAAAAATCAATATAGTCCGTCTGCAGCCTCTCCAGTTGAATATCCAGGAAGCGGTCCAAATCCTCGCGGGTATTCACCAGCCAGGAAGGCATCTTAGTGGCAAGACGAACCTTCCCGCGGTAACCCTCGGAGAGCACTTTGCCGACAAAACTCTCGCTTTGTTCGCGGTGGTATGGCCAGGCTGTATCAATGTAGTTGACGCCCGCTTCAATCGCGCGGCGCAGCATGGGGGCTGCCAGTTCTTCATTAATGACAGCGTTATCGTCGCCCACAACAGGGAAGCGCATGCAGCCAAAACCAAGCGCTGAAGGCTGCCAATCCAGTTTTCCGAACTGTCGATATTTCATCCCTTCACCCTTCCAACCAAGAATGCCTGAATTTTACCCTTATTCCATTATTCGGGAGCTTTCGCGGGCTTTTGCATATTACCGTGATTCCAGTTAAAATTTAGCCATGCCTGATCCCGTCCCAACTGAACCCGTAGCCGAAAAAACAGTTTCCCCGCGGTGGACCAAAAACACCAAGCTCGCGGTGAGTTTTGCCGCGATTTTGCTTATTTTCGGGCTCGTGATTAAGTTTCAGAATTACCTCAGCCTGATTCTGACTGCTCTGCTGATTGTTTTTTTGTTTACGCCGATTATTACCGTCATCCAAAAACGGCTCAAATTAAGCTGGCGGCTGGCAACCACGCTGGTGTATGTGTTGATGGCCCTGATTATGTTGGGCTTGCTTACCTGGGGCGGCATCACGCTCTTTGGGCAGCTGCAGAACCTGATCAACCTGTTGAGCGGGGCACTGACTGGCCTGGTGAGCAATCTGGAGCATCTTTCGAATCAGGAAGTAGTGGTAGGGCCTTTCAGTTTTTTCGTGCCGGAACTTACGGCCACTTACCTGAGCGACCTGCTGGTGGAACGGGTGCAGCCCATCCTCGGAGAAGCAGGCAGCCTGATAGGCAAGGTTCTTTCCGGCGGCGCGAATCTGGTGTTTCGTTCCTTTATGATGTACCTGATTTCTTACTTCTTCACCTCTGAAACGGACGGCGTCAAGAAGCAAAAAATCAGCTTTACTTTGCCTGGGTACGAAAAAGACATCCAGCGCATGGGCAAGGAAGTCAACAATATCTGGAACGCCTTTATCCGCGGTGAATTTCTGGTTGTTGGGACCGCGATATTGATTTATGCCGTCCTGTTAAGCGGGCTGCGCATGCCCTACGCTCTCGGCCTGGCATTGATTGCCGGCCTGGGGCGCTTTATCCCGTACATCGGCGCCTGGGTCAGCTGGCTGACTTTTGCGGTTGTCGCGTTAATCACCCGCCCGACGCCGTTTGGCGTGCTGCCCGTGGTTTACGCCGCGATTGTGGTGTGTATCGCGCTGGTCGTGGATAACATCCTCGATAATTTTATGACCCCCAAGGTGATGGGCAACGCCCTCAAAGTGCATCCCGCCGCGGTGCTCATCACCGCGCTGATTGGCTCGCAGCTGCTGGGCGTGATAGGCATCATCCTGGCCGCTCCAGTCTTCGCGACGGTCAAATTAATAACCCATTATGTTTTTCATAAACTCACTGACCAGGACCCGTGGGAGGGTATCTCGTACAGCAGCCAGCGGAAGGAACTGTTCTTCGCCCGCCTTTTCCGCTATTTAAAAAAGAAAATTCCGGTTTGGTTCAGGCAGGCCCGCGCGCGGGTTTTGGAGGCCTTACAGAAGGCATTTAAGCGCGGACGCGCCTCCGCGGAGAGCCCTGACGAGAAAATTACAGGCGCGGATAAGCCTTAAACTTGCATCAGGACTGCGCTTCGTGAGATAATAGATTTAAGAAATTAAAAGGAGCTAACCATGGACAACGAGAAAGAACCTGTGACCACTACCATTGCTGAAACCGAGAATTACCTTGCCTGGCGCGCGGATGAACCGGACAACGAATCCACCTATCACCTCGAGCTGAATAATGTAACTCTGCACTTCTTCAAGGAAGAGTGGCAGGAATTCCTTGAACTCATCGAAACAATTGTCGACGAGGAGCTTTAGGAAAACTGAAAGGGCTGCCGTTTTTAGCGGGCAGCCCTTTTCTTTTTTTGGGGGTCAGAGACTTCTGAGCTTCATCCAATCCAGGTTTCGCGCGAGCGTGAAGCCGGCGCTTTGAATTCCCAACTGCGCCCGGCCAAGCGGATATTCCAGAGAGAGCGGGCGGACCGGCTCCTCTTTTTTTAACAGGGCGCTGAGCAGCATGTCTGCGCGCATATCTTCACCGGGCTCATCCGGCAGTGCCAGCCAGACCAGGTCGGACGAAAGCCTGGTTTTTTGGCAGGTGAGCACGCCCAAAAGCTGCCTGTCATCGCGCAGAGCCAGATGCGATAGCGCCAGAAGGGCCTGCCATCTGGCAGGTATCAGGAAACTCCAGGGAGAAAACGCGTCCAGATTCGCGTTCAGGTACCAGCGGGTCTGCCGCGGGTAATTTATCGCGAGCCAGCGCGCTTGCGTTTTCCAGTCCGCGAGCCTGCGGGCGCCCACGTGCAGTTCCCGGGGGAAGCCGGCGCGAGGAGAGGCGGTAAGCCGCTGCGCGGGGGAATAGCGCCACTGGGAGAGCGCGTAGATAAACTCAAACCCCAGCTGATGATACATTTGGATGGCCGCCTGATTTTCAGAGCGGACCTGCAGCCAGACTTCGGCGCGCGGCCATTGGCTGATATATCGCAGGGCATGGCGTGTGAGGGCAGAGGCTATTCCTCTCCGGCGGTATTCCGAGGCGACCGCCACGTTGGCAATCAGTACGATGCGGGCTTCCGGGCGGGGATAACTGACGATGCTGATATTGCCGACAATTTTGCCATTCTCCTCCCAAACAAAGCCCTCCGGCGCGCCGGAGAGGGTGATGATATCGGGGTAGGATTGCGCACGCCGGGCATAGGCGCGCATTTGCCGCAGGACCCAAGCGCCTTCCGGGTCATTTTTCAGCTCGAAAGCAGCTTCCACCAGGTCAGCCACCGCGTTCAGGTCTCTCCTGGGGTTCAGCCGGCGGATGTGAAAATAGGAATCAGGGGGTTCGGCAGGCGTCATGCGTGGAACGGCGGGCAGGCGGCACGTGAAAAAACAGCCCCCAATTCTTCGGGGGCTGTATTGGATGCAAGGTTAGAAGTCTTGCAGGTCAGAAGATCCCGGGCGGCGCTGGCGGTAAACGATGCGGCCGCGTTCGAGGTCGTATGGAGACATCTCCACCCGCACAGAATCGCCCAGCAAAATCCGGATGTAATATCGGCGCATTCGGCCGGAAAGGTAGGCCAGCACTTCGTGACCGTTTTCCAGCCGCACCCGGAACTGCGTGCCAGGCAGGGCTTCGATAATCGTTCCATCGACGGTAATCTTCTCTTCTTCTTTCGCCATAAAACCTCTTTCCAGCGTTGGCTACGCTTCGTACGACTTCCGGTAGGAGCGACGAATAGCCTTTTTCTTGTCCATACGCCGCTGTTCACTCTTGGAGATGAACCAGCGTTTGCGGCGCACGGTGCTGAGCACACCGCTCTTCACGACCTTCTTACGAAAGCGCTTCAACAATGAATCCTGCGATTCATT
>JAAYUC010000012.1 GCA_012517865.1 Chloroflexota bacterium | reverse complement strand
GCGACGAATAGCCTTTTTCTTGTCCATACGCCGCTGTTCACTCTTGGAGATGAACCAGCGTTTGCGGCGCACGGTGCTGAGCACACCGCTCTTCACGACCTTCTTACGAAAGCGCTTCAACAATGAATCCTGCGATTCATTTGGTCTCAAAGTTACACTTGCCATTAGCTATCACCTCCATTCCGGGCAAAAAATATTGCGTAATTTACGCAAGAAATTATTATACAACAAAGTTTGCGAATCACCAAGTGCTTTTTGGCGGCAGTTTGTCTCTGTTTCCGGTTCCCGTCAGGCGGGGAATTCTGACGCTTTCTCCGGTGTTCGGATGAAAGCGCGTCAGGCTTTCAGTCCGCGGGAAAGCTCCCGCACCTGTTCGTGGACAGACTCTCTGGCCAGCCCCAGAATCCTATCGCCTGTCTGCACCACCAGGCTGCCGTTTGGAATCAGGAAATCTTCTCCCCGCCCGACCAATACCACCAGGTAATTGGCGGGAAGTTTCAGCTCGTAGATGGCTTTGCCGGCAAATGGCGAACCGCTTTCAACGGTCAGTTCTCGCAGCATTCCTTTCCAGCTGTGCGTGGGCGCGAGTTCCAGAGGGAAGTCCGCTCCCTGCGGGCTGGCATCCTCCACCTTAAAAATCCGGGCTGCCCAGGGGATGCTGGTTCCTTGAATCAAGACGGAGCTAAGCACGATGAAAAAGACAATGTTGAAGTAAGTACCGGACGCGTCCAGACCGGCAAGCAAAGGATACGTCGCCAGGATGATTGGAACCGCACCGCGCAGACCTACCCATGAAATAAAGGCTTTTTCCCTCCAGGAAAATCGGAAGGGAAGCAGACAGAGAAAGACACTTACCGGCCGCGCGATAAAGATAAGGACTGCCGCCAATGCCAGGCCCGGCAGAATGATCACGGAGAGCCGGCTGGGGAATACGTACAGCCCCAGGGTGAGGAACATGAGAATTTGCGCGAGCCAGGCCAGACCCTGAAAGAAGCGCGACAGGCTGTTCTTATGCAGAAAATCGCTTTGGGACAGCACGAGCCCCATAACGTAAACTGCCAAAAAGCCGCTGCCTTTGAAAGCCGCCGCCGCTGCAAAAGCGAACAGGACCATCCCAACTGCCATGACAGGGTAAAGGCCCGCGTATCCAAGACGCAGCGTATTGATTAATAGCAGGAGCAGGCGGGCCGCCAGGTAGCCGACAAGCACGCCGATTAACATCTGGATGAAAAACAGCCCCACCAAAGAATACCAGGCAAGCCCCGGCATTTGAATTAGCTGGATAAGCCCAATGGTCAGAAAGGCTGCCATCGGGTCGTTGCTTCCAGATTCCAACTCCAGAGTGGCGCTGATTTTTGAGCGCAGAGGCACGCCTTTGGAGCGCAGCACCGCGAAAACTGCCGCCGCGTCTGTGGAGGACGCGATTGCCCCCAGGAGCATTGACTGCGTCAGGGGCAGTTTTAATACCAGATGGGCGGAGAATCCCAACAGCAGCGCGGTCAGGAGTACCCCCAACGTTGCCAGCGTCCAAGACTCTTTGAGTACTTTGCGCGTTTCCTGCCAGGGCGTGTCCAGACCGCCGGAAAAAAGGATGACGGCCAGGGCCATGAACCCCACCGCCTGGGCAATCTTCGGATTATCGAAGTAGATACCGCCGATACCTTCTGACCCGGCCAGCATCCCGATGCCCAGAAACACCAGCAAGGAAGGGATGCCAAAACGGTCAGACATTTTGCTGGCGACGACGCTCAGCACCAAAAGACCCGCGAGAATCAACATAACAGTCTCAATGGGGAGGTCAACCGCAAAGTTGGCAGGCACAATAACAAAATCCTTCCTTTAATAAACTGGCAGACAGGATGGTGTTCTCAATTTTCCCGGTCTTGTTGGTATTATACCTTGCCAATCAGGGCGGTTTTCTTTTTTCTGGCTTCCAAAAGAGCTTCCGGTCAGGCGCGGGAAGCAGGCCGCGCGGTGCAAAGCCCAAAAACCAAAAGAAACATGTTGGTTGGCTCTCTGAAGAAACATAAAGTATGGGGCAAAATCGCGCCGGAATACTCCCAAAAGCACTTGCAGATGAAGAGGCCTTGTGGTAGACTAACAATTTCTTGACGCGGTTGATTCAATAACTATTGACTCAAGAGATAATTTGCAATATACTGAAAAATTGCGCTGTGATTTAATCCCTGGCGTGGTTGCCTTTGTGTGCCCACGCATTTGATGTTTAGGAGAAGTGAATGACTGATTTGATGCCTCCAAAAACGTACGCTCGCATCCCGGTCGGGTTAGAGCTGCCGCAACTCATCCAGGTCCAATTGGATTCTTTCAAACGACTCAAGGATGAGGGTCTGAAGAGCCTCTTTAATGAAATATCCCCCATCGTTTCTTACGGTAACGATCTCCGCTTGCATTTCCCCAGCGACACTCCAATCTCGCGGGAATTTGGACTGAAGTTCTGGTTTGACGCGCCCAAAAACCCGATTGAGGAATGCCTTGAGCGCGACCTGACCTATGCCTGCCCGCTGTACGTCTCCGTTTTATTGGAAGGTAACGATATCAGTGATAAGGTCAAACAGGATATCTTCCTGGGCGACTTCCCGGAAATGACCCCCAAGGGAACGTTCATTATTAACGGAACCGAGCGTGTGGTGGTTTCCCAACTAATTCGGTCCCCCGGCGTCTATTTTGAGGCTGAAGTCGACCGCACCACCGCGCGCGAACTGGCGACCGCCAAACTAATTCCGGACCGCGGCGCGTGGATGGAATTTGAAACGCGCAAGAATGACAGCATTTTCCTGAAGTTCAACCGCAAACGCACCGTGCCGATCACGGTTTTCCTGCGCGCGCTGGCAGCCGTCGATGACGGTATGCCTGATTCTCCGCTGAAGACCGGTACCAATGAAGAGATTATGGAGCTCTTTAAGGATGTAGACAATCATCCCGACCATCACTTCATTGAGACCGCGTTCGAAGAAGAGCCGGCCTACGACCTCAGCGGCGGATTGACCATCGCCGAGGCGGCACTGATTGAGCTGTTCAAGAAGCTGCGCCCGGGCGAGCCTCCCACGCTGGAAAACGCGCGGAATCATCTGGTCGAACAGCTGTTTGACCCGCGCCACTACGACCTGGAACGTGTTGGCCGCTACAAACTCAACCAGAAGCTTGATTTGGCGGACCTGATTCCGGTTTCTCACCGCATGATCACCAAGTATGATGTTGTCCGCCTGATTCGCCACATGATTCAAATTAACAACGGCACGGCGCACGCGGATGACATTGACCATCTGGGCAACCGCCGCGTCAAAACCGTCGGTGAATTAATTCAAAACAAATTGCGCGTTGGCCTGCGCCGCATGGAACGCGTGATTAAAGAGCGCATGTCCATTCGCGAACAGGGCGGCAGTGTTTCCCCGGTCAGCCTGGTGAACATTCGTCCGCTGGTGGCTTCCTTGCGAGAGTTCTTTGGCTCCAGCCAGCTTTCCCAGTTCATGGAAGAAACCAACCCATTAAGCGAGCTGCGCCACAAGCGCACCGTCTCCGCGCTTGGCCCGGGCGGCTTGCGCCGCGAACGCGCCGGCTTTGACGTGCGCGACGTGCACTTTTCGCATTACGGCCGCATTTGTCCGATTGAAACCCCTGAAGGTCCGAACATCGGCCTGATTGGCCGTCTGGCTGCTTACGCCACTGTCAATGAATTCGGTTTCATCGAAACACCTTACCGCAAGGTGCGCCACTTTCTGGATGCCTCCGACCCGAACCTTGTGAATCATCTGCTCCGCAAGGATATTGTGGACCCGGATACCAACGAAGTGCTTTACAAGGCCGAAACCCGCGTGACGCCGGAGATGGCTGAAAGAATCAGCAAGCTGAATCTGAAGGACACAAAAATTTGGGTTCGTCCCTTTGTGACTGATGAATACGTTTACCTTTCCGCCGACGCGGAAGATAAATATGTCATCGCCCAGGCGAACGCGCCGCTGAACGAATACAACGAGTTCCTGCACCGCAATTCCTGCCGCTTCCATTCAACGTTCGCGATTTATGATTACGAGTACATTGAATATATGGATGTGGCACCGAACCAGGTGGTGGGCATCAGCGCCGCTCTGATTCCCTTCCTGGAGCACGATGATGCCAACCGCGCCTTGATGGGCTCCAACATGCAGACCCAGGCGGTTCCGCTGCTGCGCCCCGAAGTCCCGATTGTCTCTACTGGCATGGAAGGCGCCGCTGTGGCCGACTCCGGTCAGGTGGTCATCGCCGAGGAAGACGGCGAAGTCATCAAGGTTACCGGCGACAAGCTGGTAATTCGCCAGATGGACGGCACCATCAAAGAACATACCCTGCGCAAGTATCAGCGCTCCAATCAGTCCACCTGCATCGACCAGCGCCCGGCTGTCAGCAAAGGCCAAATTGTGCATAAGGGCGATGTGATTGTGGATTCCTCTTCCACGGAAGACGGCAAGCTGGCGCTTGGACAGAACGTGCTGGCTGCTTTTGTCGCCTGGGAAGGCTACAACTTTGAAGACGCGATTCTCATCTCGGAGCGCCTGGTGGAAGAAGACCGTTATACCAGCGTGCATATTGAAAAGTACGAGGTGGAAGCGCGGGATACCAAATTGGGCCCCGAAGAAATCACCCGGGAAATTCCGAATGTGGGTGATGAAGCCATCCGCAACCTGGACGAAAACGGCATCATCCGCATTGGCGCCGAAGTTGGGCCGGAAACCATCCTGGTTGGTAAGATTACGCCCAAGGGTGAGAAAGAACTCACCCCGGAAGAACGTCTGTTGCGCGCCATCTTCGGTGAAAAATCGCGCGATGTGAAAGACACCTCCCTTAAGATGCCGCACGGCGAGCGCGGTATCGTCGTGGATGTCAAAGTGTTCACCCGCGAAGAAAACGCAGACCTTTCGGCGGGCGTGGACAAGATGGTGCGCGTTTCCGTCGCGCAGCGCCGCAAGGTGATGGCTGGCGATAAGATGGCGGGACGCCACGGCAACAAAGGCGTTGTTTCGATGGTTGTTCCTGTTGAAAACATGCCGTTCCTGGAGGACGGACGCCCGGTGGATATTATCCTGAACCCGCTGGGCATTCCCGGCCGTATGAATATCGGCCAGGTGCTGGAGACCCACCTGGGGTGGGCCGCCGAAAGCCTCGGCTTCCGCGCGATTACGCCTGTTTTTGACGGCGCGACCGAAGAGGAAATTGAAGCTGAATTGGCGCGCGCCTGGATGATTAACGAGGCCTGGCGCGTCACTGGCGATAAAGCCTGGGAATGGCTGGAAAGCGTCAAGGCGTATTCCGCGGAAGACCTGAAGGATGATGAGGAAGCGCGCCTGATTTATCTGGCGAATGTGCTGGCAAACACCGGCATTGACGTCCAGGAATTGATGGGGAATCGGCTGTTGGCCCGGCGGCAAGCGATGAACATGTGGCTGAAAGCTGAAGGTTACGACCCCGCGCTGATTACCGCATTCCCTGAGGACAACATCCCGGTGAGCGAACGCAGTGCCCAGGATGAACGCGCGGTGAGAGCCTGCCTGGACCTGTGGGCGAATTCTTTGGGAAAGGAACTGGACCTGAACCAGAGCCTGGAAGAGCTGCGAAAAGCCGCTCAGCAGATTATGCTCGAAACCGGCAATCCTGTGCCTACGATTGGCAAGCAAATTCTGCGCGACGGAAAAACCGGCGACCGCTACGACCAGCCGGTAACCGTTGGATACATGACCTTTATGAAGCTGCACCACCTGGTTGAGGATAAGGTGCACGCCCGCGCGACCGGCCCATACAGCCTGGTCACCCAGCAGCCGCTGGGCGGCAAGGCGCAGTTTGGCGGCCAGCGCTTCGGCGAGATGGAAGTTTGGGCGTTGGAAGCTTACGGCGCGGCGTACACTCTGCAAGAAATGCTGACCGTTAAATCCGATGATGTGGTTGGCCGCGAGGCGACCTATCAGGCGATTGTCACCAACAAACCGATTGAAGCTCCCGGCACGCCCGCGGCCTTTAAGGTGCTGGTGAAAGAGCTTCAGAGCCTGGGTTTGGCCGTTGAATCAATCATGGAAGACGGCGAAATCATCAGCTACGGCAAAGAGAGCGACCGCCGTGATAACCGCATGCCGACCGGGTTGCTTGACTCACGTTATGGGGCGTGATAGAATCAGCCCTCGCTCTGTCAGGCAAGGATGGTATCCTCATGCCTGGCGCTCAGTATCAGACGAGGAGGCCATCCGCGGTTTTGATGGCCTTGATTGATAAATGAAGAAGTAGTTTTTATTATAGACGGAGGCAAAGTGCCAACAATTAATCAATTAGTTCGCAACGGTCGCAAGACCAAACACCAGAAGAGCAAATCTCCTGCTCTGCAGTACACGCTGAATTCTGAGAAGCAGCGCCGCACGCGCCAGCCCAAGGGCGCGCCGCAGAAGCGCGGCGTATGCACCATCGTGCGTACGATGACCCCTAAGAAACCTAATTCAGCGCTGCGCAAGATTGCCCGCGTCCGCCTTTCCAACGGAATGGAAGTTACGGCTTACATTCCTGGCGAAGGTCATCAGCTTCAGGAGCACTCTGTTGTGCTCGTGCGCGGCGGCAGAGTCAAGGATTTGCCCGGCGTGCGCTATCACATTGTGCGCGGCACGTTGGATACCACTGGTGTGGCGGACCGCAAGCGCGCCCGTTCCAAGTACGGCGCCAAACGCGGCAAGTAATCCGGATGCTTAATGGCAGAGACAGGCGCGCTCAGGCAATGAACGCGGTTGTCCTGTCTGTATTTGATTGAGGAGCAATAATGTCAAGAAGAATCAAACCAGAAAAACGGGAAGTCCCGCCGGATGTGCGTTACAACAACACGCGAATCCAGATGATGATTAACCGCATTATGTTGAATGGCAAGAAAAGCACCGTCACCAGTCTTGTCTACGACGCGATCGATATGATTGCCGCCAAGACAGGCAAGGACGGCGTGGAAGTATTTGAGCAGGCGCTCAAAAACGTCAGCCCTGTCATGGAAGTCCGCCCGCGTCGTGTTGGCGGCGCCACCTATCAGGTGCCAATGGAGGTCTCTCCAGAACGACGGCTGACCCTGGCTATGCGTTGGATCATCAGCGCTTCCCGCGCGCGCTCTGGCAAATCCTTCTCCGAGAAACTTGCTGCTGAACTGATGGACGCTGCTGAAAATCAGGGCGCATCCATCCGCCGCAAGGAAGAAACGCACAAGATGGCAGAAGCCAACCGCGCGTTCTCTCACTTCCGCATGTAATTCCGCGGAACGAATAAATTCAGGTAATTAATGGAAGAATTTCCGCTCGAGAAGTATCGAAATATTGGCATCATCGCCCATATTGACGCTGGTAAAACAACGACTACCGAGCGGATTCTTTACTATACCGGTAAAACTTACCGCCTGGGCAACGTGGATGAGGGCACGACCGTCACCGACTGGATGGCTCAGGAACGCGAACGCGGCATCACAATTGTTTCCGCCGCTGTTACCGCTGAATGGAAAGGGTACCGCGTCAACCTGATTGATACCCCCGGACACATCGATTTCACCGCCGAAGTGCAGCGATCTTTGCGCGTGCTTGACGGCGGCGTGGTGGTGTTCGACGCGGTGCAGGGCGTGGAGCCGCAAAGCGAAACAGTCTGGCGCCAGGCTGACAGGTATCACGTTCCCCGGATTTGTTTCGCGAACAAGATGGACCGTATGGGAGCTTCTTACTCCCGCACCATCGAAAGCATTAACCGCCGACTCGGCGCCAATACTCTCGCGATGCAAATCCCGATTGGAGAAGAATCTGCCTTCTGCGGAGTCATTAATCTTCTCGAGGAAGAAGCAGTTTACTTTGACGACGAAAGCGGCAAGGAACCGCGCGTGGAGCCCATCCCGGCAGAATACCGCGAGAAGGCTGCTCGCAAACGTGCGGAGTTGGTTGAAAAGATTGCCGAGCTGGACGACGCCCTGATCGAAAAGTTTCTGGAAGGCGAAACCATCAGCCTGGCTGAACTGAAAGCTGCGCTGCGCAAAGGCGTCATTAACGCCAGCGTTACCCCCGTCTTTTGCGGGACGAGCCTGCGCAACAAGGGCGTGCAGCCCTTGTTGGACGCTGTGGTGGATTATCTGCCCTCGCCGTTGGATGTGCCGCCTGTGAAAGCGACGCTTCTGCGGGATGACAGCATCGTTCATCGCAGCCCGGACCCCGCCGCACCGCTCTCGGCGCTCGTGTTCAAAATTGTCACCGACCCATACATGGGGCGCTTAGCCTATATCCGCGTATATTCGGGCAAAGTGAAGCAGGGTGAAGCTGTCTATAATTCCTCCAAGGGCAAAAAGGAACGCGTTGGACGCTTGCTGCGCATGTACGCCGACCGTCGGGAGGACATTGATGAATTGGCGGCTGGCGATATCGGCGCTATCCTGGGTTTGAAGTTCAGTTTTACTGGCGACACCCTGAGCGATTCCTCAGCGCCGGTGGTGTTGGAAAGCATCAGCTTCCCGGAACCGGTCATTTCTGTGGCGATTGAACCCAAGACCAAGGCGGACCAGGAAAAAATGGCCGATTCACTCGTGAAACTGGCCGAAGAAGACCCCACCTTTAAAATCCGTCAGGACGAAAACACCGGCCAGACAGTCATTTCCGGCATGGGAGAGCTGCACCTGGATGTTTTGGTGGACCGCTTGCTGCGGGAATTTAAGGTACAGGCCAACGTTGGCAAACCGCGCGTCGCTTACCACGAAGCCATCACCAGGCCGGTGATGAATGTCAATTACAAGTACACCAAACAGACCGGCGGCCACGGCCAGTACGGGCATGTGGTCATCAACCTGGAACCGTTGGAAAACGGCAGCGGCACCGTCTTTGAAAACCAGATTCGCGCCGGGGCTATTCCCAAAGAGTACATTCCTGCCGTCGAGAAAGGCATCCGCGAGGCTGCTGAAAGCGGACCGCTGGCAGGTTTCCCGATGACCGACTTTAAAGTCTCTTTGATTGACGGTTCTTATCACGAGGTAGACTCCAGTGAAATGGCATTCCGTATGGCAGCCATCTTTGCCTTCCGCGAGGCCGCCGAAAAAGCCGCTCCGGTGCTGTTGGAACCGATTATGAAAGTCGAAATCACGGTTCCGGAAGAATATACCGGCGATGTTATCGGTCAGGTGAACGCGCGCAAGGGGAATGTGCTGGGGATGGAATCCCAGTTTGGCAACGCCCAGATGATACACGCGGAGATCCCGCTTTCGGAGATGTTTGGGTACGCCACGGAGCTGCGTTCCGCGACCCAGGGGCGCGGCGTGTTTACGATGGAATTCAAGCATTACGCGCAGGTGTCCGAAGCCATGCGCAAGAAAATCCTGGGATTGGCTTAACTCCGCCGGGCATACTGAGAATAAGGAAGATAGACGCCGGCGCGACAGCGCGGGCGAGATTATCGAGAGCAACACACTAAGAATTGATTAGGAAGATTATGGCAAAACAAAAAATTCGAATTCGTTTGAAAGCTTATGACCACCGCATTCTGGACCAGTCCGCGAAGCGGATTGTGGAGACGGCGGAACGCAGCGGCGCCAAAGTCCTTGGCCCGATTCCGCTGCCGACCAAACTCGAACGCTATACCGTGCGCCGTTCCACCTTCATTGATAAGGACTCTCAGGAGCACTTTGAAATCCGGACGCACAACCGCCTGATCGATGTTCTGGAACCTGATTCCAAGACCATCGACATGCTGATGCGCTTGAACCTGCCCGCGGGCGTGGACATCGAGATTAAGATTTAAGGTTGCCGAGGGCGCTGTAATTCGCGCGCCGAGGGAATCTCTACAACGAAAACCGCTTCAACCCTTGCATAGAATGCAGGGTTGTGGTAAAAATAAAAGGTTGCCCTTTCGGCAACCTTAACAGGCGATTTAAGAATCCGCACCCGCGTGGGCAGACGAGCTACACAGGGTCGATTGACTGAATCGCGCGGAGATGATGCAGCTTGCCCATGCTGACAGTCTCGCAAAGAAAGAATACTAACAGGAGAATAGAATGTTTAAAGGGCTTATTGGAAGAAAGATCGGTATGACCCAGATCTTCGATGCGAACGGCGCCGCTGTGCCGGTAACGCTTCTCGAAGCTGGGCCTTGTTTTGTTTCCCAGGTGAAGACCACGGAAACAGACGGGTACAACGCTGTGCAGCTGGCATTTGGCGAGGTGAAACCCAAGCGCCTCACCAAGGCGCACCTCGGCCACCTCAAGGCCAACAACCTGCCTCCGGTTCGCGTTCTGCGCGAATTCCGCACCAAAAAACTGGACGGCATCAGCGCGGGCGACAGGCTTGATGCTTCCGTTTTTGCTGAAGGCGAACATGTGGACGTGATTGGCATCAGCAAAGGCAAAGGCTTTGCCGGCGCGATGAAACGCCACGGCTTTGCCGGTGGTCCCCGCACGCACGGTCAGTCCGACCGCCAGCGTGCCCCTGGCTCCTCCGCTTCAACGACGACCCCTGGGCGCGTCTTCAAAGGAAAACGCGGTCCCGGCCATATGGGCAATGTTCAGGTCACCTCCTCGAACGTGCTTGTGGCGCTGGTTGACCCCGAACGCAATTTGATCGCAGTGCACGGCTCTGTTCCGGGTCCCAAAGGTGGAACGGTAATCATCAAAGAGGCTCGCAAGCAGTAGCCGGCTTGTGATGAATGGAGAAAGTTATCATGAAAGCAGATGTTTATAACTTGCAAGGAGAAAAATCCAGCACGGTAGAACTGCCCGATGAAATCTTCGCGGCAAAAGTGAACGTGGATTTGATGAACCAGGCTTACCTGCGCCAGATGGCGAATGCCCGTCTTGGCACGCACAGCACCAAACGCCGCGGTGAAGTTGCCGGCGGCGGCGCCAAACCGTGGCGCCAAAAAGGTACCGGCCGCGCGCGCCAGGGCAGCACAATTTCCGCCCAGTGGGTTGGCGGTGGCCGCATCCACACCCCCAAACCGCGCGATTACAGCCAGTCGATGCCCAAGAAAATGCGCCGCGCCGCGCTGCGCTCGGCCCTGACCGTGAAAGCCATGGAAAACGGCCTGGTGCTGGTGAGCGACCTCGCGATGGCCGAACCCAAGGCGAGCCTGTTCAGCAAGGCGATTAATGCCCTGACCGGCGGTTCGCGCGCCCTGGTATTGGTGCCCGATAAAAGCGATACCTACGCGAACGTAATCAAATCCGGACGCAACCTGGCGGATTCCAAGCTGCTGCTTGCGAATTACCTGAATATCCGCGATTTGCTGCAGTACGAAAAAGTTATTATCCCGCTCGCTTCACTTGATGTGATTAAGAGCTTTTTGGGATAGGAAGGTGAAGCAGAATGAGCAACTCCGTATTTGATATCCTGCGGCGCCCTGTGGTGACAGAAAAATCGCATTACCAGGCTGCCAAGCTGCACCAATATGTGTTCGAAGTCGCCAGCCACGCGACCCGCGAAATGGTGAAAACCGCCGTGGAAACCGCGTTTGATGTGAACGTCCTGCGCGTCAATATCATCAATCTTCCTGCCAAGTCTCACCGCAACTCCCGCACCCGCCGTCTGGCGCTGCGCACTGGCGGTTACAAGAAAGCAATTGTGACTTTGGCTCCGGAAGACAGCATTCCTGTATTTGAAGGGGTGGAATAATGGCCGTTAAGATTTACAAACCGAAAACCCCTGGTCAGCGTCACCGCACCAGCTATACCTTTGAGGAAATCACCAAGGACCGCCCGGAGCGCAGCCTGATTGTCTCCGGCAAGAAGACCGCCGGCCGCAACTCCCTTGGCCGCGTCACTGTCCGCCACCGCGGCGGCGGCTCCAAGCGCCAGCTGCGCATGGTCGATTTTCTGCGCGATAAAAGCGGCATTCCCGCCAAAGTCAGCGCGATTGAGTACGACCCCAACCGCACAGCCCGCCTGGCCCTGTTGGTCTATGCTGACGGCGAAAAACGCTACATCCTTGCCCCGCTCGGCGTCAAGGTAGGCGATACGCTCGTTTCCGGTCCGCAAGCCGAAATTAAACCCGGGAACAATCTGCCTCTGGCAAATATCCCGATTGGCACCACCATCCACGCGATTGAGCTGCAGCCCGGCAAAGGCGCGCAAATTGGTCGTTCAGCGGGCAGTTCCGCCCAGCTGTTGGCAAAAGAAGGCAAGTACTCGCATGTGCGCATGCCCTCCGGAGAAGTCCGCCTGGTTCTGCAGGAATGCAGCGCCTCCATCGGGCAGGTTGGTAATGTGGACCACAGCAACGTGAAGCTTGGAAAAGCCGGCCGCGCTCGCCATATGGGCCTGCGTCCGGAAGTCCGCGGTACCGCGATGTCCCCCCGCGACCATCCGCACGGCGGTGGTGAAGGGCGCTCCTCGATTGGTATGCCCGGTCCGAAGACCCCGTGGGGCAAACCCACGTTGGGCTACAAGACCCGCACAAACAAACGGACAGATCAAATGATCATTCGCCACCGCTCCAAGGCCAAGCGCCGTTAGTGGTGGGTGATAGGAAGAAAAGGACGATAAGATGTCTCGATCATTGAAAAAAGGGCCATTTGTTGACCCGAAACTTATGAAACGAATTGAAGAGATGAACGCCAAGGGCGAAAAGAAGGTCATTCGCACCTGGAGCCGCGCCAGCACCATCTTCCCCCAGATGGTCGGTCACACCATCGCCGTGCACGACGGACACCGTCATGTGCCGATTTATGTGACTGACAACATGGTGGGACACCGCCTGGGCGAATTTGCTCCGACCCGATGGTTCCGCGGGCATGTTCAGGAAAAGTCTTCGAAGTGAGGCAGGGATGGCACAGGAAATAAAAGCAAGCTTATCCAACCTCTCAACGTCCGCCCAGAAAGCCCGTCTGGTTGTGGATCTGGTTCGCGGAAAAAAGGTCGTCGATGCCCTGGGTATTCTGAGCCTGACCCCAAACAAAGCAGCCGAACCTGTTCGCAAACTGCTCTACTCGGCCATGTCTAACGCAGAAGAGAACTTTGGCGTCAGCCGGGATGACCTGGTGGTCTACAAGATTTACGCAGATGAAGCTCCTACCCGAAAATGGAGATCTTTTGGCGCGCGCGGTCGTTTTAAGCCCCAGCTGCGCCGCAGTTCCCACGTGACCGTGGTTCTGCGTGAGATCGAGTAGGACCGGAGAGAGAGTTAAGGAGAAATTATGGGTCGTAAAGTACATCCAATTGGTTTTCGCCTCGGGATCAATAAACCCTGGTTAGGCCGCTGGTACGCCGAAGGCAGCGATTACACTGAACAGCTGCATCAGGACCTGCGCATCCGCGAAATGGTGCTGAAAGGCGCCGAACGCGCGGGCGTTTCCGGTGTGGAAATTGAACGTTATCCCGGCAAGGTTAAGGTGTCTTTGCACACCGCCAAACCCGGCGTGCTCATCGGTAAGAAAGGCGAAAGCGTCAAGATTCTGCGCCAGGAACTGGAAGCCCTGACTGGCAAGAAAGTGGACCTGGACGTTAAGGAAATCAAGAACCCGGATACCGACGCGTATCTCGTCGCGCAGAACATTGCCGGTCAGTTGGAACGCCGCATCAGCTACCGCAGAGCCATGAAACGCGCCATTCAACAGGCGCTCCGTCAGGGCGCGGGCGGTATCAAGGTCTCCGTTTCCGGGCGTCTTTCCGGCGCGGAAATGGCGCGCCGCGTCACGCTGCGTGAAGGCCGTGTTCCTCTGCAGACTCTCCGCGCGGATATCGATTTTGCCCGCGCAGAGGCGTCCACAACCTACGGACAGATTGGTATTAAGGTCTGGATCTATCGCGGCATCGTCATGGGTATGGCTGAAGAGAAAATCGAAGCCACCGAAGGCGTCTATATTAGCGAGTAATAATCAGGTAATTGTGAGGTAGTGGACTATGTTGATGCCAAAGAGAGTAAAGTACCGCAAGCAAATGCGCGGCCGCATGAAGGGCAAAGCCCAGCGCGGCGTGGATGTCAGCTTCGGTGATTATGGATTGAAATCGCTTGAGTGCGGTTATCTGACAGCGCGTCAGATTGAAGCAGCCCGTCGGGCAATTGTGCACGAGCTTAAGCGCCGCGGTAAGGTGTGGATTCGCGTATTTCCGGATAAACCCTATACCAAACGCGCCGCCGAAACCCGCATGGGTAAGGGTAAAGGCTCTGTTGACCACTGGGTGGCAGTGATTCGCCCCGGCCGCGTCATGTTCGAGGTCGGCGGAACGGATGAAGAATCCGCTCTGAAAGCGCTGCAGCGCGCGCGCTTTAAGCTTGGTTTCCGCACCAAGATTGTAACCAAAGAATTGTTAGGAGAAGGTTCATGAACGCCAAGGAAATAAGAGAACTTTCTACGGAAGAAATTAAGAATAAGTTGATGGATTCCCGGCAGGAACTGATGAATATGCGGTTCCAGATGGTGACCGGTCAGCTGACCGACACCAGCCGATTTAAGATTACCCGCCGTCTGATCGCGCGTCTCGAAACTATCCTTGCGCAGCGAGAACGTTCTGGGAAGGAAGGTTAAGATGAATAAGCGTCGCCGTCTTATCGGTACGGTCACCAATGCCAAAACGGCAAAGACCGTCAGTGTGGAAGTATCCCGCACCTATCAACATCCGCTTTATCACAAAGTGGTGCGGACCAGCAAGGTTTACAAGGCGCATGATGAGCTGAACGCGCGTGTTGGCGATAAAGTCAGCATCGTGGAATGCGCTCCGATTTCTGCCACCAAACACTGGATTGTTGAGAAAATCATCAAAGCCGAAGTCCGCGAAGCGGGCGAGCTTGATGAAATCTCCGGAGGAGATGCAGAATGATTCAGCAAGAGGCTCGGTTAACGATTGCAGATAACACCGGCGCCAAAGAACTGCTGGTCATCCATGTGGTTGGCGGCACCCGCCGGCACTATGCCTATGTTGGCGATATCGTCATCGGCACGGTAAAAAGCGCTTCTCCGCAGGCGTCGGTGAAAAAGAGCGAAATTGTCAAAGCTGTGATTGTCCGCGTCAGCAAGGAATACCGCCGGCCGGATGGTTCGAGCATCTGTTTTGATGACAATGCCGCCGTTATTTTGGACAACGACGGAGTGAATCCGCGCGGAACCCGTATTTTCGGGCCGGTCGCACGCGAACTGCGTGAAAAAGGCTTTATGAAAATTGTTTCATTGGCTCCGGAAGTGCTGTAGCCAGTGAGTAGGAGTGTTTAGATGAAAATGAAAATACGTAAAGGTGATCAGGTCAAGGTCACCCGCGGTGATGAAAAAGACAAGGGCAAGACTGGTGAAGTCATTCGCGTGCTGCCCAAGGAAGAACGCGTGGTCGTGCAGGGCGTCAATCTGGTCAAGAAACACCAGAAACAGACGCAGTCCGGCAGCAAGACCATTCCTTCCGGCATCCGTGAATTTGAAGCTCCGATCCACATCTCCAATGTGGAACTGGTGAAACAAGGCGCCGAAAAGGCGAGCGGCAAAGAAAAGGCTGCCAAGACAGCCAAGGCTGCCAAAACTGCCGCGAAGAAGGCGCCCGCGAAGGCTGCCAAGACAGAAACCAAACCCGCCGCCAAAAAGCGCGCGTCTGGCAAGCCCGCCGCGGACAGCGGTTCGGACAAATAAGGCGCAGGTGAGTTGCTATGAATAAGCTACAAGAACAATACAAGAAAGAAATTGCGCCGGCTCTGTTTAAGGAACTGGGTCTGAAGAACGTGATGCAGACACCCAAGATTGTGAAAGTGGTGGTCAACATTGGCGTCGGTGAAGCGCTGGACAACCCCAAAGCGCTGGAAGCTGCCGTGAACGACCTGACAGCCATCACCGGTCAGAAGCCGGTTGTGATTGCAGCCAGGAAAGCGATTTCCAACTTTAAACTGCGCGAAGGCCGCCAGATTGGCGTGAAAGTTACCCTGCGCGGCGAAAAGATGTGGGCTTTTCTGGACCGCTTGATCAATATCGCGCTGCCCCGCGTCCGCGACTTCCGCGGTATCTCGGCAGACGCGTTTGATGGACGCGGCAATTACACCCTGGGTCTGCAGGAACAATTAATCTTCCCTGAGATTCAGTATGACAAGATTGACAAAGTCCGTGGTATGGAAGTAAGCATTGTGACAACGGCTGAGAATGACGATCACGCGCGGCAGCTGCTCAGCAAGTTCGGCATGCCCTTCAGGAAAGGAAACTAATGGCTAAAAAGTGTATGATGTACCGCGAAATGCGACGCGAATACCCCAACCAGGTGGTTAACCGCTGCCGGATTTGTGGGAGACCGCGTGGATATATGCGCAAGTTTGGTCTTTGCCGAATTTGTTTCAGAGAACTGGCACTTCAGGGAAAAATCCCTGGTGTTAAGAAATCATCCTGGTAATTTGGCCTGGAGGGAGCAACATGACTATTTCAGATCCAATTGCCGATATGTTGACCAGAATTCGCAACGTCGCCATGGCCGGACAGAGCCTGGTGGTGATGCCGAATTCCAAAATCAAGGAAGAAGTCGCCCGCATTCTGCAGGAAGAAGGCTACCTTGAGAGTTATGAAGTTGTTGATGGAAAAGCCAACGGCAGCAAGGTTTTACGCCTGAAGTTGAAGTACATCGGCGAACGTCGCCACCGCCGTCCGATTATTACCGGCCTGCAGCGGGTAAGCACTCCCGGCTGCCGCGTGTATACCTCCCGGGATGAAATCCCGTGGGTGCTCTCCGGTATCGGTATCGCGATCTTGTCAACCCCAAAGGGGATCATGACCGGTCAGCGCGCCCGCAAGATTGGCGTCGGCGGCGAGATCCTCTGCAAGATTTGGTAGGAGCTAAAAATGTCGCGAATCGGTAGATTACCCATCGCCATTCCCCAGGGCGTTGAGGTCAAAATTGAAGGAAATAAGGTCTCTGTCAAAGGTCCGCTCGGACAATTGGAACAGACCTTTTCTCCTGAGATTGGCATCAAACTGGAAGATGGCCACTTAATTATTGAACGTCCTAACGACGAACCGCGTGTGCGCGCTTTGCATGGCACCACCCGCGCGCTGCTGAACAATATGGTTCAGGGCGTATCGAAGGGTTTTGAACGCGTTTTGGAAGTCAACGGAGTTGGCTACCGCGCGGAACTGAATGGAAAAGACCTGGTGCTCAATGTGGGTTACTCCCACCCAGTCACTGTGCCAGCGCCGGAAGGAATCACCTTTGAGGTGGAGACCAAAACCCGCCTGGTGAAAGTGAAAGGTCGCGACCGCCAGCAGGTGGGGCAGATTGCCGCGAACCTGCGCGAAATTCGTCCGCCTGAGCACTACAAGGGTACAGGCATCCGCTACCAGGGTGAGGTTGTAAAACTGAAGGCTGGTAAGGCTGGAAAGACCGGTAAGTAGAGGTAAAGACTATGGCAAATAAATCAAGAAACGCAGCTCGATTACGCCGTCACGCGCGGGTTCGCAAGAAGGTCTTTGGGACCCCCGAACGTCCTCGCATGAATGTGTACCGCAGCATTAACGAAATTTACGTGCAGCTGATTGATGACCACAGCGGAACGACTCTGGTTTCCGCCTCAACATTGGACACCCTGCTGCGCGATGCTGTCAAGGGAAAGCCAAAGACAGAGCAGGCCTGGCTGGTTGGCGAAGAAATCGCCAGACGGTCTCTCGAAAAGGGCATCAAATCCGTTGTGATGGATCGCGGTGGTTATTACTATACCGGCCGCGTGAAAGCTCTGGCTGACGGCGCGCGCAAGGGCGGGCTGGAATTTTAAGCTGAGGAAATAATGGACGACTATCAAAACGAAGAAACTACTTACGACGAACGCGTAATCGATATCGCCCGGGTTGCCAAGGTTGTTAAAGGCGGCCGCCGATTCTCTTTCCGCGTCACCCTTGTGGTGGGTGATAACAACGGCAAAGTTGGCCTTGGCATCGGCAAAGCCGGCGCAGTGCCGGACGCGATGCGCAAAGCAACAGAACACGCCAGAAACAACATGCATGATGTGAGCCTGCTGGGCACCACCATCGCGCATGAGGTTATCGGCACCCAGAGCGGCGCAAAAGTTCTGCTCAAGCCCGCTTCCCCTGGAACCGGTGTTATCGCGGCAGGCGGCGTACGCGCTGTTTGCGAAGCCGCAGGTATCAAGGATATCCTGACCAAATCGATGGGTAGCAACAATATGCTCAACATCGTTCAGGCGACCTTTCACGCGCTCAGTCAATTAAAGTCCCCCCAGACTGTCGCTATTGAACGCGGCAAGGATGTCGCGGACGTGACTCCTTTCTGGGAGCGGAGGAAGCATGACTAAACAAACTGAAAAAACCGCCAGAGTGCGCGTCACTCTGAAAAAGAGCGGCACAGGCTATCCTGTCCGCCAGAAAGCAACCCTCAAGGCGTTGGGTTTCCATCATGTGAATCAGGTCGTGGAACATGAGGATACCCCCGCGCTGCGCGGGATGCTAACGAAAGTCTCCCATCTGGTTGAGATTGAAACAGTGAATGAGGAGAAGTAATGCAACTACATGACTTAAAACCCAACGAGGGTTCAAAGAAATCGCGCAAGCGCGTCGGCCGCGGCCACGCCAGCGGCTCCGGCAAAACCTCCGGCCGCGGTATTAAGGGCCAAAACTCCCGCAACGGCGGCGGCGTGCGCCTGTACCACATGGGCGGCAACCTGCCTTTCTATCGCAAGCTGCCTTTCCTGCGCGGTGAGGGCTTCAGCCCGTTGAATCGCGTCCGCTACGCGGAGGTAAACCTGGACGCGCTGCACGGCTTTGCCGCGGGCGCTGAAGTGACCCCCGAAGCGCTGGCAGCTGCCGGCCTGCTTAAGGACAAGAATAGACCGATCAAGATTCTGGGTCGGGGTGATGTTCACGTTGCCCTGAAAGTAAAAGTTCACAAAGTGACCGATGGCGCCCGCCAAAAGATTGAAGAAGCCGGCGGCAGCGTTGAATTAATCGCGATGTCTTAAGCGAAAAGGAGCAAAACCTCATGAAACGGTCGTCATGGCGCTTTCTGTGGAAATCTGAAGATATTCGCAATAAACTGTTAATCACCCTGCTGCTGCTGGCTATCTACCGCCTGGCGGCCAATATCCCCGTGCCCGGCATTGACCGGGCGACAGTGGCAGCGTTGACCAGTCTGAAAGGCACGCAAGGCAACCTGATTAATTTGCTGGATATGTTGAGCGGCGGCGCCGTCTCCAATTTCTCAATTCTGGCGATGGGCGTTTATCCCTACATTACCGCTCAGATTATCCTGCAGCTGCTTCAGCCGATTATCCCTGCGCTGGAAAAAAAGATGCAGGACGATCCGCGCGAAGGCCGCATCTGGATGGAAAAGTGGACTGTCATTCTCACCATCCCCATGGCGCTGCTTTCCGCGTTTGGCCAAATCAACATCTTTAATCAGATGTTAGGAAGCTCCATCATTACAAACTGGGGTTTTACCGCCGGAAAATTGATGCCCACACTTACCGCGATCTTCGCGATGGTGGCAGGCACCATGCTGGGCGTGTGGATTGGCCAGCTCATCTCGGAGTTCGGTCTGCGCAATCAGGGCTTATCGCTGATTATTTTCAGCGGTATCGTTTCCCGCCTGCCGCAGTCTCTGCTTCAGATGATCAGCAAAAAAGAATCCTGGTGGATGATTTTTATTGTGGTCGTCATCCTGGTCATTACCATCTTCGCGATTGTTTACGTCCAGCAGGGGCGCCGCAACGTACCGGTGATGTTCCCCGGCCGCAGAATAGGCAACCGCATGTCCATGCCGGTGCGCAGCAACCTGCCGCTCATGGTGAACATGGCTGGCATGATCCCGATTATTTTTGCCCAGTCATTCCTGACCTTCCCGGCTATCCTGGCGTCCTTCTTTGTTAATTCCAAAGCTGCCTGGCTCGCCAAATCCTCAAATTGGGTGACCAACGCATTTGGCGCAGAGGCTGCCTGGTATCCGGTGATGTTCTTTGTGCTGGTGGTGCTGTTCACATACTTCTATACCGATGTGATGTTCACGCAGCAGAATTACGGCGATAACCTGAAAAAACAGGGCGCTCAAATTCCCGGCGTCGTGCGCGGTAAACCCACCCAGGATTACCTGACGCGCGTGCAGCGCAGAATTACCCTGCCGGGCGCGTTTTTCCTTGGTTTTGTCGCGGTAATGCCGTATCTGTTCAGCGCCGTTGTGCCGGCGGGAAGCTCAGCCACGCTGCTGCTTTCCTCCTCCGGCCTGCTGATTGTGGTTGGAACAGTGCGCGAAACAGTTCAGTTGATTGAAACTGAACTGCGCATGCACGGTTACGATGACCGGCTGATTAATAGCTGAGGTTGATATGAACGAAAAGGCGACTTACATCGTCATGTTGGGTCCGCCCGGGGCTGGAAAAGGCACCCAGGCAAAGGTTATCGCTGAAAAGCTTGGGCTGGTGCATGTTTCCAGCGGTGACTTGTTCCGTGAAAACCTGAGCCGCGAGACTGAATTGGGCAAGCTGGCGCAGACCTACATGACCAAAGGCGAATTGGTACCGGACGACGTTACCATCGCGATGGTCAAAGAGCGCCTTTCCCGACCGGACTGCAAACTGGGCGCGGTGTTGGATGGTTTTCCCCGCACCCCCGCCCAGGCAGAAGCCCTGAACGGCATTCTGGCGGAAATGAACGGAAAAATTGACGTGGTGCCGCTCATCAGCGTGCCGGATGAGGTGCTGATTGAACGCCTGAGCGGGCGCTGGATGAGCACCAGCGGCCGTGTATACCACGCGCTTTACAATCCGCCCAAAGTTAAATGGGTGGATGATATTGACGGCAGCCCGCTTTATCAGCGCGATGATGACAAACCGGAAACGGTTCAGCACCGCATTGATGTCTACAAAGCGCAGACATCGCCGCTGATTGCTTACTTCAAGGAAGCTGGCGTTTTGACTGAAATTGACGGAACACAGGATATCGACAAGGTAACCGAAGATATTCTGAAAGCGATTAGCGCGGCCAGGTAATGGAAGGAAGCGTTAACATCAAATCCGCGGCGGAAATCGCGCTGATGCGGGAAGCCGGGCGGATTAATGCCGAAGCGCTCGAAGCGGCAAAAGCTGCCATCGCGCCGGGCGTTACCACGGCCGAACTGAATGAAGTCGTGGAAGCGGTTCACCGCAAATACGGAGTGTACTCGCCCTTTAAAAACTATCCGGGACCCTATCCGTTCCCGGCCAGCATTTGCACCAGTGTGAATGAAGAGTTGGTGCATGGGATACCGGGCAACCGCAAGCTGAAAGAAGGAGACATCATCTCCGTCGACTGCGGAACGGTGTACCAGGGATTTGTGGGTGATTCCGCCTTCACCGTCGGCGTCGGGGAAATCTCCCCGCTGGCGCAGCGGCTGATTGAGGTTACCCGGCAGGCTCTGGACGCGGCAATTGCCCAGATGGTGCCCGGCAATCACCTGGGTGATATCGGCGCGGCTGTGGAGGGCACAGCGCTCAAGCACGGCTTTTATGTGACTCACCTCTACACCGGCCACGGCGTCGGCAGAGAGATGCACGAAAGCCCGCTGGTGCCGAATTACGGACAGCCCGGGCAGGGAATGCTGCTGCGGGAAGGGATGACTCTGGCGATTGAGCCGATGCTGCTGGTGGGAACGCGCTACACGCGCGAACTCAAGAACCAATGGACGGTAATCTCGAGGGACCGTTCGCTGACGGCGCACCAGGAACACACGGTAGCCATCACGGCGAATGGGCCGGAGATACTGACGAGATTATGAAAAAATCGGTCTTGCCAAGAGACTGAATAGTAGATATAATAGAATCTTTGCGGATAAGCATAAGGAGTAACTGATGAAAGTATCAGCTTCAATAAAAAAGCGCTGTGGAAAGTGCAAGATCGTCAAACGCGACGGTCGGCTTTATGTCATTTGTACCAACCCGAGACACAAACAGCGACAAGGATAAAGGAATCATACAATGGCTCGTATAGAAGGTGTTGACCTCCCGCGCAATAAGCGCATCCAGATTGGTTTGCGGTACATTTACGGCATTGGCCCAAAAACCGCTGATGAAATTTTATCGGCCACCGGCGTGAACCCCGACATTCGCGTCAAGGACCTGTCTGAAAACGAAGTTTCCAAGCTGCGCGATTATATTTCGCAAAACTTGAAGGTGGAAGGCGATTTGCGCCGCGAGGTGCAAATGAACATTAAGCGTCTGGTAGAAATTGGCTGTTACCGCGGTATGCGGCACCGCCGAAATCTCCCGACCCGCGGACAGCGTACGCGCACCAACGCTCGCACCCGCAAGGGTCCTAAGAAGACAGTTGCCGGCCGCGGCCGCCGCCGTGGAGCGACCAAGAAGTAGCATTGAACTGGCAGCCTGAGCCGGGAGAGGGGTTCCTTTCCTCCCTGCGGCTACTCCGGGCTTAGGGCCTGCCGGACAAGAAGAGATTGAGTGAGGAAGAATTATGGCTAAACAAGCACGCACAGCACGACGAACGACCAGTGCCCGCAAAGTAAAACGCCAGGTATCAACGGCGCAGGTGCACGTTTACGCGTCTTTTAATAACACCATCGTAACTGTAACTGACCTGCAGGGAAACACGCTCTGCTGGGGCAGCTCCGGAAGCGCAGGTTTTAAAGGTTCGCGCAAGAGCACGCCTTTTGCTGCCAGAATGGCGACTGAACAGACCATCAAGACAGCCCAGACCATGGGCGTTCAGGAAGTTGAACTGTTTGTTAAGGGCCCCGGTCCCGGCCGCGAAGCCGCGATTCGTGCTGTCCAATCCCTGGGTATTAAGGTTCGCCTGATATCCGATCTGACGCCGGTTCCCCATAACGGCTGCCGGCCGCCAAAACGCCGCCGCGTGTAGTATCAGAAAAAAGGAAATGTAATTATGGCAAGATACACTGATCCAGTATGTCGTTTGTGTCGGCGCGAGGGCGAAAAGTTGTTCCTGAAAGGGGAACGCTGCTTTTCACCGAAATGCGCTTTTGAAAAACGCGGTTATCCGCCTGGCATGCACGGAAAAATGAGTTCCGCGCGCCCCGGCCGCGAATCGGACTATGCCAAACAGCTGCGCGCCAAACAAAAGGCCCGCCGCGTCTACGGCATCTATGAACGCCAGTTCCGCCGCTTTTACGGGCAGGCTCTGCGTATGCGCGGACTGACCGGTAATAATCTGCTGCAGATTCTGGAAACCCGACTGTCTAATGTTGTTTACCGCCTTGGTTTTGCCGCCAGCCGCCCGCAGGCACGCATTTTGGTGTCCCACGGCCACTTTTTGGTGAACGGCGAACGCGCGGACATTCCATCCTATGGAGTTTCCGTTGATGATGTCATTTCTGTCCGAGAACAGTCCCGTGATACCATCTATTTCAAGAATTTGAGGGAAGAAGCGGAAGGCAGGACCGTACCTGGCTGGCTGGCACGTGACCTGACCAACCTGAGCGGCAGAATGCTGCGCTTGCCCGAGCGTTCGGAAATTGACGGTAACCTCAACGAACAGCTGATCGTTGAATATTATTCGCGCTAATCACCGATTTATTCAGTCTCTCTTATCAAGAGACTGGCGGAGGGGCTAACCGTGAGTGGAAGAATGGAAATGGTAACACCAAAAGTAGAAGGTAGTAAAGAAACCCGTGAAACCGGGCTGTTCACAATCAGCCCGTTGGAGCGCGGTTTTGGAATTACGCTGGGAAACGCGATTCGCCGTGTTTTGCTTTCCTCTTTGGAAGGCGCTGCGATTACGGCTGTGCGCATTACGGACGTGATGCACGAATTCAGCACCATTCCTGGCGTACGCGAAGATGTAATCCAGGTCATGTTGAACCTGAAGCAAATTCGCATGAAGCTGTACGACGTGGATGTGGCGCATCTCCAGCTGGATGTGCGCGGAGAAGGTACCTATACCGCGGCGGATATTATCTGCCCGCCTGAAGTTGAGATTATCAACCCGGATCTGTACCTTTTCAGCATCACGGACAGCGCTGCTCATGTGGAAATGGAATTCACGGTTGAGCGCGGACGCGGCTACATGCCCGCGGGCGACCGCGCTGAGCGGCTGCCTATCGGCGTGCTGCCTGTGGACGCGATTTTCTCTCCGGTTCGGCGCGTGAATTGGTCAGTGACCAACGCCCGCGTCGGTCATAATACCAACTATGACAAACTGCTCCTGGAAATCGCGACCGACGGCACAGTCTCTCCGGAGACAGCGCTGCAGAACGCAGTTGACCTGCTTATCCGGCAGTTCAGCTTCATCAGCGGCCACACCGAGAACATCCTCGAGTCCGCTTCCGATGAGGAAGAAGTTGACCACCTGGGAGGAATTGAAGCAGCCGAGACCCCCATTGAAGCCCTCGATCTGACAGTACGCGTGTACAACGCTCTGAAACGCACCGGCGTTTCGACCGTACGCGATGTGCGTGAGCTGCTGGCCAAAGGGGAAAACCACATGCTCTCCATCCGAAACTTTGGAGAGAAGAGCCTGGTTGAATTAAGAGCCAAAATGATTGAAAAAGGCTACCTAAAAGACGAAAAAGCGGAGTAGTTAGTTATGCGACATCAGGTAAAAGGATATCGCCTTGGCAGAAGCGGCGGACACCGCACAGCCATGCGCAAGACGATGATTATGCAATTATTTGAACACGAAAAGATTCAGACCACGCTGGCAAAAGCAAAAGCCATTCAGCCCGACGCTGAAAAGTTGATTACTGTTGCCCGCAACAGTCTGACCGGCAGCGAAGTTGACAAGCTGAACGCCCGCCGTCAGGTTGCGGCTGAGCTGGGTAATTCCAGCGCGGATATTGTTAAGAAACTCTTTGACGATATCGCCCCGCGCTTCAAGAACCGCCCAGGCGGTTATACCCGCGTCCTGAAACTGGGACCCCGCCTCGGCGACAATGCCGAAATGGTCCTGCTGGAACTTGTTGCAGAGTAATTCGGTATGAAGGGTTTTCGCCTTTCAGGCCCTGAAAGTTGAAAGGCATGGCACATTACAAACTTATTCTCGCTTACGAAGGCACGGAGTACCACGGCTTTCAGCGTCAGAAGAACAACCACAGCGTGCAGGCGGAGTTTGAAACCGCGCTGCGCAAGCTGGGGTGGCAGGGCAGGGCGGTGATGCCTGCTGGCAGAACTGACAGCGGCGTTCACGCCCAGGGGCAGGTTATCAGTTTCTCTTTGGAATGGAGACACGGAACCGATACCCTGGTGAGCGCGCTGAACGCCCATCTGCCCGCAGATATCGCGGTGCAGGATGCTGTTGAGGTGCCGCTGGCATTTCATCCGCGTTACGACGCGCTGAGCCGCAGCTACCGGTACCAGATTTACGCACAGTTCGCGCGCAACCCGCTGCTGGACCGCTTCTCCTGGCGCCTGAACACCATGCCGGACCTGGAGCGTATGAACCGCGCGGCGCAATTGCTGCTCGGGCAACACGATTTCAGGGCGTTTGGCAAGGCCTTGAAGGAAGACGCGACCACAGTTCGCAAGATTTTTAGCGCGGGCTGGGAGTTGAACGGCCAAACAGCCGCCTTTAACATCTGTGGAAACGCGTTTCTGTATCACATGGTACGGAGGATTGTGTTTGTGCTCGTGCAGATTGGGCTGGGGAACCTGCCCGATGATATCGTAAAGCGAGGTCTGGAAAGCGGCGAAACAGGAATCGTGAGCCTGGCGCCAGCCAGGGGATTGACCCTGATGGAAGTCACTTATCCAGAGAATGAATGGTAATAAGCTCCGGCATCTGATGCCAGAGTGTGGATTTGATAAAACGGAGAAAGTAACAGTGGAAAAAACATACGTTCCAAAAGGACAGACTACCGGCGAGTGGTATCTTGTGGATGCCTCTGGCGAAACGCTGGGCAGACTCGCGACAAAGATTGCCACGCTATTGACAGGCAAGCATCGTGCCGACTACACCCCTGGTGTGGTTTTGAACGACCATGTGGTTGTCATTAACGCCGCGCAGATTAATTTTAACCAGACCCGTGCGGAAGAGAAGAAATACTACCGCCATTCGCTCTTTCCAGGCGGTCTGAAAGCCGTCACAATCAAGCGCCAGATGGAAGTAAAGCCAGAAGCGGTCATTCGCGCGGCTGTTCGCGGCATGCTGCCAAAGAACCGTCTGACGGTGCGTTTTCTGGATAACCTGAAGATTTATGCCGGTCCCGAGCATCCCCATCAGGCTCAGGATCCGAAACCGATCGCGGAGTAATTGAAGAGGTATTATGGCACAATATTTTGAAGCTGTAGGACGACGTAAGGAAAGCACAGCCCGCGTGCGCGTGATGGCTGGCACCGGCGTGTTTACCGTGAACGATAAACCACTGGAAGAATACTTCCCCCGGACTGGCGATGTCCCTATGATTTTGAGCGCCCTGGAAGCGGCCGGACAAAACCCCAGCCTCACTGACGTGAGCGTGAAGGTGGAAGGCGGCGGCATTTCCGGTCAGCGCGACGCTGTCAAGCTTGGTCTTGCCCGCGCCCTGGTCACCATGGACGAAGGCGCTCGCAACGGTCTGCGCGAGAAGGGTCTGCTGACTCGCGACGCGCGCGTCAAGGAACGCAAGAAGCCCGGCCTCAAACGCGCCCGCAAGGCCCCGACCTACACCAAGCGTTAATCTTTCCCGCGGGAACGCCCCTTTTGGCGGTCAATTTCCGCAGGATTTAATGCGATACAATATGAAGGCTGTCCGTATTCAGCATATGGGCAGCCTTTCCCTGTTTGATTAGGGAGTATTCAAACCTCGCTGCGTGATTGTGTGACCTTATGAACAATGCTGGAATCGTAATTGTCGGACTTGGACCCGCGGGCGCGGAACTGCTTACCAGGGAAGCGTGGGATTGGCTTTCCCAGGCGGGAGAGGTGTATCTGCGCACAAGCCTGCACCCCTGCGCGGTGGAGCTGCCCAAAACGCTGGATGTGCACAGTTTCGACGCGTTGTACGAAAAGCACGGCTCCCTACCGGAGGTTCTGGAGGAAATCACCCAGACTATATTGCAGCTGGGCCAGCGCGAGCAAGGTGTGACCTATGCCGTGCCAGGCAGCCCCTGGGTGGCCGAAGAGACCTGCGCGCGCATCCTGGAGCGGGCGAAGCAGGCTGCCATCCCGGTGCGCGTCATCAACGGCATGAGCTTT
Organism: Chloroflexota bacterium; assembly: GCA_012517865.1. Lineage (GTDB taxonomy): Bacteria > Chloroflexota > Anaerolineae > Anaerolineales > Anaerolineaceae > Mesolinea. The sequence continues at coordinate 93,339 of JAAYUC010000012.1, read as the reverse complement.
CTGGAGCCGGTGTGCGCGGCGCTGGGGATTGACCCGGCCAATCAGCTGGTTCTCATTGACGCCCTGCATCTGGCCGGGCAAAATGTTCCTACCTTTCCGCCTTCCTGCGGCGCGCTCATCCACCAGATAGGCACCAGGCTGGACGCGACCGAAACCAAGCTGACCCTGATGAACAATTATCCCGACGAATATCCGGTCAGGTTGGTGCATGCTGCCGGCTCCGCGCAACAGAGCGTCGAAGACCTGCCGCTGCACGCCATTGACCAATCGGCGAAGTTGGGTGTAATCTCCACGCTTTATGTCCCGCCGCGGGAGAGCGGCTACTCCTTTGAGGAATTCCAGGAAATCATCGCGCGGCTGCGCGCCCCCGACGGCTGCCCATGGGACCGCGAGCAAACCCACCTCTCCCTTCGGCCGTATCTTCTGCAGGAAACCTATGAAGTGCTGGAAGCGCTGGACCGCGAAGACCCGGATGAGCTGCGCGAAGAACTGGGCGATTTACTTCTGCAAATCGCGCTGCACGCGCAGATTGCCGCCGAGAATGAAGACTTCAGGATGACCGATGTGGTGCAAGGAATCTGTTCCAAGCTGATTCGCCGCCACCCTCACGTCTTTGGTGATTTGCAGGTAAAGTCGGTGGATACTGTCCTCCAAAATTGGGAGAAAATCAAAGCGAAAGAACGCGAAGATAACGGCAGCAGCCACAAAACCGGCATGCTGGACGGCATTCCGCTGGCGCTGCCCGCGCTGACCCAGGCTGACCAGATTCAAAGGCGCGCCAAACGCGTGGGATTTGATTGGAACACAATTGAACCGGTGATTGCCAAGGTGCGCGAAGAATTGGATGAACTCACCAGCGCCGAAACCTCCGCTGAGCGCCAGGCTGAAGCCGGAGATTTACTTTTCGCGGCAGTCAACCTTATCCGCTGGCTGGACATCGACCCAGAAACGGCGCTGCGCGAATGCAATCTGCGCTTCCGCAAGCGCTTCGCCTACATCGAAGCGGAAGCCGCGAAAGCCGGTAAAAACGTGGACGAATTGGGCTTTGAAGAAATGGACGCGCTCTGGGAAAAAGCCAAAGACGCGTTTTTGGACCAGGATGAAGATTTGAATGACTGACGGGATACAAGAATCACTGCCCAAAGCTCAGGACGCGCCAGAAAGTGGCGCCCCGGCGCCTGCAGAGTCGGGCGGCAGCGCTGAGCTTGCCAGCCGGCAAATCGCGCGGGCAACCGGCATTGTGATGATCGCGTTTGTAATCAGCAGCCTGGTGGGGATAGCGCATCAGGTTGTGATTACCGACGCTTTTGGCACCAGCGCGGCTTTGGATTCGTTCAATGCTGCCAACCGCATCACCGAACTGCTCTTCAACCTGACAGCGGGCGGCGCGCTTGGTTCGGCGTTTATCCCGATTTTTACCAGTTTTCTCACCCGCGATGATAAAAAGGGCGCCTGGCGTCTGGCTTCCGGCGTGGTCAACATTGTTTTCCTCGTCCTCATTGCTGTTTCCGTGCTGGCCTGGATTTTCGCGCCGTGGATTGTGAAATACGGCCTGTTCGCGCTCACAGCCGAGTCGAACATCGGCCAGCTGGAAGTGACTGTGCGTTTGCTGCGTATCATGCTGCCAACCGTCGTGATTTTTGGCATCAGCGGGCTGGTGATGGGGATGTTAAACGCCCACCGTTCCTTCCTGATACCCGCTCTCGCGCCGGCCATGTACTCGCTGGGTATCATTTTTGGCACGCTTGCGCTGCCAAAAAGCTGGGGTGTCGACAGGCTGGCCGTCGGCGTCGTGCTCGGGGCCGGAGGACATTTGCTGCTGCAGCTGCCTTCGCTCTTCCGGCTGCCAGAGCGGGCTTACAGCATCGCCGTTGGCCTGAAGGAAAAAGCAGTCCGCCAGGTAATGAAATTGATGCTTCCGCGCCTGGTTGGGGCAGCAGTGGTACAGCTGAATTTTGTGGCAAACACAATTATCGCCCTCAGCCTGGGAGAAGGCGCTGCCAGCTCTGTCGCGCTGGCCTTCGCGCTGATGATGATGCCGCAGCGCGCCATTGCCCAATCCGCGGGGATAGCTTCACTGCCGACGCTTTCCGCGCAGGCGGAAATGGGACAATACGCGGAAATGCGGCATACCATCGCCAGGATTATGCGCGGCATCATTCTGCTCTCGCTGCCTGCCAGCCTGGGTCTGATTATGCTGCGCGTGCCTTTGGTGCGGGTGCTTTATGAACGCGGCGAATTTGGCCCCCAATCCACCCAATTGGTTGCCTGGGCGCTGCTGTGGTACGCCGCGGGTTTGGTAGGGCACTCCCTGGTGGAAGTGCTCAGCCGTGCTTTTTACGCCCTGCACGACACGCGCACGCCAGTGGCCGTTGGGGTGGGCGCGATGAGTTTGAACATCGCGCTGTCTTTCCTGCTTTCGGCCTGGTTCCGGAAAATAGGCTGGATGCCGCACGGAGGGCTGGCGCTGGCAAACTCAGCCGCGACCGGCCTGGAAAGCCTGCTGTTATTGGAGCTGCTGCGCAGAAAACTGAAAGGCATGGAAGGCAGAAACATTGCCCGCGGCACGCTTGCGGCCGCTGCCGGCTCCGCGTTGATGACTCTGGCAGTCTATGCCTGGACGCGGCTGATGCCTGTTGGTCAGGGGATTCTCGCGCTTTTAGGCGGCATTGCTTCGGGTGTGCTGGTGTACGCGCTTACCTTGCGTTTGCTGCGCGTGCCGGAACTGGATTCTGCGCTTGGGGTCATCAGGAACAAGCTGCGCAGATAGCAGGCGCGAATTCCGGCAATCTCTTCGTGCGGGAATTAACCGCCGCGAATCGCAACTTTCTGTTCGTAAACCAGAAAAAGAGGGGTGTTTGGGCTGTTATGCCGGCGGCATCAACAGCCGGATGACCACCGCAATGGCAATCCCGAAGAGTACGCCCGCGAAGGCTTCAGCGGGAGAATGCCCGATGCTCTCGCGCAGTTTTTCCCATTCCTGCTCTGGTACTTTGCCGGTCTCAATAATTTCGTGCACAATCAGGTTAATTCTGGCTGCCTGCAAGCCAGCCTGCCTGCGCACGCCTGTCGCGTCGTATACCACGATAATCGCGAGGGCAAACGCCAGGGCGAAAAGCGGGCTGCCCCAGCCGACATAAAACCCAATCGCGGTGGTGATGGAGGAAATCAGCGCAGAGTGGGAGGAGGGCATGCCGCCCGAATCCAGCAGCAGCGACCAATCAACCTGCTTGGTGCGCCAGTAACCAAAGGGTACCTTAAAAAGCTGCGCCAAAAAGAGCGCGACCATGCCGGTTACCGCCACCGGACTTTTAAAAACATCCCAGAATTGCATGGTTGTCTAATCCTCACCCACGGCGGGTTGGCTGGGGTTGGCCTCGCTCAGCGCGGATACCCGCAGCTGGGCGTTTTCAAGAATGCTGGCGCACACCACGGAAAGGCGTTTCCCTTCTTCGTAAAGGCGCAAAGCTTCTTCAAGAGGCAGTTCGGTGTTCTCAAGCCGGGTGATTATGTTTTGAAGTTCCGCAAAGGCGGTTTCGAAGCTGGGTTGGGTATCAGGCGTTGCTTGCATCATTTTCTGCTCCTGTTGGTGTTGCTGTCACCTGCGCTGGAATAATTCCATCCTGCACGCGCAGGAAAATCCCCTGCAGGGGGCGCGTTTGGGCTTTCCGGCTGATAAGGCTGCCGCTGTTTTGGTCGGTGATTATGGCGTATCCCCGCTGTAAGACCGCCTGCGGGCTCAGCGCGTCCAGTCGGCTTTGTGAATTAGCGAGGCGCAGGCCTCTGATTTCCAGCTGGTTGAGGATGAGCCGGTCGAGCCTGCTTTGCATTTCATCCAGGCGCTGCAGCGCGTTTTGAACCACCGCGCGCGGGGAAGCCCGGCGCAGTTCCGCCTGAGCCAACGCCAGCTGCTGCCGGGCGGTATTCAGCAGCCCTTCCAGACGCGCGTCAAGCGCTTCTGAAGCGGCGCGCAGGCTCATGCTTAATTCCTGCGCGGTGACAGGCGTGGCAAGCTCCGCGGCTGCCGTGGGAGTCGGCGCGCGCAGGTCTGCCACGAAATCCGCGATGGTGAAGTCGGTCTCGTGACCGACGCCTGAAATAATAGGAACGCGCGAATCGTAAATGGCGCGGGCGACGTTTTCGTCATTGAAAGCCCACAAATCCTCAATGGAGCCCCCGCCGCGGGCGAGGATGATGAGGTCGAGGTCGGGCAGCTGGTTGAGCCGGTGCAGCGCGGCCATGATACCGGCGGGCGCTTCCGCGCCTTGCACCGGCGACGGCGCGACGCTTACCTTCAGGATGGGCAGGCGTCTGGAGAGCGTCTGCAGAATATCCTGCAGCGCAGCACCGGTGGCAGAGGTTACCACGCCGATGTGGCGCGGGAGCCTGGGTAGGGGTCGCTTGCGAGCCGGGTCAAACAGACCTTCGGCTTCCAGCCGTGCTTTCAACCGCAGGAATTCCTGGTAGAGCGCGCCTTCTCCGGCCGGCCGGAGCGCGTCCACGTAGAGCTGCACCTGCCCCTGGGCCGGGTAGATGCTCATGGCGCCGTGGGCTTCCACCTGCATGCCGTCCGCGGGGGAAAATCTCAGGCGCATGGCGGCATTCTTCCACATCACGCAGCGGATTTGGGCTTCACTGTCCTTCAGGGTGAAGTACAGGTGGCCGGAACGCGGCTGGGAAAAGTTGGAAATCTCTCCGCGCACCCACAAGTCCTGCAGAACCTCGTCTGTTTCCAGAAGTTCACGCAGGTAATTATTGAGGGAAGTGACGGAAAAAACCAGCGGTGCGTTGAAATCGAACGCGTCCATGGCGGTAAGGATAATCAAAAGAAAGGCGCTTGTCAATTCATAAGGTTCTTACTGGCGGTCTTTCTGGGCGGCCGCGCTGTTTTTACTATGGTGGGACGGCCGCGGCGCGCGGGCACTGACACGGCGTTATAATTATCCCAAGGCTGGACGGTGTTGAACGGTACAACTCGGACTTTGAAGAAGCTCGCCTGTTACTTTCGGGCCGCCGCCGCACTTGCCGCGGCGCTGCTGCTGTGCGCCGGCTGTTTGGGCGCGCTGCCGCAAAAAGCCGGACTTACGGCTTCCCTTGACGGCGCGAACAGAACGCTTGAAATGGGGCGCGGTTTTGACCTCACGCTGACGATCACTAACACCGGCGAACGGGAAGCATCGGCGGCAGAAATCCGACTGCCGGCCGCGTTTTTGAAGGCCTTCCGCTATCTGGGCAGCCTGCCGGTCGTCACCCTTGAGCCTCTTGCTGACGGCTCGGGGGTGTTGAGAACCCGGCTTGTGATTCCACCATCCGACAGCGAGCGGTTCATTCTGCGGTTTGAAACGGTCTTTTCAGGCATATACGAGGATGAAATTGCCGTCCTGGCGGGGGATAAGCTTCTCAGGCTCCCTGCGCGGCTGGAAGTGAAGGGCAGCATCCCGGCGGGTTGGGCGCCCGGCGCAGCCGCTCCGCGCGGGCAGAACCCGGCCGCTCCGGGACTGCCGGAGGCGGCTGTGGTGCGCGTCGGGGCTTTGGTGAACATCGCGGGACGCCTGGTCAGAGCCTGGTCTGCCAGCGGGGTCATCATCAGTAGCGATGGATTAATCCTCACCAGCGCGCGGGCGGTGTTGGGCAGCAGATTTTATCCGGTTTCAGACCTTATCGTCGGACTGCAAACCGCGCCATACACCCTGCCGGTGGACGCGTACCTGGCAAGCATTGTTCAGGTAGATGAAGCGCTGGACGCGGCGCTGATTAAACCGCGCGCGAACCTTTCTGGCATTCCCATTCCGCCCGGCTCGCTTTCTCTGCCCGCGCTTCCGCTGGCCCAAAATTCCAGTCTCATCCCCGGGGAAGAGATTCGTTTGCTGGGTTATGGACAGGACGCCGACAAACCCCTTGCCACGCTGATTGCCAATATCATCGGCCTGAACCCTGAAGATGGAAGCCCGACCCTTCTTTTCATCTCCACAAATCTGCCGACGGCAGGGGATTACTTTGGCTGGGCTGCGCTCAATTCGCGCGGAGAATTGATTGGGCTTGCCGGCGCCCCGACTGCCAGGACCGGGCTGGTGTGCGGTGCCCTGGCTGATACCAACCGGGATGAGGTTGTGGACGATTACGACCATTGTCTGCCGGCAGGCGGCAGCCTGGGCACGCTGACCGCGCTGCCAGCGCTGGAGGGCATGCTTGGCGCGGGTTGGTCTGGCGAAGTCGGACTGCGACGCGTGAACGCAGCGGGCGCGCCTTTCTCTACCGAGGGGAAGGTGGTTTATGCTGAGGATTTTTCCGCGTACGCTCCCGCTTGGAAAAGCGCCGCGCGGCCAGGCGCGCAGAGCAGGCAGGAAAACGGCGCCCTGGTGTTTGCCGTGAGCAAACCCCGCACGCTGCTTTTTAGCACGGTAGATTACGCCTACGACCGCCTGCTCATCAGTACGGACGCGCGCCTGACGGCAAGCAGCGGTGATGGGGATTTTGGGTTTGTATGCGCCTTTCAGGACGATAATCACTTCATTGCCCTGGAGGTCAGCGAGGACGGATACTTTTCCATTTGGAAGCGCGCGGGTCTTGAAACGACTTTTTTGGTGGACTGGACCTATTCCGACTTGCTCAGCGCCGGACCAAACCTGCGCCTGAGCGCGCAATGCGGCGCAGACGGGCTGAAGATGGCTGTCAATGACAGACTGCTCGGGGAGGCGGTGGATAAAGATTATTCTGTGGGGTTGGTCGGGCTGATGGCAGGGACGTACGAAGGCGGCCGCATAGAAGTTATATTTGAACATGTGGAAATCTTGATTCCGGGAGTGGAATAATGGCGATAGAACAATTAAGTATTTATCATTTGGTCAAGAGTGAAGACCTGAATCACCACCGCACGCTCTTCGCGGGACGCGGGGCGGAATGGCTGGTGGAGGCTGGTTTTATCGCGGCGGCCAGCCTGCTGCCGCCTGAATTTATCCTGTGCGTAAAAATACATGGTATGGAATTCCGCCGGCCGGTGCGCCCTGGCGAAATTGTGCGCTTTACCAGCAGCATCGTGCTCACCGGACGCAGCCGTCTGATCGCGTACGTCCTGGCGGATGTGAAGGGGGAACAGGCGGTGGACGGATTCATCACTTTTGTGTATGTGGATGAACAGGGTAAACCGCGCCCGCATGGGATTGTGATTGAAGCGAGCACGCCGGAAGAGGCAGCCTTGCAGGAACGCGCGAAGAACCTGTAAAAAAGACTATATTTACTCACGCGGGAGAGAAACCGTTTAAACTAACAAGGCGCGGTAAGCGGCCACCGCGCCTTGTTTATCGCCTGTTAATGGCTGAGCTGTATGTATCTTTCGATGCGTTCGGTAATGACATTCAGCGAACCCGCCCAGAAGGCCTGGTCGCGAATGTCGATGCCAAAGCGGGCAGCCAGGTCCGCGGCAGAGGCTTCGCCAGTGCTCGCGAGCAGCCGCATGTAATCGGGGACAAACTCCGCGCCGCGCTTTTGGTAGATGGCATACAGACCGGTGGCAAAGAGCAGCCCAAAGGCGTAAGGGTAGTTGTAGAATGCCAGCGACGGGCTGTAATAATGCGGTTTCCAGGTCCACATGTATTGATGCAGCACGTTTTCATCCAGGCCGTCGCCGTAACTCTGGCGCTGCGCTTCCAACATAATTTCAGAGATTTCATCTGCTGAAAGGGAGGATTTTTCGCGGCGGGCGAAGAGCTCTTTTTCGAACAAGAAGCGCGAATAAATATCCACGATAACCTCACCGCAGCCGGAAAGATTGCTTTCAAGCACCGCCAACTCTTCGGCAGGATTGCTGATGCCGGCAAGAATCGCGTTAAAAACAATTGTTTCGCACATAATAGAAGCAGTTTCAGCCAGAGTCATCGGGGTTCGGGTTTGGAGCGGTGTTTTATCCGCTTTGAAGGCGCAGTAATTGTGGAAGCCGTGCCCGAGCTCGTGCGCGATAGTCATCACCTGGTCCAGGGAACCGTCGAAATTGCACATCACCCGGCTTTCCTTGAGGGCGGGGATTTCCATGCAGTAAGCGCCGCCGCGTTTTCCCGGCCGCTGCTCCGCGTCAATCCAGCGCTGGTCAAAAGCTGTGCTGGCAAAGGTCTTCAGTTCTTCGGAAAAACTTCCGAAGTGCTCCAGAATGAGAGCGCGGGCCTCTTCAAAGCTGAAAGACTGGCCGCTTTCGCCCAACGGTGCCAGCAAACTCCACCAGGGCAATTTTTCCATACCCAGCAGGCGGGCTTTAGCCTGGAAGTAGCGGCGAAAACTGGGAAGCGAGGCTTTGATGGCGGAAAGCATGGCGTCGAGCGTGCCCTGGTCGATGCGCGCCATGTCCAGCGAGGCATGCAGGCAGTCCCGCCGTCCGCGGTGTTTGTCAAGCGTGAGCGTTTCGCCCTTGACGCCGTTCAGACAGGCTGCCAGGGGTTCTTTCAGTTCCTCCCAGACTTTGTGCTCGGTCTTATAGGCCCGTTCGCGGACTTCCGCGGAGGGGTGGCTGCGCAGGTTAATGAGCGCGGGCATCGGCAGGTCTTCCAATTTGCCGTCCAACTCGAAGGGAACGGTCTTTTGAGAGGTGAGAGTGCCCTGCAATTTTTCCCAGGCAGTGCCGCCTGAAAGAGTCAGCTCATTGGCAAGAAGTTCTTCAGCTTCCGACATCTGATAGCGGCTTTGCTCCGCCTCCTCCAGCAGGATGAAGGCGTGTTCGCTGGCGCTGCCGGGCGCCTGGAGCGCCTCGGGCAGGGCCCGGCCGAGCCTGCCAAACCAGGCCCGCAGGCGCACCAGCAGGTTTTGGAAGGGCACCCGGGCGATTTCAAAGCGGGACATCATCTGTTCAGCCTTTTTGTCGAACGAGTCTGTGGTGATGAGGCCGTAAAGATAGGCATCTATGGTCCCGGATTTCAGGATGAGGGCGTTCAGGTCATCGACCAGCTGGTTCAAGAGCCGGCTCAGTGTTTCGGGCTGCGCGGAGTCTTGCGACAGAGGCTGGAGCTCGGTCTGAAAACGAGCTTCCAGCGCCGCGGTTTGGGCTTGTATCCACTCGAAATCGGCCGCCAGGCGCGGGTCGTCAACGGATTCATAGATATTGGTAAGGTTCCAGCGCGGAGGGGTTTGCGTCATTAGGTTTCTCCTTGAGAAAATGATGAAGGAATTATACCTACCTGCAGGCGATTTTCGTGAATCTACCGCCAATTAGGGGTATGGAGCAGTTTCAGGGATTCGGCGCGGCCAAGCGCACGGGGAGGCCTGACATGCTCGCACTGCGACACAAACCGCCTTTCCCTTGGGGCAGCAAAAAGCCCCTGAGACACTCAGGGGCTGATGAATATTTGGGCTAAAGCTTTATCTGCGCCGGCCGAGCCCGCCCACCATCGAGCCAAAATACAAGACTTGCAGCAGCGATGTCGCCAGTCCGGCCACATAGGTCAGGGCGGCAGCATTCAGAACGGCCGATACGCCCTTTTCTTCTTCCGCGTTTACCACCAGGCCGGTGCTTGTCAGCATCTGGCGCGCCCGTTTGGATGCGTTCAATTCAACCGGTACGGTAATCAGGGAGAACAGCGCGCCGGCTGAGAAGAGGATGACACCCATCCAGGCGAGATTCGCGAGGCGCAGCACAAGGCCGATCATCAAAAGTATCCAACCGAGATTTGAACCGATGTTGACCATCGGCACGATGGCGCTGCGCAGTTTCATCGGGCCGTAATTGTCGCGGTCTTGCAAAGCGTGGCCGAGCTCATGCGCGGTGATGGCCAGCGCGGCCACGGAAGGCTGGTCCGCGACGCCTTGCGAAAGAGCAAGCGTATTATCGCGCGGGTCGTAATGGTCGGTCAGATTGCCCTGTGTACGTTTGAGCTGGATATCAGATAAACCGACGCGCATGGTAAGCTGTTGGGCCGCTTCGATGCCAGTGAGGTTGTGATAATTGCGAACCTGGCTCCACTTGCGGTAGGCTGAAGTGACATAGAGCTGCGCTATCATCGACAAAATGAAGGCGGGCAGCATATAGATGATGTAATTTAACATTTTTCCTCCTCTGGCGGGCAGGTGGTTCCATGCCCGCGAATAAAAAAAACCTTTCCTGTGCTACGGCTGCAGTAAGAGCTGCACGGCAGCGTCCAACTGCGGGTCTCTGCCCTGGGCGTAGTCTTCTTCGGTCATCTCAACAATCAGGTCCGGCGTCAGGCCGATATCGCTTATCTGGGTGCCTTTGGGGGTGAGCCAGCGGGCAATGGTGATGCGGACGCCGCCCTTTTCGGTGGTCAGCGGAATCCAGTTCTGGACGGAGCCTTTGCCGTAGGTCCTGACTCCCACCAGTTTGCCGCGCCCCAGGTCTTGAATTGCTCCGGCGGTAATCTCAGAAGCGGAGGCGGTGCCTTCATTCACCAGCACGACCAGGGGAATCTCCGTCGCCCGGCCGCCGCGCTTGGCGGTATAGGCGTCGCGCGTGCCGTCGCCGTATTCCTCGTACATGACCACGCCGCTTGGTATGAACTCAGAAACCACGTCAATCGCGGTGGAGAGGTAACCGCCGCCGTTATCGCGCAAATCAAAGATGAGCCCGGCCGGCTTCTGAGCCATCAACTCCTTGAGGGCGGCGCGCAGCTGGCTGGTGGCCTGGTCATTGAAGGAATACAGCGCCAGATAGGCGATGTTGTTATCCAGCATGCGGTAGTCCACCACCGGCACGGTGATTTTCGCGCGGATGATGGTAAACTCGAGGGTTTCCTCTCCGCGCCGAATGGTGAGCGTCACCGCTTCTCCGGCGGGGCCCAGAATCTTCTTGAGCACCAGGTCGCCGGGAACGCCGGTCTGGTCTTCGCCATCCACAGCAATGACGATATCATTGGCACGCAAACCGGCAGCTTCCGCGGGGGAGCCTTTCATGGGTGAAATGATTTGCACATACTCGCCGGTGGTATCCACCCAGGCTCCAATTCCTTCGTATTCGCCTTCCATGCTGGCATTGGCCTGCTCAAATTCGGTCGGGTCCATATAGGTGGTATGTTTGTCGCCGGTGGCTGCCAGCATGCCCGAGATGGCGCCGCGCATCAGCGCGACATCATCAAGAGGCTGGTCGACAAAGTTTTCGTGCAGCAGCGACCAGGTCTCCCAGAAGGGGGCAAAAGTTTGTTTCAGTTCTTCGGGGGTGCTGCTGCTGGTGTAATCCGTGCAAACAGCCGCGCCTTCCGCTGTGGTTTGCTGCGCGGGAACTTCTGTGTTGGCAGCCTGCGTGCCCTGACCCGAGGGCAGGAGCCTGACCGGGAGCGCATTTCCCGCTATCAAGCCGCCCATAAACGCGCCTGAAATCAACACTAAAACCAAAAGGGTTAATAAGATAGTCCTAAGGACTTTGCCTTGCTGCATTTTTGCTCCAGTTAATCAATTTGAATACCAAGAATAACATAAAGGGATTAACGATGCATATAAAATCTATAGTTTTTAAGAAGAAACTTATCAATTTCCAAGCTGTCAATAGCTGTTGTTGAATTTCAGGCACCCAGCAGGTCAGGCAGCTGCGCCAGGCGTGCGATGGTTTGGAAACCGTCCTGCGGGGCGTCGGAAACAAGCACGGTGCGCATACCCAGACTCGCGGCGGCGGCCAGGTTTTCCGCGCGGTCGTCCACCATCATCACGGCAGCCGGGTCTGGGCTGCCGGCCAGCTTCAGGGCGATGTGAAAGGCTTCCAGTTCGGGTTTGCAGTAAGGCTGCACTGCCACCACGTCAATAATTCCGTCAAAACAACCTTCCAGCTGCATGAGCCCAAGCACATTGCGCGCGTGGGATTCGCAGGCATTGGTGAAAATGATTTTGGGAAGAGGAATGCTGGCAAGCGCAGATTTCAGCTCGGGGTCGGGGCTGAGAATGCCGGACAGGTCCACATCATGAACATAATCCAGGTAAGCTTTCGCGTCGATGCCGCGCTCAATTTGGAGGCCGCGCAGTGTGGTGCCGTAGCGATTGAAAAGACGGTCCCGCATGGCCGGCACTTCTTCTTCGGGGATGCCAAGAAAATCCCGCATGTAAACGTACATGCGCTTCATGACCAGCTGCCAAACCTGGGTGGTGGCCGGGTACACGGTGTCGTCGAGGTCGATAAACAGGGTGGAGATTTTCACGGACGTTCCACCCAGCGGCTCAGGTTTTCAGGAGGTCGGTAGGCCTGCATTTTTTCCAAAAGGATGTGAGGGTCTTCTTCGCAAATGATTAGCTGGCGGTGTTCGGGGTAGATGAAGCGCTCTGCAATGGCATGGTCCAACAGGGCCAGCAGCGGGTTAAAATAGCGGTCGATGTTGAGCAGGCCGATGGGTTTTTGGTGTAAGCCAATCTGCGCCCAGGTGAGGGCTTCAAAGAGTTCATCAAAGGTGCCGTAACCGCCGGGGAGCGCGATGTAGGCATCTGCGAGGGCGGACATGCGGGCTTTACGGGTGTGCAGGTCCGGGAGTATTTCCATGCGGCTGAGACCGGCGTGTGCGAGCGCGGGCGTGTTCAAACTCTCATTGATGACGCCGACTACCTGCCCGCCGTTTTCCAGCGCTCCGTCCGCGACAGCGCCCATCAAGCCGGTTTTACCGCCGCCAAACACCAGCGTCAGGCCGCGCCGCGCCAGCACGGCCCCAAGTTCCCAGGCGCCCTGCAGGTAAACCTGCCGGAGATGGTCCGCGGAACCGGAAAAGATGGTGACGGTTTGAATGGGTTTGAGCGGCATGTTTTCCTCGCTGATGTCAGCGCATATTATACCTGTTGGTTCATTCTCTGGCCGAGCTGGCGCGAGCAGGGCGGCGTTCTTTTACTGTACGCGGCGCATGTTCTTCAGTTCGCGCACCTTCGCTTTTTCCGCCGGAGTGAGGTGCGGCGGCAAATGAATTTCCACCGTCGCGTAGAGGTTTCCGCGGGTTTGCGGATTCTTCAGGCTGGGCATCCCCAGACCTTTCAGGCGAAAAACTTTGCCGGTGTCGGTATTTTCCGGGATGGTCAGGCGCACCGCGTTGCCAAGCGTTGGCACGCTCACCTCACCGCCCAGGACGGCTGTGTAGAAGTCCACAGGCACGCGGGTATAGAGGTCGTTCCCTTTGCGCGTAAACACCGGGTGCGGGAGAACCACAATCTGCAGGTACAAATCGGCGCCGGCGGCCTGGCCGCTCAGCCGCACGCGCGAACCGGTGTCCACGCCGGGGGGAATGCTGGCTTCGATGCGCTTACCGCCGTCCAACTGCAGCAGCCGTTTGGTTCCGTTGAAGGCTTCTTCAAGTGTAATCTCCACCTCGTGTACCACATCGCGGGAAGCGCCGGCCGGAGCGCGGCGCGCGCCGGCTGAACCTGCCTGCCGCGCGGTCTGGGTACTAAAGCCGCCCATGCCAAAGCCGCCGAACAGCGTTTCAAAGAAATCAGAAAAACCGCCCATACCGCCAAGCATTTCATTGAGTTCTTCTTGCGTCATGGTGCGGTATCCGCTGCCGCCCGCGGGCTGCGAGCGCCAGGGACCCCAATTGAAGTCTTCCGGGCTGCCGCCGGCGGAACGGTACTGCTGCCATTGAGAACCGAATTGGTCGTATTTCTTACGCTTTTCGGGGTCAGAAAGCACCTGGTAAGCTTCGTTGATTTCCTTAAACTTTTCTTCCGCCTCTGGTTTGCCGGGGTTCATATCCGGGTGGTATTTACGCGCCAGCCGGCGGTAGGCGGATTTAATATCCGCTTCTTTGGCGGTCTTGTCCAACCCAAGCGTTTTGTAATAATCCTTATATTCCATACACTAAATGCCAAACTTTCCAAAAAATGAATTAACAATACAAGGTTAACAGCGCACTGTATAAATTATGTTAATTGCTGACCGCCTGCGGCTCTGGGGGCTGCGCGTTGTAAATTCCCCGGGCATGGGTGGGCAGCAAATCGGCGATGCGGCTCATGATTTCCCAACCCGCGTTTCTCACTTCTTCACGGCTGGGAATTTTGTTCAGGTCCCCAATCGCGAGCGGTCCAAAGGGCTTGCCAATCCGGCTGACAATTCGGGCGCGGCGTTTTTTGCGGGTGAGGGCGCCGAACAAATCCCAATCATCCTCGCTGTAAGTGCCAATAGGCAGAATTGGCACGCCGGAGCGCAGCGCCAGAAAAGACGCGCCTGGCAGGGGTTTTCCGAGCGGGAGCCTGTGCACGTGCCCTTCCGGAAAAATTGCCAGAACGCCGCCCTGCGCGAGCACCGCTTCCGAAGCCCGCATTGCTTCCAGGTTTGCTGTGCCCTGCAGGATTTTAAGCGTTCCCCAAAGGCCTGGTAGGAACTTCATGGTCGCGGGGGCGTTGGGCATAATCGCGTCGTTAATAAATTCCAGCAGATAATCCGTGCAGTGAATGGGACCAATGGTATCCAGAAAGTGGAAGTGATTGCCAACAATCAGCAGCGGTCCTTGTTTAGGCAGATTCTCCTGCCCTTCTATGCGGTAGTCCGTGATTACAGAAGCCGCCATCCGGATGGCGCTGCGCAGGACGCGCCGGATAAAGCGGCGGCGCGGATAGGGATATTTGAGTTTGTATTCGTTAAGTTGTTTTTTCAGACTCATCAGGTACCTCGGGACCGCGATTTACCTTATTTTACCCTGATTGACTGCTTTGCCTGCAAAGGGCGGCTTTTGTGTCCAATACCTCCGCTAAAAGCATTAAGGCTCTATAATTCAGCTCGCATCTTGTTTTTTGGAAGATATTATGACTGAACACATCGAAAGTCTTACGCCCAGGAATCTGCCCGCGCGCTGGCTGCGCAATTACCTGCCCATGTGGATTGGTCAGGCGGTATCGCTTTTGGGGAGCGGTTTGGTGCAGTTCGCCCTGGTCTGGTACATGACCGAGAAAACCGGTTCCGCGACGGTGCTGGCAATGGCGACTTTTGTGGCGCTGCTTCCGCGCGTCTTTTTGGGTCCATTTGCCGGCGCGCTGGTGGACCGATTAAACCGCAAGGCCATCATGATTGTGTCCGATACCGCAGTGGCGCTGGCGACCTTTGCGCTGGTGGTGCTGTTCCACCTGGGGATTACTCAAATCTGGCATATTTATGTGGTCCTGTTTGTCAGGTCCTTGTGCGGTTCCTTCCAATATCCGGCTATGCAGGCATCCACTAGCCTGATGGTTCCCTCCGAACATTACGCGCGGCTGGGCGGAATAAACCAGGCTATGTACGGCGTGATAGATATTGTCAGCCCGCCTTTAGGCGCGCTGCTGATGTCAGTCATGACCATGCAGGCGGTTCTCGCGATTGATTTGGTTACCGCCGCTGTCGCGATTGGCTTGCTGGCGCTCTTTGTGCATGTGCCGCAGCCCGTAAACGCGCAAAGCGCCGAGGTAATCACTCCCAGGCGAGTGTTGGGAGACGTCCAATACGGCTTGAAATACGCGGTGAGATGGTCGGGTTTGTTCACGATGATGGTGATGGCTTCATTCATCAACATGCTTGCTTCTCCGGCCTTTTCGCTTCTGCCTTTGATGGTGACCCAGGTCTACGGTAAAGGGGCAGCTGAAGTAGCCTGGCTGGAATCCGCCTTGGGGCTTGGTGTTGTGGCTGGCGGTTTGCTGCTGGGCGTCTGGGGCGGCTTTAGACGCAAAACCGCGACCATGCTGACGGGACTGCTCGGGATGGGGGTGGGGATTACAATTTTGGGGCTGACAAACAGCGGGACATACCTCCTGGCAGTGGGAATGATGGCGTTAATCGGCTTGATGAACGCCCTGGCAAACGGCGCGTTGGGGGCAATTATGCAGACAAAGATTCCGCCCGACATGCAGGGACGCATTTTCACGGTGATTGGCAGCCTCGCGTCGGCTGCCTCTCCCCTCGGGATGCTGCTGGCGGCTCCGGTAGCCGAGTGGCTGGGAATCCGCGCCTGGTACCTGATTGCGGGTGTTTTTTGCGGGTCGATGGGGATTTACGGCTTCCTGAAACGCAGTGTTTACACGCTGGATGCGCAGGAGCCGGGTGGAACGCTGCCGGCAGCGGCTGTCCCTGCGGAGGAGCTGCTGTAAGCGCGGGCGATAACCGCGCGCAATCTCAGCTTAAGAATTCGGACAGGGCGGCGGTGCTGGCAAGTATGTGATGCGAACCCGCCCGCAGAAGTTCTTTTTCGGTGCCAAATCCGCACAAAACAGAAAGGGACTGCGCGCCGGCGGTCAACGCCGCGCGGACATCCGGTCTGGTATCTCCAATCATCAGGCAGTTCTCAATCGGCACATTCAGGGCTTTCGCGGCGTAAAGCAGCGGGTCCGGGAATGGTTTGGTGCGCGGGCAGGTCTGCGATGTGACCACCAGACGAAAGAAGCGTGCGAGATTATGTTCCTGCAAGAACCTGAGGGTGGTCAGATTATTGCGCGCAGAAACGACTGCCATGGGGTAGCGCTCATGGAGCGCGGCCAGCATTTCCGGTACACCGGGGATAACCGGCAGCACGCGCGCGGTGCCGCGGGCGGCGCGGCGTTCCAGAAAGCGCGCAATGAGAGGGTCAACTCCCAGGCGGTCGGCAAGTTCGAGCACCGTGTTGCCCGGGCTTTCGGCCATCATGACAAGCTTGCGGGCAATCCTGGCTGCTTTTTGTTCGCTCAGCAAAAAGCGCAGCGGCCTTAGGAGGCACTCAACGCGAGCTGTGAGCGCGTCATCGCTGTCGGCCAGAGTGCCGTCCACGTCGAAGAGCAGGGTTTTGACCCGGGAAAGGTCTAAGGGCTGTGGGGCTGGTCGGCGCGCTGACATCTTTTTGGTTATTGCTGGTAAAGCGCGTCCACGACGTTTTCCAGAGCCTGACGGCTGTCCGAAATCAGCCAGGTAAAGCCAAACTGAGAATCCTGGCGGAGCGCGGAGTAGAAGCCGTCGCTGGCATACACGCCATCCTGCGCCACAGCGCCAAAACGGAGTTCCAGGTAGCTTTCATAGGCATAGAGGGCTTCAGCGGCGTCCGCGGAGCCGTCCCAGGTATAGCGCACCAGCAGCGCTGATTCGCCGGAGGCGATGTTTTCGAGCACCACGTAAGTGTCGCCGCCCCAACCTTCGGCCGCGGCGGAAGCTTTGGCATCCACCAGGCGACTTTTAGGGTCATCCCCACGCGCCAGGATTAACCAGGTGTACCATTCGCCCATCACGTTGCGTTCCGTCTCGGTCCAATCCGCGCCCAGGCTGGCACTGAGGTCCGGCAGGTCCACCGGGCTTGGTTTATCGGAGGGATAGCGGGAAGGGTGCAGAATTTGTTCCGTTGAGACCGGCTGTGTTTTGGTGAAGGCGTCGTTCACGGCCGCGAAGCCGCCCTGGTCGTAGAGAGATTGGACAAAATCGAGACCCTGCTGGTAGGCAAAGAGGAAATCTTCCTGCATATAGGCTGGCGCGGAGTCGTAGACCGGGCTTTTGTAATTGTTGTAGAAGGCCTGCAGGTCGCGGATGTCCTCACGGGTGGCGTAGGTCTGCAGCCAGAGGCTCTCGGTCAGGGTCGCGTCCCCTTCGATGAGCGACTGCAGCGCGGCGCAGCGTTCAGAATCTTCCTGACAGGATTCGTCGGTGTAGTTCAGCGCCCCGTTAAAATCAAAGGCAGCGTCTTGCAGGGCGTGCGTGAATTCGTGCGCGTAGGTGTCGCGTTCCACGCCGGTGAAGCCGCTGTTTTTTACCACGAACATCGCTTTTACTTCGTCGTCGTAATAGCCGGCAATTTGCTCGCTGTAAAGCTCCCGATAGAAACTGAGCAGGTCAAAATCGCGCGGGAGGAGGCCGAGCAGGGCGAGAACGCGCGCGTCGGAGGCGGCATCTTCCGCGGAATAATCCTTAAAAAAGTCGTTTTCCACCGTCTCCTGAAGTTCAGCTTCGGTCAGCAATTTCCGGGGGATGGGGTTTTTTAGCCTCAGGCCGCGGATATCCGAGACCTGGCGCTCAATTTCATCCATGGACGCGCTGATTTTGTCCTCTGCCGCCTCGGGGTCTGTCTGGGGGACGGAGGTGGCTGTGGCCGCGGCCGCTGGCTGACCGGTAGGCATTTGACTGGAATTTTTCGGGTTCAGCTTATCCCTGAAGATTACGAAACCGCCAAGCAGCGCGGCGGCGGCTGCGCACAGGCAAAACACCAGTAAAACAATCAAAACAATAATGAGCGTCTTTTTGGTTGAGGGGTTCATAGGTTTTCCTTTGCGCCTAAGTATATCATCCGGTGAGGTCCGGCCGCGGCATTTGGAGGGTTTCCAAGCAAACGCAAAGCCGGACCGCGCTTTCAGGGGCAGGCCGCCGCGCCCCTCGCGGTGCCGGGAATTACGAAACATCCCTCGCGATAAGGCGGTCCTGTTCTCTTCCGCAATAAAAAAAGCAGCTCCGATTTCGGAGCTGCTTTTTGGGGCGCGGGTGGGTTAATCGTCTTTCCGCAGCGGCTTCACCACCAGGGGCTCATCCTCCAGGGGCAGGGCATCGGCTTCCGGAAGCGCATCGCTGGGCTCCTCTTCTTCCGCTACTTCGCGTTCTTTGCGTGAAAGCCGTTTGGTTTTTAGCGGCGGTTCCGCTTCTTCGCTTTCTTCTTCATCCAGCAGGCTGCTTTCCTGGCGCATCAGCTCCTCGTAGAAAGCCACCATGCGGCCGGCGTTGACGAAAGAAAGCCGTTCGTTCACCGCGTGCATAGTCTGGATTTCTTCCTGGGTCAGGAACAAAGGCGAGAAGCGCATCGCGTTCTGGCACACTTCCGCGTAATGGCGGGCGTCGGTGGCGCCTGTCATCATAAAAGGCACGACCAGCGCGCCGGGGAAGGTGGCGCGCACCAGTTCCGCCAGGCGCTGATACTGCGGAGAGTCCACGTCCGCGACGGGAGTGGGATTCCAGGCGTGGTCGCTTTCGAGCGTCTCGCCGTGAGCGGGTAGTACCTCAAGGGTTTCGTCCCCGACCAGGTCATTCACGCGCTCGTAGACGTCCCGCAGAGTTTCGCCGGGCATGATGCGGAAGTTAATCAGGGCTTCGGCTTCGGCAGGAAGTACGTTTTCGGCGCTGCCGGCCTTGATGATGGTTGGCGCGGCGGTTGTGCGGGTGAGGGCGTTGGTGAGCGGGGTGGCGGCGAGCTTGCGCTTAAGGCTGCCTCCGAAAAGCCAGGTATTGGCATACTGCATTCTTTGGAAGAAGGGCAGGGCTTTGCCCAAGTAACTGACAATGAAGCTCATCACGTCCAGCGTCTGCGGGAAGGGGTTGGATTCCAGCACGGCAATCGCGAGGGCATGCGCGCCAATCGCGGTCTGATTGGGGGGCGTGGAGGAGTGACCGCCTTTGACTTTGGTTTTCAGTTTGAGGGAAAGATAGCCCTTTTCGCTGATGCCAATCTGTCCAATCGGGCTGTTAATCCCCAGGGCGCTGCCTTTGGTGACCACGCTGCCTTCGTCAAGCAAAAAGGCCAGTTTCACGCCGCGTTCCCGCAGAGTCTCCGCGATGACGCGCGCGCCTTCCAGGCCCGAAACTTCTTCATCCGCGCCGAAGGCAAGATAGATGGTGCGCCTGGGAGTGAAGCCGGCTTTGAGCAGGTTGTTGGCGGCTTCGCAAATGCCAATCAGCGTGCCTTTGCAGTCCAGTGTGCCGCGGCCCCACACGTACCCATCCGCGAGTTCGCCGGCAAATGGGGGGTGGGTCCAGCCGGCTTCGGGGGATTCATCGGCGGGGACAACGTCTTGATGGGCGGCAAAACAAATGGCATCAAGTTTAGGGTCCGAGCCCCGCCAGGTGAAGAGCAGCGAGCGGTCGTTGATTAACTCGCAGTCCAGTTTTTCGTGGAGCTGCGGGTAGAGCGTGCGCAAGAGGTCGCGCAGGTCGCTGAACGGCTTGGGGTCGGTTTCCGCGGGGTTTTTGTGGGAGATGGTGCGGCACTGCACTGCCAGGCCAACGCGCCGGGCGACGGCCTCACCGTCAATATCCAACAGCGCGAGCGGTTCTGTGGGCTCGGTTTCGATGGGGAAGCTGAGCGTGCGGATGATGATAACGGCCAGGAGTATTACCAGCAGGGCTCCCGCGGCGATTCCCGCAATCATAAGAGGGGTCATACAAACCTCCGGTTTGATTAAGATAATTGTGCGTTTGCTTTATTGTACTGGAAAATGAAGCGGACGGAAAACGCGCCCGGCTGTGGGCGGATAATTGTTCTTGCAAGGTACTAGGGAATCTTACTGCCACAAGGCGTATGGCGGCACTGCCGGCTGCACCTGAAACGTCTTACTGGCGGCCGCCGGCGCCGGGAAGAACAAAATGGGGCTGCCCGGCCGGGCAGCCCCACACGGTTATAGGCCTGCTCCTATTTAATTGTGATAGGCAGGAAAACGCCTGTCCCCGTAAAGGTTTCCGCGTAGTCATCGTTATACGCGTCTCCATACCAGAGCATGGCGAAATTAAACAATTGTCCGCGCGGCCAATCGACATCCGCCTGGAAGCTGATGGTCACGGATTGGCTTGCTGTGCCATAGATGCTGAATGCGAGGTCCGTCTGTGTGGGTCCAATCACAGTCCAGGGCTGCCATTCTGTTCCAAAACCCCAGGCGCCTCCAGGGTTGATAAACTGCGCGGTGTAGCCGTTGGAGGTGTCTGCGGGCTGTCTGCCATACTGACCGCCGACGCCAAAATTCATCGTGGGGTAGAAAATAAACCAGTAATGGCCGGCCGGAAGTATCAGCGGGGTATCCAGGTCGAGCTGGACATTGGACGGAAAGCCGCCTGAACCGGTTGTGATAGTTAATTGCGGGTCTGTTGGCGGCAGGCTGACCGCCCAGAGTGGGAGATCGCCGCGTCCGGATGGGTCCCCGGCAGGCACGCCCATATTGTCGGCGTAAATCATGAAGGTCAGCTGGCTGGCGTTCAACAGCGTGGAAAAACCATTAAAACCATTACCCGGAATAAAGAAAGTTTCAATTATCCAAGTGCTGTCCGCCGTAAAATCATCCGCCAGGAAGGAGGAGGCGATTGATAAATCGGGGAAATCCTGGTTTATCCACGCATATGTATCCACGCTGCTGAGCGGCTGGCCCCAGAGCAGGTCCGCGTTTGTTTGCGCTGCCGGGCGCGCTGTGGAGGACTGCGGGCCTGAATCTCCTGTCAGGCTGAGGCCGCTTTCGGCTGACGGACCAACTGCAGAAGCTGGTTTCCATTGGTCAGCTTTAAGAGGAACGGGGATAAGAGACCAGTATATCATCCGGGTGGCGGCAATATAGTCGTAATAACCAATATCCGGCGTCACCGTGAGGCTGCCTGGAACGTAAGAAAGGCCTTCAGGAAGAGCATCTGTCACATAGACAAAGTCTGTTGGAAGCTGCGGAATGGTGATGGTATACGTGATTCTCTCACCCGGCAAGGCCAGCGGGGGGCCATCCTTCACAATATCCGGGACGACGCAGGCTTCGCAAGTCTCTTCAAAATACCGGCGCAGGTATCCCGAGAAATTAAATCCCGAAGTAGAACCGCCCACAGCGTACAGGGTGTTATCCAGCGCTACAGCCGAAAGGCGGTAGGTCGGGGCAGGAGGAACAGTTCCTAAATCCTCCCAGAGGCCGGTAAAAGTATTAAAGCGCCAGGATTCATCTAACAGCGCCGTTTCACCGACGCCCTGCACAAACCAGAGGTCACTGCCCTCGTCAGCCTCAAGCGTCGCATAGCCCATGCCCCACAAAGCACCAGGCAAGGGTCCAATGTCGAAGTTTTCTGGACTCCATGTTCCAGCGGTGAAATCGTAGCACTGGGTGCTTGCGAGACCAGCGACAGCATAATTGCCGCCGGCGACGCACAGCAGCTTCTGTAAGACTTTAGCAACTTCCCGCTCGAAAACGAAGGCCGCGTGAAAATCCCTGGGGGTGGTAAATGGCGGCAGGGGCGGTAGCCAGGCATTGGTCAGCGGGTCGTACACAAACACGGTGTTCAGCGTTCCGGTGCCGGGAGTGTTTGCGCCGCCTGTCAGGTAGCACAGATGGGTTTCGGGGTCAGAGACCCAGGCAGGCGCCCAGATGCCCGTAAGAGACGGCGGCTCGCCCGCCGGTGTCTCGGCGGTCCAGACGTTGGTTTCCATGTTGTAGCTCCACAAGCCGGTGAACCCGGCTGTGGTAGTATCCCCGTACATGAAAACTTTATTGCCATACTGGCAGCCCGAGCGGGCGTAATTCTGCCCAAAAGGCGGAGCGGACGAGGGAACCACGGTCCAGGAATCTGTGGCCGGGTCGTAATTAC
This sequence comes from Chloroflexota bacterium, assembly GCA_012517865.1. Taxonomy (GTDB): domain Bacteria; phylum Chloroflexota; class Anaerolineae; order Anaerolineales; family Anaerolineaceae; genus Mesolinea. Next base: position 71,159 of record JAAYUC010000012.1, on the reverse strand, counting down.
TGACGCCCGTTACGCCATAGCCAGTAATTTGCCAGACCTTGCCAGCATAGGCCGCCAGCACATTGTCCATCCCGAGGATGGGATTTGTCGCAAGCTGCTGCCATTCCTTCTGGCCGGAATACACCTCTTTGTGTATCGTCATGGTGGCGGTATCGGTGCCGTTGGTGGCTTCAATCCTGGAAGTTAATTCGCCATTCTCCGCGCAAACGTGCGGGTGAAGCGAAACCGAGAAGCTCGCGACAGTGGCGTCCGGGATTGTCAGACTGTTCGGACCTATAAACCTTGACCCGAATTCTGTATAGTACATCAGGGAAACTGTAGTTTCCGAGCCAGTGAAGTTGGCCAGGTGAACTTCATGCGTCTGCTGCTCGCCCTGGCAGCCACTGGTGGTGATCTCATTGGGCGCGAAGTAAAGACCTGTGCCGCCAAAGGGCACATACGCTGGATCGCTAAGCGCTTCGTCGCAGGTGCTCTGACCGGCAGGCGTGTAGCCATCCGAACTGCAGGGGTTGTGCGGCGCTCCGCCCCATCCGTCGCCGTCAAAATACCAGGAGACGGGAGCGGGATCTGTAGCGGCTTGGGGCGTCACCTCCACGCAGTAATACGCGGTGCAGTGGTCTGTATTTGCCTGGTAACGCGGGTGGTCAATCCTTACTTCGTATGGTGAGGTTTGATAGGACCATGCAAACGTATCCCAGGATGCGCCGCTGTCACAGACTGGCGTCCCCTCAACATAAACATTTGAAACGTTCCAGGTATCTGGAAACTTCAACCAGTTGCTGTAGACATACTCCCAATCCGTGGTGAAGGTTTCGGAGCGAAAACACAGCGTCTGACTGACACCTGGAATATAGCTCGTGTTCCCCCCTACGGATGGGTCAAAATTGACATAGCTGCCGGATAAGGATTGGATATGCGGGGAATCCCCGCCAGGTTCGGGGTCCGCGCCGGTGCTGACTTCGGTGCCGGCGCCCTCCTGGGGGATGATAACAGGCGCCGAAGCCCGGGCGGAAACCTCCTGCGCGGTATCCGCGAAAGGCATGAATAAGAGAGCGAGAAGTAAAATCATTGGAAGGAACCTTTTCGTTTGCATCTTAAACCTCCTCTACAGTATTTGCGCGCATGCAGTTGTTAAACAAAGCGACAGACGGATTGTTAAAACGGCCACTATTCAATTTACCCGTCAAGACGGGAATGGACATATGTCTTTACTTCATGGATTGAATTGGACTCAATTCCTGACACTCATACTATATGATTATTTTTCCAAAATTTCAATATGTTTCTTTGGGATTTCGGCTTGATTCACTGTGAACTTGCAAGGCTGAATGTGCCGCGCGTCAGCTGGAATGCTTGACATCACGGCTGCTTACGGGCGTTTCTTGCCTATGTTTGTGAGAACATCGAGCTAGGTCAGTTGGTAGAGCATGGGGATTCAAATGCTGTTCGTTTTTGAGGATGGAACTGAGAATGGTACTGCCCGCTCTCAATCTGAATGAAGTGGCTAATTGTATAGGTGTGATTCTCTGCGCTCCTTAATCGTTCTGAACGCAATGAAGATTCTCTCTTTAAAAATGAGATTTGCTTCGCTGTAGTTCTGGATGACAAAAAAAAGCAAAGAGGCAGCCTGTTTCTGTTGGTGATGAGGGAATATTCGTTCCTGCAAGGTGGTAGGGAATCTTGCTGCCACAAGGCGTATAGCGGCACTGCCGCTGCATTTGAAACGTCTTGCTGGCGGCCGCCGGCGCCGGGAAGAATAAAATGGGGCTGCCCGGCCGGGCAGCCCCCTGGTGTACTAACTAAACTGCTGACTCATTGTTTCATAGTGATAGGCAGATAGACCGGGTGGCCAGTAAAGGTGACCGCCTGGCTCCATATGAGCCTGTCTCCATAGATCAGGTAGGCGGTGTTCAGCACATCCCGGCGCGGCGCCAAGACTTCCGCCTGGAAGCTGATTTCCACAGACTGATTTGCTGAACCGTAAATGCTGAAAGCGACGTCTGTCTGTGTAGGTCCAATCACAGTCCAGGGCTGCCATTCTGTCCCATAACCAAAGCCTCCTCCGGGGTTGACAAACTGCGCCGTGTAACCATTGGCAGTATCCGAAGCTTGCCTGCCGAATTGGCCGTAGGAGGTGAAGTTTAAGGTAGGGTAGAAGATGAACCAGTAATGCCCAGACGGGAGCAGAATGGGGGTGTCCAGCTCGAACAAGACATCAGAAGGATAACCACCAGCTCCGGTGGTGATCGTCAGGCTGGGATCCGTGGGAAGCATGGTTTCCACCCAGAGAGGAGGATCGCCGCGACCGGCTGGGTCACCCGCGGGAACGCCCATGTCATCCGCGAAAATCATGAAAGTCACCTGGGATGCATTAAGCAACGTGGTGAATCCATTCCAACCGTTGCCAGGAACGAAGAAACTGTCTATGGTCCACGGACTGTCCGCGATGAAATCATCCGCCAGGAAGGATGAATAAGCTGGATAATCTTCAAATTCCTGGTCCACGTAGGTATCGGTGTTTACTGTGCTGATTGGCTGGTCCCAGAGAACCGCGTTGACATCCCTGGCGGGCGCGTTTGGCGTTTGCGCTGCGGCGCTGGTCTTTCCAGATATCTGAAGGTCAACCTCTCCGGCCGCTCCGGCAATCTCAACAGGCGTCCACTCAGCAGCCTTTAGCGGGGCAGGTTCATAGAACCAATAAACCATGGACGCAGAGGGGATATATCCATAGTTACCGATGTCCGGCCACACGGTGAGGCTGCCCGGGACGAAGGAAGTGCCTTCAGGGAGCGTATCAAAGATTTGGATGGTGTCGTTGTAAATCTGGGGAACTGTAATGGTGTAGTCAATTGTCTCCCCAGGCAAAGCCACCGCGGTAGCCTCTTTAACGACATCCGGGAGCACGCATGCCTCACACACCTCCACGAGGAATTTATGTGTCAAACCTGAGGGGCTAAATCCTCCGGTGGAGCCTCCCGATTGATAAAGGGTGTTATCCAAAACTGCCGCGGATAGTCTGTAGACCGCGCCGCCCGGCAGTGGCCCAAGGTCTTCCCAGCCGCCAGTCGCAGTGTTGAGCCGCCAGGTAACGTTCGCGATTGCATAGGCAGCATCAATGCCGTTAACTAACCACAGGTCATCCCCCGCGTCAGCTGTAAGCGTCGCGTAACCCATACCCCATAGAGAGGCGGGCAGGACACCCAGGTCCGCGTTTTCCGGGTACCACATAGCGGCTGTGAAATCATAACACTGCGTGCTGGTCAGACCAAGGTCTGCAGAGTTGCCGCCCGCGACGCACAGGAGCTTATGGTTATCAGCTGGACGCTCGAATATGAACGCCGCGTGGAAGTCCCTTGGCGTTGTAAAGCTCGGCATTGAAGGGAGCCAGGAGTCGAACAAAGGATCGAATCCATAAACGCTGGTCAATGTTCCAGTGCCAGGAGTATTGCTGCCGCCAGTCATGAAGCATATGTGAGTGACCGGGTCAGAAACCCAGGCTGGCGCCCAGATGCCTGTCAGAGGCGGGGGAGTGCCAGAAGGCGTTTCGGCTGTCCAGACGTTGGTATCCATGTCATAGCTCCACAAACCAGTGAAGCCTGGAGTGGTGGAATCTCCATACATGAAGACTTTGTTTTCATACTGGCAGCCGGAGCGGGCATAATTCTGTCCAAAAGGCGGCGCGGAAGCGGGGATTGCTGTCCAGGCATCGGTGAGAGGGTCATAATTACTGACCCCGGTCGTGCCGTATCCGGTTATCTGCCAGAGCTTGCCGCTGTAGGCTGCCAGCACGTTATCCATAGTGACGGCTGGATTGGTTGCAAGCTGCTGCCATTCTGCAGCTTCCGAGTAGATTTGTTTGTGTATTTCAAACAATGCTGTCTCTCCCCCTCCGCAGGTGGCTTCTATGACGCCGTAAATTTCCCGGTCATCTGTGCAGACGTGTGGGTCGAGCGTTACAAAAAAGCTGGCGTATTCTCCGTCAGGAATAATGAACCCTTGTGGACCGGTGAAAGTCCCTCCAAAATCCGCGAAGTACTCCAGTGTGATCGTAGCAGTTGCGCCTGTCCGGTTATAAAGTTTAACCGCGTGTTCCTGCGGCTCACCATGGCAGCCGGCGGAATCAATCCTTTCCGGGGAGAAAAATAGACCAGTGGCATCCGTTGGGATGCTTGCCGGCAGATTGGTGCTCTCATCGCAGGCAGACTGCCCGGCTGGGTTGTAGTTATCGGAGCTGCAGGGATTATGCGGCCCGCCGCCATAACCGTCGCCATCAAAATACCAGGATACTTGCGCCGGGTCCCCTGCAAACGAAGGGGTGACTTCCACGCAGTAATTCGCCACGCAGTGGTCTGTATTTGCCTGGAGACGCGTGTGGTTAATCCTCACTTCGTAGGGTGAGGTCTGGTAGGACCATCCAAAGGTGCCCCAGGACGCGCCGCTGTCACAGACTGGCGTCCCCTCGACATAAACAGTTGAAACGTTCCAGGTATCTGGAAATTTCAGCCAGTTGCTGTAGGCATATTCGTAATCGGTCGTGAAAGATTCCGAGCGAAAACAGAGCGTCTGACTTGCCCCAGGAAGGTAGGTGGCGCTCCCGCCTATAGACGGGTCAAAAACAACATAACTGCCGGAAAGGGACTGGGGGGACGCTGAATCCTTAGCCGGTGTGGGGTCCGCGCCGATGCTGACAGGCGGGCTGGCCGGGGGCGTCCCTTCCTGCGGGGGAATGATGGGCTGCGCGGACCTGGCAGAAACCGCCCGCGCGGCATCCGCGAAGGGCATGAGCAAGAGCGCGAGCAGTAACACAAAAGGAAGAACCTTTCTCGCTTGCATTTTATACCTCCAGGGGTAATTATGAACGTATTCAGTTGTAAGTTGAGAGACAGACGAAAGAGCGGAACAAAAGCGGTTGAAGTATTCCCGTCAAAAGGGAGAGGACAATGGTGTTAAATTGTGAAAAATGGAACTGATGCTCTATAAAGATAATCATACAAGTATTTTTGACAATGCGCAACATCAATTTTGGTGAATCTTCGGCTTTTCCGGAAAAAATACCAGGTTTGGCTTCCAGGCGGCTTCCGCCCGCATGCTTGACATCACGGCTGCTTACGGGTAGAATCTTGCCACTGTTCGAAAAAACGCCGAGCTAGCTCAGTTGGTAGAGCATGCGACTGAAAATCGCAGTGTCCACAGTTCGATTCTGTGGCTCGGCATGAACACCATAAAAATGCCCGAGAGGGCATTTTTATTTTTAAACAGCGGATTACCAGCTATAATTACTGCATCTATTCAAAAGTCCAGTGAGGTAAGCATGACAAAAAGAATCGGGTTGTTGACTGCCGGGAGCGACTGCGCTGGCATGAATGCCGCCATCCGCGGCATCGGAAAAGCTGTCAGCGCGGATAAGAAACTGGAACTGATAGGTTTTCGGGATGGATTCAATGGGCTGGTGGAAGACCGCACCATGGACCTGGGGGGCGGCGTGCTGTCCGGAATTCTGACACTGGGCGGAACCATCCTTGGAATCAGCCGCAATATCCCGCAAGCCATGCCGGCCGGTAAAGGCACCGCTGACCTGACTCAAAACGCGGTGGATACCTACAAGCGCCACAAGCTGGACGCCTTGGTTTGCATCGGGGGCAAGGAAACCATCAAAGCCGGCCTGCACCTGAGCCGCGCCGGGCTGAATATCGTCGTCCTTCCCAAGGCGGCGGATAACGACGTTCCTGGCACAGATAAAGCCATCGGGTTCGATACCGCGCGCGAGATTGCCACCCAGGCAATTGACCGGCTGCACAGCACCGCCAACGCCACCCACCGGATAATGATCGTGGAACTGGCCGGCGTCAGCGCGGGCTGGCTGACCCTGGGGGCGGGACTGGCTGCCGGTGCGGATGTGATCCTCATTCCGGAATTCCCTTACGACTTCAGCCTCATCAGCCCGGCAATTAAAGCCCGCCAGAAAGCCGGCAGAAACTTTTCGCTGGTGGCGGTGGCTGAAAACGCTCGTTCCCAGGAGCTGGTCGAGTTTATGGAGCGGGCGGCGCGCAAAAAAGCAGGCCAGCAGGCTGCCAACGAAAGCGCGGTGAGCGCAGAAATGGAACGCATCGGAAAGGGTTATTCCGGCGAGACGATGCTGCTGGCGCGGCGGCTGGAAGATGAAACCGGCCTTCAGAGCCGCATCACCATTCTCGGCGCGCTGGTGCGCGGCGGCACGCCCACCGCTTCGGACCGGCTGCTGGCAACCCAACTGGCAGAGTGGGGCGTTGTGATGGCGGAAAACGGGCAGTTTGGACGTATGGCTGCCCGCGTGGACGGCGCGATGAGCAGCGTGGCGCTGGAAGACGTGGTGGATAAACACAAACTCGTGCCGGCCGACCACGGCTGGGTGCGCGGCGCTTACCAGGTGGGGACCTGCCTGGGCGTGGAAATTACTTGTTTTTAGTTTCCCCGGAAAACTAAACAAGCGGACCATCAGGTCCGCTTGTTCGTTGTGGCGCGATTATTTGGAATAAAAGTCTTTGCGGATAGCCGGTTCGCGTGAGAGGCCGGCTTCCAGCAGGTCCATCAGGTTGTCCAACAGGCTCTGTGTGAGCGGGTCTTCGCGGATATCCACTTTCCCGGACCGCAGCGCTTCAGCGTTTTCGCCCAGACGGGCGATTAACTGGCGGTTGCCCAGGTGATAGACCGCTCCCAACAAGTTCGCGGCAAGTTTGGTGTCCACCCAGGTGGCGACGTCATCCGCGAGGATGCCCTGCGCGAGAAATTCGTTAAAAAAGGAAGCGCCGCCAATCAGAGGGGTGTTTTCATCTTCCGTCCCGGGTGATTTCAGACTTTGCAGAAACGCCTCATGCTCAATCGCGGCAAGTTCCGGTTCGCGCAGCTCAAAGAGTATTTCCACCTGGAACAACCAGCGCAGATAGGCAAACAAATCCCGCCCGTTGGAAGCACCGAGAGCATTGGCCAATGCCAGCTTCTTTTGCCGGGCTATGGACAGGACATGCTGAAAGATATCCTCCATGCCGGAGAAATACTGATAGTAAGAGCCTTTGGCGATGCCTGCACGCGCGACGATGGCGTTCACCGAGGCGCCGCGCAGTCCTTTATCAGCAAATTCCAGGATGGCGGCTGTTTCAATCTGGGCGCGCTTAGGCGCGGGGAGGTTGAGGAAGGTTTTTGTGGGCATAACACCTGTCTTATCTGTGACCAAACGGTCATATTGTATGCGCGCGGGCAGGATTTGTCAATAAAAATGCCAAAAATGCGTAAACCTGGAGGTTTTCGGTTAAAATAAGCGGATGGATCACATTTACAGTCCCTGGCGAAAAGAATACTTTCAGCGCGATAAAGCTGACCCAACTTGCGTGTTCTGCGCGGCGATAGGCAAGGAAGATACCCCCGAAAATCTGGTCCTTTACCGGGGGGAACGGGTTTACGTCATTCTCAACCGCTATCCATACAGCAACGGACACCTGATGATCGTCCCGTACCAGCACTGCCAGGAACTGCCGGACCTGCCGCAAGACACGCTGACCGAGATGATTTGCACAGCCAGCAAGGCAGTGAGAATCCTGGAAGAGGTATACCATCCTCATCAGGGCTTCAATCTGGGCATGAATATTGGCGCGCCGGCCGGCGCGGGTATTGCCGGGCACCTGCATATGCATGTGGTGCCGCGCTGGAACGGCGATTCCAACTTTATCACGATCGTCGGGCAGACGCGCGTGCTTCCCGAAACCCTGGAAGAGACTTACCAGCGGCTGAAGTCCGCCTGGGAGCAGAACTAAAAAAGGAGCCGTACGGCTCCTTTTTCATTGCGCCCCAAGCCAGTTGAACCCGAGAAAGGCGTGAGATAAAAAAACCACCCGCAGGGCGGGTGGTTGTGATTTTTTCCGACGGCAGCCGACCAGTGGAAGGTGTGCGTAAAACACCCGGCTGGATGGCGGCCGCGCGTTAGGAGGTTTTCTTTTTTCCGGCGATACCAGCCAGAATGAAAATTACCCCAATCAGTACAATCACCAGCGGCAGAAATCCGCTGAGCCGCGGCCACGGCAAAAATTTCCATCCGCCGACAATCAAAAACAGCAGCCCGGAAACCGCGACGAAGATAAGCCCCGGCCGCCAGGCGTCTTTTTCGGTGGGGTCGAAGAGAGCCGCGAGGATGAAGCCGAGTCCCAGAAAAGCGACCGGGATGACCCAACTGCCGCTATCAAGAGACCTGGCAGCCCATCGATTGACGCCAATGCCTGTGACAAACGCGGAGGCAATCAGCCAACCGCCCTCCTGAAGGACGGCCGTGGTGACGATTCCGAGCAGCCCCAAGGGAATGAGCAGGAGAGGCCAGCCAAAAAAAGGCTCCAGCACCGGAAAATACGGGCGCGCGAAGAGCGCCGTGCCAACCAGGACGAGCACCACTCCAAAGGCGAGCTTTTGCCGCTTACTCATTTTTTCTCTCCCAGGCTGGTGACTGAACCGAGACCATGCATAGCCTGCGTGACCTGCGGAGCGCCGTAATACGAGACCGAGCCGAAGCCGTTAATCGTAACGTCAAGCGTTTCTGTGGCCCAGAGTTTAGCATCGCCCGCGCCGTTAATAGTGACCTTTGCGTTTTTGCTTTTCAGGTCCTCAGCAGCGTAGGCTCCGGCGCCATTGAGGGTAAGGGTTTGCTTTTCAGTCTCACCGTTAATGACGACATTCGCGCCGCCGTCCAACTGCAGTTCAATCAAACCGACGGTGACATTGTTCAACGTCACATCCATACCGCCATTCAGGTCAAGGCGCAGTCTGGGCACATCCAGGGAATCACAGGTGATTTTTGCCCCGCCCAGCAAGGTGATTTCTTCCAGGCTGACGAAAGTAAGCGTATAGATGATGGGTTTGGAAGGGACGTAGCGGTCCTTCCAGAGGCTTTCATCGTATCCCAGTTTGAGCGTGTCGCCGTCCATTTCGGCGGTCAGATGCGGTAGGATGTTATCATCCGCTTCAATGGTCAGATGATATTCGCCGCCCTGGATTAAGCGCAGCTCCCCGCCGCCGGTCAGCCTGATGGCGCGGAATTTTGAAATCTCGGGCTCGGATGTGATGATATTGCCTGAGCCTTTCTCAACGATAGGGGCTTTAATCCCAATATTGGCAGGAAAGCCGCAAGCCAGCGTCAGCAGCGCCAGCAAAGCAACGCTTATGACGATTCTGTGATTTTTCTTCATAATATTCATCCTTTCTAAATAACTCATTATGTATTGTACACATCTTTCAGCTGGCAGAGAAATACTTTCCGGGCATTCCGCGAAATCGGGCTGTTTTGCCAGGAAAGCGCTTGAGGAAAGCCAATATCAAAAAAGGCTCCCCAAAAGACAAAGTCAATCCGGGAGACCAACATTGATATAATTTAAGGATGCAGGAGGCAGATATGGACGCGACAAATCCCCTTGAGAGCACAAATCAAAATGGAGACCAGACCTGGCACGACAGAAGCGCAGAAGCTGCTGTTTTGGAGCTGGCGACCAGGCCGGAAACCGGCCTTACCTCTGAGGAGGTGCAGGAACGGCAAAAGCGCTATGGGTTTAATGAGCTGCGCGAAAAGCCCCTGCCCACATTCTGGGAACTACTCGGCCGGCAGCTGAAGGATTTTATCGTTCTGCTCCTGCTGGCTGCCGCGGTCATTTCCGCCCTGCTGGGCGATTGGCTTGAGGCTGCGGTCATCATGCTCATTGTGGTGCTCAATGCCGCGCTGGGAGTGATTCAGGAAAGCAAAGCCGAAGCTTCGCTGGCCGCGTTGAAGAAAATGGCGGCTCCGGAGTCTCAGGTGCTGCGCGGAGGGATAAGGCTTTCTATTCCAGCCCGGGAACTTGTGCCCGGCGATATAGTTTTTGTCGAAGCGGGGAATTATGTGCCCGCTGATATCCGCCTTTTGGAGTCCGTCAATCTGAGGGTGGAAGAAGCCGCGCTGACCGGGGAATCTCAGCCCGTGCAAAAAAATGCCGCCGCAGTCTTGCCTGAAAACGCCGCGCTGGGAGACCGCAAAAACATGCTCTTTGCCGCCACGCTGGTCAGTTACGGCCGCGGACATGGGGTGGTGACAGCCACCGGAATGCAGACCCAGATTGGCAAAATTGCCGATATGCTCCAATCTGTGGAGGATAGCAAGACCCCGCTGCAGGAGAAACTGGACAAACTTGGAAAAACCCTGGCCACCGCCGCGCTGCTTATCTGTGGGCTGGTGTTCCTGCTGGGTTTGGTGAGGAGCGGCGTTTTTTCACAGGGGTTTACCGAAGCAAGCATGTCCGCTGTGCTGGAAAGCTTTATGATTGCGGTCGGGCTGGCTATTGCCGCGGTGCCCGAGGGGTTATCCGCGGTGGTGACCATCAGCCTGGCGCTCGGGATGCGCGAGATGATTAAACGGCACGCGCTCATCCGCAGGCTGCAGGCGGTTGAGACGCTTGGGTCCATCACGGTGATTTGTTCGGACAAAACCGGCACCCTGACGGAAAACAGGATGACCGTAACAGTCGTGGACATGGCAAGCCACGTCCTGGATTTTATGCACGAGGCCGAATGCGGCACTATCCGCAGCATGCAGGAAGTCTTGCAGGTGGAAGCCCCGGATGAAGACCAGCTCAGAATGCTGTGGGAGTGCCCCACGCTGCTGCATACATTAGCAGGCGGGGCGCTCTGCAATGACGCAATTCTTGAACCCCACCCTGAAAAAGAAGAGCGCTTTGTGATGATTGGCGACCCGACTGAGGGTGCGCTGATTGTTGCCGCGGCGCGCGTGGGTCTGACCAGAAAACTGCTTACCGAAGCACTTCCGCGGGTGGCAGAAGTGCCGTTCGACTCGGAACGCAAGCGCATGACCACTGCGCACCGACTGCCAGAACGCAGAGAAGACCTGCATGAGGCAGTCCGCGAGCTTTGGAGCTGGGGGCCGGACACTGACGCGCGCTACCTGGCTTACACCAAAGGGTCCGTAGACGGCCTGCTGACCATCGCGGATAAATTGTTTGTGGAGGGTGAAGTGGTGCCTCTGGACGCGGAATGGCGCCAGCGGATTGAAACCGCCAACGCGCGCATGGCAGAGCAGGGCGTGCGCGTTTTGGGGGTGGCGTTCCGAACCCTGGCGGAGCTCCCTGAGGAACTCAAGGCTGCTGATGTGGAAAACGGCATGATTTTTGTGGGCATGGTCGGGATGATCGACCCGGCCAGGCCGGAAGTGAAGGACGCCGTCGCGCTGTGCAAATCGGCTGGCATTCGTCCGATAATGATTACCGGCGACCACCCGCTCACCGCTCGGCACATTGCGGAAGACCTGGGTATCTCCACCAACGGAAAAGCTCTGACAGGCGCGGATTTGGAAAGCCTGAGCGATGCTGAGCTTGAGGAGGTAGTGCGAGATGTGTCCATCTTCGCGCGGGTTTCTCCGGAACACAAACTGCGCATTGTGCAGGCCTTGCAGAACAACGGTGAAATTGTCGCGATGACCGGCGACGGCGTGAACGACGCGCCGGCGCTGAAAAAGGCCGATATTGGCGTGGCCATGGGCATCACAGGCACAGACGTCGCAAAAGGAACCGCCGATATGGTGCTGACAGACGACAACTATGCCAGCATCGTGGCGGCAGTGGAGCAGGGCCGCGTGATTTATGCCAATATCCGCAAATTTGTGTTCTTCATGCTCTCGACCAATTTGACCGAAATCATGGTTATCTTTGTGGCTGTGCTCCTGCGGCTGCCTATGCCGCTGACCGTTATCCAACTGCTGACGCTGAACCTGCTGACGGACGGCTTCCCCGCGCTGGCGCTTGCCGTCGAAAAAGGCGAGCCGGGGGTAATGCGGAGACCGCCCAGGCCGAAAAACGAGCCAATCATCAAAAAGAGCATGGCGGTCGGATTGACCATTCAGACGGTCTGCCAGACCGCTGTGGCGCTTACAGCGTTTCTGTTGGGGCTCTGGTGGCATCCCGGCGCGGCGCTGCCCCCCGGGCAGAACCCCCTGCTTGTGCTGCTGCGCTTCAACTGGGCCGGCGTGGACGTGCAGACGGCTGAAACCATGGCGTTTATCACGCTGGCGCTGTGCGAGCTCTTCCGGGCGTATACCGTGCGCTCCGAAAGGCTTTCGGTATTCCAGTTGGGTTTGTTCTCGAACCGCGCCATGCAGCCGGCTTTTTTGCTGAGTTTAGTAATATTGCTCTCGGTGGCGCTTGTGACATTCCTGCAGCCGGTCTTCAACACGCATTATCTGGCGGCCCGGGAATGGGCGGTGGTGCTCGGTCTGGCAATCATCCCGGCCGTTGTGGAGGAAATTACAAAATTCTTCCTGCGAAGAACGGGGTAAAAAGCAAGAACCGCTGACGGGGGCGCATGAATTCTGGCTGGCCCAAACCAGCCAGCCAGACAATCCGCGGCTTTACCTGCTGGGTATTCCTGCGGTTGGCAAGCCCTGGGGTTGATTCTGGCAGAACAAACCTGTAAAATTTCTGAGTTAGCGCGGAACAGCCATAAAAAAAGGAGATAGCACAGCGAAATGAATCCAGTTGCCCGGTTATTAGAAAAAGGACAATCCATCTGGTATGACAATATCCAACGCAGCCTGCTGCTGAACGGCGAAATGGAAGGAATGGTCGCGCGCGGCGAGATTCGCGGTGTGACTTCGAACCCCACCATCTTTATGAACGCGATTGCCAAAACCAGCGAATACGATGAAAGCCTTAGGGCGCTGGGCGCGGCAGCGCTGAGCCCGGAGGAGGTCTTTTTCCGGCTGGCGATTGAAGACATTCAGGCCGCGGCGGATTTGTTCCTGCCGCTCTACACGAGCACCGGCGGCGCGGACGGATACGTCAGCCTGGAGGTGAGCCCATTTTTGGCGGATAAAAGCGCTGAAACCCTGGCACAGGCCAGGGAGCTCTGGCAGCGGGTGAACCGTCCGAACCTGATGATTAAAATTCCGGCAACCCCGGCCGGCCTGCCTGCCATCCGGGCAGCTCTCGCCGCGGGCATTAACGTGAACGTGACACTGATATTTTCGCTGGAACGCTACAACGAGGTAATGGAGGCTTACCTGGGCGGTCTGGAGGAACGCGCGGCGGCGGGCCTGCCCCTGGATAAGATTGCCTCTGTCGCTTCATTCTTCATATCGCGCGTTGATTCCCATATTGACCCGCGCCTGCAGGCCAGCGGCGCGCCGGACGCGCAGGCATTGGCAGGCAAAGCTGCCATCGCCAACGCCCGTCTGGCGTACGCGCGTTTTTCGGAAACTTTTTCGTCCGAACGTTTTACTCGCTTGAAGGCGCAGGGTGCGCGTGTGCAGCGGCCTTTGTGGGCATCTACCAGCACCAAAAACCCAGCTTATCGCGATGTGCTCTATGTGGAAGAACTGATTGGCCCGGACACTGTCAATACCGTGCCGCCTCAAACGCTGGCAGCCTTTTTGGACCACGGCCGGGTGCGCGAAAGCATCACTGAAAACCTGGATGAAGCCCGCGCGCTGTTCGCCCGCCTTGAGGAGCTGGGCATTTTCATGCCTCAGGTGACCGCCCAGCTGGAGGAGGAGGGTGTGAAAGCGTTCGCGGACGCCTTCAGCCTGCTGCTTGAGGTGGTGGAGAAACGGCGCGGGGTTTGAGTTTTGGACCACCAAAAACAGCTGTAGGTTGGCCGCTGCTGTTTCAGGTGCGCCTTGGGGCAAATGTACGCGCGAGAAAGAAAACCACCCGCAAAGCGGGTGGTTGTGATTTCTGACGCCCCCGGAGTTTTGGTGTTACCGGAGCCCCAAACTCTGATACAGGCGCAGGTATTCGAGCGCGGATTTGGACCAGGAAAAATCCTGGCGCATGCCGCGTTTTTGCATAGCCTGCCAGGCCTGCCGGTCCTTGAACAGGTCCAGCGCCCGCGTGAGCGCGCCGGCAAAATCTTCTGCGGCGGCAGGTTTGAACAAAAAACCGGTTCCGCTTTCAGGGTTTGCGCTGATGTCGCTGATGGTATCTTGCAGGCCGCCGGTGGCGCGGGCCAGGGGGATGCAGCCGTAACGCATGGCCATCATTTGGGCCAGCCCGCATGGCTCGTAGCGTGAGGGCATGAGGAGAATATCCCCGCCGGCGTACATGCGGCGCGAGAGGTTGACATCAAAGCGAATGGCGGCGCGCACGCGTTTTGGCAGCGCGCTTTCCAGTTTGCGGCAGGCATCTTCTAGGTCGGGGTTGCCTGTTCCGAGCAAAATTGCCTGCCAATCCCGGTCGGCCAGGCTGGCCAGGCCTTCGACGGCCAGGTCCACGCCTTTTTGTTGGTCCATGCGCGAGACGAGCACCAGCAGAGGGACAGCGGGGTTGGTATCCAGGTCAAATTCCCGCGCGAGAGCTTCTTTGTTGGCAGCGCGCTGGTCGAGGGTTTCGGCGCTGAAAGACGCGGGAATGCGGGCGTCGGCGCTGGGGTCCCAGGCGTCCATATCCAATCCGTTGACAATTCCGGAAACGACCTTGTGCCTGGTCTGAAGCAGCTTCTCCAGCCCGCAGCCGAATTCCGGGGTAAGAATCTCTTGCGCGTAGGTTTTGGACACTGTTGTGACGCGGTCAGCGGTCTGCACCGCCAGCGGCAGCGGGAATTTTTTACCCCACCAGGGCACCAGGCTGTAGCGGCTGGGCGGAATGCCGTAATCATCGAAAGCGGCATCGGTTCCCGCGCCCATAAACGGTAAATTATGCATTGTGAATATCGTTTTGGGGTTCCAGGCGGCAGGGGATGCTTTACGGCGCAGGCTGAGCAGGTACACGACCAGGGCAGTATGCCAGTCATTGGCGTGCACGACATCCGCTTTCCACTCCAGGCGTTCCAACAGCTTAAGTGCCGCGGCGGAGAAAAACACATACTTGCGCCCATCCGCGGCAGAATCAGGGCTGTAGACCGGGCTATTGGCGATGGGTTCCCCGCCAATCAGGTAAAGTGGCACGCCGTTCACCTCACTCTGAAAGACCTCAGCGGTGCGCGCGCCGGTTTTTGATTCAACCGGGAAACTGAACAGGAAATCCGGCGAAGGCAATTTTTGCCGAACCGCGTCATGGTACGGGAGCAGCAGGCGCACGTCCACGCGGCAGTTGGTGTGGGCTTCCGCGGGCAGGCCGCGCAAGGCCAGCGGGAGGGAGCCGGCAACATCTCCCAAACCGCCAACCTTTACCAGGGGGTCTGCTTCCGCGGCAAGGAACAGAACGTTTAGGGTTTTCATGCGGCTCTCCTTATGACCGGCGGGATTTTACGGCGTTAATCAAGCCGTTTGTTGAGGAATCGTGGCTTGAGACGGGCTCACTGCCTTCCAGTTCGGGCAGGATGGCTTTGGCGAGCTGTTTGCCCAGTTCCACCCCCATCTGGTCAAAAGAGTTTATCCGCCAGATGACGCCCTGGGTAAAAATCTTGTGCTCGTAGAGCGCGATGAGCGTGCCAAGCGTCTCGGGGGTCAATTTTTGATAGAGGAAAGAATTGGTGGGGCGGTTGCCCGGGAAGGTTTTCGCGCGCGCCAGCAGTTCCAGCTCCGCGCCTGAATACCCCTGGGCGAGCAGCTCCGCGCGGGCTTCTTCGGTTGTGCGGCCTTTCATCAGAGCTTCTGTCTGCGCCAAAAAATTGGAAAGCAGAATCGCGTGGTGGCTGCCGAGGGGATTGTGGCTTTCCACGGCCGCCAAAAAATCACAGGGGACAAGTTTGGTGCCCTGATGGATGAGCTGATAGAAGGCGTGCTGGCCGTTGGTGCCCGGTTGCCCCCAGATGATGGGACCGGTGGAGTAGGTGAGACTCTCGCCGCCGCAGCTGACTCCCTTGCCGTTGCTTTCCATATCTCCTTGCTGGAAGTAAGATGGGAAGAATTCCAGGTACTGTTCGTACGGCAGAATGGCGTGCGTCTCGGCGCCGAAGAAATTGTTGTACCAGATTCCCAGCAGCGCCATGATGACGGGAATGTTTTGGTCGAGCGGCGCATAGCGGAAATGCTGGTCCGCCGCGTACGCTCCGCGCAGAAGGGCTTCAAAGTTATCCATCCCAATAAAGAGGGCGATGGAGAGACCGATGGCGGACCAGAGGGAATAGCGGCCGCCGACCCAATCCCAGAACTCAAACATATTGGCGGGGTCTATCCCGAATGCCCGGACGGCCGCGGTATTCGTGGACATGGCGGCAAAGTGCCGGGCGATGTGGCGTTCTTCGCCGGAACGGGCCAGGAACCACTGCCGGGCGGTGTGGGCGTTGGTCATGGTCTCCTGGGTGGTAAAAGTCTTGGAGGCAATCAGGAACAGCGCGGTTTCCGGGTTTAGCTGCTTAAGCGTCTCCGCGATATCGGTGCCGTCCACATTGGAGACAAAGTGAACCCGCATGCCTCGTTTTCCGTAGGGTCTCAGAGCGGCGCAGACCATCTTTGGACCTAAATCCGAGCCGCCTATGCCGATGTTCACGATATCCGTGATAGGTTTTCCGGTAAAACCGCGCCATTCCCCCGAGCGCACGCTCTCGCTGAAACGCCGCATTTTTGCCAGCACCTTGCGGATAAGGGGCATGACGTCTTCGCCATCTACCAGAACGGGAGAGTCCGCCTGGTTCCGCAGAGCGGTATGCAGAACGGCGCGCTTTTCGGTGTTGTTAATTTTTTCACCGGTGAACATGGCTTCGATGCGCGCAGGCAGGTCCGCTTCCTGCGCGAGCTGGAGAAGCAGGCGCAAGGTTTGGTCTGTGACGCGATTTTTGGAATAGTCAAAGAGGATATCTTTAAACTGAATTGAAAAACGATTGAAACGCGCGGGGTCTTCGGCGAACAAAGTGCGCATATGCAGGTCTTTCACCTGCGCGTAGTGGGCCTGTAATTCCTTCCAGGCGGGGGATGACTCTAAAGACGTGCTCATTTTCACCTCATGTTACCTTCAGGACGCTTTCGCCGCTGGGGACCTCCAGCGACGCGTAGTCTGAGGGCCTTGTATCGGGGTCGATGCGGCAGTTGCGCCCAATGACGGCTTTGGCCGGAATGACAGCGGATTTCCCGACGATGGTGATGCCTGTGTTGATGTTCTCCGGTTCCAATTTGTTGGGTGTGTCATCCGTGCCGTAACCAAGCTGCGCGCCAGGGCCGACCTCGATGCGCTTGTCCAGAACGCAGCTGCTGACAACCGCGCCGGCGCGAATAATCGTGTCATTCATGATTACGCTGTTGCGGACGACAGCGCCTTTTTCCACGATGACGCCCGGTGAGAGGACGCTGTTGATGACCGACCCGCTGATATTGCAGCCGTTGGACGCCATGCTTTTTTCAAGCGTTCCGGGGGGTATGATTTTCACTGGCGGGCGTTCCTCGGAACGCGTGTGGATAACCCAATTCGTATCGTAAAGGTCGAGGGCGGGTTCTTCCTCCAGCAGCGCCATGCTTGTTTCCCAGTAAGCCTGGATGGTACCGACGTCTACCCAGTAGCCCACAAAGGGATAAGCATAAGCGCGCCCCATTTCGACAATGCGGGGGATGATGTTCTTGCCGAAATCGTGCGCGGAGTCCGGCTGGGCCGCGTCGAAGTTGAGCTGTTCCAGCAGGAAACTGGTATTGAAAACATAGATTCCCATTGATGCCAGGGTGCTATCGGATTTTTTGGGTTTCTCAATAAATTTGGTGATTTTTTGGGCTGAATCGATGCTCATGATGCCAAAGCGGCTGACGTCCTGCGGGCTGACGTTCATGACGGCCACGGTCAGGTCCGCTCTTTTGGATTGATGGAAGCGCAGCAGGTCGCGGTAATCCTGTTTGTAGATATGGTCGCCGGAAAGGATGAGCAAAGTGTCGCTGTTGGCATCCTGGATGAAGGTACGGTTCTGGTAGAGGGCATCGGCGGTGCCGCGGTACCAATCCTGCTGGGAACGTCCGCGGAATGGCTGCCAGATTTGCAGGCCGTTGGGGGGCCGGCGGTTCAGGTCCCATGGTTCCCCGATGCCGAGGTGCTGCATCAGCGAGTGCGGACGAAATTGGGTCAGCACAGCGACGCGGTAGAGGTCTGAATTGACAGCATTTGAGAGAGGAAAGTCGATAATGCGGTATTTCCCGGCAAAGGGAACAGCGGGTTTGGCGCGTTTTTCACCGAGAATACTAAGGCGGCTGCCGGCTCCGCCGGCGAGGATGAGCGTGAGAACAGACATGGATTCCTCCGATTGAGAAAGGTCTGAGTTTATCGCGGCAGGTTAATCATAACAGCCTAAGAGGTACCGCGCAATAATCAAAGAGGGTATAAAATTGAAGCGCTGGAAGCTGCGTGAGAACTCCAAAAAGAGGAAAAAGCCATGGCTAAAAGAAAATTAAAGCGTCAGTTGAACCTGCTGCAGGTCATCATGCTGGGCACCGCGGGAACCATCGCGGCGGAAATCTTTGTGCTGACGGGCCACGCCGCGGGAATTGCCGGCCCTGAAGCGGTTCTGGCGCTTGTGCTGGGCGGGCTGCTGACCCTGAGCGTGGCGCTGAATTACTGCGAATTGGCGACTACTTACCCGGTTACGGGCGGTGCGATGACCTATGTGGGCCAGAGTTTTGGCAGCGGGCTGATTATGTTTTTGGTTGGCTCGCTGGATTGCCTGTCGAGCACCTTCTACGCGGCGCTTTCCGCCATCGGTTTCGCCATCTCCCTAAAGGTTTTCTTTCCGGTTCTGCCCATTGTGCCGGTCGCTCTGGCTGTGATTGTGGTCGTTGCCGGCCTGCATGCCCGCGGCGTGAACAAAGCAGGCAATTTGCAGATTGTGCTGGGCGCTTTTTTGCTGGCGGTCTTTGCCATCTTCATCATCCGCGGGCTGACTGACCCGAACGGCTTTAGTGAGGCCACTTTTTCTTCCGGGAAAGTTGTGTTTGCCGGGCAAAATACTTTTCAGGTCATCGCGCGCATGCTCTCGGCCATCGCGCTGACCTACAATGCCTATGTTGGTTTTGAAGTCATCGCGGATGACGCGGAAGAGATTACCAAACCCAACCGCAACATCCCGCTCGGTATCCTCATCAGCCTGGGCATTGCCACTCTGGTTTACTCCCTGGTTTCGCTGGTGGCCATAGGAACCATACCTTTTGATAAGCTGGCCGGCTCCACCACCGCGCTGACGGACGCCGCCGCCAAATTCTGGCCGCACGGCGGCGTGCAAATCATGGCGGCAGCCGGCATTGTGGCCACGCTCACCTCGGTCAATTCCGCCATGCTTTCAGCCACACGCGAAGCTTTCACGCTCAGCCGCGAACGCGTCTGGCCGCGGGTCTTTTCCAGGCTCAGTCATTGGCGCACGCCCTATGCCGCCATTATCCTTATCGCGTTAATCAGCGGACTGATTTCCGCGATTGGCGTGGTGGACTTTCTGAGTTACATTTCCAGCGCCGGCTATATGTTTGTGCTCTTTTGGGCAAGCCTGGCGATGCTGCGCCTGCGCAAAGCCCAGCCCGATATTGAGCGTCCGTTTAAGGTGCCGCTGTACCCGCTTACGCCCTATCTTGCCGCCGCGTCGGGCGTGCTGATTGTCGCTTTTGCCGCTCCCAAAGCGCTGTTATTTCTGGCAGCGGTTTTGGGAGGATTATCCGTGGTGTTCTGGATATCGCGCTATTACAAAACCCGCTCTGAGCTGCAGCAGAAACTTGAACATGAAGAGGGCGGCGGCAGAATCCTGGCAGCGGCTGTGCATCAGGATACCGCAATCAGCCTTACGCGTCTGGCGTCTCAGCTGGTTGACCAGCAGGAAGATACCAGCATCTGCGTATTCAGCGTGAAGAAGACGCCTTTCAACCTGTCGGAAGGACAGGTGCCCGCGCTGGTGCAGGAACAGAACGCGCTGAAGAAACAACTGCTGGCTGTGACGGCGCCCATCGCGCAGAGCCGCAACGTGCCGCTGTACGTGAAAAGTAAGGCGGCCAGGCGGGTGGAAGAAGCGATTTATGACGAATTGGCGCGGCACCGCGATATTTCGCTGGTTTTGCTGGGGTACCCTAAAGATGAAAGCAAAGTCCACACGCCCAACAACATTCTGAAAGAAATTGTGATGACAGCTCAACGCAATGTGGGGGTTTTGCGGGACCGCGGGTTGGAGCGCGGCATTCACCGCGTGTTGGTTCCGGTTGGCAACGGCCCGAACGCGCGTTTGGCGCTGCGCCTGGCGCGGGACCTGGCCAGCCCGGAGCCTATTCAAGTCACCGGCTTGCGAATCATCAAACCCGGCATGGACCAGGAAGTGGTGGAGGACCAGATGGCTCAGCTGCACGACATTGTGGAATTTGAGCTGGGGGAAATACCTTCCTACATGGAGTTAAAAGTGGAACAGGTTTCTTCCGTACTGGATGGAATTCTGGATGAGAGCAAACGCGGAAACTATGACCTCATTATTATCGGCGCGGCGGAAGAGGTTTTGCGTCCTGAGCTGATTTTTGGTGAGCTGAATGACAATCTGTTGGAAGAGGCGGAATGTTCCGTCCTGGTCGTGAGGCAGTATCAGCCTGGCGGAACCATCTGGCTGCACAAACAGCTTAAACGCATTGAAGAATAAAGTACGGTTTTGATAGAATAGCGCCATGATACATCAGCTTACCCCCCAATGGACGATTGAGCTGCCGGAAGGCTTTCAGCACCGCAAAGAGGAATCCTACATAATTTTCTGGACCGCGGGAATCACAATTGCAGTGGCTGTTTTTTCTTACAGCGGCCCTCCGGAGCGGGCAGCTCTGCTGGCAAATTTACGCGCCAGGGCGCAAGCGGAAAAGTTAAAAATGATTGAGGAGCAGGAGGGCACGCTCATCCGCTTCGGGAGCATGCAGCTGGAAGCTATCTCGCCCAAGCATACCCGCCTGGCGCTGCACGCCTTTAGTATGGCTGAATACGGCTGCGCGCAAACCTCGTTTTATCTTGATAACGCGGCGGATTTTCAGCAGGCTCTGCGCATATGGCAGAAAGTGCTGTACACGCCCGCTGAGCTGTAAAGGTAAGATAAATTAAAACGGCCGGCTTCTCGCAGCGGCCGTGATAGTTAATCTGAAAATAAGCGCAAAGTTCTTTTCCTGAGAATAAGCGCCAGTCAGGGTTTTCGAGAAAGAAAAAATGAGAACGAGAAGGCCAGCTTACTTCTTCTCTTTCTTTTCCTTCTTTTCTTTCTTTTCCTTCTTGTCCTTCTTGTCTTTCTTGTCCTTGCCCATCTCTTGCTCCTTTAGTTGTGCTTCGAGATTCTCGGGATCCCAATAGCCTACCAGTTCTCCGGTGGTGTCTTTGGAAATGTCTGACCAATGATGCAGGTCGAGGCTGATGTAGGCGAGGGCCGCGGTGGGAAGCGCTTCAAGTTTCCCGTCAAGGGTTTGCATGAAGGCTTCGAGCCCTGGATTATGGGCGATAATCATCACCCGTTCCAGACTATCATCCAGCTTTTGGAGCTGTTCGATGAACTCCCGGATTTCCCCCATATAAAAGCTGTTCACATAAGTAATCTTTTGTTCAAGATTGCAGACTTTGGCAACAATTTCTGCGGTCTGGCTGGCGCGCAGCGCGGGGGAAGAAAGGATGACTTCCGGGATCAATTCATTCTCGCGCAGGATTTCAGCAATTTCGGCGGCAGCGATGGCGCCGCGTTTTTTCAGGGGGCGCTGAAAATCAGGCAGTTTTTTATCGCTCCAGCTTGATTTGGCGTGTCTCATCAGCAGCAGTGTCTTTGCCATGGTTTTCTCCGTTCTTGAAAAAAGCTCTGGGCGAATCATAACATAAAGCGCGCGTAAAAAATCTATGAATTACCAGGTTTAATGGGAAATTTAACAAATTTTTGCCGAATTTCTGGCAGAGTGTGAGCGCTTGACGACTTTTTTCGCATTTTTGTTTCTCGCGGGAATCGGCATTGGAGCGAATCTTGCACTTTCTGAAGATTATGGATTATTCCAGGAGGAATATGAATAAGACACGCTTCATTGGCATTCTCCTGCTCTTATCAGGATTATTGCTGGCTTCGTGCGCGCGATACCAGCCGCTGACTTTTGAGGACCTGCAAACGCAAGCCGCGCTATTCGCCCAGGCGACCCTGACACGCATCGCACTGGACACTTTGGCCGCGCCAACCAGCACAATTCCCGCGCCAACCGCCACGGAAACAGCTTCGCCGCTGCCTACCGACACGCCGGTTCCGCCCCCGACCCAGGCGCCGGCCCTCAGCGCGACGCTCCTGCCGCCTACCGAGACGCGCGTACCCACCGTCGGGATAACCTACATTACCCAGTCTGCCACACCGCGGCCGGTAGTATACGACCCCATTCGCCTCAGCTTCGCGGAAGGGACAACGAATATCACGCAGGAGGGCAGCGCAGCCTATAACTCCGTGCGCCGTTATGTATTCTGGGCTGCCAAAAACCAGTTTGTCTCCATTTCGCTCAGCAGCGCGGGCAAAGTTGTTTTAGGGGTCAGCGGGGCAAACGGAACGGTGCTGCTGCCGTTTTCCGCGGGGAAGACAAGTTACAGCGGTTACCTGAATGACAACGGGGATTGGTATATTGACGCGGCTGCCAATCCGCAGGCTGTGAATTTTACGGTGTATCTGGAAATTCCGGAAAGGCTAAGCTTCCCTGCCGGGGCTTATGGGATGACCGCGGCTGGAAAAATCCCGGCCGGACGAAGCCATAATTTCCTGGTCTGGGCAAACAAGGGCCAGCGCCTGAAAGTTTCAGCGCAGCCCGGGGCGGGCGCTGCTCTGGCAATCGTCCATGTGGATGGCACCGAGCTGTTATCCGCCAGCGCGGGCGCGGCCAGCTACAACGATATGCTTCCAAAAGCGGGGGATTATATCATTACGGTTGTAAACCTGACGGGCAGCCCGCTGAACTTTTCGCTGCCGATTGAAATCCGCTAGTAGGAAAAACCATAAAAAAAGCCGCGCCCGCTTTTTAGCGGGCGCGGTGATTTCAGCGAAAGCGCGGGTATTCGAGCACAAATTGATTTTGATACTCCGTCTCCACGGCGCCGGGGATGTAGCCGCGCACCCATTCAATGGATTCTTGGGGAGAAAGCGCTAACAAATCCTGAGCCAGACAGGCGCAGAACATGCCGGTGCGGCCGATACCGGCGTGGCAGTGCACAGCGACTTTCTTCCCCGAGCGCAGAAGGCTGGCAACCTCCTGAATCGCGCTGTTCCAGGTGCCCGAAGGCGGAGCGGTAAAATCCGCCACCGCTGCGTTTATCTGGGTCAGGCCAGCCTGTTCATAACGTTCGCGCGGGTCCTTTTGGGCATATTCGCGGATGTCAAATTCCGGAGTGAGGACCACAACCACCTCGATGCCGGCCTGTTGGTACAGGTTCAAGACTTTATCCTCAGGGTCAAACATGCGGCTGCCGGGCATCACAGAACGGTAAAGCTTGCCGGGAAGCGGGAGGGGCAGTTCGTTCATCAGCGGGGGCTTGGGGCGGCGGAGGGCAGGCGGCAGGCGCCAATCGCCTTTTTCGTCGCGCAGCAGGGCTATTACAGCCGTCACGGAGTTCAGGGGGAGAGGGCTGCCGTAGAGATGGGGATATTGCATGGCTTTGCCTTCCAGGTTCTCATACACCAGGGGGATGCCTGTGAGCGCGGGGTCGATGCAAAGCAGAATCAAATCTGACAGTTCCCGATAGAAGTGATTCGCGACGTTCTCCACCTGGTAAAGGTCTGAGCAGTGAATGAAGCCGTCCCGCACGAACGTTTCGGGGGTGTATCCCCCGGCAGAAAGAGCCTTTTCCCAGGCAGACATGGTTGTGATGTGATAAATCATCGTGTCCCTTTGCTGAATGTAATTTTTCGCCAGTGGAGAAGCGCTGCATCATTTTACCCTTATTTGCGGCGGGGTGGTAATCGCCCGCGGCCGGAGGACAGACCTTGGCCGCTGGTGCGTTCTGCAAATTGACCCTTGACATTATAGTGTAATACACAGTATACTTCGATAAATAATACTGTGGAGAGTTTATGGAGCAAAAAGAAGAAATCCTGGCAAGTTTTGTCACTGAAATGCGGCGCGGCGCGATCGCCCTGGCAGTTCTGAGCCGTCTGGCTGAACCGGGTTATGGTTACCAATTGGTTCGCGACCTGGCGGAAAGCGGCGTGCCGGTTGAAGCGAACACGCTCTACCCGCTTTTGCGTCGCCTGGAAGAGCAGGCACTGCTGCGCAGCGACTGGGATATGCGCGAAGGCAAGCCGCGCAAGTACTATCAGCGCACGCCATTGGGCACGGAGGTATATACCAGCTGGCGGGTTCAATGGACCCGATTCAGTCAGAGTTTAAACAGCCTGTTGGAGGACTCACATGAAATCAGATAACTTAATTGAAAGGTACATTTACGCCATCAGCCGGCAGCTGCCGCAAAAATCGCGGGAGGATACAGCCAGGGAACTGCGCACACTCATCGCCGATATGCTGGCGGAGCGCTGCGGGGAGCGGGAAGCCGCCGAAGAGGACATTCGCGCGGTCCTGATTGAATTGGGGCGCCCCGAAGAATTAGCGCAGAAATATCTGCCCCAGCGCCAAAACTGCCTGATTGGACAGCCGCACTTCCGCGTGTATCAATTGGTGCTGAAAATCGTGCTGGCCGCGACATTGTTCGGGCTCAGCGTGGCAATGGTGGTGGAGCTGGTGAGCGCTCCACCCGCGAATTACCTGGTAAAGTTCGGGGAATGGCTGCTCAGTTTGTTCTCGGCGGGTATACAGGCCTTCGCCTATGTCACCCTGATTTTCGCGCTTTTTTACCGACTGGATGTGAAGCTTGATGAAGAGAAAGACTTCCTGAAAGACCTGCCGGAACTGCCGGAATCCGCGCGGGCTGTGTCGGCCGCTGAAAGCATCGTCGGGCTGGTTTTCACGGTGCTCTTCGCGCTTGCTTTTATCGTCCTGCCGGAGCGCAATATTCCAATCTGGATTGAGGGCCGCGGGCTGATACCGCTGCTTAATCCTGAATTCCTGCGGAACCTGAAACCTTTGCTGATTGCCAGTATGGGGGTCGGGATTGTAAACGATATCACCATGCTGGTGGAACGCAGGTACAGCGTGCCGGTCCTCCTGACGCATTTGTTGGACGCGTTTCTGACTGGATTGCTGGCGTGGGCGTTTTTCTCCGCTCCAAAACTTTTCAGCCCGGAGTTTTTGGACGCCGCAAAAGGCGTGGAGCTGCCCAACCTGTTCAACCCGAATGTTCCCCTTATCCAGCTTTGGCTCGGGAGGCTGTTATTAGGGCTCACATTCCTCGGTTTGGTGGCAGGCAGCATCAGCGCGATTGCCAAAACCATCCGGGCGGCGGGAGAAAGTTCACGGCAGTAAGCAGGTAGGTTTACGAAAATTTAACACACCAATATGACACAGCCGTGATATACTGATTGGGCGCCGCGCGCGAAGCACTGAATCATGGATAGGCGGCAGCGCGGCGCCTTGATTGAACGGATAAAAACATGAAAGTAACGGTCGATAAAGATTTGTGCATTGGCTGCGGTGTGTGCGAGGGCATCGCTCCTGAGCTTTTCAGCCTGGAAAATTTGCCCACAGCGGAAGTGCTGCTCTCCTTTGTGCCTGAGGATATGCGGGAGGCGGCGCGTCAGGCCGCGGCGGACTGCCCCGAAAGCGCTATTCTTGTGGAGGAAGGCAGCGCGCCTCACCAGGAGCATGAAAGCCCGGAGCGTGATATTATTGTGGAAGAATTCGCGGATGAGAACCGCGATGATATTGAACTAGAATTGAAGGAGAAAAAGATGAAGGCTATTGTTGACAAAGACTTATGCATCGCCTGCGGCGTATGCGAAGGTATCGCCCCCGAGGTTTTCAGCCTGCAGCGTGAACCCTACGCTGAAGTTCTGTTGGACCCCATTCCTGCTGACATGGAAGACGCAGTGGAAGAAGCCAAAGAAGAATGCCCGGAAGGCGCTATCACCATTGAAGCGTAAGGCTTCATGATAAATTACACGCCGTCGTTAACCGACGGCGTGTTTTTTTTATAAGGTCCCGGCAGGCGGCTGAGAGGGACAGCCTTTGCGGCAGGCGCGGCGTTGATGACCCAGCCGAGAGGCGGGCCTTGTCAATCTTCCTAATAAAAGACTCTGCAATTTTTCTCCGATTTGACACAAATTTTGGGATTTGTGGTATATTAATAGAGTCGTTAGCAGAAGACGCGTCCGCTGTATATCAGTTGCAGTACATCGAATCCCAAGGGATACCTGTGCAGCGGATTTTCATTGACTGCAATCCGGTCTGGACAGCCGGTAATAAGGGTGGCTATGTTTGCAGTAAACTGGAGGGGGGCAAGAGAGGCCGACCAAAATCGGCCTCTTCCATTTTAACGACCTCAATCCAAATCCTCGGACATATCCGGCTGGGCAATCTCCAGCGCAACCGCCATGGCGACCATGTGCAGCAGTGATTTCGCGCGGAATTTGTCTTTGAGACTGTTCATATATCTGCGCACGGAACGCTCCGAGATGTGCAGCGCGTGATAAATCTCCACAGGCGTGCAGCCGTTCACCAGAAACTGCAAGACCCTTTTTTCCTGCCGTGTCAGGTGAATATCTCTCGGCTCAGGCGTTTCTTCCTTGGGAAGAATAACCACGGTTCTTCCGGATTGATAGGCCTGCCAGGCTGGCGCCGGGTCTTCCGCGGTCCCCACATACTGGTCCCAATTACCTCTGTTTACCGCGGACCTGATTTCTTCCGGAGCGCGCGGGATGTGCAGAATCCGCACGTTATCGCGGGACCCAAATAGATAGACTTGTGTAAGGCGCTGTTCCGCTGTCATAGTAGAATATATGTTCTATTATCGGCGCGGATTTTTAGATTGTCAAGCCAAAGATGGGATGGTGGCTGTGAGAGTTGGCGCGGGGGCTTTAGTTTTGCTGGGCGCTTTCCCGCCTGTAAAGGCGGTCGAGCGCCAGAAAGGCAAGCACGGCGAAAATGCCAATGACGGTGCCGCCAAAATACGGCGCGCGCGTGCCCAGGGCATCCGTCAGAATGCCGGCCGAAAGCGGACCCACCGCCATGCCAAGGTTCCAGGTGAGGCCAAAAACGCTGAGGTAACGTCCGCGTTGGTCTTCCGGAGCGATGCCAGAAACAAAGGTGGTGGCGGTGGGCGCGATAATCAGTTCGCCGACCGTCATGACCACCATCGCGGTCCAGAATCCCCAGAAGCGGCTGCTGAGGGCGATAATCAGCATCGTTGCGGCGTAAAACGCCGAACCCAGCGTGAGCATGCTGGTGGAGCGATGTTTTTGGGTCAGCCTGGTGATGAATACCTGCAGGATGACAACCATTAGCGCGTTGGTTGTCGGCAGCCAGCTGTACTGTGCCTCGCCGATGGCAAAGTTTTGTTTCAGATAGACCACCAAAAATGCCCAGACCAGGGTGCCGCAGATTTCCATCAGGGTGTGGGCGCCAATCAGGCGCGCAAAAAGTTTATTCTGCAGAGCGCTTTTATAAACCCGGAGCTGGTCTCGCAGTGTTTCCGTGGAGGCGGCACTTGAAACCGGGCGGGTTTCTTTGAGGAAGAAGAGGGTAATCAGACCAAAAATTGCCAGCGTGCCGGCGGCAGAAAGGAGCCCAATGTTGTAGGATTTTGCCAGCACCAGGCCGCCCAGGATGGGGCCAAGCGCCACGCCGATGTTTCGGCCCATGCGTACAAGGGCGTAAGCCTGGGCGCGGTCTTCCGGCGGGAACATGTCTGCCAGCATCGCGTCCGTACCCACGCGGAAAAGAGGCACAAAGAATCCCGACAAACCCATTAACAGCGCGAAGAACACGAATTCCCGTGAGGGAATATACAGCAAATAGACGACCGCCTGCCCAAGCAGGCCAATCACCATTACAAATCTCCGGCCAACCTGGTCCGCGAGGGAACCGGCAAGTACTGCGGCAATCAACGCGCAGATTGAGTTGATGGTCATCAGGCTGGTGACGGCGGTGAGGGGCTGACCAAGCTTCTCGCTGGCGTAGACCAGCATGAAAGGCCAGATCATCGTGGTGCCGGTGGATGAGAGCATCAGGCCTGAAAACATTAACCAGAACTGAGAGGAAAAATGGCGGCGGGCGGGGGAGTTTGGCATCTGCGGTTCACCGATTAGAGAGTGTAACCTTTTAATACTATCACATCCGTGCACTCAGGAGCGATTTAATGTAATAAACGCGCTTTCAGGTTTCAGGGCTGCTGCAGCGGGAAGGCGGCTTCGCAGGTGAAGCCCAGCGGAGCCATTGGGGTGCTGTAGGAATAAATGGAAAAGTACAGGATGACGGGCGAATCCAAACCCGAGTAGGTGATTTGATAGGCGTCCACCACTTCATCCTGTGCGTTGAACTGCGGGCTGAGGCGAATATAACTGATTTCCTCCATATTCGGACCGCGCAGGGTGTTCAGGTAGGCTTCCATGCGGGAGATGCCGTCGTAGAGATTCACAGTACCCACCCGAATGGGATTATCCGGGCTGAAAGCGTACTCGGGGTCCGTCGCTATCAAGCAGGCTGGCGCACTGCCGGGCGGCAGGATTCTCAGCCCTCCGAGCAGTTTCTCAAAGGCGAACTGCCCGGTTTCCAGCCACAGCTCTTGTGGGTTTTCCCGGACGGCAGCGCCCATCACGCTCAGACAGCGGCTTTGCACAAGGAAAGCGGCAAGCCTTCCCTGCATCGGCGCATCCAGGAGAGTCCCGGAGAGCTCTGTTTGCACCCCGCTGAGGCCGGGGGCGCTCACTTCCGCGGTCTCTGAGACACTTAAGCCGGGGATATCGGCTCGCATGCGGTTCAGCAGGTAAGCCAGGCAGGCCGAGGCGTCAGCGTTGATACCTGCTGGTTCGCTGGTGATGCTGAAGAAAAGCGTCTCATCCGCGTTGTTCAAGACAGCTTTATCTTCTCCCAGGCTGAGCGTCACAGGCTGGCCGCTGCTGTCCACGCTTGCCAGCGGCGCGAACGCGAGCGAACCAAGCGGCAGCAAAACCTCATCGCCCAGCTTGATAAATGCGGTAGGGTCCGGAGTGGGAGTGGGAGCGGGGAAGAAAACCTGACCCACCGGCGGGATATAGAGCGGCACGTCTTCCCGCTGCAGAGCCGGCGAGGGGAAATTACAGCTGGCAAGCAGCAGCGCGAAAACCATAAAGACAATGAACAAGCGCATTTTCACGGATAACTCTGGCTTTCTGCCGCGTTCATCAAATGGAAATCAGCCAACATAGCGCGGAAAGTGGGCAGGAAGGCGTCCCAGGTGCCGCGTTCCGCGCTGCCCAGAAACGCAAGCGCGTATCCCGGCACGGCCACCATGACCAGCCGGCCGGTCAGGAAAGTGTTTTCGTAAGGTTTGGCAAAGTCCATCAGAAGGGCGGGCACTTTTGCCACCTTCGTTTCCCCTTGGTTAATGACCTCGTAAGAATCATCCAGGTATTTTTCCAGGAAGGGCTGGAACAGCTGATTGGCCTCTTGCACATGCTCGCCGGTGTCAATTGTATTGGTGGAAGAAAGGAAAATCAGGACGCGCAGTTCCGTTTCGCTTCCGGAGTAATTGGGCGGGGTGAGTATGAACACGGTGCCGTCCGCGGAGCTTTCAATCAGCCAGCCTTTTGGGATGGAAAGCTCAAAGAGGCCGTCTGGCTGTTGATAGCTTTCCAGCGGAAACAGTTCTTCGGAAGCCGGCGCGCAGGCAGCGCAGAGCGCCAGGATGAGCAAGAACGCTGCAAGCAGCTGAAAGAGACGGAGAGAACGCGCCATAGTTAGATTCTATCTCATATTTCTCCGCCTGGCGGAAAACGGGCGTCGGCAGGCGGCAGGACGGCCGCGCGTTGATTTGGATATAATCAGGGGTATGGGCATAATTGAGCCGGATGAGATTATTTACAGCAGGCGAAAGACAATCGCGGTAACGGTTTTCCCCGGAGGGAGAGTGGTTGTGCGCGCGCCCGCGCATGCCAGCCAGGCTGTCATCCGGCGCTTTTTAAGCGAGAAAGCGGAGTGGATACAGACGGCGCAAGCCAAAATGCAGCAGGCCGCCCAGCAGCCGCGGGGGTACCGCTATGAGGAGGGAGAGCAGCTGTGGTTCCTGGGGGAAAAGTACCCGCTGCATCTGGCAGACAAAGTGTCCTGCGGACTGGCCTTTTTGCCGGGCAGGGGCTTTTTGCTGGAAAGATCGCGCAGAAACCAGGCCGACGCGCTGATGAGCGCTTTTTATAAGCGGGAATTGCGCGGGCGC
Organism: Chloroflexota bacterium; assembly: GCA_012517865.1. Taxonomy (GTDB): domain Bacteria; phylum Chloroflexota; class Anaerolineae; order Anaerolineales; family Anaerolineaceae; genus Mesolinea. Next base: position 41,010 of record JAAYUC010000012.1, on the reverse strand, counting down.
GTTCAGGAATTGGTGCGCTATTATGCTGGTCGGGACGGCTTCGCGCCAGGCGCGGTGCGGATTACCAGCGCGCGCACGCGTTGGGGTTCCTGCAGCCGCGCGAATTCCCTCAATTTTTCTTTCCGCCTGGCGCTGACGCCGCCGGCCTGTATCGAGTACGTGGTCGTGCACGAACTGGCCCACACTCGCGAACACAACCACTCTGCGCGTTTCTGGCAGCTGGTAAGTCAGATGTTGCCCTCATACATGATTCCCCGCGGCTGGCTGAAAAAGCACGGCCCTGAACTGCCGCCGCTGGCCTGAAAGCAGCCGCCTTGCCGGCGCGTTTTTTTACGGGGGCATCCAATAAACACCTGACTTAAATGTTAAAAATGTCCGATTCCGGACAAACTTTAAGGTAAATGTCCGCTTTTGACCTCTTTTCAAGAGGTTTTTTTGTTGTATGATATGGCATAAATAGAACAAAAGTTCTATACAGGAGGCAGCGTAGGATGAACCAACTCAATAATACTCACGTCGCGCATACGCCTGACTCCGAGGCTGCCTGCCCTGTCAGGGCAGGCAGCCCATCCGCAAAGCCAGGGGGACTGCCGGCTGCCGAGGAGCAAATCCGCGCGCTCCTGGGAGACGAACGCGCCCAGGATGTCAATTTTTACCTGGGCCATTTTAACCGCGGCCAGCGCAAGGAGCTTGCCGCTGCCGCCCTAAAAACACTGGATGCGGAAGTGGTGATGCTGCGGACCGCGATGAAGGCTTTTTTCCAGGCGGTGCGCGCGGATGAAAGCCCGGAGACCATTGAAAGGCTGGGAGAAGCACTGAACCTGCTGGGCTTGAGCTGCTCGCGCCTGGGAAACATTCTGAAGATTAACCAGGCCCTGCAAGGCGCAGCAAAGAACGCGGGGCAGAACGCGTTGACTGAAAAACTGTTGGCGGAACTGGCAATCATTGACCCTGAAGAAAAGGAGCAGAATGACGCATTTTAATCGGAACGACAGCAGAAGGCTCTTATCACAAGCGCGGCCTGGGCGGCGAAAGGACAGGCGCGCGCTGGTTTATTCCCCCGCGGGGAGGTGAATATGGAAAGCACGATGACGGTCGCACCCTTTAGCTCCGCGCTGGGCAGCCCGGCGCGCCGTTTAACCTGCCAGCAGAACCTGGAATTGACGCGCGGCCGGCAGGAGCTGAATCCGCCAGGCAGGGCGGATTTTTTGCGCTCTTTGCGCACTCTGGAGGTTTACTGCCGGGTTCTGGGCGGCGTGCGCCTGCGGGCTTATCAGGCTGAAGCTGGCGAGGCAGTGGCGCGCTCCGTGCTGGAGAACCTGGGACTTTCCATTGTGGTCATGTTTCCGCGTCAGTCCGGCAAGAACATGCTGCAGGCCCAGCTGGAAGTGTACCTGATGACGCGTTTCGCGCGCGGCGGCGCGGAAATGGTCAAGTTTTCTCCCACTTATCAGCCGCAGAGCCTGAACGCCATGCGCCGGCTTGAAACAGCGCTGCAGGCCAATTGGCTGACCCGCGATAACTGGAAGAAAAGCGCAGGCAATCATTACCGCTTTGGCAAGGCCCATCTGACTTTTCTTTCTGCCGCGCCCGAATCCAACGTGGTTGGCGCGACAGCGTCCGCGCTTTTGCAGCTGGATGAAGCGCAGGATATCGGAATTGAAAAATACGACAAGCAAATCGCTCCGATGGCGGCTTCCACCAATGCCACGCGCGTGTTCTGGGGAACCGCCTGGACGAGGCAAACGCTGCTGGCGCGCGAACTGCGCCTGGCGCGGGAGGCGGAGCGGCGCGATGGAATCAGGCGCGTTTTTTGCCTGGGCGCCGAAGCCGTGCGGGCTGAAGTGCCTGCCTACGGCCTTTTTGTTGACGAACAGGTGGCTCGATTGGGCAGAACCCATCCCATGGTGCGCAGCCAGTATTTTGGAGAGGAAATCGATTCCGAAATCGGGCTGTTCCCGCCGGCGCGCGCGGGACTCATGCAGGGCAGCCACCAACCACAAGGCTCTCCGGAAGCGGGAAAGGTTTACGCGCTGCTGGTGGACCTGGCGGGCGAGGATGAACAACTGCGCGCGAATGCCGATGGGAGCGGGCAGGTGGAGCTGGGCAGCCCCGGCCGCGATTCGAGCGCAGTGACAATCGTTGAGGTGGACAGCCGCGCGCGGGAAGGCGACCTGACCGGCAAGCCGGTCTATCGGGTCGCGCGGCGAGAGCTTTGGACTGGCGAGAAACACAGCACCCAATACGCGCGTTTGCTGGCGCTGGTAGAGCGCTGGCAGCCGCGCCGGGTGGTGGTGGATGCCAGCGGCGTGGGCGCCGGCGTGGCTTCTTTTTTGGCGGACAAACTGGGCGAGCGCGTGATTCAGCTGGTTTTTACACGGCAGCTGAAATCCCGGCTGGGCTGGGGTTTTCTGGCAGTGGTGGATACCGGCCGCTTTCAGGATTGCCTGCCAGCGGACGAGCACGGCGAGCAGGGCCGGCTGCGCGCGCTTTTTTACCGCCAGCTGGAAGCCGTTGCTTATGAGGTCAGCAGCAGCCCGGAGCGCAGCATTCGTTGGGGCGTTCCGGAGAGCGCTCGCGACCCGCTGGACGGCACGCACCTGCACGACGATTTAGTCCTTTCGGCGGCGATGACGGCTGTTCTGGATGAACAGACCTGGACCGAAACAAGCGCGCCGCTGTTTATTCAGGCAAAAGACCCACTGCGCGAGATGGATGGAGATTTTTGATGGATTACTTCAACGTCAACAAACAGTATGCGTTTGGGATAGACCTCTCGGTCTACAACGGCAGTGCGGACGGCAAACGCCGGCCGGATTTTGACAGAATTGCCGCGCACCAACCGCGTGTCGCGTTCGCGGCGCTGCGCGCCGGGCAGTCCTGGGGCTACCGCGACCCTGCTTTTGGATTTTATCTGAAGGAAACGCAGCGGCTGGGAATCTGCGCGCTGCCGTACCATGTGGTATTCCCCGGCGAGTCCGCGGCGAGGCAGATGGACGCTTTCCTTGGAATTCTGGAAGGAGAAGACCTGGATGAGCTGCGCCTGGTGCTGGATTTGGAGCTGGACCATGGGCAATCCCGACGCCGGATTACCGACACCCTGAACACGTGCCTCGAGATTTTGCTGGAGGAAACCGGCCGATATCCCATCGTGTACTCACGCGCTTCGTGGGTGGATGAGCATCTATCAGCCGCGGAGCTGCCCAGGCTGGATTGGTGGCTGGCGCAGTACTATGCCAGACGGGAATACCCGGCCTTCACGCCGGAATATCCCTGCCCGCCGTGCCTGCCCAAAGGCGTGGCCAAGTGGCTGATCCACCAAACCGCGGAACGCGCGCCGGCAATCGGCGGGTCGGGCTGGTACATGGACTACAACCGCTGGGCTGGGTCTGAAGAGGATGTGCTGGCATATTTTGGGAGGAGCAAGCAGTGGGCGCCGGCAGTCTGCCCTGTGGACGGCAAGACTTGCCAGCGAGCCTTTGGAGCGAACGCGCAAAACGAAAGAGAAACAGAAAACGAGGATAAATATGGGAATCTTTAACCGAAAACTTCGGACCGACGCGAGCGGGGAAGCTGCCCCGGAAAAATCGAATGAAGCGCTGCGAGCAGGATTGAGCCTGGTCGAAGATGACAGCAGCTTTCTGGTCGGGGTTAGTCAGTTGGGGGAGCAGGCGCGCGACAGGCACGTCTACGACCGTCTGCAGGTGATGGATGACTGCCTGGACGCCTGGCGTTTTAATCCACTGGCCCGCCGGATTATTGAGCTGACCACCCAATACGTGATAGGAGGCGGCATGCGGGTCAGCTGCGCGGAGAGCCGCGCGCTGGAATTTCTGCTGGCGTTTTGGAATCATCCGCTCAACCGAATGGACGCGCGCCTGGCGGAATTATCGGACGAGCTGGCGCGCAGCGGAAACCTTTTTCTGCTGCTCTCCACAGACCCGGGCGGCATGTCTTACCTGCGCGTAGTGCCTTCGGCTGATATCGAGCGCATCAGTTCGCAGCCAAATGACGTGGAACAGGAGCTGAGATATCACACGCGCCCGGACCAGAACGGCATTTCGCTCACTTACCCGGCCTACAATCCGCTGGACGACGACCCGGCCATGCCGCCCGTGATGCTGCATTACGCGGTAAACCGCCCGGCCGGCGCCCAGTGGGGAGAATCGGACCTCGCGCCGGTATTGCGCTGGCTCTCCCGCTACGCCTCCTGGTTGGAGGACAGGGTGCGTTTGAACCGCTTCCGAAATGCCTTTATGTACATCGTGAAGGCCCGTTTTGCCAGCGAGAGCGCGCGGGCCGCGCGGCAATCCCAACTCACCGCGAACCCGCCTGCCTCGGGTTCCGTATTGGTTACTGATGAAAGCGAGGAATGGTCGGTAATCGCGCCGCGCCTGGAAGCTCTGGACGCCTCGACGGATGGGCTGGCGATTAAGAAGATGATCGCGGCCGGGGTCGGGCTCCCGCTGCACTTTCTGGCCGAACCGGAATCAAGCACGCGCACCACTGCCGAAGCTTCCGGCGGACCGACGCTGCGCCGCTTTGAACAGCGCCAGCGCGTCTTGCGCTGGATTCTTGAGGATGTTCTGCGTGCGGCGCTGCGCCGGCGGGCGCGCGTTGACGCGAGCGTGAACCCCACGGCATCTTTTCACGTGCAGGCAGGCGATATTTCCGCGCGGGATAACGGCGCGCTGGCAGAGGCCGGCAGTAAGGCCGCCGCGGTGGCGCAGGAGCTATACGCCCAGGGTTTGATAGACAAGGCCGAACTGCTGCGCCTGATTTATCGGTTTCTTGGAGAAGGAGGCGAGTATGTAGAAATACCATAAATGGCTGCCGCAAGTGCGGCTCAGCAAAGGCGAAATCTTATGAAGCAGAAAGGAACCACTTGACTGAAATGATTGAACCAAAACCAGCAGAACCTGCCGCAAAGCGCTGGGAGGAACGCCGCAGACTGGCGCTGGAGGCCGCGCCCATCAGCGCAGATAAGTTTGAAATCCTCGCGATAACCGCTGGAACGGCTAACGGCTGGGAATTCCCGCCGGAAGTACTGCGCGAGTCTTTGCAGCTGTGGGAAGGCGTGAACTGCTTTGTGGACCACGATTGGACCTCGCGCTCCGTGCGGGACATCGCGGGAGTTTTGCGCAAAGCCGCCTGGGATGAACAGGCTCAGGGCATCCGCGCCGAACTGCATGCGTTTGGACCTTCGGCGGAGCTGCTTTCGCGCATCGGAAGGCAGGTACTGGAAATTCGGGACGCGCCGGCAGTCCGCGTTGGCTTCTCGGCGGATGTCCTCTTTAACGGACGCGGAAAACGCGTGGAAAAAATCCTCAAGATTTTTTCCGTGGACCTGGTTTACAACCCCGCGCGCGGAGGTATTTTTTTGCGCGCGATGAATTCGCTCGGCATCCAGCCGATTTTGAAAGGAGACTTAATTATGCAAGAGGAGACCGGCAGCACCCCAACGCTTGAGAAAAGCGCGGATACCAATGACATCACGCGGGACCTGCAGAGGCAGCTGGCGCAGATGCGCCTTGAGCGGGAGCAGATGAGCGCCATGATGCTGGACGCCAGCCTGGCGAACAGCAGCCTGCCCTTTCCGCTGGCAGAGCGAATCCGCCAGCAATTTCAGGACCGCACCTTCGCGCCGGGGGAACTGCAGCAAGCCATCCGTGAAGCGCGCGCTTTGTTGAGCGAGCTGGATAACGGAAGAATCGTCCAGGGCCCTGCCAGAATTGAAGGCATGGTGGAACCGGCGGAGCGCCTTCAGGCCGCGGTTGATGACCTGTTTGGCGTGCCGCGCGCTAAAGCGCTTGAAAATGCCTCGATTCCCCGCCTGAGCGGCATCCGCGAACTGTATCTCACGCTGACCGGCGATTATGAGCTGCACGGCGGGTACTATCCTCAGCGGGCGCAGCTGGCTGGTACCTCCGACTTCAGCGGGCTGGTCAAAAACGCGCTGAACAAACTGGTGGCGAATACCTGGGATGAACTGGGGCGGGCTGGTTACGACTGGTGGAAGCAGGTGACTGTGCAGGAGCATTTTTCCAGCCTGCACGATATCACCGGCACGCTCATCGGAACAGTGGGGGATTTACCGGCTGTGGCGGAAGGCGGCGCGTACACCGAACTGGCTATCGGGGATTCCCCCGAAACCGCCTCATTTACCAAATACGGCGGTTACATCCCGCTGACCCTGGAATTGATTGACCGCGATGAAACCCGCAAACTGCGCAGTTATGCCCGCGAATTGGCGACTGCCGGAATGCCCAAGATTTCCAAGCTCGTGGCAGCGATATTTACCAGCAACGGCGGGGTTGGCCCGACGATGGCGGATGGCGGAGCGCTCTTCAATATCACCTCTGTCACCACCGAGGGAGGGCATGCCAACCTGGACACCAGCGCTCTGAGCGCCAATGCCTGGGACGCGGCCTGCCGCAGCGTCTATAGGCAGCCGCTGCTGATTAAGAACAGCCCCGCTCTACGGGGCACCGGCCCCGCCCTGGCGGTCAACCCCAAGTTCATCCTGATTCCCCGCGCGCTGCAAAAGACCGCCATGGAGCTTTGCACCGGTGCGTTGGTGCGGGAAAGCGGCTATGTCTATGACAATGTGCTGAAAGGCAGCGCGGTACCGGTGGTCGTCCCGGATTGGTCGGATGAAAGCGACTGGGCCGCGGTCTGCGACCCGCGCGTTGTGCCGGCGATTTTTGTGGGAGAGCGCTTTGGCCTGGCGCCGGAAATCTTTGTCGCGGGAGATGAGCTTTCGCCGTCCGTTTTCAGCAATGACGAGCACCGACTGAAGGTGCGCCATTACCTGGCCGTTTGGGTAAACGATTACCGCCCGCTGTTCAAGTCAAATGTTGCCTGAGCGATTTATGCGCGCCGCAAAGGAGAGAGAAATGCCAAAATGGAAAGTGCTGTTGGGCTCCCGTAAGTTTTGGGCTGCCCTGATGGGTCTGGTAGTGTTGGTGGTCAAGGCCTGGAAGCCGGATTTTCCGCTTGAAGCGGGTGAACTGGCAGGCATCCTTTCAGTGCTGGTCGCTTACATCCTGGGCACCGCCCTGGAAGATGGACTGGCCGGGAAAAGAGAATAGTAGCGGCATGCGGGCGCCTGCAAGACCAGGCGCCCGCGAACCACCTCATTCTCGCGAAAAGCATAGGAGTGTGAAAAATGGAGCGTATGGATATCAGGACAATCGCGGAAGCGCTGGCAGGGCCAAACCCGCTTGGCTGCGCGGTGCGGGAGAACGGCGAGCTGGTAATTGTGGACAGCAGCGGAAAAAAACAGACTTTTTATCCGGCGGATTATCAGCATCTGCTGCGCCGCGGGAAAAAGACCAGCCCGGCCAAAGGAGGCAGCCATGCCAACGCTTAGCGACCTGCGCGACAGACTGAACCAACAGTTTCTGGACCCCCAGAACCTTGTTATTCCCGCCGATACCCAAACCGAAGCTGTGCGCGAAGCCCTGGCTGGGATGAACGCGTTCCTTGGCACGCAGTACACGCTGGCAGGCCTGGACAGCGCGCAGGTCAGCACCCTGCCGGACCAATGCCTGCCGGTGCTTTTGTGCGGCGCGGCTGCCTTCGCATTGGACTTCAGCCTGCGAAAACGGCTGGGCGGCTTTGCAAGCGCAATCGGGCGGGAGGAGACGCTGCGATTGTGGTGCGCGCACCTCTCCCGTCAGTTTGACGCGGGGCTGGACCGGCTGCGGCTGCTGACGCTGCAAAGCGCATCCAGTCAGCCTTTCGGGGCCTGGGAATGGAATGAAAGCCCGCATTGGCGGCAGGAAGGTGGGGCATGAGCCGGCTGGACCTGGGAAACCTGGCGGACCCTGAGGAGAGCGCCTGGTACTGCATCCATGAAGGCCCGATGGAACCCGGTCTGCTGGGCACGCAGTACGACCCCATTTGCAGGCCGGCTGAATGCGTCAGCGAGACTCTGCGCATCGGTTTGCGCGGGAGCCCGGCCGAACTGCGGGCGGTCATACGCCGATTGGAGCGCATCGCGGAGCTTGTGCGTCTCAACAGCGAGCATGGAATTGGTCATGCTATCTACCTGCGCGCCTTTCCACCTGAAAGCGCCGGTCCGGTTTATACCCGTTTGCTGCACGCGGAGCTGCAAACCCTGCCCGGCGCGTTGGTGTATGAAGAAAGCGGCGCGATGGCCGTTGATTTGGTGATTACGCGGCGGAACTGTTTTGATGGCGCGGAACAGACGCTCAGCCTGGCGAACAGCGGCAGCAGCGGATACAGCGTCGGCTTGAAGAACCTTGATGACAGCCTCTCAGCCGGTAACGACAACTATTTTTACATCAATACCGCCGGGTTGGAGAGCGACCTGCCCGCGCCGCTGCGGCTTCAGGTTACCAATAACAGCAATAAGAGCCTGCGCCAGCTTTTTGTGGGCGCGTTTCATGAACGCGCCAGCACCGAAAAACCGCTGCTGACTCTAGAGGGCGAATATGCGGCAGAAGCGGAGATTATCACATCAGCGGGCGCTTCCAACGGCGCTTACGGGCGTTTTAGCGTGCCAGACGGAAGCTGGCAGGACGCGGCGGGTTGGGAACTGAGCTACTCCCAGCTGGCCGCGTTGGGCGGACGGATGTTCTTACCGCTATTGCGTTTTCAAACTCCCCTTGCGGCTGATGGGGCGCGTTTCCGCCTTGAGCTCCGCCAGGCTGGTGCATCCGCGGGGCCGGCGCTGTGCCAAACCCCGGCGGCGGCAGCGCAGTCGGGCGCCGGTTTTTTGGCGCTCGCGCCGCTGCGCCTTCCATTTGGCGCGCTCAGTCCGCGCTACGCGCCTGCCGCGCTTCATCTCAGCCTCCAGGCATTTATCCCGGCTGCCGGAAGCCATACAATCAATATTGACGACCTGAGCTTGCTGCCTCAGGATGATTTTGCCTGGTTTAATTTTCCCGCAGGCCTTGCCGCGGGCTCGCGTTTGATGGATGACGGGTTCGCGCGCGAAAGCTTTTCGCTCACTGACGGGCAGCAGCTGCGCGCGCATGAACGGGTAGGAACCTGGTTTGGGCTGCCCGCCGGCGTTCGTTCCTGGTTTTATTTCTTCCAGGTGGATGAGGACGGCATGGCACCCACGCAGGCTTCCATCGGCTTGCAGGCCTGGTGGCGCAGCCGCCGGCAGATATTGTGAGGCGAGCATGGAGATAAATCGGCATGCATTTCAGGCGTTCATAGCCGAAAATGACGGCACGCCGGTGCTTGTTCCGGGCGCGCTGCGGGTAAGCATGCTCTCCTGGAAAGCCGCGGGCGGCTGCGACAGGGCGCGCGTCGTCATGGAAAATGCCGCAGGCGGCTTTGCGCAGTGGTCGGAACTGATAGGCAAGTCGGTGCGTGTTTACAACCAGCTGGGCAGTCTGGTCTGGTGGGGTTACGTTCACAGCGCGGCGCAAGACGAAGTCGCATGTCGGATTTCCCGTTCGCTGGATGATATGGCCAACCGGGTTGCCGTTAGATACACAGAGCTAAGTCCGGACGGCGGAAGTTTCGGAGAGGTAAATCAGACGGAATGGGCGGAAGACACGACCAGCGCGGCGGTTTTCGGGCGTAAAGAGCTGCTGATGGAACGCGGCCTGATGTCCGCAAGCGCTGCGCTGCAGTTGCGCGACCGCACGCTCGCCTGCTGCGGGCAGCCCTCCGCGCGCATGATTCTGCGCGATATTCAACAGGAAGGCATTCCAGTGCCGCGGGAGGAATCCGAAGGACCGGTGTATCTGGACTGCCTGGGATGGTTTGCCCGCCTGGCATGGCGCGTTTACCAGCCGCCCGCAGGTCTTTTTGGGAACACCTCCAGCCAGCAGGGCAGCCAGAGCCTGGGCAACAGCACTTCGTTCCAGCGGGTAGGGCAGTCCTTTCGCACCGCCGGCAGTGCCGCCCTCCCCGCGCAGATGCAGGCCCGCCTGAGGCGTTACGGCAGCCCGGGCGATGCGATTAAAGTCGCGCTGCAGGCAGATAACGGCAGCGGCAGCCCATCCGGCGTGGATTTGGCGTCCGCGATTATATCCGGCGCGTCGCTCGCCTCCGAAGCCTATCCATGGACAGTGTTTACTTTTTCCAATCCTCCCCAGCTTGACGCGGACACGCTCTACTGGCTGGTTTTCACCCGCACTGGCGCCATCAGCGCCTCGAATTATTACCTTCTGGCGGTGGATGAAAAGCTGTCTTACCCGGAAGGGACTTTAAAGATTTATAACGGCAACGCCTGGACAGCCCGTTCAGTGCCGGCAGACCTGGTCTTTAAGCTGAGCGCTATCTGGCAAAGCACCGACCTGCTGGCTGAGGCAGCTGGGCTTTTCATCGGAGACCCTTTCAGCGGCGTCGCGGTGGACTGCGCTAGCGGGGTGTTTCTGACGCCCTCCTCCGCGCAGCCGCTGTCAGCCGCGAGATTCGCGCAGGAGATGATGGAACTGGGCACGGAGCGTCTGACAGGCCTGACCTGCGAGGTCGACCCGAATCTGAGGCTTATCTTTTCGGAACGTCTGGAAGCGCAGGAAGGCGCGCTTTGGAAACTGAACGCGCAAGGCCATCTGCTGACGCCGGCAGGCGAACCCGCGCAGCCCGGACAGGTACCAGTGGGAATGTGGCTGCAGTCAGGGGAATATCCGCCGCTTTTCATCACGCACGCGCGAATCAACGCCCCGGATTGGGCTCCGCGCCTGAAAAGCAGTTAAACCGCCGGGTATGACTTGTGTGTGAGCCCGCCTGGAAAGAAAGCGGTTAAAATGAGGGCAGCAACCAGTATGGAGGCGGATATGCCGAAGGCAACCTTTAACTTTCCGGCGGGCTTTTTGTGGGGCAGCGCTGCTGCCGCGCACTGTGTGGAAGGCGCCAGCCCGACCAGCGATTGGTCTGAGTGGGAACAGCAGCCTGGTCATATTGCGGATGGAAGCCGCGTTGGCCGCGGCTGTGAATGGTGGTCGGGGCGCTGGCGCGAGGATTTTGATCGCGCGGAGGAGAGCTACCAAAAAGCGCTGCGCTTTTCCATAGAATGGGCGCGCGTGCAGCCGGAATTAGACCGCTGGGATGAACCCGCTCTGGACCGCTACCGCGACATGCTGCTTGGGCTTAAGCAGCGCGGCATCATCCCGATTGTGTGCCTGCACCACTATACCAATCCGCTGTGGCTGGCGGAAGCGGGCGGCTGGGAAAATGAACAGTCGGTGGACTATTATGTGAATTACGCGCGCAGGGTGGTAGAGGCACTTAAGGCGCACTGCGCGCTGTGGATTAGCTTTGCCTCTCCAGAGGCTTATATCCGGGCGGCTTACCAAGCGGGTACTTTTCCGCCCGGCAAGCGGGATGTGACGGCGGCCGCCAGAGCCCTGATGAATTTGGCAAAAGCGCATGCCGCGGCGCACCAGGCTGTGCATGCTTTGCAGCCGGAAGCGCAGCTTGGCTTTACCCAGGTTTGGACCGGGGTGGGGCAGGGCAAACCGCGCGCGGAACTCCCGCGCGGGGCTTTCGCGCTGGCATTCCGCACCGGCAGGTTGGAGCTTGGAAATCTGCGGGAAAACCTTCCCCAGCTAAAGGGCACTCTGGATTTCCTCGGCATTGATTATTTCTCGCGCGAAAACGCGCGACCCTCCCCGACTGCGAAAAAGAAAAAAGGCGCGGAACCCGGGCAGTCAGACCTGGCAGAGGCCCAGGAAATCGGCCGAACAGCCAATGACCCGGACGGTTTGCGCGAGGCAATCAAATGGGGCTGGAAATTTGACCTGCCGATGTACATCACCGCCAACACCTGCGATGAAACCGCCGACGAATTCCGGCGCAGATTCCTGATTGAGCATGTGCATGCTCTGTGGCACATGGTGAACAATAACGCGCCGGTGCGCGGATATCTCCATTGGAGCCTGGTTGACCATTTCGCCTGGGAGCAGGGCTGGAGCGCGAAATACGGCCTCTGGTCGGTGGACCCCCAAACGCAGCAGCGAGCGCGCCGGCAAAGCGCCGACCTCTACGCCGAAATCTGCCGTACCGGAAGCCTGTCCTCTGAAATGGTCGAGAAACACTGCCCGGAAATCTTTGACCGGATTTTTCCGGTCTGAGAGTTGGGGTTCGCCAGGCCGACCGCCGCGCGGAGATACTCTCCGCGCTTTTTTTGTTGGAGTTAATCAAAAAACGGGCTTGTTTCTTGCAACATAATAAGGGAGAGCTTTCTTAAGGAGTTGGATATGATCGCTTACCTTTCAAAAGTACTGCCGCAGTTTGTTTTGCCAGCCGGGCTTACCGCCATCCTGCTTTTCCTGGCGCTGTTCCTGATTCGCAAGAAGCCCAAGGCTGCTATCTGGCTGGTACTTATCAGCCTCATCCTTGTCAGCGCCGCTGGCAATGCGTATTTCTCAGCTTTCCTCACGCGCTCGTTGGAATGGCGCTACATGCCGCCAGCAGCGGAGATTAAGGCGGATGCCATTGTGCTGCTGGGTGGGGGCACAGAAGCGGCGGATACGCCCCGTCAGATGGTGGAAGTGAATTCCGCCGGCGACCGGGTCCTCTATGCCGCGCAGCTGTACAAAGCCGGGGCCGCGCCGTTGATTATTCTCTCCGGCGGGAATATGAGCTACAGCCAGGCGCGCGGCACCACGCCCGCAGAGGAAATGCAGGCCTTCTTGCTTGGGCTTGGCATTCCGCAGGAAGCTTTGGTGCTGCAAAAGCAGTCTCAGAATACCGCCGAGGATGCGTTCTTTACCAAAGCGATTTTCGCTGAAAAGGAAATCCGGACGGTGATTTTGGTCACTTCAGCCGCGCACATGCCCAGGGCGCTGATGATGTTTGCTTCGCCTGAAATCAGCCTTATCCCGGCGCCCGTGGACTATACCGTCACCCTGCGCTCGTGGGAAGACCTGATGCGTTGGGATTGGAAGACCATCCTGACGCATGTGATGCCGGACGGCAGCACTTTCGGCCAGACGACGCTGATTATGCGCGAATATCTGGGGATTTTCTTCTACAGGGTCAAATTCCTGTGGGACTCGCTGGATATTAAGCTGCCCTCACTTTCCGGGCTGCTGCGCTGAGGATAGACGCGCGAAAACACGGCGCTCTGTTCAGGCTCCGCGTATAGACAGAATAAGCCGCGAGGAACATTCGCGGCTTTTTCCGCGTCTATTGGGCAGAGCTGGTATTCACAGCCTTTAGCACGGAGGATGCTATGAAACATTTACAAGAACTGGTCAGTTTTGGGCTGCTGCTCGCGCTGATTCTGAGCGCATGCGCCCCGCTGCAAGAAGTCCCCGCGCAGCCAACGCCGCCTGCGCCCACAGAAAAACCGGAGGTCCCGAAAGCTGAGTATTTCCAATTTACCGGTAAAGAAGCCTACATTACCAACCCGCAGGCAAGCGCGGAGGCTGTGCGCGCCGCCGCGGCCAGCAATAACCGCTTTGCGCTCGCGCTGTATCAGCACCTGGCAGACACTGACGGAAACCTTTTTTACTCCCCTTACAGCATTTACACCGCGCTGATGATGACCTACGCCGGCGCGGCCGGAATGACCGCGGAGCAGATGAAACAAGCACTGGCAGTCGAACTCCCTGATAGCGAAATACACGCCGCGCTGAACACCTTGAACCTGAAGCTCGGGCAGGATAGTGAGTTTAATGGAAAACCTGCGTTCGCTTTTAATGTCGCCAATCAGCTGTGGGGTCAGAAAGGTTTTGTTCTTTCGGAGCAGTTCCTGAATACGCTGTCGGCTTACTACAATGCCGACCTGAAGGCGGTAGATTTCGCGGATTCTGAGAACGCCCGGGCGTTAATCAATCTGTGGGTGGCCGCCCAAACGAACGACAGAATCAAAGATTTGATTCCCGCCGGGGTTTTGAACGCGCTGACCCGACTGGTGCTGACCAACGCGGTCTATTTCAAAGCAGCCTGGATGAATCAATTTGACCCCGCTCTGACCTCACAGGGCGCATTTAGCCTGCCCGACGGCAGCAGCGCCGAAGTTCCCATGATGCACGCGGAACGAACCATGCGCGCTTACGTCGATGAAGGCCTCAAAGCCGTAGAACTGCCCTACGAAGGCGGGACCTATTCGATGGTACTGCTGATGCCCGCCCAGGGCAGCCTGCCGGAATTTGAAAAATCCCTGGACGCGGAGCGGTTCGAGGCGATTTTGAACGAATTATCAGGCGCCGCGGTGACGCTGAGCATGCCGAAGTTCAAACTCGAAAGCGCCTTCGGACTCAGCGACGCGATGAAGGCGCTGGGGATGGTGGACGCCTTCGAGCCCGGCAGCGCGGACTTCTCGGGGATGGAAGCCACCCGCAGCCTGTACATTTCTGACCTGCTGCACAAGGCTTATGTGGATGTGAACGAAGAAGGCACCGAAGCGGCAGCCGCCACGGCCGTTGTGGTCGGGCAGACTTCAATGCCGGCGGAGAGCTATGTAATTGACTTCGACCACCCGTTCTTGTTCTTCATCCGCAACATTCAGACCAACACAATTCTCTTTATGGGGCGTTTGGCAGACCCCCGCTGAGATTTTTGCTAAAAGAAAACAGCCGGCCTTAAGAGACCGGCTGTTTTTGGATTAAGAACACGTGGTATTAACCAGCCATCCAGGCCAGGGATAGGGTTCCGGGGCCGACATGCGCGCCGACGACCGGACTGACTTCGGAACGGATGACCTCAATGGGATGCAGGATTTCCACAGCCCGCGCTTCCAATGCCAGGCATTCTTCCTCGCACAGCGCGTGGAATGGGCCGATTCGCACGGGGGTGCTGTCGCCAACGCGTTTCTCGACCAGTTCAAGCATACGGGTGATAGCCTTTTTGCGGGATATGACGCTTTCCACTGCCTCAATTTTGCCGTCGCGGATCTCGAGCAGCGGTTTAATGTTGAGCGCAGTGCCCAAAAAGCGCTTGGCTGTGTTGATGCGCCCGCCTTTGTGCAGGTATTCCAGGGTGTCCACCGTGAAGTAAACCCCAATTTTTGGATAGACCACCGGAACAAGTTCCAGCAGGTCTTTCATACTGGCGCCTTCTTCGGAGGCCCGTGCCAGCGCGAGTACCAGGAAAGAAAGCGCGGTGGAAACCAGCTTGGAATCCACAATTTCAAGACCTTGCGGGTTGCCCAATTCCTCTTTCGCGATGAGGGCGGAGTTCATCGAGGCTGAGATTCCGGTGGAGATGCCGGTGTGGAGCACCTGATGGCCAGCCTCAAGCAGCGGCTTGAAAAAGTCCAGATACTGCTGCACAGTCACCTGGCTGGTGGTGGGGAGTGTCTGAGATTTAGAGAGGCGTGTGTAAAACTCGGTAGCCCCAATGTCAATGCCATCCCGATAGGTTTTGCCGTCCCAGTTCAGGGTGAGCGGAATAACCGAAATGTTGTAGCGTTCCGCGTATTCCTGCGGCAGGTACGCGCTTGAATCTGTCGTGATGATGATTTTTCCCATGATATTTTCCTCATTCCTTGAGAAGTTGAGCTAAGTATAGCATGCCGACGGAAAGATTGCCTGGAAGCTCTCTACACAATTGTCGGGCGGCAGCAACACACTCTTCTTGCGCCGCATGCATGCCCATTATGCTTCATAGAGCCGTTCTCTCCAGACGCCGGTAAGGCCTGTAACTTCCTGCCCGGTTGTTAGAGCAGCTTCTTTTCTGATAGACTTTGAGAGTTCTTGAAAATACGTGAGAGCGGCTGAAGGCAATTGGGATAAGCCCCTCCATATAATTCCGGGAAATTCTCACGTTCTAAAGGAGTTTTGTATGCAAACATCGTTCACAACAGACAACGAATTACCTGACGGAATCGCGCCCGGACCAGTCCAAAACTCAGACAGCGGCGCGGAAGGCAGAGGACCTGAGAGCTTGAAAAATCCGCCTGCTGTGCTGCGCAAGCCTTTATGGGTGCTGCTGCTGGTATTCTCCCTCGCGCTGCTGGTGGACCGCATTGTTTTTTACCGCCAGCCCGGAGCCCAGTGGGCGATTGCTGTGAATCTGCTGTTGGCAGTTCTTTTTCTCTCCGCCGCGCTGGAACATAAGCGGGTGCCTCTTTCCAGCATGCTCCTCGCGCTTCTGACAGGCGCGTCGGCCGTTCTTACCATGTTTCGCGCGGAGGGATTTACCACAGCCGCGCTGGTGCTCTTTTCCCTCCTGGGAACCGTTCTTCTGGCAGTCAGCTTCCTTAATGGGCAGGGTTTTGTCTACCGCCTGCGGGAATACGTCACGCAGGGGCTGCGGCTGGCCGCGTCGGCGCTGGTTGGTCTGCCGGCCGGGTTGATTCAATCGGCGCAGCGCGGTAAGGAATCCCAGGGGGCGGAGCCGTCCAGTCGGGGCGGGCTGCGTTCGGGCGCGGTGCTGCGCGGAATCCTGATCGCGCTGCCTTTGGTCGCGCTGCTCGGTCTGCTGCTCGCGTCTGCCGACGCTGTGTTTTCAAGCCGGCTTTCAGCGCTTTTGGAGTGGATCAAAATTGAGAGACCGGAGGAATTTGTTTTCCGCGGCTTATTCGTGCTCGGTCTGAGCTACTGTTTGTTCGGATTGGTTTGGCATGCCCTGACCAGGACGGAGGAAAGGCTGCCGCTCGAACCGGACCAGCCACTGATAAAGCCCTTCCTTGGGATGACCGAGAGCGCGATTATACTGGCGGCGCTGAACCTGCTGTTTGCCGTCTTCGTGCTCGTGCAGGTGAAGTATTTCTTCGCGGGGGAACAAAATATCAACGTGGAAGGCTTTACCTACGCCGAGTATGCCCGGCGCGGTTTCTTTGAGCTGGTGGTGGCGGCGGTTTTCACGCTGTTGGTGCATTACGGTCTGGCATCCTTCACGCGCAGGGAAGACCGCAAACGCAGGCTGCTGTTTTCCATCCTGGCCACATTGCTCCTTCTGCAAACCGGCGTGGTGCTTCTCTCGGCCTTCCAGCGCCTCAGCCTTTACGAAGCCGCCTACGGCTTCACGCAGGCGCGCCTGACGGCGCATGTTTTCATGATTTTTCTGGGCCTGATTCTGGCAATTTCGGCCGCGCTGGAGATTACCCGCTCGTACAAATACCTGGCGGCTGTTTTGCTCATCCTGGTGCTTGCTTTTGGGCTCACACTCGCTTTTCTCAACGTGGACCGCACAATCGCGCGGCAGAACCTGGCGCACGCCCAGGCCGGAAATACGCTGGACCTCGCTTATCTGGCAGGAACCGCGCTTTCTGAGGATGCAACGCCTGAGCTGTTTGCTTCATTTGATGACCCCGCACTCACTCCAGAGCTGAAAGACGCGCTGGGGCTCGCGCTGTCCTGTCGAGCGGCCCGTTTCGCGCAAAACAACCCGGATTCCCCGTTCTGGGCATCCTGGCATGCGTCGCGCGCCGCTGGCGGGCGGCTCTATCAAAGCCGCGCGGATGCGCTGGCAGCGTATCCGCTGCAGGATTTTCCGGAAGGCAGAGGAATCCTGATTGAAGCGCAGCCGTTTATTTGCGCATTTACGGATTCAGCGCGGTAAGGGTGGGTGATAAGGTCGGGAAAAAAGCGGCGCGCGATTTTTAACTGCGCGCCGCTTAATTTTCACCTAAATCCTGTATAATAAAAAAGTCCCGTTTTCTTTCACATTGGAGGAGCGATGAAGAATTGGAAAATTGCCTGCATTCTGGCATGTCTTGCGCTGATGGCGCTTGCCGCGGCAGCCTGCCAACTGCCATTTTCCGGAACCACTGAGCCAGACACTGTCGCCACGGCCGCGCAGGACCTTGCCCAGACGCAAATGGCCTTAAGCGCCACACAAACCGCGGTTGCGCTGATTCCAACCGATACCGCCGTGCCGACCGCTGAAGAGCCCGCGCAGACAGCCAGCCCGACAGAAGAGCCCCCTGCGCCAGGGACGGTCCGGTATGTTTTTGGAAACTTTCAATTTGATATGCCGGCCTATCTCGCCCAGGACGTAAACTACACCATTGTGCCGGCTGTCCTGGAGGGTGATAACGCTTTCCCCGGGGATATCCAGCCCGAATATCTCAGCATCACTTTTGACGGCTATGTGATTCCAGACGCTTTTCACAGCCCGGAAATCCGCGTCTATCCCGTAGCGGATTTTATGGAAATTAGTCAGGCGGCCACTGATAAGTTTGAACATCTCAACACGCTGCTGCAGACGCGCCCGGTCAATATTTCCTATAATACCGTCCTGCCGTTCATTCCCTTCTGGAATGCCGGCCAGGTATTCAACGCGCAGGCAAAATTCGTTGACTTTAAGTCGGGTTCCGGCATCCGCTTCCTCTCCATGTACGCGCAGGCTGTTTACCCGGTGGATAACTATAATATTTTCTTCACCTACCAGGGTATCAGCACGGACAATACGTACTATATCAGCATGGTGCTTCCCATCAACAGCGCGGCCCTGCCGATGCACGCTGCAGACCCCGCTGATTATGAGGCGTTCATCAATAATTTCAGCACATATCTGGCAGAGACCAGCGCGGTACTGAACTCCGAAGCGCCGGACCGCTTTACTCCGTCGCTGAACGTGCTGGACGCGATGATTGCGTCCATGCGCATTCTTCCTTGAAAAGGAAACCGCTCTGGCTTAATCATTTCTCTATGTAGTGTGCCCATCACTCCGGAGGCGGGGCGCCCCGGAGGCTTGCGCGCGGGCTGGTACGCCGGCATAACACCGCGCGAATATCGGTTATCATTACAGCATGTTCATCCCAACTACCCCCGAAGAACTCAAGGCACTAGACTGGCCGGAGCTTGATGTCATCCTGGTCAGCGGAGATACGTACATAGACAGCCCATTTTCCGGCGCAGCGCTGATTGGAAAACAGCTGATGCGCCGCGGATACCGCGTCGGGATTATCGCCCAGCCGGATATCAGAAGCGCCGCGGATATCACCCGTCTGGGTGAACCGCGCCTTTTTTGGGGCGTCACGGGCGGCACCGTGGACTCTATGGTGGCCAATACCACCGCCTTGGGCAAACCGCGCCGCACGGACGACCACACACCGGGCGGGCTGAATAACCGCCGGCCGGACCGCGCAGTCATTGTTTATTCCAATCTTATCCGCCAGTATTTTAAGCATACCGCTCCCATTATTTTGGGCGGGGTAGAAGCTTCTTTGCGGCGCGTGGCGCACTACGATTTCTGGTCGGATTCGCTCCGCCGGTCCATTATCCTGGATGCCAAGGCCGATTTTCTCCTCTATGGGATGGCGGATTTGTCCGTCCTCGCGCTGGCGGATGCCCTGCGCGCAGGCGAGGACCCGCGCGGTTTGCGCGGGCTGGTATATGCCAGCGCCGAAAAACCCGCCAATTATCTGGAACTGCCTTCGTACGAAGAGGTTTGCGCGGATAAAGACCAGTTTATCGCGATGTTCCATTTGTTCTACAGAAACAACGATCCCATAAGCGCGAAAGGGTTGGCGCAGCGTTACGCGGACCGCTATGTGGTTCAAAATCCGCCGGCACCCACACTGACAACGGACGAGATGGATGAAGTTTACGCTCTGACTTTTGAGCACGCTGTGCATCCCTATTACGCTGCGCAGGGCGAGGTGCGGGCTCTGGAAACAATCCAGTTTTCCATCCCGACCCACCGTGGCTGTTACGGCGAGTGCAACTTTTGCGCAATCGCGGTGCATGAGGGCAGGCGGGTGGCATGGCGTTCCAAGGCGTCCATCCTGGCGGAGGCCCGCGCAATGAAAGACCGCCCCGGCTTTCACGGCATCATCCACGACCTTTCGGGGCCGACCGCGAACATGTACGGATTTGAGTGCCAGCTCAAAGCCCGCCGCGGGGCATGTCAGGATAAAAGCTGCATCTACCCGCAGGTGTGCCCGCTGCTGGGGCTCACGCATGCCCCCCACACAGGACTGCTGAAAGCGCTGCGCCAGGTGGAAGGGGTGCGCAAAGTTTTCATCGGTTCCGGCATCCGGCACGATTTGGTGATGGCGGATGACGAACACGGCGGCAGCTATATGGAAGAACTGGTCGGGCACCACGTCTCGGGACAGCTGAAGCTTGCGCCCGAACATTCCCAACCCGAAGTGCTAAAGCATATGCGCAAACCGGGCACCGAAAGCCTGCTGGCATTCAAACAGCGATTTGAGGCGATTAACCAGCGCCTGGGGAAAGAGCAGTATCTAACCTACTACTTGATTGCCGCGCATCCCGGCTGCACCGACGGTGACATGCTCTCCTTGCGGCAGTTTGCCAGTGAAAAACTGGGCGTGCTGCCGGAACAGGTGCAAATCTTTACGCCGACGCCCTCCACATATGCCAGCCTGATGTACTACACCGAAAAAGACCCATTCACCGGCCAACCGCTGTTTGTGGAGAAAAGCCAGACTGGTAAAATGCGCCAAAAAGCTGTCATTACGGGCTGGGATAATAAACGCGGCAGCGGAAGTCCGGAAGGGGTAAAGCCGGCCGCCAGGCCTGGTCCGGCGGATACCGCGCGTGCGGAGAAACCCAGGCTGGCGGAGACAGGCGGAGGAACGCGGCGGGCTCCTCTTATCCGTGAGGAGAAGCCGCTGGGAATCGGGGAAGAAAAGCCGGCGGTGCGGGTGGTTCGCGACGACTTTGGCAGCTTTTTGCATAATCAGCCTCCCGTAGGATGGGAGGAACGCCAGCGCAGCCGGGCGGAATCTTCTGCCAGAGGGGAAAAGACCGGCCGCGCCGCTTCAGTTCGCCCGTCGCGCGAAGGCGGAGAGCGCCCATACCGCGAGCGCAAGGATTGGAAACCGCGCGAAGGCGCGCCCAGTACAGCCCGCCCGCCGCGTGAAAGCGGAGAGCGCCCGTACCGCGAGCGCAAGGACTGGAAACCGCGCGAAGGCGCGCCCAGCACAGCCCGCCCGCCGCGCGAAGGCGGAGAGCGCCCATACCGCGAGCGCAAGGACTGGAAACCGCGCGAAGGCGCGCCCAGCACAGCCCGCCCGCCGCGTGAAGGCGGGGAGCGCCCATACCGCGAGCGCAAGGATTGGAAACCGGGCGAAAGCGCGGGGCGGCAGAACCGGCAGCAAAGCGGCAAACCGGACTATCGAAAGCCGGACGGCCGCAATAAGCCCAAACGCAATTACAAACCGCGCGCAAACAAAGGCGGGCAGGGTGGCGGCTCGTCCACGCAGGAGCACGGGTGAAATCGGAACTCTTGCTGAATGTGCAGCTCATCGCAGGCACCGCATTGCTCCTCCTGCTGGCGGCGCTTGTTTTTTTGTTGATAGAAAAGGTACGTAAACGCCGCGCGCTGGCAGGCAGCGTGCAAACTTGCGCGCCGGCTTTCCCATTTCCCCAGAGCTCTCATCCAGCGCCAGCCGGCGGGCACTTCTTCCCACCGCAGGAAGCCCTGGACGCGACCCTGAGAGACGCGTACAGCCATTGGCTGGAGGCTTTTTTGCTGCCAGACGCGGAGGCGGGGCGCGCTTTTGTGCGCGCCGGCGTTGCGCGGCACTGGCTGCGCTACCAGCTGACTGCTGGCAGTTTCACGCAGGCGCTGGGTATGCTGCTGTGCGTTTTGATGGCTGGAGCAGACCCTCTGGCGCAGACCCGCTTTGACGCGCTGCTGGCGTTCTGCCTGAGCCGGCCGGCGGCTGACCACCCCGACCTGATGAGCTGGCAGGTGATGCCGGATGTTGTGCCTGGGGCCCGGCTGAACGCCGACCCGCGCGCCGAGGCATGGCAGGCGTATGCGCTGCTCTGCGCGGCCGCTCAGTGGACGCGCTCAGCGCGGTTCGATTATGCCCGACTGGCAGCGCAGCGGCTGGACGCCCTGCTGGAACTGCGTCAGGCGCTCTCTGCTTCCGCGGAATACGCCCGAATTCCCGCGCGGCTCGCGCGTTTATTCTCGCGCGTCGGCGCCCCCGCCTGGCAAAAAGCGGCGGCGGAGGCTGAAAAGGCGGAAGTCGCGTTTTGGAAACGACACCCTGATTTTTCCGGAATGGACGCCCAACTGAGGATTGAAGCTGCCGGGCTAGGGCTTGCTCAGGGTCTTTGCCCCGCAGGTTTGCCTGCTGAAAGCAGGGAATTGGCCGCGCTGCCAGCGGGTTTTCTGCAGGAGGCTCTGTCAGAAATCCGGGAGAGCACGGCGGAAGAAACGCAATCTGATTTGCCTGACGCGGAAACCCTGAGCGCGTTTAGTCTGTTGGCGTGCTATGGAATCGCGGCGGCGGGTCCTGAAAGCTCTGAACTTGCGCGGGAGTATTGGGAGGAGCTGAGTGGGCAGCAAGCAAAAGCGGGCAGCGCGGTTGAAGCCTCACTGCGGCTGCTGGCAATGGCAGCCCTCAGCGGCCGCATCTGGTTCTCGGAGGCGTTGGGGGCGAAAGCGCTGCCACAGGAGCAATAAGCCTGCTCCCAATCTGCCTGACAGCATGACTGCCAGAGCGACTGGCGCTCCTTTTCAGTTTTATCCGGCTGTAATTTTTGAGGATTGGTTAAGTGCCGTGACCTACGCTGAATTTCGGGAAGGGGAGGTCGATATCAGGGGCACTGTATCAGGCCTTTGGCCCAAAGGCAGCTGCCGCAGGCCGGGTGGGGGCTGTCCCAGCAGTCTGTGAGGTTGTCCTTGAGCATATGGCAGGCTGTCGTGCAAATGCTGCAGGGCGGGAAATCAAAAGCGAACAACTTCTTGCGGAAATTGACATAAGTTTCCCGGTTCCAGAGTTGGGAAAGGCTCATCCTGTTAATATTCCCGACAGACCAGGCGTAGGTGGTGCATTCAATTTCCTCAATGAAGCTGGTGTGTGTGTGCATTAAAGGCAGGCAGGGGCTCACTTCGCCGTCCCAACGAATTGACATGCTGCCTTTCCGCGAGAACGGGCAGGTGTCATCCCCAAGCGTCAGGTTCCTGCCGGAAATGGCGACTTTCCCCGTGGCTTTCACCGCCTCGCTCAGGATGGAACTGACGCGTTCAGACATATCCATGCGGGGCAAGTCAATGGTGCAGTTGTACGAACTTGAAGGCGTATCGGCATAGAAGAGCGACTCGCGATAAAGCACTTCATCCCGCAGTTGCGGCGTGTGAGGAAGGACATTGCTGACGGAAAAGCTGTCGGCCCCAAGTTTCTTCCCCAGAGCGATAATTTTCGGGAGGTCCGCGATGTTCCGTTTCATAGCCACGAAGGCAATCCCCAGATGTGGAAAAGCGCGCTCCCGCCCGGCTCTCTTTTTCATCAAGCGCGAAAGGTTTTCCAACACCAGAGGCAGTTCATCCCCCAGACGGATATCTGCGTAGCTTTCAGGCGATGCCCCATCAATGGATACCCAAATACGGTTCACGCCCAAATCGACCATCCAATCAGACACTTTATCATCCAACAGGATGCCGTTGGTAATCAATTCAACTTCCGCGCCGAGCTGTTTTACCGCGGCTGCCATCTCCTGAATTCGGGGATGGAAAAGCGGCTCACCGAACCCCCCAAAGAAAACTTTCGGAATAGGGTTGAAGGCGCGTAATCCCTCAAGGACGCGTTCAAAAGTCTTTTTGGAGAGAAAGCCCAGCGGTTCATCCCAGACGTTCCGCATGCAGGTAGAGCAGGTCAGGTTGCACGCGTTGGTTGGTTCTATGTAAACCTTGTTTAGGTGGTTGATTGACCGGGAAACAGTCACTTCGTCGGGCGAACTCTCAAGGCGCGCCAGGCCGCCCGCATCCAGCCCCAGCCGTTTCTTCAAATCCTCCGGGAGATTCAGCTTTCCATCTTCGTCAATCTGCAGCGTTGAAGGCACGGGCTGTAGTTTCCCTTTTACTTTTTCGAGATGCGGTAGGCGTTCAACATATCCTGCTTCGGCATCAGGATTGCTTTCGGTTCGCAGGCACTTTTGCAAAAGCAGCAGCCAACGATGCACAGAAAAGGGTCCGCCACAAAAACTTTGCCCGAGTCTTCTTTGACAAAAACCCCTTTAGGGCATATCTCGATGCACGCTCCGCAGCCGTTGCACAAGTCTCTCGATACAATCGGGAACCAGGGTATTTGCTCGCGGGGACGGCCCTCCCATAACCCGTAATCGCGCGGAGCCAGGGGTTTGCCGCTTTTACGCTGATGGTAGAAGCGCAGATATTCCAGTTTGAGCGCTTCCTGATACGATTCAATGGCGGCTTTTGGAATGTAGTTGTGCTTGCGAACGCCCGCGACCAATTTGCCCGCCAGCTCTGAATCGTACGGCAGAACGCCCTCTTGGTAGAGCTGCTCGAAGAGTTCGCTGAGGCCTAACAGGCCGGCCGGCACGCCATCTATCATCACGAGCTGGTAGCTAAGTTTATCCATTTATTCCCTCGTTTGCGCGCCCCGAAGAGAAGATTCTCTCAGATGCGCGACAATTGCCTTTAGGCCCGGGTTGGCTCGCGAAGCCATTTTCCACAAACCGATTCTATCCAAAAAATCCAGATTGATTTCGCGGATTTCCTCAATTGTGCGACCTTCCACCAGCCGCACCAGCATGGCGGAAATGCCCTTAATAAGCATGGAATCGCTGTCCGCCTGCAGCGAGCAGCGTCCGTCCGAGCAGTCCAGGTAGAACCAAAGGGTCGATTGGCATCCCCTGACTAGGTTCTCGTCAACTTTCAAAGCCTCATCCATGAGCGGCAGCGCGCTGCCAAGCTCAAAGAGGCGGCTGTATTTTTCATCCAGCGTGGGTAATTGCTCAAATTCCTCCACAATCTGGGACTCAATCACACTGAGGGGGAAAACAGGCTTATCTTTTTGGTTCATTTGCGCTTCAGTTTCATCGGCAAAGTCAGGCTGCGCCATCCGTTCCGACTCTCAATTTCCTTGGCTGTGCTCTGTTGTGCGTTTGCGCCTCATGTTCGTAAATCAATATCCGCTTTTTGCTCAGCCTGCCTTCGGGAGTTCACTTCTGTTTTCAGGGCAGAAGGCCTGCGCGGCATTCAGCGCCTTGACCGCATAAACCGCCGCGGGACCCCCGCCCATCATCACCGCGACGCCGATGGTTTCCATGAGTTCTTCCCAGGTCGCGCCGGCGGCCGCCGCGTCATGTGTGTGGTAAGCGATGCAGCCTTCGCAGTGCACGGCAATGCCAATCGCGAGAGCCATCAGCTCCTTAGTCTTCTTATCCAGCGCTTTCGTTTCGACGGCTTTGTTGTGCAGGCGATTAAAACCGGACATCGGTCCGGGCAGTTCAGCGCCCAGTCTTTCGAAGCCTTTTTCAAGCTCCTGGTACAGGTCAGCGGCATTTTGGTTCATCATTTCCTCGATTCAAGCAGCGGTTAATCCACAATCTCGATGGACGGCTCGATGATAATTTCCGATTTTACGGAGTTCGCCACCAGACTGTACTTCTGGGCAGCCTTCAACGCGCGTTCGGTGCGCGCCAACACGAGCTCGCGTGGTTCTCCAGCAGCGGACACTTTTATTTTGGGCCAATACCGTAGATGGGTAAAGATTTCAGTGCGGTCAAGCTCAATCAACTTGGTGCCTTCCACGCGGCACTCGTAAGAGATTAACTTAAGCTTAAATCGTTCGGCAGCCCAGATGAACATCAGCATCACGCAGGTATTGGCCGCGGCTACAAAGGCATCCTCAGGCGTGAGCACGCCGGCGTGGCCCTCTGCCTCTGGCGGGGCGGAAAAGTCCATTTCCGGTCCGTTCCCTAAGACAAGATGCCCCCAGTGTTCGCCTTTCCAGGTGGTCGTCGTGTGGTAAACAGCGGTCTTAGCCATTTTGACATCGTTCAGCGTTCCAATATATCTGGTATGCATTCGCAATCTCAGCGCGCGCGGACTTTTCCAGTTCCGGAAAAAGGGAGTTGTAGAGCTTCACAGTGTTCATCAGTTCGTCAAGCACTTGCGCCGAAGGCGCCTTTTGATTTTCGGCAAACTGCTGAAAAATCAGCGGCAGCGCGATAAATGTCACTTCCTGACCGTCCAGCATTAATTTTTGGACAGGGATGCCTGAACCACAGGAACAGGTGGCCTGGATAGGTTCCTGGCTTTGCTGAGGTCTGTCCTCCGATTGCAGGAACTGCCCCTGCCTGCTGCTCCACTGCTTTCCCAGCAGCGCGTCAACCTGTTCAGCAGCCAGCGCGGCGGCAAGCTCCGCCAGCGCGAGGCCGTTCTGGTCCAGACGGCGGCAGCCTGTTGGGACTGGCAGCCCATGCTCTTTAATCAGGTCTGTAATGACGATACCAGCCGCGGGGGTATTGGAATATTTCTCCGTCGCGCGGTAAGCGCAGCGTTTATCGCAGCCGTCTATAGCGATGGTGGGATAGAATTTCGCGAAGGCGCGGTCACCTTCGCCTCCTGCCAGGAAGAGCGGAAGGCAGATGGTGACGGTTTCCCCCGGCCGCAGTTCCTCCAGCACTTTCAGGGCGGCCAGGCGCGATACTGTGCCTTCGGGCAGCTCTTCACCGGAACAGGAGACGATGCCAACTTTCTTTTGTTTTAACTCAGGCATTTCCATCCGCCTTTCCGGTTAATTCATCGACCGCCTGGTCAATTTGCGCGGCCAGTTTGCGCGCCAGTTCCAAGCCGGCGTCGTTCAGCTCGGCGATGCCTTTAGGTTTCAGGTCGCGATTGGCGCGGTAAATATCCATGGAGTTAAAGGCGCGGCTGACCTGCCCGCCTGATTCCCGCGCCATTTTTGTAGCGCAAATCAGCGCGCAGCCGTCAATGCTGATGACCTCCGCCTCTGTCAGGGCGGCCTGGGCATCTTCATCACCCAGAACCAGCAGAGAGAGCGGGACGAGACGCGTATCTTCCGGGCGGTCGTCTTCCGTAACCTGGTAGGCGGCTTCGCGTGTTATCGTACCAAAAGGCTTTCCGACGCCGCTGCAAGGGATGATAACAACCTTCTTAGTCGCCATCTTTTTCCAGTTCTTTCGCGGCGTCCTGCTGAATTTTCTCAAAATAGGTTTCAGGGCGCAGCAGCTGCGTGCGGGCGGATTCCCAGCTTTCGGGACTGAGTTCGCAAACCCAGCCTTCTTCGTACGGTTGGCTGTTTACCTTTTCCGGAGCCGTTACCATATCCGGGTTGACTGCGCTGATAACACCGGCAGCCGGACTGTGAAGGTCGGAGGTCACTTTAATTGTCTCAATGGTGAACAATGTGTCTCCTGCCGCCAGACGCGTGCCAACAGGGCGCGCGTCTACAAAAGCGACGTCTCCGCTGTGCTGCTGCAAATAATCCGATAAGCCGATTCGTAATGTGCCGTCTTGTTCCAAAACCCACAGCCCTTCGTCTGTGTAAAGGCGGTCTGTGCGAACCCGGAATGTGAATTTGTCGATAGTGAACTCTAAGGTGTCAAACATAGATGTCTCGGTTTTCCAATATCTCCGTGGATAATATGTGTGGGGAGTGCTAACAAGGCTTGCCAGGCTGCAGCAGCCGCGCGGCTATTATAGTGCTGCTTTCAGCCAACCGGCTACTTCCTCGTCGGTGGGGATGCGGCCGGCAGAAACAACTTTGCCGTTGACCACCAGGCCGGGCGTCGCCAGAATATGATAGGACATAATGTCCTCGCGGCTGGTGACATGCTCAAATTCGGCTTCAATTCCATTGGCTTCCGCAACGCGGCGGGCGATGGCTTCCAGATTTTGGCAGTTGCGGCAGCCGGGTCCAAGAATTTTGATGTTTAACATTGGTTTCTCCTTAAGATGGTTGATAATCAGCATTTTTTGCTGGTGGTTTGACACTCCGGGCAGGAACAGTGGCGGGGGGGTGTGAATGTCGGGACGACCTCAGACCCGGTTATTGCCTGTATTTGCTCGAGAACTGAAAATATCGCGGGGTTGCTGACAGCGTAGTAAATATTCCAACCTGTGCGGGTGATTTGCACGAGCCCGGCTTCCCGCAGGACCGAAAGCTGCTGCGAGACGTAGGCCTGCCTGTGACCCAGACAGGATTCAATGTGACACACGCAGTGCGAGCCATTCCGCAGTATGTACAGGATGGCCAGGCGGGTTGGATGGGCGAGCGCTTTCAGCAGAGCCGCCTGCGCAGCATAATCCCGGGTCATCGTTTCTTGTTTTTCTATCGTATTCATATTATTGAATACTATTTTAGTCCATTTGATAGATTTGACAAGGGTTAGATGCGATTCATCTTCTATCTGGCAGGCTGTCTTGTCACCAGCGGTAATTCCCCCTGTGGGCAGCGAAAGAACCTCACGAGTGTGAGGTTCTTTCAGGATGCTGTCCGATTTGGTACGTGAGCAGGTTACGAGGCTGTGTTCGCCACGATAACTTTGGCTTTGCGTTTTTTCTGATAGACGTCAAAGGCGACCGCGATGAGCAGGACGGTACCCTTGACCACCGTCTGAGAAAAGTCCGGGAAACTCGCCAGCTGCATGGCGTTGTTCAGCACGCCAATAATCAGGATGCCAACCATCAGCCCGAAGATGGTCCCTTCACCGCCTTTAAAACTGACACCGCCCAACAGCGCCGCTGTGAGGCAGTCGAATTCCAGGCCCTGCCCGGTGATGGTCTGACCCGCGAAGACCCGCGAGAGCAGCAGCACAGTGGTAATGGAGGAGACAAAACCACAAATCATGAACAGGATTACTTTCATCCTGTCGACGTTGACCCCCGCCAGGCGGGCGGCTTCTTCATTTCCGCCCAGGGCGAAAACCTTCCGGCCAAAATAGGTCTTCGTCAGGATGAATGAGCCAATGAGCGCGACAATTACCATGACGATGACCGGAACAGGTATCCCCCCGATGTATCCCTGCCCGAACCAGCGGAATGAATCCGGAAAGCCCATAATGTTGCGGGAGTGATTGATGATGTACCCAAAGCCTTTAAATATTGCTGAGGTCCCAAGCGTGATAATCAGAGGAGCGATTTTCAGTTTGATGTAAAGCAGGCCGTTAATCAGGCCGAGGCCCGTCCCGACAAGCATGATGAGGGGAATGGCAAGCCCGACGGGAAATTTCCAATCAGCCAGCATAATGGCCAGGAGGACGTTGCTGAAGACAATCTGTGACCCGATGGAGAGGTCAATGCCCCCGCTAATCATCACAAACATCAGCCCTACCGCGCTGATGCCGGCAAAGGAAATCTGGCGAACCAGGGTGCGAATGTTACCGAATGTCATGAAATTGGGCGCGATAAATGAGAACAGGATTAATAAGAAAATCAGAATGACGAAAGGCACATTCTTTTTCATCAAGGAGCCTATTTTGCTGCCAAAAGAATTGATTGCAACTGAGCGTTCGGTCATTGAGAATTCCTCCGGTGTTTAATTGGTCCCCGATGCAAGGTCGAGAATGTAATGTTGGTCAAAATTTTCTTTTTGAACTTCCCCGGCTAATCTTCCTTCGCACATGACGATAATCCGGTCCGACATCCCCAATAATTCCTCCATGTCCGAAGAAATCATCAGAATTGTCTTGCCGAGGTCTGCCAGTTCGGTCATAAGATGGTAGATTTCCTGCTTCGCGCCGACGTCTATGCCGCGGGTGGGTTCGTCAAATATCAGGATGTCTGATTCCGCGGCCAGCGCTTTTGCCAGGACGACTTTTTGTTGATTCCCGCCGCTCAGGTTTATCACCTTTTGCGTCAGGCTGGGGGTTTTGATGTTGATTCTGTCCTTATAATGCCCGGCAATCTGGTCTTCTTTTTTGGTATCTACCACGCCGTATTTTGAAATATTCTTGAGAATTGGGAAAATAATATTCCACTTCACGGACATCTCAAGGAACAGCCCCTGACCCTTGCGGTCTTCTGTCAGGAAGCCAATTTTGTGTCTGATGGCATCCAGGGGGGAATGGATTTGGGCGGTATTCCCGCTGATGAGAATTTCACCTTTTTCGGCGGGCACGGCTCCAAATATCAGCTGTGCCAGTTCCGTCCGCCCGGCCCCGACCAATCCTGCAATGCCCAAAATTTCCCCAGCCCGGGCTGTGAAAGAAATGTCCCGGTTTCCATTTCCGGTCAGGTGCTTTACCTCCAGGGCGATTTCGCCGGGCGGGTTTTTGCGGGCAGGGTAGCTTTCTTTTAATTCCCGCCCAACCATCAGTTTGATTAATTCCTGCCGGCTGGTTTCGGCTGTGTTGAGGGTGGTAATGTAACAGCCGTCGCGCAGCACGGTCACACGGTCAGAAATGCGGAAAACTTCTTCCAACCGGTGAGAAATGTAGATGACCGTGACGCCGCGCGCCTTCAGCTGTCTGATGATGTTAAACATCATTTCGACCTCAGACACGCTCAACGGCGCGGAGGGTTCGTCCATAATCAGAATTTTCACATTCTTCGAGACGGCTTTGGCAATCTCGACGATTTGTTGGTCTGCAATGGAAAGGTCCTGGACCATCGCGCGCGGGTCAATATGCACTCCAAATTGCGCCAGGACCGCGGAGGCTTTCTTCACAAACTCATCAGCGTTATAAAGCGCTGAGTTCGGGCTTTTTTCACACAGATAGATATTTTCGGCTACGGAGAGGGTGGGCACCAGGTTGAATTCCTGATAGATGACCTCGACCCCCAGGCTGCGGGAGACGTGCGGCGTCACCTTTTGGAAAATGTGACCGTTAATGGTGATGGTACCTGAATCAATCTCAATCGCGCCGGCCACCGCCTTGATAAGCGTTGATTTACCAGCGCCATTTTCACCCAACAGGGCGTGAACTTCTCCTTCCAGGAAGTCTACAGAGACATTATTTAGCGCCAGAACGCCAGGATACCTCTTGGTGATATTCTGCAGGGATAAAACGACCTTGCCGTCCATTCCAATTTCCCTCAATTTCCACTGAAGGGGAGGGCGTGGAGTGTTTCCATCTCTCCCCTTCAGTCAGGGTAATTATCAATACAGATTGGTACTATTTCAGGGTTGAAAAGTCGCAGTGGATGGGCTCCAGGGCATCATTAATGATGTTGGGGTATTCCACGCCCTGCAGCATCTTCTTGATTTGCTCATAAGTGGCTACGTCAAGCGCTGTTCCACCAATGGCCACAAAGCCCTTATATGGGTCCTGGCAGCTGGTGACGGTTGGAATCATGGAGGGGTCCATGTCGCCGGCAAACACACCGTACTTCGCCAGGTCGACGTTTGGCAGCGCCTTAATGGCATTGGCAATACCTTGGGCATGGGCGGTAGATTGGGCGATGAAAACTTTGACATTGGGATTGGCCGTCAGGACGTTCTCGGCCGCGGCCTGCCCGACAGGGATGCTGTCGCCGGTGATATCCAGATGCGCCACCAGCTTCACTTTCGGGCAAATGTCGGTGATAGTGGAATAGCCCTGGTCGCGCAGTTTCATGCCGACGTTGGAGCTGGGAGCGCCAATAATGGCGGTTTCGACGGTGCCATTGGCGGCTTCAGGATAGACGGCTTCGATGAAATCACAGGCCATTTTGGCGACCTTTTGACCGTCTTCATACTGGCTGGTGTGCATGATGGCATCGAACGGAGCCAGTTTTTGAGGCGGAACGCCCATCACAGGGATGCCGGCAGCCTTCACCTGCTCAACCGCGGGCAGCAGTTGGTCAATTTCTCCGGCGGCCATGACATACATGAAGTCCACTTTCATAGAAATGCAGTTCTCAATCTGGTCAAACTGCTGATTCAAGCCGCCTTCGTCGGCGCCGTAAACCAGAACTTCCACGCCGTCGGCCTTAAATTGTTCGGTCACAGAGGTGGCGACGCCGTTCAGAAATGGATTGGCAAGAGACGGAATGATGTAGCAGACTTTCTTGCCTTTGATGTCGAAGGGGGCGCCTGGTTTGGCTGGAATCATGGTGACTTCCGTGTCTTCCGCGGGTTCCTCTGTAGCGGCGGCGGGGGCTTCCGTCGCTTTGGCTGCGCAGCCAGAGATTAGAAGGGCTGCAATGAGCAGCAAACTAAAGGTAATGATGAACTTGTGCTTCATTTTCGAAATCTCCTTTTTTGAATTTAAAATGAGTTGTTGGGATGCGTAGGGTTCGGTACCTTCAATAATCGTCACCTGCTTTCCTTTGGTCTTGGTCTCCTAAGCTTAAGAGGCCTGGAGGTGGATGAGAGCGGAAGTCTTGCGGTCCGGCAATTTGGCGTCTGGCATGTTAAATTTCTTCAAGAACGGCATGATGGACTAGCGTAGTTTCACACAGTGAAATAGCGTTTCAATAATAAAAGTATATATCAGAATCTAATTTTTGTCAATCACTGAAATAAATAGATTTTAAACAAAATGAAAGCCTCTGGAAATCTTCCGATTCATAAAAATTACGTGGGATGAAAAGTCAATTGGGAAAACGCGCCGAAGCAAGCAACGCGACAGGCAGCTGGCGCTGGCCTGGCCGAAACAGTCAGACGCGCGGGGCGGCGATTGATTTACGCATCTCTTGCAAGGGCGCTGGCGGCGGGAATAAAAGAAGCCCCAGGTTTTATGAATCGCTGTAAATCTGAGAAAGGAAAGGGCTTACATCACATTGACTGTGCGCACTTCCACGCGGGGAAGCATTTCCTGCAAGTCCGTAGGGGAAACAGAAGCCAGCCACTCGGTGGAAATGACCACCGCTCCAAAAGCGGCAGCCCACAGGGCGATTTCGTTCAGCGGCATGTTTTGTGAAAACCCGTAAGCCAGGCCTGCCATAATCGTGTCTCCCGCGCCGGTCACATTGCGCGGGGCCATTTTTGGGGGCATTGCCAGGACAATTTTGTTTTGAGATGCCAACAGTACGCCCAGGCTGCCAATGGAAATAGCCACGTGCTGTACGCCCATGCGCAGGAAGGGCAGCGCGGCCCGCTTGGCATCCTCGTAATTGGCGACGTTTATGCCGGTGATATTCGCGACTTCCGCCAGGTCCGGTTTTACCAAAAAAGGAGCCTCGGCAGCCCCGATTCTGAAGGGATTATCATTCGTGTCAAAGCACAAACGCACGCCTTTCTCTTTGAGCAGGCGAATCAGGCGGGCGTAAAAGTCGTCTGGCACATCCTGCGGTAAGCTGCCGGAAGCCACCCAGATATCATTGGGGTTCGCGTAGGCTTCGGCTTTATCCAAAAGCGCCTGAATCGCGGCTTCCGGAATATGCGGGCCGGGTTCAATCAACCTGATATACCATTCGCCGGCGTCTTCCATCGCCAGGGTGTTGGTGCGGGTGTCTTCCGGGACCCAGACAAAGTCTGTGCGGATACCAAGCTTTTGCAGCCCCTCTTCCAGCATCCTGCCGGTTCCGCCGCCGACCCAGGCCAGAGCCAATGTTTCCTGGTTGAGTATTCGCAGCGCGCGCGAGACGTTGAAACCCTTTCCGCCCCAATCCACACGAATATCGTGGGTGCGCAGGTTCTCATTAAAACGAAGCCGGGCGATTTTCAGGGTTCGATCAACACTTGGGTTTGGGGTGAGCGTGATGATCATGCCAATATTTTACTTGAAAAACGCGGGGGTCTGCCCTGAATTGGCAAACCCCCGCCTGATTTGCGAACGGTCTCTCAGATTAATAATTCGTCTGCAGCACAAACTGGCTGTTGTAAAGCTCAGCGTAAAAGCCGTTTTGCGCCAGCAATTCTTCGTGTTTGCCCTGTTCAACGATATCTCCGTCGCGCAGCACCAGAATGCGGTCCGCGTTGCGGATGGTGGAAAGCCGGTGGGCGATGATAAAGCTGGTGCGCCCCTGCATCAGTTTATTCATGGCTTTTTGAATCAAAACTTCCGTGCGCGTGTCCACCGAACTGGTCGCCTCATCCAGGATGAGTATGGCGGGGTCGGAAAGCACTGCCCGTGCAATTGTGAGCAGCTGTTTCTGGCCGGCGGAGATATTGGTCGCGTCTTCATTCAGAAGCATGTTATACCCGCCGGGGAGCGTGCGGATAAAGTGGTCCGCGTACGCCGTATCGGCCGCCCGCACCACATCTTCATCGCTGGCGTTCTGGCTGCCGTAACGGATATTCTCGCGAATTGTGCCGTTGTAGAGCCAGGTATCCTGCAGCACCATGCCAAAAATGTTACGCAGGTCCGCCCGCCTGAAGCGGGTGATATCCACACCGTCGATGAGTATCTGACCGCTGTTGAGTTCATAGAAGCGCATCAGCAGTTTCACCAGGGTGGTCTTGCCCGCGCCGGTAGGGCCGACAATCGCGATTTGCTGGCCTGGTTCAACCTTGACCGAGAAATCCTTGATAATGATTCTGTCGGGATCGTATCCAAAGCGCACATTGCGAAACTCCACCGCGCCTTTAATCTCGCCAGGAACCAGCGGTTCGGCGGGATCGGGGCTTTCTTCGGGTTCGTTGAGAAACTCAAACACACGTTCTGCTGCCGCGGCGGTTTGCTGAAGGATGTTCGAGATGTTCGCGATGTTCATCAGCGGCTGTTGGAAGCTGCGCATGTATTGGATGAAAGCCTGGATGTTGCCAATGCTCAATTCTTTACGGATGACCAGATAACCGCCCAAAATTGCAACTGCCACGTAGCCCAGGTTGCCAATGAAGCGCATCGTTGGCATGATGAACGCCGAGTGCAGTTGGGATTTCCAGGCGCTGTCGTACAGCGTTTCGTTCAGCGCTTTCATCTTGGCAATGCTCTCTGCTTCGCCATTAAAGGCTTTGATGACAATGTGACCGCTGTAAACTTCCTCAATGTGTCCGTTGACATGGCCGAGGTATTCCTGCTGCTTGCGGAAATACCGCTGTGAGTGTTTGACCACATAGCGGATAATCAAAAGCGAAAGCGGCACGATGGTCAGCGCGATAAGGGTCATCTGCACATTGATGGTGAACATCATAATCAGAATGCCGATGACGCTCACCAGTGAGGTAATCATCTGTGAAAGGCTCTGGTTAAGGGTCTGGCTGATGGTATCCACATCGTTGGTGATGCGCGAGAGCACTTCGCCGTGGGTGATGTGGTCAAAGAAGCTTAAGGGCAGGCGGTTAATCTTCTCCGCGATTTCCTTGCGGAAGCGGTAGGTAATATCAGCGGAAATGGAGGTCATCATGAAACCCTGGATGACATCCAGGAGAGCTGACCCGAGGTAGAGCGCGAGAACCCGCAGCAGGAAGCGGCTGATTTCCGCGAAATCAATTCCGCGCGGGTCGCCGGCAATCATCCGCGATACGCCTTCGTAAAGCGCTGTGGTGGCCTGACCGAGAATCTTGGGCCCAAAAATGGAGAAGACCACAGAAACCGAGGCGATGAGCATTACAACCAGGATGGCAAGCTTGTATTTGCCCAGATAGGCCAGCAGCTGCTTCATGCTGGCTTTGAAATTGCGGGCTTTTTCGCCGGGCATCAAGGCGGCCGGTCCGCCTCCGCGTTGCATGGAAGGCGAGGGGATGCGTTTTACTGGCGGTTGGGCGCCGCCGACTTCTGCTGGTTTTTTGACTTCAGGCTGCTTTTGGTTGTTCATGCCAATTCCTCCTGGCTGAGCTGCGAGCTGGCAATTTCCTGATAGGTCTGGCAGGTTTTCATCAGTTCCTGATGCGTGCCCTGGCCAACCAGTCTGCCGTTCTCCAAAACGAGGATTTGGTCTGAATTTTTGGCAGTGGCGACGCGCTGGGTCACAATCAGGACTGTGCTCGCTCCGACTTTCTTTTTCAGTTCCTTCCGCAAAGCGGCATCCGTCTTAAAGTCCAGCGCGGAAAAGCTGTCGTCAAAGATATAAATCGGCGGTTTCTTTACCAGCGCGCGGGCGATTGAGAGCCTTTGCTTTTGGCCGCCGGAGAAATTCGTCCCTCCCTGCGAAACTTCAGCATTCAGCTGCTCGGGTTTTCCATACACAAAATCTGCGGCCTGGGCGATTTCAATCGCCTCGCGAATGACGGCTTCATCCGCGTTGGGGTCGCCAAGGCGCATGTTGCTGTCAATTGTTCCACTGAAAAGCAGTCCCTTTTGCGGCACAAAGCCAATTTGCGCGCGCAAGTCGCGCTGTTTCAGGCTGCGGATATCCACGCCGTCTATGCGGATACTCCCTTTGCTGACCTCGAAGAAGCGCGGAATCAGGTTGACGACGGTGGATTTGCCGCTGCCGGTAGAGCCAATCAGCGCGGTGACCTGACCGGGAAGCGCTGTAAAGCTGATGTCGTGCAACACGTCCACTTCCGCGTCTGGATAACGGAAGTCAACGTCGATAAATTCCACCTTTCCCTGCACCGGCTTTGGAAGCTGCTGCGGCTCTTGGGGGTCGCGAATCAGAATGGGAGTCTCGAGCACATCAGCGATGCGGTCTCCGGAAATTGCCGCGCGCGGGATGAAGATGAACAGCATAGAGAGGTTCATGAATGAAAACATAATCTGGGCGGAATACTGCATGAAAGCAATCAGGTTGCCAACCTGCAGCGTGGACTGCGCGACTTCGCGCGCGCCAACCCAAATGATGGCCACGCTTAAGCCAGTCATAATCAGGTTGATAATCGGGAACATGGTGGTCATTACCCGACCAATGAAGCGCAGCGTGCCGGTGACTTCGCGGTTGGCCTTATCAAAACGCTGTTCCTCAAAATCCTGTTTGTTGAAGGCGCGCACCACCATCAAGCCGGAAAGATTTTCACGGATGACGAGATTCATGCGGTCCACCAGGTTTTGCATGATTTTGAATTTTGGCAGCGCCAGCGCGAATGCCAGCATAATGAACATCACCAGAATGGCAACAGCCAGGGCAATCAGCCACCACATATTCGGGCTCTTATCAATCGCGCGAATGACCCCGCCGATGCCAATCATCGGGGCGGTGAACGCCATGCGTATGACCATGAAGATGACCTGCTGAACCTGGCCGACGTCGTTGGTCGTGCGGGTAATCAGCGTGTTGGTAGAAAAATTGTTGAACTCGGCGCTGGAGAACCCGGCCACTTTTTCGAACACAGCCGCGCGGATATCGCGCGCCACGCCGGCGGAAGTGCGCGAGGCAAGGTAGCTGACCATGATTGAAGTCGCGACCGCAAGCAGCGCCATCAAGACCATGCGCGCGCCAATGCGCAGAATGTAACTGGTCTGATTCTTTTGCAGGTTGAATCCAAGCGCTGAATATTCATTGCCGACCGCCCGCACCGCCATCTGGCGCAAAATGGTTCCCTCCAGAGTGCTCAGATGGCGCGTGATGGCGTTTTTCATTTCGGCTGCCTGCGCTTCTGGCAGCTGTGTCAGCAGCGTGAGCAGGTTGGCGCCCTGCGGCAGGGATTTCAGCCTTTCGGCCAGCTCCGGGCTGAGCAGAGCGGCCGCCTGCTGCGGGTTTTGCTCCATCATTTGAAAGCCGTACAGGATAACCAGGGGTTTGGTCATGGCCTGCTCAAGGGCGGCTGCGGCGCTCGCGTCCAGCGGTTTCAGGGCGTAGACTGGCTCCT
Source organism: Chloroflexota bacterium (assembly GCA_012517865.1). Classification (GTDB taxonomy): domain Bacteria; phylum Chloroflexota; class Anaerolineae; order Anaerolineales; family Anaerolineaceae; genus Mesolinea. The sequence continues at coordinate 3,875 of JAAYUC010000012.1, read as the reverse complement.
GTCCAAGCGCGGGGAAGCGTTCGGACAGGGAAGCATATTCGGCGCTGCCAGGCTCGACCGGATGATACGCGTCTGCTATGACCGCTTTATCCTGTTCAGATTGAAATAGGGCCATATTTTCCAAAGAAGAGGCGCGAATAACCTCGGGAACAGGCGTGTCGACGCCATTTTGCTGAATGCCGATATTGATGATTTGGGAAAGGTAATCCGGCAGGGCAAGGTCGGTGCTGGCCATCACATACAAAAGGCCCAAAGCCAGCAGAATGAGAGGCCAGTAAGGTTTAATGTAAGGTAAGAGTCGCTTCATAAATGTATCCAGGTAGAAGTATTACGAAAAATTGAATCCTGAAAAAACAGTGTTCATTCCTTCAAGCAAGATTTGAAAAGCGGGCTGCAAGGCGGCCTTTTGTTCCGGCGAAAAGCTCGCAATCAGGTCGTTCAACCAGGCCCGCCTGGCCTGGCTGGCCTGGGCGACTTTTTCTTTACCCAGCGCGGTGAGACAGAGCTGCTTGACGCGCCGGTCGGCGGGATTGGTTTCCCGGCTTACCAGCCCGCGTTCCACCAGGCGGTCTACCGCCTGGGAGGCGGCAGCTTTGCTGAAGCCAAAATGGCAGGCAAAACCGTTAATCGACGCGTGCGGGGAATCCAGCAGGTAGAAAAGCGCGTTGATTTGCGCCGGCGAAAGCTCGTTCTGTCGGCTGAACTGCCGGATGGCAGCCATAGAAAGTTTCATCGCTCTTTCCGCGTACGCGTACATCAAAGGGAAAAGGGCATCAGACACAATTAACCTCGCTTAATAGTTAAACAGGCTGAACTATATTCCCGGACGGACATCTTGTCAAGACAAAATGGAGAAAAAGGTCTTTACGCGGTTGTGGGAGGAAAATCCGCCCTGAACGCCGCCTGAAATGAACATCAGTGATTGGAGAGGAAAATTACCCGCCTGTGTAAGGAGGGCTGACCTGCGCGCTTGCGACCGACAAGGCTGAGTTGCCTGATGAAAAAACTGCGCTGCGCGCCGGAATGGCGCGAGCCTTCAGCCTATTTGATACTTACATCCAGCTTATACTCCCGGGCGCTGCGGGCAGCCCGGCTGGCGAAGCTTATGCGGAAAACACCGGGTTCGGCCGGATTCGCGCTGTCAAAAACAGCGCTGCTTTGCTCGCAGCCAACCACTTTCCCTTCGGCATCGTAGAGCGTCGCGACGATTCTCAGGTTCGCCAGCGATGTTTCGTCCCCGGCAAGTGCCTGCCCGCTCAGCACATAAGCGCGGCTGGACTTATCAAAGCCCGCGGAAATATTCGCCAGGTCCAGCGCTGGCGCTGCCTCTCCGCCGGACTGAAACCCAGGGATGCTCAATACATAACGTTCGTACCTGGCTGGAGACTGTAAATAAAGGTGAAAGCAGGCTTTTTGCCCGGGTGCGATGGCTGGCATCAGCGGGGAGCCGTGGATGGTCGCAACCGCGTTGGTGCCGTTGGACGGATACAGAACCGCGTTAATGCTGACATGAGAAATCGTGCCCGAGGTAAAGTTGGCAATTTCACCGGTGATGTGCAAAGTTTTTTGTTTGCCGTCCTCAATGAACAGGGAGGAATTGTTCAGGATTTCCACATGCCCCTCGCTGCCACTGAACGCGATGGGTAAAAAGGTCATGTGAGCGCCGGTGAGGAATTTTGGCTGGTCGGGTTCCGCCTGAACGGGTTTAAGTGCCGGAACGACTTCAGGTTCGGCCGGCGCGGATACTTTGGCCGTGTAGCGTTGAATGACGAGCGCGATGAGAAGCGCGTCGGCCAGCAAAAAGATTATCAGCAGGGTAAGGGCGGTTTTTTTCTTCCCGTTCGCCATCATAAAAAAACGACCTCCGGATGGATTGCTTAACGGAGGTCGTGCAATTACTATGCCAGAATATCACTCGCCGAAATTGTTCCTGAACAGCTCGGCCAGGGCTGCCAGTACCTCAGTCTTTTGCCTGCCTTCCGCCTGAATGCGCAGCGTATCGCCTTTTTTGGCGGCCAGCAGCATCACGGCAATCAGGCCGTTGATGAGCAGGGGGCCTTTATTCTCGCTCAGATTGGTCACGTTCACTTTCGCGTCGTAGCTGCTGATGGTCTTCGCGAAGACCGCGGCCGGCCGGGCGTGCAGGCCCGAGGCGTTGCTAACCACAACGGTGAACTCGCTCTGGTCTGCCGCTTCGGGGCTGGGGGCGGGCTGTGCCGGCTCGGCGGGAGTGGCGCTGCCAGGGGCAATCTGTTCCTGCTTGGCAAGCAAAGCGGACATGGCTTCGCGGTAGACGGCGTCCAGGTCAGCGCCCATATTGGCCTGCACGCCGGCAGCAATCGCGCCTTCCACAAAGGGCGCGGGGCACATGCGGATATTGGCTTTCTGGTCGTCTTCCAACATTTCCAGGGCCATATCGGTGCTCAGCACCGCGCTGCCCAGGTCCATCAGCACCAGAATTCCGTCCGGAGACTGCAGTTCTATTAATTTTTCCATTATTTCAGCGGCGTTGGTGCCCAACTCCTGATTGCCTTCACCGATGCCAGCGGCAACAGCAATTTTGACAGTATCTGAGGGAGCCATCTGGCGCACAAGCTCGGCAACACCCTGCGCGAGTTGATGGCTGTGGGAGACCAGCAGAATATTTACCATGATTTGCCTCTTCCTCTGTGTTTACATCACATCATAACGGAACAACAAGCGTGTTTTTACGATGATTACTTATTTTTACTTTTGAACAGGGAATGAAACCAATTCATACCGTAATAAACCAACCACACGCTGGCGCCGAAGACGAACCCCCACAGGAGGCCCTGTCCCCAGTCTCCGCTGCCTTTGATGATGTTCCAGGCCACCAGAACCATCAGCGCCACGCTGACAACGGCAATCGCGATCATCGCGCTGCGCTTTTGGATCCATGGCTCTCTGAGACTTCTGAGAAGTGTATTCATCTCGGCAGGATTTGTTTGCTCTTTATTACTTTGAGTTTTCGGGGTATTGGCGGCCGAGGACGGTTTTCCGGATTGGCTGGATTTTTTATGCTGCGGTCTTTGTTTGCTCATTTTTCCTCCATAAAAGAGACAGGGGCGGCGTGTAAACCGCGCCGCCCCTGTATTCTAACCTAAAAATCTGAAGACTAGGCTTCCACCCAATCGAAGGTGCGGGTCACGGCCTTCTTCCAACCCTTGTAGAGTTTGGCGCGTGTCTCGGGATCCATCTTGGGTTCCCATTCCTTGTCCTTGCCCCAGTTGACGCGCAGGTCGTCAACTTTCTCCCAGAAGCCCACAGCCAAACCAGCGGCGTAGGCGGCACCGAGAGCGGTGGTTTCGGCAACGGTCGGGCGGATTACGGGCACGCCCAGGATATCGGCCTGGAACTGCATCAAGGTCTCGTTGAAGACCATGCCGCCGTCAACCTTGAGGGCTTTCAGCGGGACGCCGGAGTCCAGGTTCATGGCATCCAGCACTTCGCGGGTCTGGTAAGCAGTGGCTTCCAGGACTGCGCGGGCGAGATGGCCGGCGTTGATGTAGCGGGTCAGGCCAACGATGGCGCCGCGGGCATCGCTCTTCCAATAGGGAGCGAAGAGACCGGAGAAGGCGGGCACGAAGTAAATGCCGCCAGCATCGTCCACGGTCTTGGCCAGGGCTTCGATGTCAGCTGACTTCTGGATCATCTTGAGGTTATCGCGCATCCACTGCACGAGAGCGCCGGTGATGGCGATGGAGCCTTCCAGAGCGTACACGGCGGGTTCCTTGCCAATCTTGTAGCCGAGGGTGGTCAGCAGACCATTCTTGGACTGGATCGGTTTGGTGCCGGTGTTCATGAGCATGAAGCAGCCGGTGCCGTAGGTGTTCTTGGCTTCGCCTGGGTCATAG
>JAAYUC010000011.1 GCA_012517865.1 Chloroflexota bacterium | reverse complement strand
CGGGGCATCCAGGATGAGGTACGTGAGCGGGTCGCCGTCGGCGTCGTAACCGGCCAGCGTGATGTAATTTCTAAAACCCGCGATGGCTGTCACGGACTGGTCGTATGCCACCGGGGGGGTATTCTGGCTGGCAGCATTGACGACAGCGGCCAGGCTCCCTAAAAATGCTGGGGGAACAGCCAGACAGAGGACAAGTGCAGCGATAAGAATATGTTTAACTTTCATATCAATTCCTTTGTTTAATTGATTTGCTTGATTCGTTTTGTCAGAAGACATAGGAGAAAATACAAGGTATTTCACAGTAAATTGGGTGAAATAATAATTGAAATATATAAGAAATCAAGGTAATATGACAAAAAAGCACACATTTCCATGTGTGCTTTTCAGTGGGCTATTTGCGATATATTGCAATATTGTGCAATAAATGGCAGTCTATTTACGGTTCGTAAGCTAATTGAATCCTATTAAAATATTGATGCGGTCTTATTATCAATCATCATTTTATTAATAATGGAAGGAACGTAATAAACTGTTCATAAATTGTGATGGTCACAACAGCCTGGTTGCTCTGAAATAACCCATCATCCACCACGAAACTAAAATTATCTGTGCCCAGAAATCCCGGATCCGGAACGTACTCAAACGCGGGTCCAATCCCATTCAGTGCGCCGTGAGATGGCGCGGAGGTGATGACAAACGAATAAGAAACGAGAGTACCCGCGACGGATATACCGCTTGAGGCGCAGCTGCTACTGCCGCCGCATTCGTCAGAATCAGAAAACTCCAGGGTAATGTTTACAGGAGTATCCTTATACGTGTAAACTTCCTGGTCATATGCGACCGGGGCATGGTCATTCACTCCGCTGATCAGGAGCTGCACCCGCGCCGTGTTGGAGTTTATTGTTCCGTCATTAATTCTGTAGGTGAAGCTGTCCTCTCCGCAGTAATCAGGGTCAGGCGAATACACAAAAGAACCATCCGGGTTTAGGGTAATAGTTCCATTCAACGCGTTTTCTACCAAATAAGCGCTGAGAGCAGCATTTACAGGTTTGATATCGTTTTTTAACACGCCATTCGCCGCGTCGACAACTAACTGCGTATCTTCTAAGGTAGCGTAGGAGTCCGGCACAGCAGTAAGGGAGCGCGGAAGCCTTACCGCGGGGTCACCAAAAAGGAGGTAGGTATCCAGCAGGTCCAGATTGCTGCCGCTACCCCAGACCCGCAGCAGCCCGGCCTGAGTGATACCGCCGAGCGCCGCGGTGCTGTCCTGGAATATTGCCCGGAAAGCTCCGCGGTTCAACAGGTCATGCCCTGCCACCATTCCCCATCCGGTCGGAGACCAACTGGCTATCGCGCCTTTTAGCGAGGTGCGGGTGATAATTTCCGCCATGGCTTCGTAACCCTGACCTAAAGGTCGCGGGTAGGTATAGAGCCCATCCATACAGGTCATAGCCATGACAAAGGGGTATTTATCCTGGTTTTGCAGGGAATTGATATCCGAGGAAGTAAACAGGTATTCGTTGGTATCTCCCCAACCACCATAATAACCGTGACCGATGTAGTTTACCAGCAGGCGGCCCTCGTTGATTCCACTTTGAATATCCGCGCGTGCTTGCGCGAGATCGTTATGCGTCCATTTCCAATAAACTTTTTGGGCTGTAAAGGGTTCTCCCGGATATTCATCTCGCAGCAGTTCGTCAGAAATGACCGGATATTGGCCGTTGACTTCGTACCGACTGGTAATCGCGAGGATGCGCCGAAGTACGTCGCCAGAAGGCGGGTTGGTTTCATAACTGGCAAGTTTGGTCAGATAGGCTGTGACCTCGGAGGGCTGGTTCACTGCTAATCGTCCCAGAAACAAATCCGGTAGAGTATCCGCGCCGACAATAGCCACATAGCGATTATCCGCCGCGGTTTCGCCCAGATAAGGATCCACATATCCGAAATACGGCGGAAGGTAACTTATCCGGCCGTAATTCTCATTGTTTTTCGGGTCGTAGGTTCCATCGCCTACCAGGAGGACGTAACTGGGAGCGGGAGCCTGCCACTGCGCGTAGGCATAGGAGATATAATTCTTTATTGCAGCCGGATCGACAATGCCGTAAGAAAATTCATCATAAACGTCCTGCACATCCACCAAAACTGTTTCCAGCCCGGAAGTCTCACGGATTCCGACCAGCGGCGCGGCCGCTGTGAGAAAGTTGGCATGCGAAATAATCAGATAATCCGCCTGCTGGGATGTCGCCGCTAAATTGGACGGGGTATCGGGCACGATGCTCGTAATCGGCAGCAATTTATCCGGAGTAAGCGCCAGATACTCCGCGGATAAAAGCACTTCATCATGGAACTGCAGTGAATACGGGCCTGTGCCGGAAAGCGTGAGCCCCGTCAGTTCTGCCGGCGCGAAAGGATTGCTGATATCAAAGACCCGGGCATCCGCGGTGGAGAAGTTGGTCAGTTCAAACCTCCAATCGCCCGGTTCTGCTTGCGAAAATTTCAACATATTGGAAGATACCTGAAAATCGCTGGAATAGGCGATTTCCAACCAATCGTAGTAGAACAAATCGGCCGATTGGCCTGTATCCAGCGCCGTCACTTTCATCGTGTTTAGCCCTGGAACGAGCAGCGCGGCTGGCACGGTCAGTTCCACCTGGTGCAGTGTGAAAGCTTCCCAGGTGCCTTCGTACACCTGCGTGCCGTTGACCAGGATGCCCACGCGGTGGTCGGGATTAGCCTCCATCACGTCTATATAACCAATCAAGGGCAGGCTCAGACTGATGTCCCCGCCTGTCCAGCGGCTCAGGTCTAACTGGCGCTCCCAGTCAGTTTTTGAGCCGCCGTTGCGAAGTACCCAACCCCAGTAGTAGTGTTCGTACTCATCCTCATTGGGGGACTTTGGCTGGTAATATGCGTCTACCTCATAATGTTCCTCGCGCACGAACGCGCTGACAAGCGGTTGAGCTCCCGGTGTCGCGTCGCGCGCAGGCATCCGCAGCCCGGGCGAACCGTCATAGCTCAGCCAAAATATATTGTCCGCTGTGTATTTACTATCCAGGGCCTCAGCGTAAAAGAGAATGTCATCCCCGGGGCTGACCTGAATGGCGATTTCTTGACCCAGGTGGTACATGTGATAATTTTCGGGGGATATGCTTTCCACAGGCACGCCTGCCGCGCTGAGCTGACTGGCGCTGATGCGGTAAAATCCTTCAGCCTTCGTGATGACGCGCCAGGCTGGGCTTGGCGGGTTCCAATTCTTAATGCCGGCCGCGTTCAGCCGGGCGGCGCTGAAAGCCACGGTTTCGGGCTGGACAAAGCGGCGCATGGCTTTTGCTTGGGTGTAATTCAGAAGGCTGTTGGCGAGCATTTCCTCATATTCAGAGGATTCCGCGCGCGCAGCTGGAAGTGAGTCTACTGACCGGCTCTCAAAGCGCACATCAACGCGCACATTTGTATACAGCAGCAGCGCGTTCTCCGCAGGCAGGTATTGCACTGGATAAACCCCTACGCTGATTACGCGCTGCTGGCGCAGCATGCTGTCGTTTAGAATCGCAGCCTGTTTAGATGGCAAAGGACTGAAAGAGGCGTAAATCGTCGGGTCGGGGCGGCGGCTTTCCTCAATCCGCAGCGCCTGAAAATTGCTTTGTGAAAGCGCGTCCCAGTTGGGCGCAACCTTTAAACCGGGTGCAGGCAGCACTGGTTTTTCAAGCGGGATTCGCACAGGCGCGCTGCTGCTGATGCTGAGCCGCGCTTCTGCGCCAAAAGGCACCGCCAGCATCTCGCTCAAGAAGGGCAGTTCCGGCTGGCCGGGCTCGCTCATGAAGGCTGAATCAGGAAAAGACACCCGGGCGTACGCTGTACCTTCGATAGAAACCGTTTCTATGGCCAGGTCTTTAAGAGAAAGCGCGACTTCGAAGCTCAGCCCATCCGCGGTAGAGCTGAGAACGCGAACGGAGAGGCCGGCGCTGGCAGGGCGGGCAGCCGAAGCCGGGAATGGCAGCGATAACAGCAGCGATAGGCTCCCAATGATGAGGAAGAGGCGAAAAGACCTGGACATAGTGCTTCTCCTGATTCTGATGGCTGAGAATAATTGATGAAATTTTGGATTAGTTTATCTGTTCAGGCGCGGCGAATTACCTGAAGTATATCAGACCCGCGTTGGTACGATAGTACAAACGCGCGGGTCTGTTCAGGCAACTGTGCAAGTTTGTCCATGATGGTTTGCACCCGCGCGGGGAAGTAATATGGCACAAACGCGGTAGCCATGATGCGCACAGCGGCATCAAAACCGCTAAGCGGGGTAATTGTTTGCTCCGCGGCGCGGTCAAGGAAAAATAACTTGCTGAGTTCCACTCCCTGAGGATCGCAGCGGCTTGGGTCTTGGTGCCATGGGGTGCCAAAGGCCACAAAACGGCCGTCAATTTGCCGCACAATAATCTGGTCTTCCCCCAGGATTACAGCGTCTGTCGCGGCTGCCAGGTCCGCGGCTAAAGTGGACTTTCCCGCTCCTGAATTGCCTAAGAAAACAAACGCCTGGTTTTGCCATGCAATACCAGCCGCGTGCAGGATAAGCTCCCCACGCAGCGCCAGCCAGTTTGAAACTAAAACAATATCGAGGTATTCAAGCGGGTAAAAAGGCCGGCCGGCGAGAGAACTGAAATCACCGTAAATGAGTCCTTCGGTAAAATCGGGGTTGATTTGCACCCAGCGCTGGGGAGACTGCGTGGGTTGGGTGAAATAATGGTTGCCTGCCTGGTCCTGCCACAGCTCCCAGATTTCGTTGCGGCAGCGCAGCGCGGACAAACTGCCTGGGAGAAGGGTTGGAAGGTCCGCGAAGCGCAGCTTAAGCGTTGGAGAATTATCCTCAGTCTCTGGCGGACACAGGAATTTGTAATGGCAGGGCAAAGACGCCGTTGAGAGGGGGTGTTTTCCCTCCTCAATGTTGATGGTGAGCCCGGCTACACGTATCCGCATCTTACAGGTCAGCAAGAAAGAACCAACAGTCCTTTTAAGAATCAAATGAGTATTCGCGCATGAAAAAACAGGCACGAATACCCATGATTCTAAATAAGCACTTGCTAAGTCCCGGCAGGATTAAGTCTGCGCTGTGGAGCAGCCGCCTACCTGAGATGTGCATCCAAGCTGGCTTTTTGGAAACATGTTGGGGCTGCTGTGACAGAAGCCCAAAATCGCATTCTTGGATTTTAGAATGACTTTGCTAATGACAGGTGGTGTGTAAGGCTTCTTATTCATAATCAGACATTCTCCTCAATGACACTTCTAGTATACCATATTTGTCGTTCGCGGGCTTTATTCAATTTGCAGATAAAACCAACGACGCTTTCATTATCGCCGTGAACCAACTGCGACCATCCGGGGCATTGGATGCAAATCCCGGAGGCACTGCAATCCAAACAGGGTACCGCCAGGGTTCGTTCTAATTGGACTTCTTTGCCGAGTTCTTCCCAGGCTTTCAAAAAACCCATCTCCAAAATACTATAAGATGGTTTGCGCGCCATCATGCACATTGCCAGCCGTCCCCGGCTGTCAATGTGAAAGGAGCGCCGGCCGGCACCGCAGCTGTAAACATATTTCTCGCTGCGCAGCTGCAGCTTCTGGCTGAGTTCGTAATTGAGAACCCAGGCGTGCATGCGCTCCGGGTCGGACCGGTCCAATTCCAGCATTTCTTCAATATCCAGGCGGTCCCAATACGGGGCGTCTGAACCATCGAGCCGGGGAAAAATGGAGCCGTCGTAGCGATAGCGCAATCCGCGGTCTGCCGCGAATTTCTGCATCATAGGCAGCTCATATTTATTTTTTTGCAAAATCACCGATTTCAGCGCGAGCGGAAGTCCGCTCTCAAGCAGCAGTCTGAGCCCGTGGTTGAAACGCTCCCAGGAGCCCGGCACCCGCGTGACAGCTTCGTATGTTTCGCGGCTGGCGCCGTAGAGGCTGATTTCCACCAGGATGGGTGGGGCTTGTTTGAGAGTCTCTATCACAGCTGGCGTGACCAGCGTGGCATTGGTAAAGAGCATGACCAGCATGCCTTTATGGCGGGCATGCAGGAAAATTTCGGCAAAATCCCGGCGAAGCAGCGGTTCGCCGCCGGTGAGCAGCAAGTGCAGACAGCCCGCGTCGGCAATCTGGTCCAGGATTTCTTTGATTTGTTCCGTGCCTAACTCTCGTTCCAGTTGAACATGGCTGCCGGCAGGTTGGTTAATGAAGCAGTGCACGCAGCCAAGATTGCAGCGCTCGGTGATTTCAAATTCCGCGGCCAGCGGATAGCGCTTACCCTGCAGAGGTTTGAGGAGAATCTCTCCCCAATCATCCATGTCCAGTTCGTAAAAGTTTACGCAGTCCATCATCAAACTTTCTGCAGCGCGCCGATTGCCAGCAATTCGTCCATAAAGCGGTCAAGGTCGGCAGTGACTGTTTCAATATCTGTTTCGTACTCATCCAACAGGAACTGCCGCAATTCCTGTTTGGAGGCCGGGGCCGCGAGTTTTTCCCAAAGTGACGCTCCCAGCTCATTAAGCGTGTAAATGCAGTCCATTTCCGCCAGGTTTCGGTGCACCGGCACCAGAATGGTTTCATCGACGATGCGGCGGAAGATGAAATCTGGGTTGCGAATAAATCGTTCTTCCTGGTTGGTCAAAATCTTCTCCATAATCATTATCTGCCGCTGTTCTGGCTGAAACACTGCTCCAGCTCGCGCAGATGATTGATGCGGTTGAGGCGAGCGCGTAAACGAAATGCTGCCCACTTGTTTTTCAATTTCATTTGCCAGCTGCGCATATCTTGCGCTGTGCTGTCGTTTCGGATGACTTGCGTTACTTTTCCCAATATCTCGTCGGTTCCAAGCCACCGTTCGGGTTTTTGCTGATTATCCGCCTGCACCTGAAAAAACCGGCTGCCGTTTTTTTGCTTGCTGCGAATGACGCGGTGAAAAATCGCGTGACGGTCAGGTGTGAGAAAAAAAACAATGTCTCCAATGCTGACCCTGTCAGTCCGCGCCGGTTCGCAGATGAGCGTATCCCCATGCCGCAGGTTCGGAAGCATGCTGTCTCCAGAGGCAATGAAGCGAATGGATTTTCCGGAGCGAAGCAAACCCGCGCCTAATTCCGCGAAAACATCCGGAGGGCATTGATATTCCCGCAGATGCGCGCTGTTCATATCCGGTCCCCTTTTCATTGCCAGCCGGGCAGCTTCTGCCAGGTTCCCACGCGGCCGCGCTGTCAGCTTACCATCCTGGATGGTTCAGGCTGACAGCCGCGGCCAGGCGCGGGGTCGGCGGCGCTAAGGCTTACCTCGCCGCGCTGATAGGTCCGTAGATACCAGGCGTCACGCCGCTTTCCAGCGGGACGTCCTCGAGCCAATAGTAGTAGGTTATGCCGACCGCGGCCGTTTCATCCAGGAACTCGTAAGTGGCGCCGGTCAAACCGCCGGGGCCTACCTTGCTCATAATGAGTTCCGGGTTGAGGAGCGCGCGTTCGCCGTCCACAGCTTCCGCCCGGTAGACGTTAAAGCCGAGGTTGTTGACTTCGGTCGCTGTTTCCCAGGAGACCAGAATGCCGTTTTCAACTGCGGCAGCAGAGAGGTACTTCAGCACAATTGGCGTGATTTGTCCTTTGGTGAAGGCGGCATACACGCAGAAGCAGTTCTTGGCGGTCTCGGCGGTGTAAATCTGATTGAAAGTAATCGTCCCAACCGGCGTATCCGGGCAGCTTCCTCCGGCCTGGGTATTGGTAAGCCCGAGAATGGAGACGGTGTAATCCTGGGTGTGGGTAGCATCGTACCGACAGGTGAAGGCTTGCGGGCCTGCCACGTTGGTAAAGTTCACACCGTCCGCGCAGCCGTTGCGGTTAGGTCCGGTGTCGCCTTCAACGTTCGGGCTGCTGCTGCCGCCTGGCCACTGTGGCGAACTGGTCCCATAAGTGCAGGGGTCGGTAGAGTTCGTAGTTTCATTCAGGGTTACCTGGTACTGGAAGACCAGGTCGTCTGAAGTTTCGTCAAGCGTCCAGCCAGTTGGGCAGGTGACGTCATTCAGGTTCATATAGAGCGGAACAGTCTCAAACCGGTTTGTTGCCTGGTATATCGGGTTGTTGTAGTGGCAGAAACGGCCGATGGGGAAGGGCTG
>JAAYUC010000010.1 GCA_012517865.1 Chloroflexota bacterium | reverse complement strand
CCGGCGAGGTGGAATTGGTGCTTTTCCCAAGCGTTTGGGAAACCTGCGGCAGCCAGGTGGAAAGCGGCGCGCTCTTGTTGGTCAAAGGCAAGGTGGACCACCGCGAAAGCGGCGTCAGCGTCCTGGCAGACCAGGTATCCCGGGTGGACACATCCGGTTTGAAAGACCTCCATGTGGATAACCGCAACCAGGGACCCTACTATGAACAGGTGCTTGAGAAATATCTGCCGGACATTGCCACGCTCAGTCGTTTCGCGCATTCCGGATATGCGGAAGCCGCGGCCGAGCCCGAAAGCGCCTCGCAGGGAACACCTGTTCCGCAAAACGCGGAAGCATTTGAGGAGCCTGAGTGGGAGGAGAATACTTACGCAAGCTTCCCGCCCGCAGCAGCTGCGGCGCCTGTGAGCGAACCGGACCTGCCGGAGGCCGCGGAACTGCAGCCGGCTGCCGCGATGCCGCCTGAGCCGGAGGAAACGCCTTCTAAAAGACTGCCATCCAGCCCGGCGCCTGTTTCGGGCGGCAGCGCGGATAAAGAACTCAAAAAAACGCCGCGTTTGTTGGTCACCATCCAATCCTGCGGCGAGCGGGAACGCGATATCCGCCATATTAAGCAGATTCACGGCTTTCTCACTTCCCACCCCGGGGAGAACCATTTCTGTTTTCACATCATGGAAGCTGGCTGTGCCTACGAAATTGAGTTCCCCAACGAAACCACCGAAATCAATGAGCGCATCCTCAAGGACCTCAGCCGTTTTGTTGGCGAAGCGAACGTTCAGGTGAGGGATGACTGAACCTGCCTGGAGAGATAACTTATGCCGGAATTAGAACTTGACTTTCACCCGACTGAAATCTTGATTCTTTCAGCTATCGGAAAACCAGGCGACCGTACTTTCTTCCTGAGAGGAGGAAACCGGGAACAGACTGTAACCCTGCGCATAGAAAAATTCCAGGTTCAGATGCTGGCCGTTGGCGCGGCCCAATTCTTGATGGAATTGAAGAACCGTTTTCCGGACCTTGAGGAGCCGGTGAGTTCGTATGATGAACGCCGCATGGTGCTCGAACCTCCCATTGACCCGCTCTTCCATATTGCTGAAATGAGCATGGGTTATGACATCGAAAATGACCTGGTAGTCCTGATTTTTGAGGAAGGTAAAGCGGATGATGCCGGCGCGCAAAAACCCTCCGTCGTTCGGTTCTGGTGCACGCGCTCCGAGCTTGCGGGTCTGGCAGCCTGGACGGCAGAGCTGGTCTCCCGGGGCCGGCCGACTTCGGCAGAAACGGACGAAAACCAAAAGCCGGAAGACGGCTTTTTACCGCGCAATAACGGACACAAGCATTAATCCCATTTATGGAAGAAGCTGCCTGCCTGCGAATACTCGCGCATGGAAAGCTTACCCTCACTGGTCAGTTCACGCGCAGTTCCAATTACACGTTTCTGGCCGCCTGTTCCTTTGAGGGACAGAGCTTGCAGGCCGTCTATAAACCCGCCCGGGGGCAGCAGCCCTTGTGGGACTTTGCTTCGGAAACGCTGCCCAAACGGGAAACTGCCGCCTATTTGTTCTGCCGCTATTTGGGCTGGGATTTTATTCCGCCAACAGTTTACCGGATTGAAGACCTGCCGGCTGACGAGGGTTCCCTGCAGCTTTTTATTGAACACGACCCGCAACAGAATTACTTCACTCTGACGGAAATTGAACGCGAAACGCTGCAAGCCCTGGCAGTTTTTGACCTGCTGGCAAATAACGCTGACCGCAAAGGCGGGCATATCCTGCGGGACCAAGCGGGCAGGCTGTGGGCTATTGATCACGCCCTTTGTTTTCACGCGGAACCGAAGCTGCGTACTGTCATATGGGACTTTGCCGGCCGGCGGATACCTGACCCGCTGCTGCAAGCCCTGGAGGGCCTGACAGCGGACCTTTCCGAAGGGAAACCATTGTGGAAAGACCTGGAAAATTATCTGGAGGCGAAGGAGCTGCGGGCGATTTATGCGCGCTGCGCTGCCTTGTTGGCGGAAAAAACCTTTCCTTTTCCAAGCCACGACCGCCGGGCATTCCCCTGGCCGCCTGTGTGACAATCCCGCTATAATTGAAGGCACTACAAATACACGAGGTGATACTTTGACCGAGACAGTCCGATTGGTGATGGTTGGTTTTGGCAATGTGGGCAAAGCTTTTGCCAGGCTGCTGCTGGATAAAGAAGCCGAACTGCTGGAAAAGTACCAGCTTAAACTGGTTGTTACCGGAATTTGCACCCGTTCCCATGGGGCGGCCATTAATCCGCAGGGACTGGACCTGCAGGCTGTGCTGGACGCGCTGCGGGCAGGCGGCTTGCTCAGCGGGCTGGATGCCGCGGGATTCAGCGGCAGCGCCTTGGACTTCATCGCGGCCTGTGAAGGCGACGTGCTGCTCGAATCCACACCTGTGAACCCCCGGTCGGGTCAGCCAGCAATCGCGCACCTGGAAGCCGGCTTGCGCAAGGGCATGCACGCTGTCACCCCGAATAAAGGCCCGGTCGTGTTTGGGTACCAGCAGTTGAGCGCCCTGGCGCAGGCTCACGGTAAAAAATTCCTGTTTGAATCCACCGTGATGGACGGCGCGCCCATCTTCTCGCTCTTCCGCAAGAATCTTGACCTCGCGCGCTTGAAGGGCTTCACGGGCGTGCTGAATTCCTGCACGAACCTGCTCATCGGGCGCATGGAGGACGGAGAAACTTTTGAGCAGGCGCTGGAATACGCCCGTTCGATTGGCATCACCGAAACAGACCCCAGCAATGACGTGGACGGTTGGGACGCTGCCATCAAGGTCTCCGCCCTGGCGACCGTGCTGATGAAGCATCCGCTGACCCCTGTGGAAGTGCAGCCTACCGGCATCCGCGGGATTACGCCGGAGAAAATCGCGGAAGCCCGCGCGGCAGGAAAACGCTGGAAATTGATTTGTTCCGCCGGATACGACGACCAGGGGCAATTCTACGCGCGGGTGTGCCCCGAGATGGTCGGGCCGGAATCGCCGTTCTATTCCGTCTGGGGCACGGATTCCATTGTGGTCTTCAATACTGATGTGCTGCCCGGCCTGGGTATCCTTGAGACGAAAACCACCCCGTACACCACGGCGTATGGAATGCTTTCGGACGTGCTTTCCGCGCTGAGGGATTGAGCGGCGGCATGGCTGTCGTTTTCCTGGGACTGGGAACGAACCTGGGCAGCCGTGAGGAAAACCTCTCCGCCGCCCGGCAGCTGCTTTCAACAAAGCTGCGCTTGCTGCGCGTTTCTTCTGTTTACGAGACAGAGCCCTGGGGCTTTCGCGAGCAGCCCGCTTTCCTGAACCAGGTACTCCAGGCGGAAACCGACCTGAGCCCGCTCAGGCTGCTGCGTTTCCTTAAACGGATTGAGAAGCAGTTGGGGCGGACCAAAACTTTCCGTTACGGCCCGCGCCTGATTGATATTGACATTCTGTTTTATGACCAGTCGGTCATAAATACCAGAAAGCTGCAAGTCCCTCATCCGCGCCTGCCGGAGCGCGCCTTCGTGCTCGTTCCGCTGGCGGAAATTGCCCCGAAGTGGGTGCACCCCTTCCTCGGACAGAGCGTGCAGGAACTGCTGCAAGCCTGCCCGGATAAAGAAAGCGTGCGCAGGTGGTGAACGCGCTGGCTTTTGCCGCATTTTTACTGCCCGGGCTGTGCTGGTGGGTCTGGCTGGGCGAGCGCGACAAAGACCCGCTGGAAGCTTTGGCTGGCATGCTGGGCGTCAGCGTCTCAGTGACCGCGCTGGCCGCGCTCTTTTTTTACGCGCTGCGTCTGCCAATTTTCCCCGCGCTTTTGGGGGCTTTGCTGGGTTTCACTTTTGCCGTCACTGTCTACGGCATCCTGCGCGAACGCAGAAAGCGCTTTTTCAGATGGAGCTGGTTGCTCGCTCTGGCGTTTTTTGCGGCTCTGTGCGTCTGGCGCCTGTGGCAGGCGCGCGGGCTGGTGCTGCCCGCCTGGGTGGATTCCCTGCATCACAGCCTGATTATCCGCAAGATGATTGAAGCCGGCGGCCTGACCAGCACCCTGGAGCCTTATTTGCCGGGTCCGTTTTATTACCACTACGCGGTCCACAGCGCTGCCGCGTTGGTTTCTGCGCTAAGCGGCACCCCGCCCGCTCAAACGCTGCTGTGGCTCGGGCAGATTCTCACGGCGGGGGTATCGCTTTCCGTTTACAGTTTGGTGAAGGCCAGCGTGAAAGATTGGTGGCCGGCCCTGCTGGCAGCACTGCTGGCAGCCTTTGCGACCAAAATGCCCGGCTATTATCTCAGTTGGGGACGCTACACCCTGCTGACTGGCATGCTGCTGCTGCCGCTGGCGATGGCGGAAGCTGTGCGGGTCGCGCGCGGGGAGAGGCTGCACCGAACCGCTCCGCTGTTAGCGCTGCTCACCGCGGGCACGCTGCTCAGCCACTACCTGGCGGCTTTTCTGCTGGCCTTATTCTTCGTGATTCTTGCGCTTGCGAAAATCATCAACAATCTCCGCCAAAAAGGCGGAGATTGGAGGCCGCTGCTGGCACTGGCAGCCGCCGGATTGGCAGGGCTGGCGCTGGTTTCGCGCTGGTACTGGCGCGTGTTCCGCTATTCGCGCGGGATTTTCTCCACCGAATTAAAGCCGCCCCTTTTGGGCGCTCCGAACGCTGACGGCTGGGATTACTTCTGGAACCTGGTCGGACCCCTGACCGGTTACATCGTCCTGGGTCTGGCAGCCTGCGGGCTGGTTTGGGCGCTTACCCGCTCCAAAACGCGCCCGCTGGCGATTTGGGGTTTGCTGGTGGGGGTACTCTCGCTGCCTTTTGGGCAGGTGTTGGGCCCCTTCCGCAGCGACCACTTTACCCTGGCGCTCTTCCTGCCGGCCGTGTGCCTGAGCGCGTGTGTACTTGTGTGGGGAGCGGACTGGCTGAATGGCCGGCTGCCGCGTAAAGTATTAAGTTCCACTGCCCTGCTCATCATGTTCGCGGGGCTGCTGGCTGGGGGTGCCTGGCTGAACCGCGAGCCGGTTAATGCCAGCACGGTATTGGCGGATGAAAGCGATTTGGCGGCGCTGGAGTGGATAGAGGAACATCTTCCGAAGGGCGCGCGCTTTTTTATCAACACCACCGGCTGGGGGTACGGCCTTTACCGCGGGATGGACGGCGGCGCGTGGATTCTGCCCTATACAGGCAGGTGGTCGCTCGCCCCGACCATCTTTTATACCTTTGGCGGCGATGAGGGCACGTACGCGCAGTGGATTGATTGGAGCAAACGCGCTTCGGGGCTTACTGGCTGCACGGAGGAATTCCGCGCTCTGGCAGCAGAGGCCGGCCTGGATTATGTGTACCTGCGCGAGGGCGTTGGCAGCCTGCGGGCGTACGCCCTGCGGGATTGCCCTGAAGCACGGCAGCTCTATTCCGCCGGCGGGGTGAGCATATGGCTTTGGGATGCAAGCGCTGCGCGGGAGAACTAGCAAAAACCCGCCATTGGGGCCGTGGACCGTCCAAAAAACGCCTTCTCTTTTTCGCGCCTCTGGCTTGTCTATGATTGCGGAGCGGGACGTGATATATTTTAGCCATTGAAATATGCAGCAAATTCGAGCTCAAAATGAAATGGACGGCTCTCGGAAACTGCTCCCGGCCGGCAAAACCATGCCCGGGATTAAGCTAAAAAAGAAAGCGCTTTGACACAAAGCATGAAAATTCTTATTGCGACCACCAACTTTCCCCGCTGGCAAGGCGATTTTCGTGTACCTTTTATTTACGAAGCTGCCAAAGCCATCCAGGCCAAAGGCAACATAGTGCGCGTGGTGACGATGCACAACCCAGGCTCCCAGGAACACGAACTGATGGAAGGACTGGAAGTCTTTCGCGTGCGCTACCTGCCGGAAAGTAAAGAAAAACTGCAGCAGGATGCCGCCGGCATCCCCGCCGCCTGGGAACGTGGGTTGCGGGAGCGCCTGCCGCTGGTGCCATTTTTCTATGCCTATACCAAGGCAGTGGGCAGGCTTGCCGAGGACTGCGACATCATCCATGCCAATTGGTCACTTTCCGGGCTGGCAGCGCTGCTGACCCGCAGGAGCCACAAACTTCCGTACGTGGTCACTGTGCAGGGCAGCGATGTGTTCAAAACACTCACCAAACCCGTGATACGGCAGATGGT
>JAAYUC010000009.1 GCA_012517865.1 Chloroflexota bacterium | reverse complement strand
TTTGGGCAGCTGCCCCTCTTCGAAATCCAGTCGCTCAAGACAAAACCTCTCGGTGAGAAGCCCGCGTGCAAGATTGAAATCACGGAAGTGCCCGATGAAAACGCGGACGGCGCGGTGGACCTGGCGGACGTGGAAAACCTGTTGAAAAGCCGCAAAAACGCGCTCACGCTTCTGGAAGGCGACGGGGATTTCCGCTCGGCGGAGTGCCTGGAACTGCTGAAACAAGCCGATATTGTGGTGACCAACCCGCCTTTTTCCCTCTTCAGGGAGTACATGGCGCAATTGGTGGATTTTGACAAGAAATTTCTAATCATTGGTAGCAAGAATGCCATTACTTATAAGGATATTTTTAAATTAATTAAGGAAAACAAACTCTGGCTTGGGAACGGGTTTCCGAATGGAAATGCCTTTTTTTCTATCCCCTCTGAGTATTCCCGAGAATGGGCAGATGGAGTATACAACCCCGCAACAGGATGCGTTAAATTCCGCAATGTTGGCTGGTTTACCAACCTCGATTTTCCAAAACGCCATGAGAGACTGACGCTTTACAAGCGGTACACCCCTGAGGAATACCCGAGCTACGACAACTACGATGCCATCAACGTGGATAAGGTCACCGATATCCCGTACGATTATGAGGGAGCAATGGGGGTACCCATCACATTTCTCGACAAGTACAATCCCGACCAGTTTGAGATTATCAAATTTCGTAAAGGCAATGACGAGAAAGATTTGACAATCAATGGTAAATCGCCATATTTCCGGATTCTCATCCGCAGGAAGGGAGCTGCCCAATGAACATCAACCTGCACGAAATCAGCATCCGCGAGGTGACGCAGGGTTACGTGGATAATGACGAGGAGGGCGTGCTGGGGTACAGCGGCAGGCTCAACATCCGCCCAAAGTACCAGCGCGAATTCGTCTACGACACCGAAAAGCGCGACGCAGTGCTGGATACCATCCGCAAAGGCTTTCCGTTGAACGTGATGTACTGGATGCAAAACGCGGACGGCAGCTTTGAAATGCTGGACGGCCAGCAGCGCACGGTCAGCTTCTGCCAGTACGTCAACAGCGACTTTTCCATTGATAACCGCGCCTTCCACAACCTCACCAAGCCTGAGCAGGACCAAATCCTGGACTACAAGCTGATGATTTACTTCTGCGAGGGCGACGAAAAAGAAAGGCTGGATTGGTTTCGCATTATCAATATCGCCGGGCTAAAGCTGACCGACCAGGAAATGCGCAACGCGGTCTACACCGGCCCCTGGCTTTCGGACGCCAAGCTCAAGTTCAGCAAGAGCAACTGCGCGGCATACGGGCTGGCGAATAAATACGTGAACGGCTCGCCCATCCGGCAGGAAATCCTCGAGAAGGCTCTGGATTGGATTACCGGAAGCGGGCCGAATATGGCAGACCGCATCGAAGCCTACATGGGCGCGCATCAGCACGACCCGAACGCCAACGAGCTGTGGCTGTACTTCCGCAACGTGATTGACTGGGTGGAGCTCACTTTTCCGGTTTACCGTCGGGAAATGAAGGGCTTGCCCTGGGGCGAGCTCTACGACCAATTTAAGGACACCCTTTTTGACACAGTGAAATTAGAGCAGGAAATCAAGAACCTGATGATGGATGATGATGTTACGAACAAGCGTGGTGTGTATGCCTTTGTGCTGACCCGCAACGAGAAAACATTAAGCATCCGTTCTTTTTCCGAAAGTCAAAAGCGAGCTGCCTACGAAAGGCAGAACGGCTATTGCCGGAGCTGCGGGCTGCATTTTGAATTCGTCGAGATGGAAGGCGACCATATCACCCCCTGGCACCTGGGGGGCAAAACCCTGCCGGAGAACTGCCAGATGCTGTGTAAGGACTGCAACCGCAGGAAAGCTGGTATCTGACTTTGATTGAAAAACTAAACAAAAAACGCTTGTTACTCTTCCTCGCCCTGGCCTTTGGGATTGCCTGGCTCGTTTCGCTATTCATCTACCTCAAGGGCGGGCTGGCCCAAAGCCCTTTACTCATCCCGGAACTGAACCTGAGCCTGGCTGCCGTGCTGCTGGCTGGCGGCGTGATGATGGCGCCCGCCCTGGCAAACCTGCTCACACGCGCGCTCACCCGGGAAGGCAAATCCGACCTGTGGCTCAAGCCCGCGCGCCACGCGAAGCCCTGGCGCTTTTGGCTTTTAGCTTGGCTGCTTCCGGCTGTCGGCACAATCCTGGGCGCGCTGCTCTACTTCGCGCTCTTCCCCTCGGCTTTCGACCGAAACCTTGAAACGCTGCGGGCTATGCTTTCCTCCGCCGCGCCGGACCAGAACATTTCGCCCTGGACCTACCTGCTGATGAACACGCTCCAGGCGCTGCTGCTCGCACCCATCCTGAACGCGCTCTTTTGCTTTGGCGAGGAGTTCGGCTGGCGGGCTTACCTACTGCCCAGGCTGCTCCCGCTGGGCACCCGCAGGGCCGTGCTGCTGACCGGGCTCATCTGGGGCGTGTGGCACGCGCCGGTGATTGCCATGGGGCACAACTACGGCCTGGACTACCCGGGCGCGCCCTGGCTGGGCATCGTGGCGATGATTTGGTTTTGCGCCGCGCTGGGCACCATTTTCAGCTGGCTGACGCTTAAGGAAGGCAGCGTCTGGCCGGCGGTTATCGGTCACGGCGCGATTAACGGCATCGCCGCGCTGGGGCTGGTGGCGCAGAAAGGCGCACCCAACACGCTGCTGGGGCCCGCTCCCACCGGGCTCATTGGCGGGCTGTTTTTTACACTGCTCGCGCTCGTGCTGCTGTTGAAACCCGGCGCGCTGGCGCCTGGCAAAGAGAAGTGGCGCCCCGAGCCAATTCTCCTCCCGCAAGACGGGGAGCCAAACCCGCCCAAACCGGAATAAGACGCAAAAGAGGCTGCCTGTTCAGGCAGCCTCTTCTTTATTTTCTTCAGGCCGGAAATCAGCTTTCCTTGAAAGCCTTAAAACCTTCGCCCAGCGCTTCGCTCACCTGCCCAATCACCATAAAGGCATCCGGGTCAGCCTCGTGCACGATGGTTTTCAGGCGCATCACCTCCGCGGCTGTCACCACGCACCACAGCATGGCGCGTTCCTGGCGGGTATAGCCGCCCACCGCCGGGATAATCGTCACGCCGCGTTCCAGTTCCTCCTGGATAGCCGCAATGACCGCGTCCGGCTTGAGGGTGATGATGAAACCGGACTTGGTGATATTCGCGCCTTCCGAGGCCAGGTCCGCCGCCACGCCGGAGAGATAAATCATCATCAGGCCGTACAGCGCCTTCTCCCAACCGAACACAAAGCCCGCCAGCAGCACCACCAGCGAATCCGTAATCATGTACGCCATGGAGATGGAGATGCCCAGCCGCTTGTTCAGGATTCGGCCCAGGATGTCGGTGCCGCCACTGGTGCCGCGCCCGAGATAAACAATGCCCAGCCCGATGCCAAGCAGAAGGCCGCCAAAGACCGTGTTGAGCACCGGGTCATCGGTCAGACCGGCAGAACCGGTCAGGTAAATCAGCAGGTCAGTGAAAATGGAAAAGCTGACGATGGCCAGGATGGTGCGGGAGGCAAAGCGCGGGCCGCCCAGGTAGCGCCAGCCTAAGATGAACAGAGGCAGGTTCCCAAGCAGCACCACCAGGCCAATCGGCCAACCGAGCGTGTAATAGAGCAGCTGGCCGGCGCCGCTGATGCCGCCGCTGACCAGGCTGGCGGGCACCAAAAACAGGCGCAGGCTGAGCGCCTGGACAAATGCGCCGAGCAGGATGAGCAAATAATCGCGCAGAGCGCGTGGAGTGTATTCGATTTTCTGAAAAAACTGTTTAATCACATGCGTTTCCACCTTTCCGGAAAACTGAAAACCGATGCCAATTATACGCTAAAGCCAGGCGGGTCTCTGCTTTAGTAAGCGGCGCGGTATTGTCACCCGGAGGCCGCGATAGATTTGTGCTTTTTGCGTCATCGCGAGCCCGCGAGAGAGCTTCGTCAAGGCGAATTCGCGAAGGGCTTTGTCATCGCGAGCCCGCGAAGCGATCTCCCTGTTTACATACAAGGCAGCCCGCCGCAGTTCCGCATCCCTTGCCAGCGCGCCCTTGACAGTGAACATTTGTTCTGTTATTATAAATTTAGAACGCGCATCCAATCTATTAAAGAAAGCGAGACGCAATGGCGAGACGAAGAAGCGGTTTGAGCCCAAGGCATAAAAAAATCCTCGCTTTTTTGGAGGAATACCAACAGGATAAAGGGTACCCCCCATCCATCCGCGAAATTGGCGACCATACCCAAATCAGTTCTACCTCGGTGGTCAAGTATTACCTGAACCAGCTGGAAGAAATGGGTTACATCGAACGCCGCAGCAACGTCTCGCGCGGGATAAATCTCATCAAAAATGCCGGCGGCAGCATCCTTCAAACCATGAAAAACGCCGCCGCACAGGCGATGGACCAGCTGGTCACCATCCCGCTGGTCGGCAATATCGTCGCCGGCGAGCCGATGCCCGTCCCCTCTTCTGATTTTTCCTACTACGACCCCGAATCCGGTATTGATATCGCCCGCAGCCTGCTGCCCTCTTCCGACCCGCTGGACCAGCTCTACGCGCTGCGCGTCCATGGGGACTCGATGATTGATGCCATGGTGAACGACGGCGATATCGTGGTGATGAAAAAGGTGGACCAGGCGCGCAACGGCGAAATGGTCGCTATCTGGCTGGCAGACCGGGACGAAACTACCCTGAAATATTTCTACCAGGAAAACGGCCGCGTCCGACTGCAGCCCGCCAACCCCTCCATGCAGCCCATCATCATCGAAGACCCCAGCATCGTGGAAGTGCAAGGCAAAGTGGTGCTGGTCATCCGCCAGCTCGAAAAAGCCTGAGTTTGGGGGCTTAAATAAAAAAACCGTATTCGCATACGGTTTTTTTGTTGTTGTCTGCGCGGGAATTAGAGCAGGACGACTTCGGCACCAGCTGCTTCGAGCTTGGCCTTGGCATCGTTCGCGACTTCCTTGCTAACAGCTTCGAGCACTTTGGCGTCGGGGGTCTCGGCCAGGGTTTTGGCTTCGACGAGGCCCAGGCTGGTGAGCTGGCGGATGACTTTGATGACTTCGATCTTCTTGGCGCCGGCGTTCTTAATCACAACGGTGAATTCAGTCTTTTCTTCGACTTCTTCTTCAACGGCGGCGGCAGCGGGACCGGCGGCGACAGCAGCCACAGGCGCGGCGGCGGAAACGCCCCATTTCTCTTCCAACATCTTGACCAGTTCAGAGGCTTCCAAAACGGAAAGCTTGCTCAGTTCCTCAACAAGTTTAGCTAAATCAGCCATTTCTTTTTACTCCTATCATTTAGTATTTCTTTTAATATTGTCTTCCCTATCGGGTCGACCTTTCAAACGTCAGGCAGCTGCGGGCTGCTTTTCCGAATTTGCTTTGATTACAGCGGCGAGACCGCGAGCGGGCTCGGCGATGGTGCGAACGAGTTTGCTGGCCGGGGCAAGCAGAGTGCCCAGTAGCATCGCGCGCATAACAGGCAGGGTCGGCAAGTCTGCCAACGAAGCAACCTGTTTGACAGAGAGGGCTGCCTTATCCAGGTAACCGCCGCGTACAGCCAAAACCTCATTACCTTTGGTAACTTCGGCGAGGGCCTTGGCGACAGAGGGCGCGTCTTCGAACGCGAAGACGACCACGTTGTTTCCTTCCCAGAACTTCTCGTCGTATTTGTAGCCCAGTTCATCCAGAACGCGCTTGAACAGGCGGTTTTTGACGACATGCAGTTTGCCGTCCGCTTCGCGCAGTTTCGCGCGCGCGGCATTCACTTCCGGCATGCGCATCTTGGAGTAGGAAAGCACGAAAACAGCTTTGCTCTTTTCCAACCAGGAACGGTAATCCTCAACAATCTTTTCTTTTTGCTGTTTAGAAAACGCCAATGTTGTTTCACCTCCTTTCGGTGAAAAATAAAAATCTCTTTCCGTTTTTCCCGCGGAAAGAGATTTAAATACTCTCGTCTTAAACGAACGTTAGGTATCCAATCTCCACCTCGGCGGGAAATTAAGCCGCAACGGCACCAGCTTTCTTCAGTGAAGAACAATATTCAATTTTCAAACCCGGTTAGTATACCACATCCCGGGGTAAAGCCCTTATATCTTGCCGCTCTCCATAGACATGGCGGTGTTCGCGTCAACCTTTACGCCAGGTCCCATCGTTGAAGACAGGGTGACCTTGCGCACGAACAGGCCTTTCGCGCCGGAAGGGCGCGCCTTGCGAATCGCGCTCATCAGGGCGGTCATGTTTTCTTCAAGCGCGTCAACGCTGAAGGAAACTTTCCCAAGCGGAACGTGGATATTCGCGGTTTTATCCAGGCGGAATTCCACGCGGCCGGCCTTGGCATTCTTGATGGCCTGGGCGATATCGGCTGGCTGCACGACTGTACCGGCTTTCGGGTTCGGCATCAGGTTGCGGGGACCAAGCACACGGCCCAGACGGCCAACTTTGCCCATCATATCCATGGTACCGACCGCCACATCAAAGTCGGTATAACCCTGAGCGATACGGTTAATCTCTTCGTCTGTTTCCGCGACGAAATCCGCGCCGGCTTCGCGCGCGGCGCTGGCGGCTTCTCCCTGCGCGAACACCAGCACGCGGATGGTTTTGCCCAGGCCGTTTGGCAGGACAACCACATCGCGTATCTGCTGGTCAGCCTGGCGGGGATCCAGACCAGTGCGCAGATGGATTTCAACAGTCTCATCGAACTTGGCAAAACTGTGTTCCTTTACCAGCTGCAGGGCTTCCCGCGGGCTGTAGGTTTTGTCCAGGTCGATATTCTTTATTGCGTTTTCGTATTTTTTGCCGTGTTTAGGCATGATTACTCCTCCGTGGTGCCAACGGGCTCAAAGAACCCTCCCACGCTCACTCTGGTTATTTTTCGACAATCGTGATGCCCATATTACGGGCGGTGCCTTCAAGCTGCTTGATAGCGCCTTCGATATCGTTGGCGTTCATATCTTTGAACTTGGCTTCAGCAATCTCACGCAGCTGCGCGCGGGTGACGCTGCCGACCTTGGCGGAATGCGGGGTGGCAGAACCTTTGGTGATGCCGGCTGCTTTCTTGAGCAGCACGGGGGCTGGTGAGGACTTCAGCTCAAACTTGAATGAGCCGTCCATAAATACGGTAATTTCGGCCGGCACAATTTCGCCGGTGCGGTTACTTGTACGCGCGTTGTATTCCTTGCAGAACGCCATGATATTGACGCCGTGCGGAGCCAACGCGGGACCAATAGGCGGAGCGGGGTTAGCCTTTCCTGCCGTGATCTGGAGCCTGATTACTGCTTTTACCTTTTTTGCCACAACAATTCTCCTTTGTGGTGCTGACGGGCCGTCCTGCGGTCCCTCCCACGAATTTCCGGACTTGTCCGGTTTATGCTTTTTCTACCTGCAGAAAATCCAGTTCCACAGGGGTTTCGCGCCCAAAGAAGTTCACCATCACGCGAATCTTCGAGCGCTCCATATTCACTTCCGCGACTGTTCCGCGGAAATCGTTAAATGGTCCATCCACAATGCGCACCCGGTCGCCGGCATGATAAGTGACCTTATACGTGGGCGATTCGTCTTCCATGCGCCGTAAAATTTGTGCGACCTCTTCCGGACGAAGCGGCGTAGGCTCATCACCCATGCCAACAAAGCCGGTCACGCCGGGCGTGTTGCGCACAACAAACCAGGATTCCTCTTCCAGAATCATATTGACCAGGACATAGCCCGGGAATACATGGCGCTCGACTGTGCGGCGCTTACCATCGCGGACTTCAATCTCTTCCTGCGTGGGGATGACCACGTCGAAGATTTTGTCTTTCATGTTCATGGTCTCGATGCGCTGTTCCAGGTTTTTGCGCACCTTGTTCTCGTATCCGGAATAACAATGGATAACGAACCATTGGCGCGCGTCATCCTGGGCGCCTGCCGCGGCTTTTCCCGCGCCGGCAGCGCCGGCAGAGGAAAGCGCAGCAGACCCTTCTTCAGGGGTCGTATTCTGCTCTTCAGCGGGCAAGCCTTCAACCGGCTTCTTGTCTTCCATTTCTTCGTTATCCATAACCTTAGCCCTCAGGGGCTTTTCCTTCAACGTCTTACGCGGCCACCAACAGTTTAATCAGCTGACTGAACACAAAGTCCATAAAGCCCAAGAGGGCGGCCATGATGACGGTCACGATTAAAACGAGCTTGGTCAGCGCCCAGGCTTCCTGGGGGGTTGGCCAGGTGACCTTGCGCAATTCACCAACCGTCTCGCGCCAGAAGCGTTTGATTTTTTGAAAAAAGTTCGGTTTCGTTTCAATCTGTGCCATTATAGTTCTCCTGGTTGAAAACTCAACGCCGCAACTTGTACGGCGTTGAAACCTTCTCAACAGGTCAGGTAGGAATTGAACCCACAACCCCCGCTTTTGGAGAGCGGTGCTCTGCCAATTGAGCTACTGACCTAGGCAACCTTCGCCTGTCTCACGGCAGACTCGGGTTATTTCACCTCGCGGTGCACGCGGTGCGTGCGACAGCGGGGGCAGTACTTCTTCAGTTCAAGACGCCCGGGGTCATTGCGGCGGTTCTTGACAGAAGTGTAGTTGCGCTCCTTGCATTCCGTACATGCCAGGTTTATGACTGGTCTGATATCTTTCTTTTTTGACGCCATCTCATTTTAACATGGCTGCCTTTTTGGAGGCAGCCATGTTTCCTCCATCAGAATTTTTTACTCAATAATCTTCGTGATTTTGCCGGCGCCAACAGTCAGACCGCCTTCGCGGATGGCGAATTCGGAACCCTGTTCCAGAGCAACCTTGGTAATCAGTTTGACTTTCATGCCGTTCACATTGTCACCAGGCAGGACCATTTCAACGCCTTCGGGCAGAGTCACGTCGCCGGTCACATCCATTGTGCGGATGTAGAACTGCGGGCGATAGCCGGAGAAGAACGCGCTGTGGCGTCCGCCTTCTTCGCGCTTCAGGATGTAAGCGGAGCATTCGAAGGTGGTATGCGGGGTGATGCTTCCGGGTTTGGCGATAACCATACCGCGTTCCACGTCATCACGGTCAATACCGCGCAGGAGCAGACCAGCGTTGTCGCCAGCCATGCCGGTGTCCAACTGCTTGTGGAACATTTCCACGCCGGTAACCACAGAGGTCATGCTCTTATCGCGCAGACCAACGATTTCAACGGGGTCGTTGACTTTGATCTGACCGCGCTCGATACGGCCGGTCACCACGGTGCCGCGGCCTTTAATCGAGAATACGTCCTCAACGGGCATCATGAAGGGCATGTCCAGCTCCCGGACAGGGTCCTGGAAGTAGTTGTCAACAGCGTCCAGCAGCTCAATGATCGGCTTGTATTCCGGAGCATTGATGTCGGTGGAGGTGCTTTCCAGGGCAAGCTTGGCGGAACCGCGAATAATCGGGACTTCGTCGCCGGGGAACTTGTTCTTGGTCAGCAGTTCGCGGACTTCCATCTCAACCAGTTCGAGCAGTTCGGGGTCGTCCATCATATCAACCTTGTTTAGGAAGACGATGATGGCGGGAACTTCCACCTGGTGGGCTAGCAGCACGTGTTCGTAAGTCTGGGGCATAGGGCCGTCTGGAGCGGAAACAACCAGAATGGCGCCGTCAACCTGCGCCGCGCCGGTAATCATGTTCTTGATATAGTCGCGGTGGCCGGGCATGTCCACGTGAGCGTAGTGGCGCTTGGGAGTGGAATATTCAACATGCGCGATGTTGATTGTGATACCGCGGGCTTTTTCTTCCGGGGCATTGTCAATAGAATCAAATGCGCGAAAATCACCAAAACCACGCAGAGCGGAAACCTTGGTGATTGCGGCTGTCAGGGTAGTCTTACCATGGTCAATATGGCCCATGGTGCCCACGTTCATGTGGGGTTTAGACCGGTCGAATTTTTGTTTTGCCATGCTTATCTCCTTAATAATTACATGTCGTATTCATATTTCGGCATAGAGCCCTCAATGGGATTCGAACCCATGACCTCGTTCTTACCAAGAACGCGCTCTACCGACTGAGCTATGAGGGCAGCCGTAATTTCAGGTCACATTCCTGTGATCTGAAATGGACGGTGAAGGATTCGAACCTCCGAAGGCCTCTGCCAACTGATTTACAGTCAGTCCCCGTTGTCCACTTGGGTAACCGTCCTCATTGCTGCCGGGCGCTTTGCTCTTTACCCGCTGGAGATCGAGGTTGATCAGCATCAATCTCAATCGCTAACGGTTAATCTGAGCCGACGATGGGAATCGAACCCATAACCTACCGCTTACAAGGCGGTTGCTCTACCATTGAGCTACGCCGGCGCCCTTCTTATTAAATTATTAAATATCGGCTTTTAGCTGAACAAGTATATCAAATGCCTTGTCAAACTGCAAGACCGATTCAGGGGCCTGCCATTCCAGCAAGGCGTGAGTCTATCAGGTTAAAGCCCTTTCGTCAAGCCGATTCAGCCCCAAAACTTCCAGATTTTTTTGCCGCGCCGCCCCTTGCTCCGGCATGCCAATGCGACTTTCAGCCTCTTTTTTGCGCGCCAGATACAGCCCTTATTGAACTGGCGTGACCCGCACGAGGCCTGACTGCACATCCTGCACGGTCACATCAAAAAGCCGCTGTTTGCCTTCTGTAATGACATCCGCGTTGATGTGCGTCAGCGTGATGCCGGTTTTCACCGCCCCAACCTGCCCGCCCTGCAGCAGGCGGGCCGCCAGAATAACCGCGTCGCTGCTCAGGTCGGAACCAAACAAGCCCAGCCAGAGCGGGCTGTCGTTATACCCCGCCTGGCCTTCAATACCCACCAACTGAACACCGGCAGCCTGCAGGTAGTTCACCAGCTCGGGGGAGCTGACCTCGGGTTGAATAAAGGCTCCCTTTACCGTGTTCGCCAGAAGCAAATCGGCCGCTGCCTGCCAATCGCCCGGATTTGCCGGGTCAGTAATCTGGGCGCCCTTTGGATAGAAAAGAATGGGGCCAAAGCGCGAATTGCACAGCCCGCAAAAATAGCGCGCGCCTACGGTAAAGGAATCAAAGGTTTTCTGCCCTTCCGCGGTGCCTGCCTGGCTGATGACGCCCACGCGGTAATCAGGAATCACCATGCCCAACAAGTACCCGGCCAAAAACGCGCGCTCTTCCAGAGTGGAAGGAGAAGTGTTCAGAGAATGCACATTCGCGCCGACCTGCACATCCGGCACGCCCACAGCCAGAAACTGCGTGTTGGGCGCGCCAGCCGCCGCGGCACTGATTTCAGCGGCGGAAGCCAGCGCGACAACCAGCCGCACCGACTCGCCAAGCTCTGCCGCGCTGAGCTGCTCGCGCTGTTCCAGCAGCAGTCCGTTCGCGGCGGCGTAAGCGGTCAAATCCGGCACAAGGGTCTGCGCTTGAGAGAAATCCGCGTTCGGCGGCGCCCAAATTACAATATCCGCTGTGATTAGCGCGATAGGTTCGGGGGTCGGTTCCGGCGTGGCGGTATCCACGATAATCAGCGTTGGGGCGGAGGTTGCGGTCTCCGTCCGGACAGCCGTGGGTTCGGTCGCGCTGGGCCGCGCGCAGCCAGCTATCAGCAAAAGCGCGCTCAGAACCAGCAGGATTGATGTCAGCAGTTTTCGGGTGTTCATGCCGCCAATTTTACCGCATGACGGAACTTTGGCGCGCGCGGGTATCTATACATAGATTTCTGCAATCCCGAAATGGGCGCATTCAAAGGCGGTATAATCCTTTAAATAACCATTACGCGGCGCAGCCTCCATATCAGAACAAGGAGACCGGATTCCAATGAATATACCTACCAGTCAGACCAATCCGGATGGGTTTAACAGTCTGCCTCCCAACCAGAAGCGGCGTATGCGTCTGATTATCCGCAGCGCCTCTGAAGCGGAGATTGCAGGCTTTTTGCACGACGACCTGCAGCCAAAAACCGCGTTGAATCCCGTTTATTTTGTCACGCTGGCACTCAGCGCGCTTCTCCTGGGCGCAGCCCTCCTGACCAACTCCCCCTTGCTTTTGCTGGCAGCCCTGCTGTGCGCGCCATTCAACGCTCCGCTGATGGGCCTGACGCTCAGCGCGGTCATCCCATCCTGGGGGCTGATGCTGCGCTCGTTTGCCGCGCTGCTGCTCACAGCCGCTGTGTATTTTGGGGCTGGCTGGCTCTCCGCGCTCGCGCCCTCCCGGGTAAGTTCCGCCGCCAAGCTGCCCTTCCTGCATCTGCTTGAGCACGGCTGGTTGGAATGGGCGGTGCTGCTGCTTGGCAGCGCTCTCCTGGCAGCCATGCTCATCCGCCAGCGGGAAACGCCCCGCTTGGCATCCGCCCTGGTAACAGCCCTGATATTCTTTCCGCTGGGCCTGGCAGGCTGGGCGCTGCAGTCGGGTTCTCCATACACCAGCGCCGGGCTGCTTCTGCTGTGCGCCGCCTATGCGGCTGTTGCGCTCCTGTGCGCTCTGGTCACATTCTGGGCAGCCGGGCTCCTGCCGCGCCGAACGGCTGGCTGGGCGCTTTTCATTCTGGCCATTGGCCTGAGCGCGCTGGCGCTGTTTGGTTTTCTCTCGACCCAGCATCATCTGAGCCAGGCAATAGCCGTCAACACCACTCCGCCTCCAGTCGGCACTCCCACCCAGCCGGCAGCAGTCGCGCCGCCCACGCGAACGCCGCTGCCCCCCACCGCGAAGCCCGCCACGCCGACCGCCAATATTCAAAATCCGCTTATCACCGCTTTGCCCAGCATCACTCCCACCCCCACCCTGGTCAGCGCTCTGATTCGCTCGGATACCGGCGTGATTGTGCGCTCCGAACCAGGCAGCACAGCCAGCGTGGTCACATACCTGAACGACCTGACCGAAGTTGTGCTTCTGGGAGAGAGGGTGGAAAAGGACGGTATGTACTGGGAAAAGGTGCGCCTGCAGGATGGAAAAATCGGATGGGTATCCGCCCGCTTTCTGATTACCGCCACCCCCGCCAAATAGCAGGCTTATTCCAAAATCAATTCAACGTTTTCACGCGGGATGCGGATAATCTGCTCATCCTCGCGCTGTACGACCACAGCCCGCATAACCAACCCGCTGGCAAACTTTTCCGGTTCCTCCGGCAGTTCCACGATGACACCAGTGTTGCCGGTGTAAGGTTTGCCAAGCAGACGCACGTGCTTGCCGACCTCAAGACGCAGCTCCTCGTGAAACAACCCCGGAGAGACCTGCGCCTTTCCTGGCAGAATCAGGTCCGGACGGCTGTGTTCCGAAGGGTCGGGTTCATTCGCGTTTAGATAGACGAACTGGCCTTCCATCTGCCGGAGCATCGCCGCGCTGAGCGCGTCAATTTCAAATTCGCCATAACCGACCAAAAGCATCACGGGCACGGGCGCATTTTGCAGAGCGGGCTGCACCTCCGGCATCACCGAGCCAAGCACCAAGCCGGCGGGTTTGCGATTCAGCAGGCTGGCAAAGGATTCCAAATCGGCCGCGTGCTGCGCCGCGACAATCTTCCCCTGCAGGTCGCCGGACGGCCTTTTCTTGTCTGGCGAGTGGGCTTCAGCGTCAAGGATTACCAACTCCCCGGAGCTGTTTAAACCGTTGCCCCATACACCCTGCAAAAGCATCCCCTGGACAGCCACAACAGCCCCGCGTTCCGGGATAATTTCCACAACGGTGCCGGGATAAGTGGCCAGCACCTGCAGTTTCTTTTCGCCCAAAGCCAACGTAATCCTGCCGTCCCGCACAGCGACTACCATGCCATTTTGCGAGGCGCGGAAAATGCGGGAAATCAGGCCCGTCTTTTGCGCTACCACATCGCCGGCTTTCACGGGTTCACCTACCAATCGTTCAATGTGGCGGTCGATGTGCTTCGGGTTAATCTTCAATCCGTTGACTACATCAAAAACCTGGTAGCGCTCAGGCATCTTAATTTCCGCGATAGGTTCACCGGCGGAAACCTCCTGACCGGTGCGTACCAACACGCTGCCGGCAAAAGGCAGGGCGTACGTTCGCAGAATTTGTTGATCGCAGGCAATTGCAAGGATTTCCGTCGCCATCCTAACCGCCCAGTTCCCACAGCCAGTTGTAAAAAGCTTCGCTGCGTTTGTTCATATCGTCAGGCAGGTCCAGCGGTCTGCCGCGCGCGTCGATGACAGTGCCCACTTCCGATTCTGGCACCGTAACCCATCCTCCCAGGCCGGGCAGGCCCATCCCGACGTCAGTCAGCTCGCCCGGGGAAAGGTAAATGCGCGTGCTGGTGCCCGGGGCTGTTTCCACCCGCTTAATTTCGCCTTTGCGCACATCCAAATTCTCGCGCGCGCCTTCTCCGCGGTCAATTTCCAGGGTCAGCACCCGCTTCGCTGCGCGTTCGGGGGCATCGGCGCAAATCACGGTGCCAAGATTCGCAAACACGCCGGAATCAATCACCTGCACAGGCAGCAGCGGCTCTTTATCCGCCAGGCTGCCAAGCCCAGCCAGCAGCTGGTCTTTATCCATCGCGAAGGTGGTGATACCGTGCGGGCGCAGTCCATCCAATGCCATCAACAATGTTTGCTGCGCGGCAGGAACCCGCACCAGGCTCTCCCCCGAGAGCAGCACCGGTTCGTAGGGTTCCAGCAGCCCCATTTCGGGGTCGTACGCGAACCAAGGGAAGAGTTCACGCGTGCGGCGCAGCGCGTAGTGCAAACGCACCCGCGTCCAGGCCTGTTCAATGGCAAGGTCTTCCAAAGTGGCAGGCAGGAAGGCCTGGTGCAGTTTTT
This sequence comes from Chloroflexota bacterium, assembly GCA_012517865.1. Lineage (GTDB taxonomy): Bacteria > Chloroflexota > Anaerolineae > Anaerolineales > Anaerolineaceae > Mesolinea. The sequence goes on along the minus strand of JAAYUC010000009.1, from coordinate 102,983 downwards.
TGTTAAACATATACGCCGCGGCCGTCGTCGCATCGATGGGCAGTGTGGAAAAGCGGCTGGTCTCTTTGCCAACCTGCGCAGAGATGGGAGGGTGGCTGATGGCGCCAATGAAATCATCCCCGCGCGCCGCGATAACGATGGTGGAATTGCATCCCACATCCAAAGCCATGGCACCCTTGCCTTCGGGATTCATGCGGTCAATCAGTCGCACAATTCGGCTTACCGCGAAAGCGCTGGGCAGAGCCGTGCAGTTCCATTCCGTTTCCAGTTCCGCCAGACCTGTCAACTGCTGCCGGCGCAGGCGGCTGAAAGCGCCCAGCATTGCCGGCCAGCCAGCCGCCAACGATTCAGCCTCCAGTCTGGCCTGTACGTTCAGCGCGCTGTGGAAATCCTCACCCGCGTCAAGTTCCTCCCGAGCGTACTCCGCCAAGGCCTCGTTTCCCGCGTAGACAAGCTGCGGCCGGATGAGCCTGGGCAGGCTCTGATAGACAACACGCAAATTGTCCAACGCGGCCCGCACCGGGCGGAACGCGCCGTCGTTCACGCCGCCGGCCGTCACAAACAGGTCCGCGTTCGCGTGGATTAATTTTTCCAGCTGGGCGGTAGCGTTCAAGTCATCCTGGAGGTCAATTTCCAGAACCACATCGGTGTAAAACAGACTGACCAGCCTGCGCAGCACAGCCAGAGAATAGGTGTCGGAGACGCCAATCAGAACGGTTCGGATGGGTTTGCCAGCCGACAGGCTTAGTCCACAAACACTCACGCCTTCCGCGCCGCGAATGAGTTTCTGCTTCAGGTCCAGCAGGCGAAGGCCGGCTTTTTCCTGAAGCCGCTCAAGCGCCTGAATCACGCCGCCGCGAATGTCCTCTCCGGCCGCAGCGCTTGTCTCGCTGCTGGCGCTGCCAACAAGCACGAAGCCGTCTTCGCGCTGTTCAAAAAGCCACGCGCGCGTGTTTTGTGAACCAATATCCACGCTCAAGCTTCTGCGGGTTTCCATCGCCTGTCTTCCTTTATCCGGCTAAAAGGGCAAGGATAAAATCTTTCAGCCAGACTATCCGCGCGATTAGCGCGGTCAGCGCCGCGCTGTAAAAACCAACAAAGAGCATCCCAAAGCTGATGCCCAGAAAAACCTGTCCCACATCGGAAATTCCTTCCACCAGCAGCGGCCGCTGTGTTCCGGCGCCTTTTCTGCTTAAGCGGTGGTGAAAATAGAACAGCACTGAGATTACCCCAAAAAGTATGAAAAACGCTTCCACGATACCGCCCCAATCCGCGGCCGAATTTTCCAGCAGCAATTCAGGGCTGAAGCGGTTCACAACAGCCAGAAGCTGGGGCGCGAGCGTCCCGCGGGAAATCCCGGCGATGCCCACCGCCGCGGCCGCCCCGACCAGGAAGGACAGCGGCAGGGTTCCCGCTCTGACTGTGCGCGGCACGAGCATCAGCGCCAAAAGCAGGCACAGAGCCAGCGGAACCAATCCCAGCCAAAAGGCGTCCGTCCCGCTCTCCTTCAAAGGTTCAATCAGGCGCGGAATAATCACCTTGAGCAGTAAGACGGCCGCTCCATAGCCAGCGGACACCCCCACCAGAATATAGAGCGCCACCCGAAAGAAGAAATTATCGCCTAACAGATAGCTGAATATCATCACTGATAAGGCAATGCCAATGAAGCCCAGAACAATATCCATCGGGTTCATCCTTCCGGCTCCTTTTGATGCCGGGCGTTGGAATCAGCTTCCGCCTTAATGATAATGCCCAGCAACAGCACGGCGATCATCACCAGCAAGCCGGCCTGATACGCCCGCAGCGGCATGCCGGTGGAGGCAGTCTGCCCCAGCGCCGCGGCCAGAACGCGCCCCTCCAGCGCCCCCGCCGTGTAACCAGCCAGCTGGCCAGCGTCATAATAAGGAAGCAGCAGCGCGGCATTCTGACTGCTTGCCAGCACTCCCAGTTTACCTGCCCCCAGCCAGGGTCCGGCCTGTTCAATCCAGTTCTGAATATCCGCCTGGGAGTCTTCCAGGAGGAGAATTAGCTGGTAGTTTTCCAGGCTTTCAAGCCCTTCCGGAAGCATGGCGCTGGATTCATCAGCAAGCAGCGCTGCCGTCAGCACACCCAGCCGCCCGCCTGCCAGATAGGCAGTCTCGCGCGCGGGGATTTCTGCCGCGTTCATTAAATTAGCGCTCAGCCACAAACCGTTGGGGTGCGTGGTCAGGAACTGCAGCGCAATCCCGCGCTCCTCCAAAGCGCGCAGAACCGGAGCGCTGACCTGCTCCATCTCAGCGCTGGCAGCGGCCTGATATTCCTGCACAACAAGAACTTTATCGCCGTTCTTCAAAGCGTTCAGCGCGTCTTTCAGGGCCACGGCTGGCGTGGGGTTCTCGTAGGTTGCCGGCCTGGCCTGCGGGACAAACACAATGACAGCTATCAGCACCAGCAGCAGGAAGGCGCCCAGAATGAACCGATACCAGCCCCTGGAACCTTCACGCGGGGTCTTGGCAGGCGGAAGGCCTTTGCCCTCCTCGCCAATCAGGTTCATCAGAATTTGCGCGCTTTCTTTCTGTTTGCGCAAAAGCAGCAAGTCAGCCGAAAGCGTTTCGCTCGAGGCTGGTCTTTCTTCCAGGTCCAGCGCGCTGACTTCCGACGCGAGGCCCAATTCTTCTATTACCGGCTTAATTTCCGGGGTTTTCGGGCTTTCAGTGGGTTCTTCCGCGGGCGGGGTTTCGGCGCCGGTCTCGTGGCCGGAGAGCGGCGGCTCTCCTGCGCCTTCCGCGTCCGGGGCCGGCTCAGCAGTTTCTATCGCCTCCTCCGGGCCGCTCTCGACAACGGATTCAGCCTCTTGCGCCTGCGCCTGTTCAGCTTTTGCGGGCAGTTCTTTTTCCTGCTCCGGTTCTTCCGCGCGGGGTTCTTCGGGTTCTTCCTGAACCGCCTGGTTTTCCTCCAGGCCTTCAGGCTGCAGTTCGCGGACCCGGCGCAGCCACTCCGGCACGCCGCCCTCACTTTCAGAGCCTGCCTGCGCGGATTTGGCAGCCTGCAGGTTCTCCCGGCGGGCGTTCTCCCGGATGCGGGCAATCCAGTTCGCGAACTCTTCGTCCACGCGCCCCTGATGTTCCTGGCTGCGGGAGGCTTCCAATGAGTTAAATTTACGCGAAAGCTCTCCGGCAGCGTCCTCTTCCTGCATGGCGCGTTTGCGTATGCGGATGAGCCACTCGGGCGCCTGTTCTTCTTCCTGAGGTGTTTCCGCCCGCGGGGTATCCTCGCGCGAGGCAAAAACGGCGCTTGGCCCGCTGGAAACAGCCGGCCTGTGCTCCTCAGCCTGGCTGTCTTCCTCCTGCCGGAAGGTTCTTAAAAGGTCCGAAACGGAAATTTCCGGTTCTTCCGGCAGTCCGGCATCCGCCTCGGCACCTTCGATTTTAAAGAGGTTATCTAAATCTTTGCCGCAGTGAACGCAGCGCGTGGCCTGTGGAAGGTTGTCCTTCCCACAGTGCGGACATTGAATCATCTCCGCGCTCATCTATTCACCCCAGCTTCTTTCCAAACCGAACAAAACGCGCAGGCCCGTCAAAAGGGCGCCGATGCCAATGCCAATTAACAGACCGCGCGCTCCAATCAGAGGCAGCCGCTGCAGATAGGCGATGACGGTGCTTAATAAAGGAATATTGAGTGCTTGCAGCAGCCCAAGAGAAATAACCAAAAAGACCAGCGCGCTGATTCCGAAGGAAATCGTCAATAGCGACCAGCCGCGGCTGCGGAAAATTTGCAGCGCGGCGCCGGTCATCACCAGCGCTGCCAGGCCAAGCAAGCTCGTCTCCAAGGGAAGCTGAACAGCAGCCACCCAGCGCAAATAAGCGCTGTTTTCCAGTCCCAGCACCAGCGCGCCTATAAAGCTGACCAAAAAAGCGCTGATGAGAATAATGCTGTAGATAAAGCCGCGCTGACCGCGAAGGATGGCACGCAAATGCGTTAATAGCAGGGTGGCGACCGCCACCAGCAGCGCGGCTGAGGCAGTGACCACCGCCCAATTCAGCACGACATCCAACCAACCGTTCAGCTGGGGCCGCAGGATGAGCGCCGCAAGAATAAACACAGCCGTCAGCACTGCAACCAAAATCGGGAGGGTCTTTTTCACGGCCACGCCCCCAGCAGCTTTAATACCGCGCCTGCCAGCAGTCCGAGCGCGGCCAGCACCCGCAGCCAATCCTGCGCGCGCAGCGCGGCCGCCGCACTTGCGTCTGTCTCCAAGGCCGCGCCAGCATAGAGCGCGTCCTCACCCAGGCATAGGCGGGCGTTGGTAGCAAAAAGAACCGCCTGCGTGCTGAGCTCATCGCTGCCGGCCACCAACGGGATTCCTTTCTGATCCGCCAAATTCGCGGCCAGGAGCGTTTCAGGCCGGTGCCTGCCAATCAGAAAAACGCCCGCGTTGGCGCGGTAATTCACTTCGGGCAGCAGGCCGGCCAGATAGGCGTATGGGGCCGCGCCTGCCAGCAGTCCAAAATCGGGTTTGAATAGTTCTGTCGCGAGCGCGTTTTGGTACTTTCCGCGCACAATCAGCTGACTGAGGCTGGCCAGCGCCCCATCCCCCGACAGCGCCTGCGCGGGACGGTCGTTGAAGACAGAGCGCATGGTCATCAATCGCAGCACAGGCAGCCCGGCCAGGCTTGCCGGTGCGGGAACGCTGTTGTTTGGATTGGCACCCAGGCCAATGGTAAGCCGCAGCCCCTTCTCGGCAGCCGCGTGCATCAGTTTTTCCGCGTCCAAAAGCGCGTCGTTTTTTCTTAAGCAACGGTAGGGGTATTTCCGGTGGATTAACAAATTCAGGCCAAGGCTGAGCAGTGCCAGCAGCACAATCGCAAGCGAAAGCAAGTCAACGTTACTCATCCCTTCTATCATGAGAGACCCCAACTAACCCTGAATTCCTCTGAAGCAGGCGCGCGGCAGTGTGTTTGAACAGCGGACAGAGTCAATTGCCGTCATTCGCCGTGTTTCCGGATGTTGAACTACCAGATGGTTCTCAGACAGCCCAACTCCCATAGATGAAGTATAGCATATTCACATTTAACTAAGTAACAATTATTCTCTAAAAGTTCGGTGTTCTTCGGCGCAAGAAAAGGTCTCCCAGAAAAAAGGCATCCCCGGTTTTGGGGATGCCGCTGTTTTATTCGCCGCTGCCCGGCTTACAGATGAATAGCGTGCCCCAAAGCGGCCTCCGCTGCTTCCATCACCACCTCGCTCAATGTGGGGTGGGCATGGACAGACTGGGCAATCGCGCTGATGGGCAGCCTGTTGGCCTGCGCCAGGATGAGTTCTGGCAGCAGCTCCGCCGCGTCCGGGCCAACGATGGAAGCTCCAAGAATCTCGCCATTTTCCTCGTTGGTGATCAGCTTCGCGTATCCGCCGTACTCGCCGTAACCCAGCGCCTTTCCGTTTGCCTGAAATGGGAATTTACCCGCGCGCACTTTAAAGCCGGCCTGTACTGCCTGCGCCTCGGTATACCCAAAGGAGGCCACCTGCGGCTGGCTGTAGGTTGCCCGCGGTATCATGCGGTAGTCCAGCTCGCGCACGGGCAGTCCGGCAATGTTTTCCGCGCAAATGATTCCCATGCTGGAAGCGGTGTGCGCCAGAAGCAGTTTTCCTGTCAGGTCGCCAATCGCGCGGATGCCGGGGATGTTGGTGCGCATACTGCCGTCTACCACTACAAAGCCGCGCTGGTCCAGCTGCACGCCCAGCTGTTGAAGACCCAGGTCTTTCGAGTTGGGCCTAAAACCCACTGCCACCAGGGTCAGGTCAGTTTCCAGGCTCAGTTCTCCGGATTCGGCTGCCAGCTTTGCACGGGTGCCGGTTTCAGTTTTTTCCAACGCGAGCACCTTGGTGCCGGCGTAAATCTTTACGCCGCGCTTCGCGAAAGCTTTTGTCAGTTCGGCTGCCGCCTCTTCATCTTCAGCCGGAAGGATGTGCGGAAGCATCTCAACCAGGTGCACTTCCGTGCCGTAAGCGCTCCAGATGGTGGCAAATTCCACGCCAATCGCGCCGCCGCCAATGATGAGCGCCGATTTGGGCAGCTTTTCCAATAGAATCGCGTGAACATAATCAAGAATTTTCTCGCCGTCCGGTTCCATTCCGGGCACCACCACCGGATGCGCCCCGGTCGCCAGGACGATGTTTTTGGCTGCGATCGTCTGGCTGCTGCCGTCGCTGGCATCCACCCGCACCTCTCTGGGGCTGAGCAGAAAGCCGCGGCCGTAATACACGCTGATGTCGCGGCTTTTCATCAGAAAAGCCACACCTTTGGTCAGCCGCTGAGAAACCTGCCGGCTGCGTTTGTAAGCCGCGCCGTAATCCAGACGCAAATTGTCCATGGCAATGCCGAAAGCACTGGCATTGACCCGCAGCAGGTAGGCCAGTTCAGCGTTGCGCAGAAGCGCCTTGGAGGGGATGCAGCCCAGATTCAGGCATACCCCGCCCAGCGCTTTTTGTTCCACCAACGCGGTCTTCAGGCCAAGCTGCGCCGCCCGGATGGCGCTCACATAACCGCCCGGCCCTCCGCCAATCACCACCACATCAAAATTTTCCATTTTGCTCCTTACTTTGTGTGTGCTTGGGATTATTATAAATGGAGAACCAGCGCGAATCCCGCGCGTAGAAGTTTGGCGCGCCTGCTTGCACCTGCCCTTAAGGCATGCTAAACTATTTTTACTAAGGAGAGGCCGCGTTTTCAGGCTGTTTTACTGTGCCGCAGGATTTTGATTCCCTTCTTGCTCGTTTTCTACCAACCAGCGCTGCCGCGGGAATTTTCATCACGGCAGAAGACCGGATAAGCTCCTCCGTTCAGCCCGAACTGCGCGCCTGCACTGCCCGAATCATCCGCCTGCTCGAAGAACGCTGCCCCCAGCAGCCGGGCGCGTTTGGTGAATATCAGCTGTTGGATTTTGACAACCGCAAGTTTGTGCTGGTCAGCAGCACGCTGCGCCCGGGCCGGGCTGTCAGCCTGTTATTTGCAATTGAAACCAGTTTCGACGATATCCAGAAGGTGTTTTCTGAGTTGAGTAAATTGTCAGGCGTTCCGGAGATGCCGGACCTGAACGGCCTGAAAGCGCGCAAGAACAGCGTTCCAGGCCCGCAGAACTGGCAGGAAGCGCTGTTTTCAGCGCCGTCCGAAAACGAAGCAACACAAGGATTACCCTTCGGCCAGCAAAGCCAGCCGGATGATTCCGCGGTTGGGGACGGCTGGCTGCAGATTTTTTGATTAGGCGGGAACGCGGCGGCTTCAGAGCCCTTCATCCTCCGCGCCCCTGCATGCCTTTAGAAAAGAGGTCATCATGCCGAAAATTCTTTACCTTCTGGACGGCCACGCGTTGGCCTACCGTTCTTACTTTGCCCTGACTTCGGGCGGAACGGCCCGCTGGGCAACCAGCTCCGGCGAGCCCACCGCCGGCGTTTTTGGTTTTGCCAACACCCTGCTGCGGATTCTGGAACAGGACCAACCCGATTATCTGGCTGTCTCTTTCGACACCGGACGCACGTTCCGGCATGAACTCTATTCTGAATACAAAGGCACGCGCGCCAAGATGCCCGAAGACCTGCGCGGTCAGGTGGAACGCATCCGCGAAATGGTGGACGCGTTCAACATTCCGCGCCTGGAGGTGGAAAACTACGAGGCGGACGACGTCATTGGCAGTCTGGCGGTCTGGGCATCCCAGGAAGAAGGTCTGGGCGTCAAAATTATCACTGGCGACCGCGACCTGCTGCAGCTGGTAACCAACCGCGTGGTGGTGTCCCTCCCCAACAGTAAAACAAACACCAGCGAGGATTACTTCCCGGAAGATGTCCAGCGCAAATTGGGCATCCTCCCCAGCCAGGTCGTTGACTACAAAGCCCTGGTGGGAGACCCTTCCGATAACATCCCGGGCGTAAAGGGCATCGGCGAAAAAACTGCGGTGAGTCTGCTTTCTAAATACGGCACACTGGACAACATCTATGAACATCTGGCTGAAATCAGCGGCCGGGCCGGTGCCGCGCTGGCGGCCGGCAAACAGGATGCCTACCTCAGCCAGGACCTGGCGCGCATCCGCACTGACCTGAAGCTGCGCTTTGACCTGACGCAGGCAGAAGCCGACCGCTTTAACCCCGCGGCCGTGGAGGACCTGTTCCGCCAGCTGGAGTTCCGCACGCTCACCCAGCGCTTGCATTCTCTGGTCAGAAAAATGCGGCCCAGCCTGGACCGCGCCACACAGCAAAGCCTGTTCGCTCAGGAATCCGCCCCGGTACTGGAATTGGTCAGCAGCGGAGACTGGACAACCGTTCTTGTCGACAGCGAAGAAGCATTGCGGACCTGCGCTGAAGAACTTTCGGGCGCGGAACAAATTGCCTTCGACACGGAAACGACCAGCACAGACCCAATGAAGGCGGAATTGGTCGGGATATCACTGGCCGGTTCGCCCTCCCGCGGGTTCTACATTCCGCTGGGGCACGCCCGCGGCAAGCAGCTCGCGCCCAAAGCGGTCTATCAGGCGCTGCAGCCGCTCCTGGAAAATCCCAAAATCGGCAAAGTCGGTCACAACTGCAAGTACGACCTGATTTGCCTGGAGCAGGCTGGATACAAGGTCGCGCCCATCAGCTTTGACACGATGATCGCGGAGTGGCTGATTAACCCTGATTCCCGCAATTTGGGATTGAAAAACCTGGCCTGGGTGCGCCTGGGAGTGGAAATGACGCACATTGAAGAATTGATTGGCACAGGAAAGAACCAGAAAAGCATGGCGGAAGTGCCCATAGAAAAAGTCGCTCCCTACGCGGTTGCGGACGCGGTGATGACCCTGCGTCTGGTTGAACCCCTGACGGCTGAACTGGCTGCCCACCAGGCAGAACGCCTGAACCGCGATGTGGAAGTCAAGTTAATTCCTGTGCTCGCGGATATGGAACAAAAAGGCATTCTACTGGATACCGCCATGTTCAAAGACTTCGCGCGGGAATTAAACGAACAAATCCAGCGCATAGAAGATTCCATCTTCGCGAGCGTGGGCGAGCGGTTCAATATCAATTCCACCCAGCAGCTCTCGGATATGCTTTTCAAACGCCTGGCTCTGGAACCACCTGACCGCTCGCGCAAAACCAGCTCGGGCAAGCTTTCTACAGCCGCGGGCGTGTTGGAAAACATGCGCGGCCAGCATCCGGTGATTGACGAGATTCTGGAATACCGCGAACTGACCAAGCTGAAATCCACCTACGTGGACGCGCTGCCTCTGCAGGTGAACCCCAAAACCGGCCGGATTCACACCTCATTTAATCAAACGGGCACCGTCACCGGGCGGGTAGCTTCTCAGGACCCAAATCTGCAGAATATCCCCACGCGCACTGAACTGGGGCGGCGGGTGCGGCAGGGTTTCATCGCCTCGCCCGGCACAAAGCTGGTCTCGATTGACTACTCCCAGATTGAGCTGCGCATTATGGCGCACATCTCACAGGACGAAGCCATGCTGGAAGCTTTCCGACAGGGGCAGGATATTCATGCCGCCACTGCCGCCGCGATTTACAACATACCGTTGGAAAAAGTGGACAAAAGTCAGCGCCGGCACGCCAAAGCCATCAATTTTGGACTCATCTACGGCATGAGCGCTTTTGGCCTGACGCGCGCGACCGAACTGACGCTGGCGGAAGCGGAAAACTACATCAAGGCCTACTTTGACCATTTCCCGAAGGTGAAAGCCTGGCTGGATAACACGCGCGTACTGGCGGCCAAACAAGGCTACGTCGAGACGCTGCTCGGCCGGCGCCGTTATTTCCCCAACCTGCAGACCGGCACCAATTTCGCCATGCGCCAGCGGGAGGAACGCGAAGCAATCAACGCCCCCATTCAGGGAACCGCGGCGGATATTATCAAGCTGGCCATGATTCAGCTGCCCGAAGCATTTGCCAAAGCCCGCCTGAAAGGCTGCATGCTGCTGCAGGTGCATGATGAACTAATTTTTGAAGTTCCCGAGAAAGAGGTGGCTGAAACAATCGCGGCAGCCAGGGCTGTGATGGAACACACCCTGCCGCTGGATGTGCCCCTGCTGACCGAAGCGCGCACAGGCAGCAACTGGGGCGAGCTGGAGCCGGTCAGCGATTCGGTGATTGAAGATTTGACCGGAGCCTAAGGGTTCGATTATTTTGCTGTAGAGCGGGCGTCCATGTGGCAGACACCAGGTGTGCGTCACTGCGAGCCTTCGTGGGATTCCTCTTTGCGAGCCCCTGCTCTCCGAATTGGATGAGACTTGGAACTGCGGGAAGGGGGCGCGGTAACCTGCCGGTTTTTGTTCACGTTCTCCTCAGGCCAGCATGCAGTTCGCTTCGCAGGCTCGTGATGACGATTGACAGCAGGGAGGTCGCTTCGCAGGCTCGCGATGACAATTGACAGCGGGCAGTTCGCTTCGCAGGCTCGTGATGACGATTGACAGCAGGCAGGTCGCTTCGTGCCTCGCGATGACGATTGACAGCGGGCAGTTCGCTTCGCAGGCTCGCGATGGCATAAAAAGGGCGGCGCAAACGCCGCCCACAAATAAGCCCGTAAACTACCTGCCGCCCCGGCCCCCTAACCGATTAATTGTTCGCGCAGCTGCAGTACCTGCCGGCGAATGCGGTCGTCCGATTCAATCATATCCGCCACCTTGTCGCAGGCATACATCACCGTGGTGTGGTCCCTGCCGCCCAGTTCCTCGCCAATCTTGGGAAGCGAAACCCCGCCCAGTTCGCGCATCAGATACATCGCCACCTGGCGCGGGAGCGCGACGTCTTTGGAGCGGTCCTTGCTCAGGATGCGGTCGCTGGATACGCCAAAGAACTTTGAGACTGTACTGATGACATCCTTTGGCACCAGTTCGCTGCGCTGCGGAAGGAAATCAACCATCGCGTTATTGGCCAGCTGCAGCGTGAGCCTTTCGCCGCTCAAATCAGCGTAGGCCAAAACGCGATTCCAGGCGCCTTCCAGTTCGCGAATATTCGCCTGAACTTCGCGCGCGATCATTTCCATAACCTCAGTCGGGACCTCGCGGTTGGCCTTCTCGGCTTTCGTGCGCAGGATGGCCAGGCGGGTTTCATAGTCCGGAGGTTGGATGTCCACCGTTAGCCCCCACTCAAAGCGCGAGCGCAGCCGTTCCTCCAGCGTGCTCATCGCCTTGGGTGCCCGGTCAGAGGTCATGACAATCTGCTTATCCTGTCCGTGCAGGGTGTTGAAGGTGTGAAAGAACTCTTCTTGCGTGGATTCTTTTCCGGAAATGAACTGGATGTCGTCAATCAGCAGAACGTCAACCTGGCGGTATTTCTCGCGGAATGCCGCAGTCGTTTTCGTGCGAATGGCATTTACCAGGTCGTTCGTGAACTCTTCTGAGGAGACATAAAGCACCTGCAGTCCCTGCTGCAGCACGGCGTTTCCGATGGCGTGCAGAATATGCGTTTTGCCCAGTCCCACCCCGCCGTACAGGAAAAGGGGATTGTAGGCGCGCGCGGGGTGTTCCGCCACGGCCAGGCTGGCGGCGTGCGCCAGGCGGTTGTTGGGGCCGACAACGAAGTTATCAAAGCGGTATTTGGGAGCAAGGTGGGTTTCGAACATCTCCCGCGCGGGCTCCTGGGGCCGGAGGGGAACAACCACCTCGTCCGCGGGCTGCTCCACCACCTGCGCCGCCCATACCGAAAAGACGACCTCCACCGGCCGGGCCATCATTCCGCTCAATTTATTAATCAGGGTGGCTTTCAAGCGGCTTTCCAGCCAGTCGCAGGCATAGGCGTTGGAAGCCCCAAAATGAAAGATGCCGGCGGGCTCGTCGTAACGAATAAGCTGGGTTTGCTTCACCCAGGTGTCGTACGTCGCTTTGGAAAGCTCCATCTGTAATTGTCCTTGCGCTGCCTGCCACGCCTGCTGTGCGTTCATCGCGTTTCTCCTGATATTCCGCCTGAAATGCGGTTTTTTCTGAACGGAACAACACTTCAAGAAGCGAATCTCGATTATCCCGATGATATGGATCCGCTGTAAGAACCTGTATGCTGTTGTTCTTCAGTTCGGTATGCCGATTCTAACATCCCCACCCCTGGCGTTCAAGGCATCAGAGCCTGCGCCGGCTTAAAAAATGACAATTCTTTAAGAATCGGAATTCTTAAAATTTATCAGGGACTCGAAAGAATCTCCGCTGCAGCGCCGGAAAGAGGGCCGCCCCTAAATGCAAGGAATAAGAACCCTTATTACACCCTATATATAGGGGATGATTAGCGGTTTGTCTAATTAATACCTGCAATTAGGTTTATTTATTTCGGGTAATTTCGGAACAGTCACGCCTGATTTTTGGGATAGTGATTCCTGATTGGGAATCAGAGACCGCATCCCCGCTCAGCTACGCGCTGGAGCTGCCATCTTCCTCAAGCATCAATTTAGCCGCGCGCCGGCCAATTTCCACCGCGAAGTTCGTTCCCCGGTCCCACGGATACACCTGGCTCATGCTGGCAAAATACACGCCCGGCACCGGCGTCTTGATGGACGGGATGTTCCTGGAATGGTTCACCAGCGGAATCGGCTGGGCGTAGGGCGTCTTGGAAACCCACACCTTTTTCACCCAGTCCGGTCTGAATTCAGGGTTGATGCGCGCGAGATGCGGCAAAAATTCGGCTGTAAGTTGTTCATCGCTTTTCTGAAAATTCGGGTGGTCCACTTCCAGATAATCGCCAATGTACAAAATATGGTCGCCGCCAAAGTATTCAGGCTTCAGAAAGTTGGTGTGCTCCACCAACGAGAGGAAGGGGAAGCCCACCTGCTTGGGGATGTTGTACCAATAATACCCCTGCGGAGAAAGCGCGTGTTTTAAGGAAAGCGTCATCACCACCGCGCCCATGCTCTTGAGGCTCAGCAGTCCTGCCAGATAGTCCTGCGGCAGACCGGGGGTGAGTTTGGCCATGATACCCGGCGACAGGGTGACCAACACCTGGTCGAATTCCTGCGCTTCCCGGCCGGCAAAACACAGTAAAACCCGGCCGTTCGCGGCCTGTTCGATGCTCTGTGCGCTGGTGTTATAGACAACGGCAGCTCCCAGCTCTTCCAGCCGGGCCGCGAATTTATCCGCGAAGGCCTGGAAACCGCCGATGAACGTGCCCAGGCGGGTGCTGCGGGAGTGCAGACGCGCCCACATCCAGGCCATATTGACCTGTCGGGCGTAGCGCTCGCCAAATTTCCCGATCATCATCGGTTCCCACATGCTCTCGTACACCTTGTTTCCGGCTTTGGCGCGCATCCAGGCGTCGGTAGTGGTCTTTTCCAGGTTTTGCCATTTTTTGGTCAGGCGCAGGTACAGCCCTACCAGGCCAAAGCGAATCTTATTAATCCCCCAACCCAGACCGGGGTACATCAGAGCGGCTGTGATAGAGTCGAAGGGATAGAATTTACCGCGGTAATACATTACGCTGACCGGCTTTGGAAAAATGACCTGGTCGGACCAACCTAGCTCCGCGATCAGGCCGCGCATATGTTTATCGGAGGTGAACCAGTGGTGATAGTAGCGCTCTACCGACCAATCCCAATGCGGCTCCTTAAAACCAGCCGCCAAACCGCCGGGATGGTCAGAGGCTTCAAAAATGGTGACGTTCTTTCCGGCTCGCACCAGGTCATAAGCGGCACTCAGGCCGCCAATCCCCGCTCCGATGACCGCGATGTTTTGTTTGCGATTACTATCACTCATCATTTTGTCAAATCCTCTTGCGTATCAGCAGGCGTTTCTCCGCCCGCTGCCGGTTTGTTTTCGTCAGCGTATCTTTCCTTCAGGCTGCCCACATCGGTGCTCAGCGTAAACCCTTCGCGCAGGAAGAAGAGCGCGCCCAGGACCGTGATAGGCACCCACAGCGCCGCCCGCAGCAGCAGGGTATACCCCAGCGCCTGCTCCGCGCCAATCCCAAATAATATCAGCATGGCTTTGCAGGCCGCGTCAAAGGTGCCCAGGCCGCCCGGGGCTGCCGGCACAAGCAGGACGAGGTTCACCACGCCGTTCAGCAGCATCAGAGTCATGAAGCTCAGGTCCATCCCCAGCGCGCGCATCACGCCCCAATACAGGCCGGTCTCACAGGTCCAGATGGCGATGGAGAGCAGCAGCACTTTAAGCGTTTCAATTGGTGAGCGCAGGCTGGATAGTCCGGTGATGAAGCGCGCGACAATCCCGCTCAGGGGCGCGCGCAGACGAGCGGGCACAACGCGGTTGATAACCCAGGCGCTGACCTTTTGGGTACGCGCCGGAAAGAACACCATTGCAAGGAAGATAAGCAGCAGCAACAGGAAAACCGCGCTGCCAATCACCGCGCCCTTTTGGATGCTCCCGACCCACTCCGCGGCGGCCGGCATGCCGGTCAGCTGGCGCAGGTTTAGCAGCACCAGGCCAAGGATGACAATCGCGTCAAACAGGCGCTCCACCACGATGGTCGCCAGGCTGCCGGAGATATCCACCTGGTCTTTTGATTTGAGCAGGACGGAGCGCAGCACCTCACCGGCCCGGGCGGGATAGACATTATTGCCCATGTAGCCAATGGCCACCACAGGGAACAGCCGCCGGATGGGCAGGCGCTTGAGCGGATTAAGCAGCACCTGCCAGCGCCAGGCGCGCAGCAGCACCCCAACGAAATAGAATGCCAGCCCGAACAGCACCCAGGACCACTGCGCCCCTTTGAGGTACTGCCAGACCAGAGCAAAGTCTACTTTGCGGAACGCCAGATACAGAAAAACAGCGCTGATTGCCACCCCAAGCCAGATATGCCAACGTTTTAATTTCATAACCCGATTTTACCATCCCTGAAGAAGGAAGAACCTTTATTGTGACAGCACGCAGGTTACCAGCTGTCGGCCGCGTCTGCGCCAAAAAGGCTTCCCCGCTGTGCGGCGCGCTTCCAGAAGCAGCCCCCGGGCGGCGCATCGCTGGTATACTACAAGCGCTATGTCGGTTTTAAGCGCTCAAAATCTTGGCAAATCCTTCGGCCCGGTGGATATATTTGAAGACCTCACGTTCGCGATACCCCGGCGTGCGCGCATCGCCATCGTCGGCCCCAACGGCGTCGGCAAAACCACCCTGCTGCGCATCCTGGCCGGCGTGGAAGAACCCACCCGCGGCTCGGTGCACCGCGCGCGCGGCCTGACGCTTGGCTATCTACCACAAGAGGCTGTCACAATCCGCGAAGGAACGCTGTGGTCGTACTGCCTGATGGCGTTTGAAGAGCTGTTGGCCCAGGCGGACGAACTGAAAGCCCTTGAGCGCGAAATGCAGAACCCGGACTGCCCTCCGGATGTGCTGCAGCGCTACGGAACGGTGCTCTCCCGCTTTGAACAGGGCGGCGGCTACACCTATGCCAACCGTATTCAGCAAACCCTGGCTGGGCTCGGATTCCTGGAAACGGATTACCAGCGTCCGCTCACCCAGCTTTCCGGCGGTCAGCGCACACGCGCTGTGCTGGCGCGCCTGCTGCTGGACGAGCCCGACCTGCTGCTCCTGGATGAACCCAGCAACCATCTGGATATCGCCGCGGTGGAATGGCTGGAAGCCTGGCTGCGGGATTGGGACGGCGCGGTGGTGATTGTCTCTCACGACCGCTACTTTTTGGACCAGACTGCCACCCAGGTCTGGGAGATGACCCCCGCGCTGGAAGTCTACCGCGGCAACTACACCGCCTACCTCACCCAAAGGGAAGCCCGGTATACCCGCCGGCTGGCGGAATATGAAGCCCAAAATGAATACATCGAAAAGCAGGAGGATTACATCCGCCGCTTTTTGGGCACCCAAAACAACAACCAGGCCCGCGGAAGGCAGCGCCGCCTGGAAAGGCTGTTGGCGGATTCCCGTCTGAGCGCGCCCAAAGCAAATATCCGGCCAATGCACCTCCGCCTCGCTCTGGCGGGCCGCTCTGGCGACCTGGTGCTGCGTAGTTACGATTTGCAGGTTGGTTATCAGGATGAAGGACGACCGCTCTTTCGTGCCCCGGATTTGGTGCTCAAGCGCGGGGAATGCGTGGCCATTATCGGCCCCAACGGCGCGGGCAAAACAACCTTCCTCAAAACTATCCTCAACCAAATTCCGCCTTACGCCGGCCGGATAGAATTGGGCGCGAGCCTGAAAGTGGGCTATTTTGCTCAGGCGCACGAAGGGCTCAACCCGGAACTGACCCTGATTGAGGAAATCAACACCGTCGCCCTCGCGATGCTGCCGGCGGAAGCGCGCAATTACCTGGCAAAGTACGGATTCACCGGCGAGGAGGTGTTCGCGGCCGTCAGCACGCTTTCCGGTGGGGAGCGCGGACGCCTGGCACTGGCCAAGCTGGCGCTTACGGACGCCAACCTGCTCCTTCTGGATGAACCCACCAACCACCTCGATTTGCCCACTCAGGAAGTGCTGCAAAACGTGCTGGCTGATTACCCGGGCACCATCCTGTTGGTCTCCCACGACCGCTACCTGATAGACGCGCTGGCCACCCAAATCTGGGAGATGGACCCGGACGCGGGCATGCTCAAGGTGTTTTCCGGCACGTATTCAGAGTACAAAATCGCGCAAAGCGCGGCCGTCCAGCCCGTTCCAGAAACTGCCGTTCCTGTTCCAGAGCCTGCCGCCGCGCAGCCGGAGGTTGCCCCCGCCGGCAGAAAAACGCTCAGCCGCAACCAGCGCCAGCAAATCCAAAAGAAACTGGATGCGCTCGAGGAGCGGATTCACGCCCTGGAGCGCGAAAGCGCCCTGCACGAAGCAAAACTTGCCAACCCGCCCGCAGACCCCGTCAAAACGGCGCATCTGGCAGAAGCCTACAACAAACTAAAAGAAGAACTGGAGCCCCTTCTGGCGGAGTGGGAAGCTTTGGCAACCAGCTTGGAGGAGGACCCGCAGTGAAAAGCCTGCCGGTCCCCGCTGACGAAGCCCTCAGCGATGACATCCTGATTTTGCCTGCCGGATTGAGCGACCTGCGCGCGGTGCGCCGGCTGGAGAAGGCCTGTTTCCGCCGGGAGGATATCTGGCCGCTGGTTGAATCTCTGTGGGTGCTCACCTCGCCTGGGATGGTCCGGTTGAAGATGGTAAAGTCGGAGGAGGTGATTGGCTTTCTCTCCGGGTATACGCTTTCCGGAAGGGAGGTGGGCTGGATTTCCTCTATTGGGATAGCGCCTGCCTGGCAGGGCCGCCAGCTGGGGGAGCGGCTGCTGGCAGCCGGAGAGCACGCGCTGGGGACGCGCGTTATCCGCCTTACCGTGCGCGCTTCCAACACGCCTGCCATTCATCTCTATGAGCGTACCGGCTACCGCCAGATTCAAACCGCGCGCGGATACTATGTGGGCGGCGAAGACGGCCTGGTCTTTGAAAAGCTCCTTTCCGATTAGGCTGGATAAAGCTCTCCGCTCCGCGAGGCAGCCGCATACTGGCAGGCCCGCTTTTTCGTCAGCATAAGCCCGCAGCCTGATGGAGAACGAAATTTTCCCAAACAAATCCCTCTAAGTGTTTCCCAGGCTGCCGCGCCGATTTAGGCAAGCGTTGGTAACGGAAAAATGCGCAATTTCTGCAAAGCAAGAAGCTGCTCTCTCATTATAATAGGGCTATGTTGACACCTCAGACCAACCCGCCCGAACTTGCTGCCGTCCAGAAAATGCAGGAATATATTGAGGAGAACCTGCGGGAACCCATCAACCTGCGTACTCTGGCAAATGCCGCTGGCTATTCTCCTTTTCACGCCGCCCGCCTGTTTAAAGAACACACCGGAAAAACCCCGTTTGAATACATCCGCGCCCTCAGGCTCTCGCGCGCTGCGCTGATATTGCGGGACGGCAGTGATTCCATCCTTACAGTTGCCCTGGATTTTGTTTTTTCATCTCACGCTGGATTCACCCGCGCCTTCACGCGGCAGTTTGGACTATCGCCCAGCGAGTACCGCAAAAAAGGCGGTCCGCTGAACCTGTTCATCCCTTACAAAGTACTTGCCAGTTACCACGCATTGCATCAAGGAGGAAGAAAAATGACACCAGAAAGCACCACCCGAACCATCTTTGTCCAGGTCGTCGAAAGACCTGCCAGAAAGCTGCTGCTCAAACGCGGCCAGAAAGCCGAACATTATTATGCCTATTGCGAAGAAGTTGGATGCGACGTCTGGGGGGTTCTTTGCAGCATTAAGGAAGCCCTGTACGAACCGGTCGGCCTGTGGCTGCCAGCCCACCTGATTCCTGAAGGCACATCCAAATACGCACAGGGGGTGGAACTGCCCCTGGACTACAGCGGAGCTGTACCGGAAGGATACGACCTGATTGACCTGCCGCCCTGCAAGATGATGGTATTCCAGGGCGAACCGTACGACGACAGCGTGTTCGAGGAAGCCATCCAGGAAGTCTGGAACCACATCGCGACTTTCGACCCGACTCTGTACGGCTACCGGTGGGCGCCCGAAGTCGCTCCGCGCTTTCAGCTGGCGCCGATGGGCTACCGCGGATACATCGAAGCGCTGCCCGTCGAACCCATCGCCTGAACGCCTGAGGTTGACGATACACGCCGAAACCAAATTGGTTCCGGCGTGTTTTTTTTGCAATTCGCTGAGGATTTTGAGGAAAAACTGCCGTCTTAAGGTATAATGTAATTATTATGAAGGAGTTAGCCTGAATAGTATGGTCCGCGCGAAGGTACTGCAGCGGATTGGCACAGCGGAACACACGCCCGGGGTATTTGGCGCGTGTTTTTGTTTAAATTTTCCAGAGAAACGGAGCTTAGGACACCATGGATAGCGGAATGATCGGAAAAATCGAAAAAGCAAAACGATATGCCGAGGAGAAAAATCGCATCACATTCACCAATTTCCAAGCCACGGTCAAAGGGGATAACAACGACCACATCGTGCATTATGAACAGGGCAAATGGGTTTGCGACTGTTCATTTTTCCAAACGCGCGGGGTATGCGTTCATACCATGGCGCTTGAAATGGTGCTGAACGGCATGGTCGATAAAGCGGAGCTGAGCTCGTAACATAAGTGTGTCAACATCTGCGCCGATGCAGAGCGCAGAACCCAGTCCGGCTGCCAGACGGCCGGCAGAGTGACAAAAACAAATCAAGACAGACACCAGAAGAATCCGGTGTCTGTCTTTAATTTAATGCCAGTATCGCTCGCCTGGCCGTTCACATCCGCCATTGATGACAGATTACTTATACACTTATTTTCTTTTTGCCGGCTGGAGCAGTATATTTTATATATACTATTACTATAAGATTAGTATTGTTAATTGCACCTTACCGTCCATCTCAAACCCGTCCTGTTGAAGGTACGCCAGCGTTAACAACACGTCCCGCTGCAGTACCGCATCTCATCCGCTGTTAACTGAATAGTGTTTTCAAGGAGAAAAAATGAAAACGAAAATGGCAAAAGTCCTGATTCTCATCGGGATGTTGTTGGGTGCCGTTCTGAACGGCGCAGCCGCTGTCATTGCGCAATCCGTTGACCCTCCCTCCGTACCGCCAGGCCAGGAAGGCCTGGTTTTCCTTGACGGCCGCGTTACAGCCGGCGATATTCAAAAAGCCGCTGAACAAAACCGAAAAGCCGGCATCCTGCCCGGTGTAGCAGGTCTGCGCGGAAATGCCGCGCAAAATTCCCTTGATACTATCATTCCCCATTATTTTGGCCCCTATCCCAATTACGCGAACTCTCCCATGCCCAAAGGCCCGGTCGGCTTCATCACCGTTGACGCTGCCGGCTCCGGGTATACCAACCCGCAGGTAGAGGTTTTGGATGTATATGGGACAGGTTCAGGCGCCCTGGCGCAGGCAATTGTCTCCAACGGCAAAATCGCCAGCATCTCCCTTACCAACCCAGGCGCGAATTACACCGCGCCAATCGTTGCCATCACAGACCCTACCGGCAGCGGAGCGGAAGCCACCGCGCACCTGAGCGCAAATCTCAGCGGCGGAATCCGCAAGTTCATAGACTCCCTGCCGGGCTTAGGCCCTGAGAACGCGAACAACCTCGGTCAATTCCTGCCTGTGGCGGTTCCAGACACGACCACCTTCCCCGGCTCTGATTATTACGAAATTGAGCTGGGCAAGTTTACCCACCAGTTCAACAGCGATCTGCCGCCCACCACAGTGTTGGGTTACCGACAGACGAACAGCAGCGACCCCAACGTGAACCAGTTCCGCTACCTGGGACCGACCATCATTGCCCAAAAAGACGTCCCGGTCAGGATTAAATTCACCAACAGTCTGCCCACAGGCGAAGCCGGAGACCTCTTTTTGCCTGTGGATACCACTGTCATGGGCGCTGGCGAAGGTCCGATTGACCAGATGGGCATGGAGTGCGACCCGATGATGCCTATGCCCGGCATGGAATGCCAGCTGTACAAGCAAAACCGCGCCACGGTTCACCTGCACGGCGGCTTTGTTCCCTGGATTTCAGACGGGACGCCCCACCAATGGACGACGCCCGCCAATGAGGATACCCCTTACCCCCGCGGCGTCAGCGTCCGGTTTGTGCCGGATATGTGGTTTGAAAATGGGAATGTGCTCCCCGGAGCTTCCACCACCAACCCAAACCCGGCTGTCGCCACAAACGACCCCGGCGATGGTTCGCTCACCTTTTACTATAACAACCAGCAGAGCGCCCGGCTGATGTTCTATCACGACCACTCCTTTGGCATCACCCGGCTGAACGTCTACGCCGGCGAGGCTGCCGCCTACCTGTTGAGCGACCAGATTGAACAGGACCTCATCAACGGCACCAACCTGAGCGGCGTCAACCCGGATAACCTTCAGATTCTGCCCGGCTACGGCATTCCCCTGGTTATTCAGGACAAGACCTTTGTGGACGCTTTCACGATTTTGGCTCAGGACCCAACCTGGAGATGGGGAACCACGCCCGGCACGCCCAATACCGGCGACCTGTGGGTTTCTTCCGTGTATATGCCAGCCCAGAACCCGTATTCCGTGGAAGGCGTAAGCGCGTACGGCCGCTGGCAGTACGGCGCATGGTTCTGGCCGCCCACTACGGGTATTGAGTTCCCCCCCGTGCCCAACGAATACTATGACCCGAACTGCGACCCTCAACTGGGATGGTGCGAGCCGCCGATGCGTCCGAATGTTCCCCATCCTTCCATGGGGATGGAAGCCTTCATGGATACCCCCACGGTTAATGGCACAGCCTATCCCTACCTGGAGGTCGACCCTACCGTTGTGCGTTTCCGCATCCTGAACGCGGCCGATGACCGCTTCTTCAACCTGCACCTGTACGTGGCCGACCCATCCATGGAGAGCGTGGACGGCAGGCGCAATACCGAAGTCAGAATGGTTCCTGCGGTGGCTACCCCTGGGTTCCCGGAGAAATGGTCTACCGACGGCCGCGAAGGCGGCGTGCCTGACCCCGCCTTGATGGGTCCGGATTGGATCCAGATTGGCACTGAAGGCGGGTTTTTGCCCGAACCCGCCATCATTCCTCCGCAGCCAATCAACTGGCAGGGGGACGTGACCCTCTTTAACGCCGGCAATGTCACCGACCATTCCCTGTTGGTTGGTACGGCCGAACGCGCCGATGTTTTGGTCGATTTCTCGAATTATGCCGGTAAAACGCTGATTCTGTACAACGATGCCCCGGCTGCTTTCCCGGCGATTGACCCCCGCTACGATTACTACACCGGCCACCCAGACCTGACTTCCTCAGGCGGCACGCCCACCACCCAGGCCGGGTACGGCCCCAACACGCGCACGTTAATGCAAATTCGCGTCCGGCCCGCAGCTGGCGGAGGCACCGGCGTGGTCAGTTCCATCCAGGTGCTCAACGGCGGACAGAATTTCAACACCATGCCGCTCGTGGACATCTTTGGCGGCGGCGGTTCCGGCGCTGAAGGCTACGCCCTCGGTTCGGTTGACCGCATCAATATCACCAATCCCGGCGTGAACCTCACCTACACCCCGCAGGTAATCATCAGCGGCGGCGGCGGCACCGGAGCCCAGGCTGTCGCGAACATGGCCAATGGAAAGGTCGTCAGCATCACGGTGACCAACCCAGGCAGCGGTTACACTTCCGCCCCAACGGTCACATTGGTGCCCGGCCCCTATCAAATCTTTGCGCCGCTCCTGTTTGGAAGCGGCCCCGGCGGACCGCCGCTGCCCCCCAACCCCTTGTGGCCGGTCGCGGTCGCCACCCTGCGGGTAGACGAAGTGGTGCTCACATCCGGCGGCAGTTCCTATGAGACCGTGCCGCTGGTGAACCTGGTGGGAGGCGGAGGTTTTGGCGCGACAGCGGTTGCCAACCTGCAGAGCAGCGCCAGCTTTGACCTGCCCGCTTTGATGCAAATCTTTGCCAGAAACGGCGCCAAGCCCGGCGTTTTTGAAGCCGGACAGGACCGCTTCATCATCCCGCAAACCTATTACAACAGCGCTTACGGAGAAACCTACCCCTCCGACATGCGTATGTTTGTCCAACTGCAGGACTACACCAAGTCCTTCTATAATGGGCCGCTGCCCGGCATCCTGGTCACTGCCGGCGGCTCAGGTTACACCGAACCGCCGCTTGTTACCATCACAGGCGGAGGCGGCAGCGGCGCGGAAGCTGTTGCAGAGATTACCGGCGACGCGGTCACGGCCGTTACCCTTACGAACCCCGGTCAGAACTATACCAGCGCTCCAACCATCAGCTTCACTGGAGGTGGCGGCACTGGCGCGGTGGCCGCGGCGGTTCCCATCACCATTCCTCTCAACAACAAAGCCATCCAGGATGAAATGGGAGAGGCTTTTGACCAGTACGGACGCATGAGCGGCTTTTTAGGGCTTGAACTTGACCAAAGTTCGGCTACCAACCAAACCTTCCTGCTCTACCCTTTCCTCAGCCCGCTGACAGACCTGTGGAAGGCTTCCATCACCAGCGAACCAATCGGCAGCCTGGAAGACGGAACCCAAATCTGGAAAATCACCCACAACGGCGTGGATACCCACACCATCCATATCCACCTGGTGAACGCGCAGGTTATCAACCGCGTGGCCTGGGACGGGCTGGTGATGCCCCCCGAGGCCAATGAACTGGGCTGGAAAGAAACCATCCGCGTGAATCCGCTGGAACACACCATCATCGCTATGCGGCCGGCTGTCCCAACCCAACCTTTCGAGGTCCCCAACTCTGTGCGGTTGATTGACCCAACCCGCCCTGAAGGCGTGGAATTGATGGGCGGCCCGCTGGGCTTCCAGGACCCGACTGGCATACCGATAACAGTGAGCAACAGCTTCATTAACTACGGCTGGGAGTACGTATGGCACTGCCACCTGCTCAGTCACGAAGAAATGGACATGATGCACGCGCTCGGTCTGGCTGTGGCGCCAAATGCTCCGGGAGACCTTCTGGCGGAACTTTCAGTCATCGGCGCGCTGCTGACCTGGACGGATAACTCCATTAGTGAAACGGAGTTCCTGGTGCAGCGCGCGGAGGACGAAGCGGGCCCGTGGACCACCATCGCGACACTGCCAGCGGATACGGTCTCGTACGAAGACGCTGTTGGCTCTGGCAGCTACTTCTACCGGGTCAT
This sequence comes from Chloroflexota bacterium, assembly GCA_012517865.1. Taxonomy (GTDB): domain Bacteria; phylum Chloroflexota; class Anaerolineae; order Anaerolineales; family Anaerolineaceae; genus Mesolinea. Next base: position 79,482 of record JAAYUC010000009.1, on the reverse strand, counting down.
CGCGGTCAATGTGGTGGGCGACCGCACCGTTTATGCCGCCCCGGCAGTTGGTTTCCCGACCATCGCGGAAGAGTCTGCGCCTTCCAACATTGTTACCATCACCATCCCATAAGCTGTAAGCCAAGAAAGCCGCTGAGAAATCCTTTCTCTCAGCGGCTGAAGTCCAAATAAACAAACGCGGCGTCCCCGCCGCGTTTGTTTGTGAAATCATTTTGAATACAGGAAATTGTTTCCGCTTTGGTCAGGCTGAATTATCTCCATCGCTCTCCCTCAAAAAAAGAATCCCCGTGCGCGAGGCTGGGGATTAGTACTTTACTGGCGGAGAGAGTGGGGTTCGAACCCACGATGGCCACAAGGACCATAACGGTTTTCGAGACCGTCCCAATCAACCACTCTGGCATCTCTCCGAAATTGTGCCATGATTATACCCGTTTTCAAAGTTCAAACACAGCGCCTTTGACAGGATAGGCCGGCTTTGGCAGCCCGGGGTGTTCCGCCAGCCTGCCCATCAGCGCGGATGCCGCTTTTTCCTCGCCGTGCACCAAAATGAGCTGCTTGAGCGTATCCTTGCTCGCCAGCGCGTACTGTACCAAAAGGTCCTGGCCCGCGTGGGCGCTCAGCCCGCCGATGGTCACGACTTCGGCCTTGCGGTAATACTCTTCGCCGAAAATGCGCACCTTGCGTTCCTGGTCTGCCAACCGCCGGCCAAGGGTATCAGGGGCCTGCCAGGAAATAATCAGGATGGTATTGCGCCCGTCTTCAATATTATTGGCAAGGTGGTGCTGAATGCGCCCGCTTTCCGCCATGCCCGAGGCGGAGATAATCACCATGGGACCTTTGTATTCATTCAGCGCCTTAGATTCATCCACGCTGCGTGTAAAGATGAGGTTGTCAAAGTCCAGACCCTGCATGCGGTGTTCGGCGATGTACTGCCAGGTTTCGTCATCAAAACATTCGGTGTGTTTGCGGTACAAATCCGAGGCGTTTGCCGCCAGGGGGCTGTCGATGACGACCGGAATGTCGGGAATATCGCCCTGGTCAATGGCTTCGCTCAGCATGTAACACAGGTTTTGCGTTCTCCCGACGGCAAAAGCGGGCACAATCACTTTGCCGCCGCGCTTTACGGTGCGATTCACCGCGTCCACAAACTCGTCGTAGGCGTCTTCCAGTTTTTCGTGTTTTTTATCGCCGTAGGTGCACTCCATCAAGAGGATATCGGCCTTTTCCGGCATCACCGGGTCTTGCAATATTGGCGCGTCCAGTCTGCCGATATCTCCCGAGAACCAGAATCGTTTTGGCCGGCCGTTCTCGGTGTAGTCCAACGCGACTGCCGCTGAACCAAGAATGTGCCCGGCGTCAAAAAGCCGCGCGGTGACCCCTGGAACAGGCTCGAAAGCCTGCTGGTACCAGACCGAGCGGAACTGCGGCATAGCCTCAACGGCATCTCTCTGCGTGTAAAGCGGCTGCATGGGCGGCTGGCCTTTTTTCTGCCGTTTCTTGTTGACATAGCGCACATCACTTTCCTGGATGTGACCGCTATCGCGCAGCATAATATCCGCCAGGTCCGCGGTGGCGTTGGTCGTATAAATCCACCCGCGATAACCCTGCCGCACCAGGTTGGGGATATTCCCGCTGTGGTCAATGTGCGCATGAGAAAGTATCATCGCGTCAATCTCGGCCGGATTAAAGGGGAAGTTCAGGTTGACCGCATAGGTTTCATCCCGTTTTCCCTGAAACATGCCGCAATCCAGCAGCAGCTTATGCTTTCCAAACTCCAGCAGAAACATCGAACCTGTGACAGTTTGGGCCGCGCCCAGAATATGCAGTTTCATAGCTGCTCCTCATTTAGCAAATTAAATATCGCTTCCCCGTACATTTCAAATCTGCTGGGGCTGGCGCTCATCAGTGCCTCCAGCGCGCTCAGGCTCTCAATCCGCGCCTGCGCGATTTTTTCCAGCAAATCCCGCGGCAAAATCACATTGGAGGGAAGACCTTGCGCCAGGCCGGTTTCTTTGCGCCAGTCGCTCAAAAGTTCACGACGCCTCAGCACCGCGTCATCGCGTGCCTGAGAGCGCGTTCTGGCGACCCGGCCGGGTGACTTTCGCCACTGCGCGACGACCCGCATGATATCCTTGCCGTAGCGCTTTACCTGCCCGGCAGAAAGCGATGGCAGCAGATTTAGCTCTTCTATATATTGAGGCTGCGTAGTCGCGACTTCGACCAGAGCGGAATCATTCAGAATTTTGAACGGAGGAAGGTTCTGCGCTTTCGCCAGCTGCTCCCGAAGGTGATTCAGCTGTTTGAGCAGGCTGAGCGCGGGCGGCTTCATCCCGTTGATGCCTTTGACCCGCCAGAAGTCTTCCTCGTGGTTTTTCATAGCAGGCGTCTGGCTTGCCAGGCTCGCGCTGTCTTCCAGCACGATGCGCAGGCGGTCCAGCTTTTCCAGTTGGGGAACCAGACAGTCCCGCAAATCCAGTAAATAATGCGAGTCCAGCTGGGCGTAGCGCAGCATTTCCTGCTTGATGGGACGCCTGCCCCAATCCGCGCGCTGATATTTTTTATCAATCCGGATGTTCAGGTACTTTTCCAACAGTCCCGCCAGACCGAGGCTTTCTTCCCCCAGCGCGGAGGCTGCCAGCATGGTGTCGAAGACATTGTGAAATTCAAACTGATAATCCCGTTTCAGGCAGGTGAGGTCGTAATCGCCGGCGTGAAACACCTTCTGGATATTGAAATCGGCAAAAATCGCGCCCAGCGCGGAAAGGTCCGCCAATGCCAGCGTATCAACCAGGTAATCCCGGCTTCGCGTGGAAATTTGAATCAGGCAGACCTGCTCCTGGTAGGCGTGCAAGCTGTTGGATTCGGTATCCACCGCGACCGCCGGCTGTTCGCGCAGTTCATCTATCATGCTCGCGAGCAGTAAAGGCGTATCGATGTAAGCAGCGTCGGCAATTTCAGGCTCAGTCATGAGGCTATTATAACCCTCCCAAAAGCGCCGCGTCCAAAGCCTTCAGCAGCGCTGCGCTGAAAGCCAGCCCGGCAGGCTTCAACAATAAATTATTGAAGCTCAATTAAGTGATATATTAATTGATACTGTTATTGTCATGGAGGTGAAAATTATGGCAAAATTTGAACGCGATGTGGAAATTGACGCTCAGGTCGAAAAGGTTTGGCAGGTACTGACCAACACCGCCTACTGGCCGAAGTGGTTCCCAGGTATCGATTCCATTGCCAACGCTGGCGAAGTAGCGCCAGGCGGCACGTTTGAATGGGTGGATGACGGTCAGACAGGTCGGGGTGAATTCCTGGAAGTTGTTCCCTTCAAGAAGCTTGTTGTCCTGACCCAAATGGGAAACGACAAAGACAAGCACACCTTCGAACTGCGTCCGACCGGCGGCTTCTTTGGTCTTGCCGCGGATGAATGCAAGGTCGAATACAAACTGGATACGCTCACCGGCGCTGGAATTCTGGGCAACTTCATCACCGGCGGCAATCCAAAAGACGCGCTGCGCGTGAAGAAAGCCACCACCGCGCTGCGCAAGCTGGTTGAAAGCCTGTAAAGGCTGTCTGTCAGAAAACACATTCACAAAAGGAGTTTACGATGGGTCTCATTGCAACAATTTTGGTCGGCATCATTGCCGGCTATGTCGCCGCGAAGCTGATGAAAATCAATGTCAGCTTCTGGATTGCCATGCTGCTCGGAGTTGCCGGCAGTATTCTGGGCGGCTGGATTACCAGCCTGCTTCTGGGCGTTGACCTGACCAGCGGTTTCAACCTGACTACCATCCTGGTCTCGATTGGCGGCGCGGTACTGGTCGTGTTGATTTATCGCCTTCTGAAAAAGAAGTAAAACTTAACCGCCTGTTATTAAATCAGGGATATTAGCAAACATCCGCGTTTATAGCGCGGATGTTTTGGTTTTACCTTACAGAGCAGCGCACACCTCCCGGAACGCCTGAGTTATCTCAGAATTCATGTTGGTAAGCCCACAGGGCGGAAGAGGGTGCTTACAGCCTTCCCTTGGGGGAAGGTGCCCGCAAGGGCGGAAGAGGGTGTCCCCCCCCTCTTCAGTCTCGCCTTCGCCCGCCCGATTCGCGGAGAGCTCTCGCGGGTATAATCAGAGCAAACACACAGGAGAAAAGCAATGCGCGCAGTCGTTCAAAGAGTCAGCCGCGCTCAGGTAAGCGTGGAAAGTCAGGTGGTTGCCAGTATCCAAAAGGGTTTGGTGGTGCTGCTGGGTATCAGTCCCACAGACTGCGAACAGGACGCGCGCGAACTGGCGGAAAAGGTGGCCAACCTGCGCATTTTTGAAGATTCCGCTGGAAAAATGAACCTTTCCTGCCTGGATGTGAACGGCGAAATTATCGTCGTATCGCAATTCACCCTCTACGCGGATACCCGCCGCGGACGCCGGCCCTCTTTCACCGGCGCGGCCAAGCCCGACCTGGCGGAGCCGCTGTGTGCGCTGTTCGTGGATTTTTTGCGCGCCATGGGCCTGCGCGCGCAAACAGGCGTCTTTGGCGCCCATATGCTGGTGAATTTAATCAATGATGGTCCGGTGACCATTTTATTGGAGCAGCCCGGACCGGAACGTTCTTCCTGGAATTTTTAGCTTACTCTTCTTCGGACGCGGGTTCTATCGGCTGGTTTTCGAGCGCTTCCGAATGCGGATCGCTGCCTGTGTCGGTAATTTCCACCTTGTCTTCCATACGCATCTGACCCCGCAGGAAAGCCCCATCCTCACTGCTGAAGTTTGTGGTCACCACATCTCCCCAGATTCTGCCTGTGGAGCGTATCTCCAGCTTTCCGCAGGAGATGTTGCCTTTCACCGCACCGGCCACAATCAACCTCTCGGCCTGCAAGGTGCGGCAGTTTACTTTTCCTGTTTCACCAATCACAACCAGACCCTGAACGGCAATTTCTCCATCCACCGTGCCCTCAATGCGCACGCCACCCTTTCCACGCAGGTCTCCAGTCCAGGTGATGCCGGGGCCAATTACTGAAGTGACCCGCTCGGAGGTGGGTTCTGGGATAAAGCTGGGTGCGGTTTTCTTTTTGCCTAACATAGAATGGTTTCAAGTCCTTATAGGGTTTTCGACTTCAATTATAGCCCCGGAAGCCGCGCTGGAACATCCGGGGACCCCTCACGTGCACATCCGGCGGATGAACTCCGGGTCTGCCTGCCAGCGCCAGGGAACGCTGCGCCAGGGTTCCGGCACTGAATTGATGCCAACGCGCGCGGCCGTTCGCAGCGTTTCTGGCGGCACGCTGATACCTTCTTCGATGAACAGGGCGCTCTCCGCAGAACAAAGGTCAGCCCGATTCAACCTTCCATCGATATTGAGAGCTTGGGCCAGTTTTGCGGGTCCGTTCAGCCAGCCCGGCTGGTAAGCCAGCATCGGGCGCAGCGCCGCCATCAGGTCCGCACCTTCCAGGGGAAAAATCGCGCGAATGAGCACAGCGGCAGGTATGCCCGGCGCGTCTGTCACCGCGTTTAGCAGCCAATGCATCCCGTAGGTGAAATAGATATACGCGTGCCCGGCCTCTTCGTACATTGTTTCCGTGCGGGGTGTTTTGCCAACGCGGGCATGGCAGGCCTGGTCTTCTTCGCCCTGATAGGCTTCCGTTTCGGTGATAATGCCAGAAAGCCGCCTGCCGTCTAAAATGCGCACCAGGCGGCAGCCAATCAGGCGCGGTGCGGTATCAATGGCGGAACCGGAATAAAACGCGCGAGAGAGGATCATTTCTGAAACTGCGGGTCGCGTTCAAGCGTCAGGCGCAAACCGACATCCAAAGGAATAAGCGGGAGATAATTGAGTTTTTCGTAGGCTTTGCTGATATCCGCGCACATGCGGTCGGCACCGCCGTATTTAAGCGGATTGTAAATCTCTTCAGGCTTGGTGCCGGTCGCCTGAACCACCAGCCGGGCAAGTTCGCGGACGCTTGTTTCCACCCCGCTGCCGATATTGATAATTTGCTGGTCCACACCGCTGGCAGTAGCCGAAGTGACCATCGCATTCACGACATCATCAACAAAGACATAATCGCGAGTCTGGCTGCCGTCGCTGTGAATGACAATGGAGCCGTTGGTAAGGGCATGTTTCAAAAAGTTTGGCACCACCGGCGGATGAAACGGGGGAACGCGCTGACCCGGACCATACGCGTTAAAAATGCGCAGACATACTGCTTCCACGCCGCACTGCGCGCCAATGGTGCGCACGTAATACTCAGATGCCAGCTTGGAAACCGCGTAGGGCGAACGGGGATGGACCTCTGCGCTTTCTTTGTAGGGAATAGTCTCCTGCTCCCCATAGACCGCGCCGGAAGAAGCCAGGACAACCCGCCTCACCTTCGTATCGCGAATCGCTTCCATGAGCGTGACTGTGCCGCCCACGTTCACGTGATTGTAATCGCGTGGGAAAAGCTGGGATTCTGGAACGGATACCCTTGCCGCGAGGTGATAGACGCAGTCAATTTCCTGTAAGAGCGTCCAGAGCAAAGGTTTGTCGTTAATATCGCCCTGGGTGAATTCAATTTCGGGGAGCAAACGGGAGGGATCGCCGTTGGAGAGGTCGTCCAGCACGCGCACAAAATGCCCCTGACGGGCGAGTCGATTGCTGAGCGCCGTCCCCAGAAAACCAGCCCCTCCGGTAATTAAAAATCGCATCGATGCAAAACCTTGTACTGAATTTTGAGGGATTATAGCACGAGTCGGAAATTGGTCAGAAGGCGCTTTCCGCAGGCGGGCTGGGATTGGCTGGGAAGCCTGGGCGTGCGGCTGCCAGGCCGGCGAGCGCGGCGAGATCTGTCAGGCTTTCCCAGAAGCTAAGCTGGCGGGCGCGGCGAGACTGAAGTGGGAGAAAACACCCTCTACCGCCCTGCGGGCACCTTCCCCCAGGGGAAGGCTGAGCAGCTACCTTCTACCTCGCTGAGCAACCCTTCCCAAATAGGGAGGGATTATGACAGTCCTCCCCCACAAAAATTCGCCTGCGCGCTACTCGCGAGACCTGACCGCAGGGAAGGTTTAACCTCCGCTTCCACATAAAAATCCAAAATAAAAGAGGGATTCCCACACAGTCGCGCGCACGCTCTTGACAGAAAAATATGTTATACTATGGGACGCTCTGGCAGAAGCCAGAGACACTAATCACACACGCCAAGGCACAGGCGCTCCCGCGTGCCCGCAAGGGTTCGGAGCTGCCGCAAAGCCGGGCGGAGGCATAACGCAAAGGAGTATATATGTCACCCGCTGTATCTATGAAAGCGCTCCTCGAGAGCGGCGTCCATTTCGGACATCGTACCAATAAATGGAACCCCAAAATGCGTCCGTATATCTTCACCGAACGCAACGGTATCCACATCATCGACCTGCAGCAGACTGTCAAGCTGCTGGATGAAGCCTTCAACAAAGTGCGCGACACCGTAGCTGAAGGCGGCACCATCCTCTTCGTCGGCACCAAGCGCCAGGCCCAGGAAACCATCCAGGAAGAAGCTGAACGCTGCGGCATGCCCTATGTCAACCAGCGTTGGCTGGGCGGCACCCTGACCAACTGGGTAACCATCCAACAGCGTATTGTTGAATTGACCCGCCTGGAGAAAATGGTGGAATCCGGCGAAATCAACCAGCTGACCAAAAAAGAAGGCCTGCTCATCCAGCGCGAAATCGCCCGCCTGGAGACCCGCCTGAGCGGTATTCGCAACATGAAACAACTGCCCAAACTGGTGTTCATCGTGGATATTGAACGCGAAGAAACCGCGATGCGCGAAGCCTACATCCGCGAAATTCCGGTTATCGCCATGGTGGATACCAACTGCGACCCGCGCATGGTAGATTATGTCATTCCGTCCAATGACGACGCCATCCGCGCCATCAAACTCATCGTCGGCCGCATTGCCGATGCCGTTGTGGAAGGCCGCCTGATGCGTAAGGACGAGGAAATCGAGGAAGAACTGCCCGAGTCCCGCTCCGTCATTTCCCGCAAGATTGACGAAGACATCGAACTGGGTGATGACGAACTGCTCGGAGACGCGACCCGCGCCAAGATACCTGCCAAAGAAGATTTGGATGCCGGCGATTTCGCTGCGGAAGAATAATCCAGAGGCAACGCACTAAACATCAGACGCGAGAAGGAATAAAATGCAAATTACAATCGACATGATCAAAGAACTCCGTGAGAAGACCGGCTGCGGTATCATGGACTGCCGCTCTGCTCTGGAGAAATCCAACGGCAATATGGAACAGGCGATGATGGAACTGCGCGAAAAAGGTCTGAAGACCGCTGAAAAACGCGCTGACCGCGTGGCTTCCGAAGGACGCCTGGAAGTCTATATCCACAGCGACGGCCGCCTGGTCGTGATGGTGGAACTGAACTGTGAAACTGACTTTGTCGCCAAAACCGCTTCTTTCCAGGAGCTGGCGCACGAAATCGCGCTGCAAATTGCCGCCGCGCAGCCTACCTACATCTCCGAAGCGGATATTCCCGCCGAGGTCCTGGCAGCGGAAGCCGCCGCCGTGACCGAACGGGTGCGCGCGGAAGGCAAGCCCGAAGCCATCATCCCCAAGATTCTGGAAGGCTATATGAAGAAGTTCAAGGATGAGCACGTCCTTTTGAATCAGAAATATATCCGCGATGAATCCAAAACCGTGGCGGATTTAATCACTGACAAGGTCAGCTCCCTGGGCGAGAATCTGATTGTTCGGCGCTTTGTGCGCTGGACGCTCGGAGAAACCACCAAGCAGCAGGAGCCCGCTGAATAGCAACGAACCAGAGCCAACCAAGAGTTGGCTCTATTTTTAGCTCTAAGGAGGCAGCATGACAGACCAAACCAGAATCCCCAAATACAAGCGGATACTGCTCAAACTCTCCGGCGAGTCGCTGGCGGGCGCCTCTGGTTTTGGGATTGACCCCAACGAAGCGGCGCATATTGCCAACCTGGTAAAAAGAGTGCACGCGTTGGGAGTGGATGTGGCCATCGTCATCGGCGCCGGCAACCTCTGGCGCGGAGCCATCGGGGAGAACCGCGGCATGGACCGCGCCACCGCGGACTATATGGGAATGCTCGCGACAGTCATCAACGCGCTGGCCCTGATGGACGCGCTGGAGCGCGTTGACGTCATCACCCGCGTTCAATCCGCGATTGAAATGCCAACCGTGGCGGAGCCTTACATCCGCCGGCGAGCCATCAGGCACCTGGAAAAAGGCCGTGTCGTCATCTTTGGCGGCGGAACTGGCAATCCCTTCTTTTCCACGGACACCGCCGCTGCCCTGCGCGCCACCGAAATCGGCGCGGAGGTGGTCATCAAAGCCACCAAAGTGGACGGCGTTTACGACTCGGACCCGAAAACAAACCCGGAGGCTGTCAAATTTGACCAGCTCAGCTACATGGAGACGGTAAATCGGCGCCTCAGCGTGATGGATACCACGGCAGTGACGCTGTGCATGGAAAACGACATTCCGATCCTCGTGCTCAACCTGTGGGAGCCCGAAGCGCTCATTCGTGCCATCCTGGGCGAACCGGTCGGCACGTTGGTCAGCAGCGATTGATTAGTGCTGTTTATAGGGAATATTACAGGCGCACTTGCTGGGCAAGCGCGCCTGTTTTTTTGCGTGTCCCGTGCTCCTGTGCGGACAAACCCCTCATCAGCCCCGGCTGATTATTCCCGCACCACAACCAGCGCTCTTCCTACGGCTCGCTGATTGGAAACGCTCCCATGCAGCCAAAACCCCTCGGCGCGTTGATGACCCCGTAAGAGTACTGGTCCAAATACAGCGTGACTTCTTTGCCATTGACTGTCAGGGTGTATTCGTCCACAATACTGTCCGGCGATTCGAGCGAGCGTACCCAGGTATAGGTAATTGGCTTGCCGTCGCTTGTCAGCAGGTTGTCCAGATAAGCCCGCTCGCGCAATGGTCCGCTCGACAGGCCTCCGCCCACCTTAATCGCTTCCGAGGGGGAAAACCCGTATTTCGCGTTGGGAGAAACAGGGCAGACGACCGCGGTTAAAAGCTCCTCGGCGGGCAGAATCCGGAAGCTGGAGAGGATGTAATTAAAGGCCTCTTTACCAGTTGTGGTCCATAAGGATTGATTATCTTCCACCACCGCCATCCCAAGGATGGAAACATAGCGCCTGGCTTCCGGTTTGATGACCAGCGCGCGGCCTTCCACCTGGGAACCCAGGAATTTGCCGGAGAAATCGTAAGCCGCTCCTTCATACCCTTCCACCGAAGCGCTAATCAGCGCGGACTTCTTATAGCTGCTTTGTCCTCCGCTAAAAAGGGACGTGAGCAGAGCCTCCAGGATTTCTTCATCCGTTTTTTCGGTGGACATTTCGTTGATGCCGTTGAGCGAAAAAAGCAAAGAGGAATCCAGCGCGCTGATAAGTGTGCCGGAGCCGCTGATGCTGACGTCGCTGCCGGCAGGGGCGGTAAAATTGTACCCGCCCTGAATAACGTTAAACGACGAACCTTTGGCTTGCAGGTCCAGCGGGATGACCGCGGCGGGTGTTTCCGCCGGCGGTACAGCTGTTGGCGCGGCGCAAGCGCTGATAAGAAGCGCAAAAATTAGCAAAAAAAGGGCAATGTGCTTTGTGTTTATTAAAACTCTCATGTTTTTTCGGTTACAGGACTTTAGTAATCGCGTCCCGGGTCTCCTTGAGTAAAGTTTCCAGCGCGGAAAGGCTGCTCGCGTCGGAGCTGATTTTCTCCTGGTCGGCGCGCACTTCCGCGGTGTAAGGTGAAATTTTACCGTTCAGCCGGCGAATTGCCAACTCCGATTCCCGGCGGAAAGTCGCGGAAAGGGTGTTCATCAGGTTCGCACGCAGCTCTTCCATTTTTTCTTTAAAACTTTGCTTCACCTGCTTGCGTTTGTAGGGAATCACAAACAAACCCAGTATCGCCAGCGTGCCGGCCGCGACGATTCCGGTCACATCCATCGCGGAAGAAAACAGCGCCGTGGCCACCAGCGCGCCCAGGCCTACCGCGCCGACTTCAAAGAGGGCTGTCTGCGCGACCGCGCCTTCCACAAAAGCGCTTAATTCTTCCGCCTCTTTCTTGCGGTTGTAGCTGTTTACAATTCCCCGAATGGTCTGCCCGACGCTTTCCATCAAGTCCTTGCGGCGCTCCGCCTGGGCGCTCAGATGGGAGCCGTTCAGGTTCGCGCGGTCGGCAGCCTGGCGCCGTTCAAGCGCGGCCATCACCTGATACCAGACGTTCAAATCCTTATCCACCAGCCAGTCAATCATCGCCCGGACTTTTTCTTCAATTTCCTGCGGCACCTCCGCGAGCACTTCCTGTTCAAATTTGGCTTTGATTTTTTCGCTCTTGGCCAGGTTGCCGATGTTGGTCAGGCGTAGGGTGCTGTCGAAAAAGTCCTGCCCGCGCGCCTCAAAGCGCTGCAAGACGTTCTCAACTTCCGCCAGGCGCGGCACGATTTCGGACTGCAGCGCTTTATCGTAGGCGCCCAGCATCCCTTCCAGGTCCGCCACAAGGCGCGTGTCGGCTTCCAATTCTTTGGCTTGCTCCCGATTGAGGCTCTGGGCCATACGCAGCACGTTTTCGGCCACTCCCAGCGGGCTGTTCAGCTTCAGGCCCAGTCTGGCGCGGTCATCCAGAGTCCTGGTAATGTAAGTCTCCAGGGCTTCCATGCCGCTTTCGGCGCGCAAGGCAGCTTTTTGGTCAGCGTTTTCTGCCAGCAGAGCTTTCTGGCCAAGACGGGCGGAAACCACAAACAGCTCGGGTTCGGCACCAAGAATCCCCGCCGTGTGACGGGAGACAAACGAACGCACTTCTTCCACCGCTTCCTGGTTTTCAAGGATATCCGCCTTATTGACAACCAGAACAATCTTCTTGCCCCAGGAAAGGATTTTTTCGAGAAAGAGCCGCTCACTTTCGGTCAGCGGACGGTCCGCCGAAGTGGTGAACAGGACCAGGTCGCTGCGCGGCACATACTCATTTGTCAGGATTTCGTGCTGGCGGATAATCGCGTTCGTGCCTGGGGAATCCACGATATTGATTTCTTTAAGCAAATCAAGCGGGTAGGTAAAAATCGCGAAGCCGTCATCGACGATTTGTTCGCCGGGTTTTTCGCCCCAACGCACCAGGGTGACTCGCGCGGTCGTTGGCGTAACGCCTTCGCGCAAGATCCGTTCGCCCAGGAGGGCGTTAATCAGCGCGCTTTTTCCCGAGTTAAATTCCCCAACTACCACGAGCAGAAAGAGTTCATCCAGCTGACGCGCGGCGTTTTCCAGCGCGTCTAAAGCTTCCCGCGGGAGCGCAAAAGCCGATAGCAAATTGACGGCTTCATTCAGCACTGTTTTTTCTTTTTGCAGGTGCAGCAGTTGGTCATTGGTAAGCAAGGTCTGGCGCATACTTATCTCCTTGAGCGCGGAGCGCACGAAAAGCTCTGTGAGTATTATACCTTTACGAAAAAACCGCGGATTTGCTGTGCAATCCTGCCGCCTGGCGGTCAGGTCAGTTGACATCTCCCAGGTAAACCGGCTGATGTGCCTCGCTGAGGCGCCGCAAGTGTTTTACAAGCGCGCGGGGGTAAAAGTTGGCCTGCTCCAAGTTTTCCAACGGCACCCACATCACGTTCTGCTGCCCGCGGTCCGGTTCGCTTCCGCTGGCGGGTTGGTACTCCGCGCAAACAGAGCAGGCAAAAAGAAACTCGACCTGATGAACATGCCCCGAGATATCCGCGAATTCGTGGTGCTCGCTGATGTAATCGCGCACGAATAGCAGCTCCCCTACCGTCACCTGCGCATTGATTTCTTCCAGACATTCCCGCCGCAGCGCTTCGGGCAAGGGCTCGCCTGCTCTTTGCCCTCCGCCGGGCAGAACTGTGTAAGCGCCAAGTATGTCAGCTTTTTGCACAAGCAGGATTTTCCCCGCCTGGATAATGACCGCTTTGACTGAATTTCTGACCCGGTCTTTCATGGTCACGCCTCCTGCCCGCCGGGTTAATCCGGCATGCTCAAACCGCCCGTGGCTTCCATCCAGTCCACCACGCGTTCCACTGCCAGGTCAATCGCGTTGTCCGAGAGGTCCAGACGCAGGCAGGGCAGCCGGCTCTGGGAGACCAGGCGTTCCATCAACTCTTGTTCGCGCTTGAAAATCTCCAGGTCGTCGTACTGGCGCGGATTGCCGGAAACTTTCAGCCTTTCTTCCCGCGCTGCCGCGAAGGATTCCGGGCTGCGCGTGCAAAATATCAACCGAAAATTGAGGGGCAGCAGCCGCTCCTCCAGCCAGCTAAAATCCGGGCATTTTCCGTAGGTCTGCAGCTGGCAGGCCTGGGTGGAAAGATGAAACCGGTCGATAATCCAGGAATAATAGCGCTGCAGCTCAAACAGGCGCGCCCAGGTGCGGTAAGTCTCCATCGCCAGGGCTTCTTCTTCCGGCTGATAGTTTATCAGTCCGCGCCCCCAGGGGAAATTTGTAAAGGCGCACCATTCCGCGGAGATGAGCGGCGAGTGGTAGCGGTACTTGCGGGGGCCAACGAAACGCGGATGCTCGTTCAGTCTGAACGCGATTTCGGTCTTGAAGGTCAGCCGCGTGCCTTCCAGGATTACTTTGGGGGTTAATTTTGCGCCCATGCCACTCCTTTTTGGATTATCTTGATGGTTTTATAGATTTCAGCGCGCCGGCGGAAAGTTGGTTCCGCCGCGGATACCGCCCGCCTCATCCGAATGGTAAGCAGCCTGCCTTCTTGCTTCATTCCAGTATTAATTCCCACAGGTGGACATGCGCCGGCTCTCCGTCGTTCACGTTCCAGAGAGAAACCCTGAGCCCCGTCAGGCTCCGCGGTTCTCCAAACTCCACACTTAGCGGGCTGACCTGGGCAAAGCCGCCTGTTTCCGCGCTGAAACGCGCCGCCTCGCTGCCGTCCGCGGGAGTGAGTTCCACCTCCAGTCGGCTGGCCGCGTTGCCAATCAGCGCCGTTACCCGGCTGAGGGCGACCGGCTGCGGGAATTCCAGGCTGATAACCAGCGGATTGGCCTCAAAAGTGCGGATAAGGGTTGAGGAGTCTCCGTCAAAAGCCTGGTAGATGTCGTTGATATCCAGCGGCGAGTACTGCACCCGCGCCTGCTGCCCGAACAGCTCTAGCTGGGCGCTTTTGGGCTTGCGCCTCTCCGCCTGCTCCTTCGCGAAGACATCCGCGATGCCATCCACATACCGCAGAGAGATGAAGTAGAAACCCGGCTTCCCATTGGGATAGGGCAGCACTTTCAGCACTTCAACATCGGTAAATTTGCCAGTTTTGGGCAGCCAATCAAACTCTTCCGGAGTCATCACAAAGACCCTGGTCTTATCCAGTGGCAGCTCGTACAGGGTGTAAGGAGCGATATCTCCCACGGTGATGGGCAGCGGGTCTCCCAAAAAGTAGCGCGCGATAACATCGGTGCCGTTTGCCCAATTCGGGCTCAAGGAAATGTTCTTTTCCGGGTTTTCCCGCGCGAAAGCCTTGATTTCATCAAAGAGCGTCTTCCCGCCCCACTGCATTCCGTACATGCCGTAATTTTCAAACCAGGTTGGGCCGTTCTTCAGGGCGTCATAAGTCATGAACGCGCTCAGCACAGCCCACACAGCCCAGAACACCGATGGAAGCAGCTTACGCAGCCGCGATTGGGGGTTCAGCAGCGCAAGCGCAGTTTCTGTGCCAATCAGCGCGAGGAAGCACAGCGGCACAATCATCACGAGCAGGCGCGTGATGGTTGGCGAGACCAGCGCCGCGCCGCCGGGCGCGGCCAGCAGCGCGATTAGAATGGTTCTTTTGGCAGGTTCGCGCCAGCCGCGCAAGGCTTCCGCCAATCCCAGCAAGACCAGCGGGAGGCTGAGCAGGGGAAAGTGCCCCATGCCCTTCATTTGATGCCTTACAAGGTCTATCTGGTTCGGGAAAAACCAGTAGCGTGGGTCCAACCCGCTCAGGTAACTGCGCAGATATGCGCCAATTTTGGCTGGCAAAGACGCGTCGGAAACCCAATAGGAATGCAATAGGGTCAGGTGCCACGTCAGCGCTTCGGGATGGGTGATGCGAAAGAGCGCGTACGGCAGCGCCGCGAGGGCAAGCACGAACAGGCCGGCCAGCAGGGCGCGCTTATCCTGCCAGTGGTAGCGCCAATCGACAATCAGAAGCGCGGCGCCAGTGAGCACAACTACAGCCTGGAGAGGGCTATACGCATAGAATGCCAGCGCCCCAAAAATGAGCGCGGTGGGCAGCAGGCTGCGCTTTTTCAGGCGGTAACCCAGATAGAAATAAAGGAACAGGCTGAACATTGCCGCGCCGAGGCTCGTTTCAAAAGCGGTGCGGGAATGGAGAAACCAGGCTGGCACTGCCGCGGCGAACACCGGCGCAAGCCACCAGGCGCGCGCCTTAAAGTAATCCCGCAAAGCCAGCCCAATGCTGAGCGGCACCGCGAGTGTTACCAAGGCGCAAATGCCGCGCGTGAGCCACACCGAGCGCGGCAGCAGCGCCGGAAGCAGCTGCAAGTACACGGACAGGCTCAGGTTGTACTGACCGCCGTTCTCAAAGTAAACCGGCAGCAGGCGGCCGGCTGTGTCCTTAAAGCCGCGCGCGATGAGGTCCACTGCCGACATGGTCTGCACGGCTTCATCGGTGAAGAAAAAGATGGGAAATTTATCCAGCTGGATAAAGCGGGTCAGCAGGTAGAGTGCCAGGCCGGCCGCGAAAAACCAGTTTTCCGCGCCCCAATGTCGCGGGTCGAGGCGTTTTTTTTGTTTGCTCGGGATGGCTGGAGTCATTACGGTCTCCATACCTGGAGATTATAGCATTCAGGCGGGCAAACCACACAGAGCCGGAGAGCTTTCAGCAGGCGCGGCTGGAAACTTGTTATAATAACGCGTAACGCAATGACAAAAGGAAGTGTTTATGACGCCTGACTACATCACGCCGGAATTATTTGCCAAGCTGGTCACTTTGGCCGCCCTGGAGCTGACCCCCGAAGAAAGCGAGTATCTGCGCACGGAACTCAATCACCAGCTGGCGGCGGTTAAGGAATTGAGTGAGATTAAACTGGCAGAGGGCGTGCAGCCCAGCCTGCACGGGTTGGATTGTCAGGGCAACCCTCCCCGACCGGACGAATGGCTACCCTTCCCCGATTCCGCGGCAATCCTTGCTCTGGCGCCGGAAAGCAACGGAGAATACTTTCGCGTCCCGGATTTCCGCCGCGGCGGTGAGGAGGCGAAATGAGCAGCATTCAACTCTCGGCCTATCAAATTGCGCAAAAAGTGCGCGCTGGTTTGCTTTCTCCGCTGGAGGTTCTGGAGGACCACCTGAAGCAGATTGCCGCGGTGGACGGCGTTCCTGGCAGCCTGGAACCCAAAACCTCTGACCCCGCTGAAGAAAGCAAGGTGCATGCCTTTATAGAAGTCTCCGCGGACCTTGCCCGCAGACAGGCGGAGCAGGTGCGGGCACGGCTCGAGCGCGGCGAAGACCCTGGTCTGCTGGCTGGTGTGCCGGTTTCGATTAAAGACATCTTTTGCGTGCAGGGCACCACCACCACAGCCGCTTCCCGCATTTTGTACAATTTCCGGCCGCCGTATACGGCCACAACGGTGGAGCGTCTGGCGCAGGCCGGCGCGCTCATTATCGGTAAAACCAACCTGGATGAATTCACCTACGGTTCCTCAAGTGAATCCAGCGCTTTTCAACCGCACCCGAATAACCCGTGGAACACCGAGCGCGTCACGGGCGGTTCCTCCGGCGGTTCGGCCGCTTCTGTGGCCGCCCGCGAAGTGCCGCTTTCCCTTGGCACGGATACCGGCGGCTCCATCCGCCAGCCGGCGGCGTTCTGCGGAGTGGTCGGCCTGAAACCCACCTACGGCCGCACTTCCCGCTACGGCCTGATTGCCTTTGGCTCCTCGCTGGACTGCCCTGGTCCGCTGGCGCGCGACGTGAGAGACGCGGCCCTGATGCTGCAGGTGCTGGCGGGCGCCGACCCCAAAGACAGCACCAGCGCGGTTGCTCCGGTACCGGACTATCTGGCAGCGCTGGAAGAAGGCGTGCGCGGAATGCGTATTGGAATTTCGCCGGATTATGACCACATCACCTATCCAGACACCCTGACCGGTGAAATGAGCATTCAGGCCATTCAACCGGAGATGAACACTTCTGTACGCGCTGTAGCTGAAGTGCTGGCGCAGCTCGGCGCGGAAATCGTAGAAAACGTGCCGATGCCCAATGCCCGCCACGGCATCCCTGCTTATTTTGTCATTTCCCGCGTGGAAGCGGCTTCCAACCTGCACCGCTTCGACGGCGTCAAGTACGGCTACCGCGCCAGGAAACCAGCCCTGGACCTGAGCGAACTTTACCGCGCCACGCGCGCCGAAGGCTTTGGGCTGCAGCCCAAGCTGCGCATCCTGATGGGCATGTACGTGAGCGCGGCACAGCACAGCGCCCAATACTATCAAAAAGCCCTGCGCGTGCGCTCGATGATTCGTTCGGACTTTGAACGCGCCTTTGACCCCAACGGCGCGTACCGCCTGGACGCGCTGCTGACGCCCACCACACCGACCACCGCTTTCCGCCGCGGCGAGGTGATGGGCGATTCAGTCCTGATGCAGTACTCCGACCAGATGACTGTGGCCGGCAATCACGCCGGCATCCCGGCTGTCAGCATTCCCGCCGGCCTGGACCCGCAAGGGCTGCCCATCGGCGTGCAGTTTTTTGGCATGGATTTCCGCGAAGATATCATTCTGCGGGCGGCTTACGCGTACGAACAGGCTACCCGGGACGCGGAATGGCGCGCGGTACAACCGCAGGCGCTGCGCGGCAGCGAGGTGAAAGCATGAAAACTTACGAAATTGTCATCGGCCTGGAAACGCACATTCAGCTGAACACCGCCAGCAAAATTTTCTGCTCTTGCAAGGCGGATTCGTGGGGCGCGCCGCCGAATACCAACATCTGCCCGGTCTGCAGCGGCCTGCCCGGCGTGCTCCCCGTTCTGAACGCTGAAGCTGTGCGAAAAGGCGCGCTGCTGGCCGCCGCCATGCACGCCGAAATCAATCCAATCTCTTACTTTGACCGCAAAAACTACTTTTACCCGGACCTGCCCAAAGGCTACCAGATTACCCAGTTCGACGAACCCATCGGCAAGGGCGGTTACATGGACCTGCGCATGCCCGACGGTTCCGAGCGGCGCGTGCGAATCCACAAACTGCACCTGGAGGAGGACGCCGGCAAAACCAAGATTGATCGCGGCGAACGCCTGGTGGACTTCAACCGCTGCGGCGTGCCGCTGGTGGAGATGGTCACCGAGCCCGATTTGCGCTCAGGCGAGGAAGCCGCCCAGTACCTCACGCAGCTGCGTCAGCTGCTGCGCTGGATTGGCGTTTCAGAAGCGGATATGGAGCGCGGACACCTGCGCTGCGACGCGAACGTTTCCATCCGCGAAGCCGGCAGCAGCATGCTGAACACCAAAACAGAAATTAAGAACGTCAATTCCATCGACGCGGTGCGCCAGGCGATTAGCGAAGAAGCCAAGCGCCAGATTGACGCTGTGGAAGCCGGCCAGCGCATCGAATCCTACACCTTGGATTGGGACGCCGATACCGGCACTCTGCGCAAAATGCGCTCCAAGGAAACAGAGGCCGACTACCGCTACTTCCGCGAGCCCGACCTGCTGCCCGTGGTGCTGACAGCCGCGGAAATCGCGGCGGTGCAAAACAGCCTGCCGGAACTGCCGCTCGCCCGGCGCGCGCGCTTTATCCAGGATTACCAGCTTTCAGCCTACGACGCGGAAATTCTGACCAGCGAACGCGGGCTCTCGGATTACTACGAGGAAAGCGTGCAGCTTTGCGGCGGCGCGGCAAAGCTCGTCTCCAATTGGATGATGAATGACCTCATCCGCCTGATGAACGACACCGGCAAGAGCGCCGCTGAACTGCGCCTGCGACCGGCGGACCTGGCGGAAATTATCCAGTTGGTGGAAGGCGGAAAGATTAATCCAGCCACTGGCAAAAGCCTGCTTGCCAGAGTGGAAGCCGGAGCGGGGAAAGCCTCGCAAATTGTCGCGGACGAAGGCCTGGGGTTAATCGCGGATGAAGACACCCTGCGCCAGCAAATCGCCGCCATTCTGGAAGAATCCCCCTCTGAAATGCAGAACTTTAGGGCTGGCAAGGAAAGCCTGCTGGGGTGGTTTGTGGGGCAGGTGATGCGCCGCACAGGCGGAAAAGCCGACCCCAAACGCACCCGCGAGCTGCTTTTGGAGTTGTTGAGGCAGTAGACTGGCATAGGTTTGACGCGGCGCCGGCATTGACGCCGGGCTGCGAATTGCATAAAATATAGTGCACGCGGGCGTCGCCAAGTGGTAAGGCATTAGCCTTCCAAGCTAACATTCGCCGGTTCGAATCCGGTCGCCCGCTTTTTCCTTTTAACACACCTGATTTTCCAAGTATCAGCCGGCTTGAACACCCTCAGGGGGTACAATGTCCCCGTGTTCCCGCCGGCGTCCTCTCCGAGCGAGGTAGATGACCTTTAGGTCTCCATTTTTGCGCTCGTTGAAAAAGGGAGACCTAACGGTCAAGCGCCTTGCATGGTCGGGAGACCATGCAAGAACGAGGCAATGACGAAAACCCGTGTTCCCGCCGGTGTCCTCACCGAGCGGGGTAGATGACCTTTAGGTCTCCGTTTTTGCGCTCGTTGAAAAAGGGAGACCTAACGGTCAGGCGCCTTGCATGGTCGGGAGACCATGCAAGAACGGGGGCAGATTG
The DNA here is from genome assembly GCA_012517865.1 of Chloroflexota bacterium. Lineage (GTDB taxonomy): Bacteria > Chloroflexota > Anaerolineae > Anaerolineales > Anaerolineaceae > Mesolinea. Next base: position 59,755 of record JAAYUC010000009.1, on the reverse strand, counting down.
CCACAGTCGCTGACGCTCCTTCGCAATGACGAAAACTCGTCATCCTGATACAATGAACGCATGTCCAGGCCACCGCTCAACATTCCCGCGCTCTACGCCGGCTTTAACGCGCCTGCCACCAGCTTCGACTGCGGCTTGCGCTGTGCGCCACACAATCCGCGCGGCATCCCCTTCTGCTGCGATATCTGCTGGGCTGTACCGGCCGCCTACCTCGAGGAATGGGAGTACCTGCGCGCGCGCACCGCGCGCTGGCACCCCTGGCGCGGCGACGAGTGCGCCTCCGAGCCGGAAGACCCCGGCCGCCTTCAGGCCGACACGCCCGCCCATATGCGCCTGCTGGCCTGCCTGGGCCCCCAGGCCTGCCAGCGCGAATACCGCAGCGTCAGCTGCCGGCAGTTCCCCTTCTTCCCCTACATCACCGCGGACGACCGCTTTATCGGGCTGGCTTACCATTGGGATTTTGAGCCGTATTGCTGGCTGCTCAGCCATCTGGACGCGGTAAGCACAGACTTCCGCGCCGAGTTCATCCAGACCTACGACCAGCTGCTGGCAGACTGCCCGGAGGATTACGACTCTTACTATTACCTTTCGGAAGAAATGCGCGAGGCTTTCATCCAGGCCCGCCGGCGCATCCCCTTATTACACCGCAACGGCGGTTTTTACCTGCTCAGCCCGGCCACCGAACGCCTGAGCCGCGCCAAACCAGAGGCTTATCGCAAATTTGGCCCCTACCGGGCGGGGCGCTCCGCGGCCTGAGTTCAGGGTATACTTTCATCAGACCAACCCAAGGAGCTTACCTGTGGCATTCTTCTCTGACCCTCTTACCTTCAAACTCGCCGGCGCTGCCGGCGTGCTGGTAGTGCTGATTGGCGCGCTGGTGGCCGGCATTTTTTACCGCGGCAAAGACGGCGAGCGCTACTCCCCCCTGAATCATTTCATCTCCGAACTTGGCGAGGAAGGTGTTTCCGCGAAAGCCGGCTGGTTCAACTTCAGCCTCATAGTCAGCGGCTTGTGCCTCTTGATTGCATGCATCTCTCTGGGCATGATTCTGCCGGGCACGCTGGCCAGAATCGCGGGTGTGATTGGCGCGCTGTGCGCCATCAGCCTGGCGCTGGTGGGGCTCTTCCCGCTCAACCTGTACAAACAGCACGCCGCCTCGGCCATAGCGTTCTTCCGCGCCGGCCTGGCGATGTTAATCCTCTTCACCTTTGTCATCATCACCCAACCGGAAGGCGCCGTGCGCATCGCGCGGGCTTACGGCCTGGCAGGGCTGCCCGGCATTGCCGCGTTTGCGTACTTCCTGGCGCTGGCCGCGCGGCGAAACAAAGAAAATAAAGCCCTGGAAGCCCCCGCCGAAAAAGCCCGCCCGCGCGTCAGCCGCCTGAGCATCGCAGAGTGGGCAGTCTTTCTGAGCATGGTGCTGTGGTTCGCCGTGCTTGCACTGGCGCTGTAAGTCTCGTTTCCATATACAAAACAGCAAGCACACCCGCCGCGGCGGGTGTGCTTGGATTAACCTGAAGATACAGTAAATCAAGGGTTTACTTGCTCAGCTGCGGCAGGAACATGTCAAAGTACAGCACAGTGTACTCTTCGCCGCTGGTGTAATATCCCTCAAACCAATTATTTGCCGCGTCCCAAATAATGGCCGTGTAAGGAATATCCAGGCGCAGCCTGCCGCCACCCGTACCGGTGGATACCGTCACGACATACGAGTCCCCGCTGCCGCTGACGCTCAAGACGCTCGCTCCGGTATTGCCGCCAAATCCGGTTACCACGAAATCCGGCACGCCCACCCCCGAGACAGCCTCTGAGAAAGTGACGGTGTAATCCACCTCCAGTTCCCGGGTCGGGTTCGGGTCAGCGCGCAGGATGGAAAGCACAGTGGGACGGGTCTTATCTATCGTGTACGCCTCGCCCTCGGTATACGGCAGCCCGGCAATCGGATTGCCGGCCAGGTCGGCGATTTCCGCCTCCTCTACCACATCCAGGCGGATGGTCCCATCACCGCTGCCGGTGAGCACTGCCACACGAATATGGTCCCCAAAGTCATAAATGGTATAAATACTGGCACCCGAGATGCCGCCTTCCACGCTCAATTCAAAATCACTCGTGTCCGCGCCAGTCACCGTTTCGCTAAAAGTCACATCGAAGTTTACCAGGTAAGTGTTGATCGGGTTGGGGTTTGCGCGCGTGCTGGAAAGCACTTCCGGCTGGGTGCGGTCAATGACATAGCTCGCCCCACCCTGATAGGGCAGGCCCGTGAGCGCGTTGCCCATCAGGTCCCAGACCTCAGCCCCTTCGGGTACATCCAGACGCAGGCTGCCGTCGCCCTCGCCGGTGTTCACAGTCACCACCCAATAAACCGGTCCGCCCGTAACCGATTCAATATTGGTGCCGGTCAGCCCTATCGAGGACAGGTCAAAGCTTTCAGTGCTGACTCCAAAGACGGGTTCAGAAAAGTTCACCAAAAAGCGCACATGGTTCGCGTTCGTCGGGTTTGGGTCACGCGCTGTGATGGAGCTCACCGTCGGAGCAGCTGCGTCCTCATAGGCTTCGTACGCGCCCATATCCACAATCGGCGGGGTGCCCAGGCCGGTATCCGGGACGGGCATATCCACGAAACGGGCATTGCCGTCCAGGTCGGTAGTGATTCCAACCGGGACAAAGGCGTTATTTCCCGCGTCAACCGCCAGCGAGGATTGGCCCAGGCGGAAGTTCCCAAGCCCGGGGTTCACAAACAAGGGGTCTGCCTGGATGTTGCCTCCGCCGTCGGAGCCGCATAATTCAGGATGCCAGGTAGCCCCCGAAGCGCCGCAAGCTGCGATATCACTGTTTAGGATATTAATATTGGAAGAGGAAACATACTGAAATTCGATACCCCCCGGCGAGTGATTTCCCCATACGATAACATTAGCCACGGTCCAGGTGCTCTGATAAGAAAGAACAGCCGCGGGCTCTCCACCTGAGATATTTTCGCTGAACGTGACATTGTAAAGCTGCACGTTGGTATTATCGGCGAATATTCCTGCGACTGCATACGGTGTGTAATTGTAATGGAAGAGCGTGTTGATTATTTTCAGTACGCCGCCTGTCAGCTTGGAATACCCCGTCATAATCGCTGCGCCGTGGTTATCCCGGGAAACATTATCGTAGAACTCACAGTTAATCAGAGTTGTGTTAATATTGACGCTGTCATTCATGCCGCCGCCGCGGTACTCCGCAAAGTTGTGTGCAAAGATGGTATTTACAATGGTAGGCCCGCTACCGTCGATATTTAAGCCGCCTCCCGTCCCTGCGTAGTTGCCAGAAATCAGCAGATTTCTAAAGATTGGCGTGCTGCCCCCAACCAATAAAATACCTGCGCCTGTTACGCCCGCGTCTTTCCCCGCAGTAATCACCAACCCATCCAGGATGCTGGTGGCGTCCACACCGCTGCCTACCACCACATGCCTGCTGTTTGCGCCCACAATCTCAACCACATCCTCAATGATGAAGTTGCCGTCCTCATTGATGTCGTTATTGTCAATATCCCCGCTGAGAATCGTCAGGTTCAGCCGCCAGTCGCGCTGTTCGCGCGCAGTTTCGGTGCCGGCAAAGCCGCCGTACACTTCCACGCCGCTGCGCAGAGTGAAGGCTGCGTCCCGGCTGTCCGGGACAATGGTGGGCTTGTGCACGCCCGCCTTCACCCAAATTTCGGCTGGCGCCACGGCTGTTGTCAACGCGGTCTGCAGGTCGCAGGCGTTCTCCCACGCGCTGCAGTCCCCCACGCCCATTGGGGACGGCGCGGCGTAATAAATTGTGTTTCCCTGAGCCCTGATAGGTTGGATTTGAAGAGATGATAGAGAGAATAATACAACCAGAACTGAAACAAAAATATGTTTTCCCACATACTTACCAATCAATTTACGCACAGCCGCCTCCTGTTAGTCAATTGTGAAATGTATATGTGCACATAAGGTACTTTGCTTAAATGCAATTCGCAATGTGAGGGTACATTGGGTGGATATTGCTAATTATATAACGCTTCAGAATTTTCAAGAGGGAGTTTTAGGAAAAAAACAAAACAAAGGGTGCAAGCGTGGTAAAATTCTTTGTATCCAAGGTCCCGCCATTTGAAACAGGAGGAGACACACTCCAAATCACCGCTTCGCATCAGCCAAAAACCATGTTTTTATTGACTGGTTGGACAAGCCTGGTTCTTTCTTGACCAACCAGCAGCACCATCAGACTTTACCAATTCAGTCCACAATTACAGGAGGTTATCATGCATTCCAAGGCGCATAAAATGTCCAAATCTCTCTTTGTTCGCGTTTTGATGGTTTTTCTTGCCTTCCTCTTGTGTGGAAGCCTCACTGGCCCGGCCCCGGCCAAAGCCTCCGCGGGCTGGATTTACACAGACAGCCTCACCACTCCCCGCTATGCCTCGTCCAATGTGCTGCTGCCCGAGGGGAAACTGCTGGTGATTGGGGGGTTTGACGGCAGCGCGGCGATGGCCACTGTGGAGGCATATGACCCAGCCACGAATGACTGGAACTTTTATCCCAATTTGCAGACCAACCGCTACTCGCACACGGCGACGGTGCTCCTGAACGGGAAGGTGCTGGTGGCTGGCGGGTACAATGGCGGCCGGCTGTATACCGCTGAACTGTTTGACCCGCAGATGAACTTATGGTCTTATGTCGACGATTTGCATGTGGCGCGCAATTACCATACAGCCACCCTTCTGCTGAATGGAAAAGTGCTGGTCGCGGGAGGATACGGCTCCAACAGCGGCGACCCAAGCGCCGAGATATACGACCCTGTCGAGGATATGTGGATTCAGGTCGCCTCCATGCACGACGGACGCAGCGGCCACACCGCCACGCTGCTGCCAGACGGCAGAGTGCTGGTGGCGGGGGGAGAACGGTATCTGAGCGCTCTCAGCAGCGCTGAAATTTATGACCCCGAGCTGAATACCTGGACAGTGGTCAGCCCGATGATTACCCCTCGTTCGTCTCATACCGCGGTGCTCCTGCCCAATGGGAAGGTGCTGGTGGCCGGCGGCGCGGATTCTAGCAGCACTTCGTTGAGTGAGGCTGAGGTTTTTGACCCTGCCGCGAATACCTGGACGAGCGTGCCTTCCATGAATACCGCACGTTTTATTCACAGCGCCACGCTGCTTCCCAACGGCAAAGTCATCGTGACCGGCGGTTATTTCTCGTTTTTTGGGGAGGGATTAAGCTCAACGGAAATATACGATTACAAAGACGGAGAGCTGGGAAGCTGGACTGCCGGACCTTCGCTTAATCAGGCCCGTTTTCAACAAGCTACCGCGCTCCTTCCTGACGGCCGCTTGATAGTGGCCGGTGGATACAACGGCGGCGCGCTTATCAGTTCCGAAATTCTCGACCTGCGCGAGGGAACCTGGCACGCGGGGGGACCCTTGCAAATTCCTCGGGTTGGCTCCACAGCTACCCTGCTCGTCAGTGGAAAAGTGCTTATCTTGAGTGGGGATTATTATGAACCGACCGTCACCGCGGAACTCTATGACCCACTGAGTGAAAGCTCAAGCTTTGCCTCTGCGCCGATTTACCACCGCATGCTGCCCACAGCCACGCTGTTGATGGGAGGCGATGTGCTTTACGCGGGAGGCATGGTGGCTGAAAGTGAAATTTACAACCCCGCTAAGGACCAATGGAAAATCGTAGGGTCTCTCAACGAAAACCGTTATGAATCCAATGCCACCCTGCTGGCGGACGGCAGGGTGTTAGTTACTGGCGGGGTGGCTGTAAGCGATAGTTCAATCCTCGCCAGCACGGAGATTTATGACCCGCTAACAGAAACCTGGACAACTGCCGCGCCGATGAACACGCCGCGCAGAAGCCACTCCAGCACCCTTTTGCCGAACGGCAAGGTGTTGGTCGCCGGAGGATACTCGGGGAATGATATTATTGCCAGCGCTGAAATTTACGACCCGGAAACCAATACCTGGTCGGACACAGGGTCCATGAATTCCGCCCGCCAAATGCACACGGCCACCCTGCTGCGGGACGGCCGCGTGTTGGTGGCAGCCGGACACTATTTTGGCGCAATTTCGGACGCGGAAATTTATAACTACTGGACCGAAACCTGGACCCCTACCGGCTCGCTTAATACTGCCCGATTCTATGCCTCCGCGAATTTGCTCGAGGACGGTTCAGTATTGGTCGCGGGCGGCAAATATGAATGGTCTTCCAGTAGTAATCTGGCAAGTGTTGAACTTTATAATCCCATCACCGGCACCTGGAGCACAATTGCCCCCCTGACGGTTCCGCACGCGGCACATACCAGCACCCTGCTGCTGGATGGTCGGATTTTGATTGCCGGCGGGTATAGCGAAAGCTGGCAAAGCTCTTCAGACACCCAAATCTACGACCCGAATCTGGGATTTGAAGCAGCATGGCAGCCCGTTATTCTCTCAAGCTCTGAACCTTCGGAAGGCGGAATTCTGACGCTTACCGGCGCCGGCCTGCGCGGCTATCAATACACCGAAGCGGCAGGCGGAGGCACGTACACCACATCCACCAATGTGCCGGTGGTGCAGCTGCGTCGTCTCGATAACGGCCTCATCAAGTGGGTGCGGCCTTCCGGATTCACCGCAGAGGATTACACGTCCTTCCCGCTGTGGGGTTGGCAGCCGGGCCCGACGCTGGTTACCGTTTTTGTGAACGGGATTCCATCGGAGTCGCGCATGATTTACGGCGGAGATATGCTGCTTCGGCTGTATCTGCCCGCCCTGATGAAGTAAGGCGGAAACATCCCGGGGAGCCGGCATGCCGGCTCCCCTTTTTTGCCTTCAGGCTTCACTCTCAACGCAGCGCGATTGGCAGGAATAGCGAGAAAACGCGCGGGTCGGAAAAAGACGCGTACCCAATGAGTTGGATGTCATTGGTAGGGCTCACCTTGTGCCAGGTAATCTGCGTGGGAGTGACGCTGGTGGGCGCGTCCGCGTAGTAATCCAGATAGACCAGCGGCGCGGGATAGTTCAGCACGATGGTGTAGTCAATCGGATAGCCGCCGTAGGTGCCAGCCCAGCCCAGCCAGATGGTACTGCCAACATAATCAGACATCGGTATGAATAAATCAAAATCAATTGCGAGCCAGGTGATGCCCGTGCTGCACGAGCAATCCAGGCGCAGGATGGAAACGTCCCATGTGCAGTTGGTGCCCGGGCTTCCCAGGTAGACCAGGTTTTGCAGGTAAGGAGCAAACATACTGCCAATCTGGTAATAAAAATGGGTTCCCATGCTGCCGTTAAAAGACTCGTTGATGTGTGTGATGCTGGTTCCAAAGGGCTCAAACGGAGCCACCGTGACAGTAGACACAATCCATACTTGTGTCGCGTCAATTTCCGCCTGGTTGGAGGCGGCAGCGGCGGGGTGCGTCAGGCCCAAGACAGCCCACAAAACAATAACGATAGTGAAGAATATGCGCATCATCCCTCCTTTATAAAAATCACAGCTGTCAGGTAAGCAGCTTTCGCATGGTATAAAAGCCGCGACCAAGGGTGTATCCCAAAACGCGGTCAATCGCGAGCATGGGTTCATTGGCGGCATGATGGTGCGTGCGCGCTTCGCCCACTTTCAGCACATCGCGGGCGCAGCGCAGCGCCAGCACCCTGACGGCAGTGCCCAGCTTTCTGCCGCGGCAGCGCGCATCCGCCCCCGTAAAGAGGTTATAAGCATAGTCGCTCATCGCAGCCCTGGTAAAGCCGAGCATCTGACCGGCGGAATCTTCAGCAGCTTTGAGATGCAGGATGATGTTTTTATCCCGCGCGTATTCCTCGCGCAGGCTTTCCGCACTGGAAGATTCGTCCATTTCCGTGATAAAAAGGACTGCCACCTCTGAAAATCGACGCTCGATATCACGGTCCTGAAGTATGATGTTTTCCATTTATTTAGCTCCGGCCGCTGTCTTCCCGGCAGGGTGGTTTTATGTTGATAGTTTTTTTTGCGCGGATAAAAGTGGTGCGGCCAGTGCTGTTTTTTTTCGTGCAGAGAAAGTTTTTGTTTGGCGGTAAAGCGGACTGATATGCTAATTATAGAATGAATTTGGGGTGAATAAAAGCCTTTTCAGGAATTACTGCGCCGGTCCATCGGACACAGACAGAATGGAATTGACTCTCCGCGAGGCACAGAGGCCCGGCCTGGCTCGCGCCCGTTCCGGGCGCGGACCGACTACCGGTAGCCTTCCGCTTGCAGATTAAACAGGTGCGCGTACGGCCCGCCGCGCCGCATCAGTTCCGAGTGGCTGCCGACTTCCAAAATCCGGCCTTCGGAAAGCACCACAATGCGGTCCGCCATGCGCACGGTAGAGAAGCGGTGCGAAATCAGGACGGCAATTCTGCCGTGCATCAGCTCGCGGAAACGCTTGTAGATTTCGTATTCCGCTTCGGCGTCCAGAGCGCTGGTCGGCTCATCCAGAATCAGCACCTCCGCGTTGCGCATAAACGCGCGCGCCAGGGCAATCTTTTGCCACTGCCCGCCGGAGAGTTCCAGGCCTTTCTCCCAACGCCTGCCCAGGATGGTTTCATAGCCTTCGGGCAATTCCTCCACCAGTTTATCAGCGCCGCCCCGTTCCGCTGCTTCGCGCACTTTATCCAGATTCTCCGCTTCATCAATCTGGCCAAAACCGATATTTTCCCGCACGCTGAATTGATAGCGCGCGTAATCCTGGAAGATGACTCCAAAACGTTGGTGGAGGCTTGTCAGGTCAAATTCACGCAGGTCGCGCCCATCCAAAAAGATCGCGCCCTCTGTGGGGTCATACAGGCGGGTCAGCAGCTTCACAAGCGTGGTCTTGCCCGCGCCGTTCAGGCCTACCAGCGCGATGCTTTCCCCTGGCGCGATAGTCAGATTGATGTCTTTGAGAACGAACACGTCTGAACCGGGATACTTAAAGGATACATTGCGGAACTCAATGCCCTCTTTGATGGGCGCGGGCGCGGGAAGTCCTTCAATCGGACTGGAAAGTACAGGTGTGATTTTCAGGTAAGCCAAAAGGTTATCGAGATACAGGTTGTTTTCGTAAATGCTGTTAAAGCTGCTCAGCAGGGAACTGATGGAGTTCTGAGACTGCCGGAAAATGGACAGAAACATGGTCATATCGCCCAGTGTCACGGCCTTGATGATAGTCCGGTAAATAACCCACACATAGCTGCCGTAATAGACCAGACTGGAGAGGACGCCCCAACCCAAGCCGGCCAGCGCGCGCTTTCGCGCGACTGTCATGTCCTCGTTGAAAAAACGGATGAACAGCGTCCTAAACCGCTTGAGCAGCGGTTCCCCCAACCCAAAAAGCTTGATTTCCTTAAAAGTCTCATTGCCGGTGAGCAGCATTTCCAGGTAGCTCAGCAGGCGCATTTCCGGCGCGCGACGGTAAATCATGCGGTAAGAAATTTCCGCGAATTGGGTCTCCGCGAGGAAGCTTGGGATAGCGGCGACGAACACAATCAGCGCCAGCAACGGACTGAAGCGCACCAACAGCGCGACCAGCGACACCAGCGTGATGGTCTGCTGCGCGATTTGCATGCTGGCTGTGACAATCGATAGCGCTGCGCTGTCGGATTGACGGCGGGCATTCTGCAGCATGTCATAAAATACCGGGTCCTCAAAGAACTGCAGGTCCAGGCTGATTGCCTTCTGGATAATCAGGGTGTTGACATGCGTGGTAAGCTGCAAGCTTAACATGCGGTTCAAGAAGACGCGCGCCTGGTTCACCACTGCGCCAATCAGCACCAGCCCAAGCTCCAGCAGCACGACTGGCAGCACTTCCCGCATGCCTGCCTGCCAGCCCAGGTTCGCGTTCACCACCCCGAGAATTTTATCAATGATAAGTTTACCTACCCAGGCCTGCGCCGCTGGCATCAGCGCCGCGACTGGCGTGAGCCCGAAATTGAACAAGGCGTTTTGTTTGCTGGCTTCCCAGACCAACTTAAACGCATTGGACGCGTTGCGCAGCGCTTTAAAAAAGTTCTTGATGCTGAAATGCCCGTTTGAACTATCGTTCTGCTGCCTGCTGGCATTTGGATATGGGGTGGGCGCGTGGTCCCCTTTCATCAGATAGGTCCTCTTCCTGTTACTATTGGCGTCATCAGATGGTCATTATACCGCTCTGATGCGGTCCTTTTGTCTGTTTGAGACTTAACGCGCGGTTGCTTTCCAGCCTGAAGCAGAAAACGTCTTAATATCGGATAGAATTCATCTATGACCTGGATTTTGTGCGCTCTCGCCGCGTTTCTGTGCGGGTCTCTGCCTTTTTCGGTTTGGCTCTCCCGACTGTTCTACCGCCTGGACCCGCGTGATTATGGGGACGGAAACCCCGGCGCATTTAACACCTTCCACACCGGCAAGGCCTGGCTGGGGCTGCTGGTTCTCTTCCTGGATATCAGCAAAGCGATACTGCCGGTCTGGTACGCTTATCGATACCTCGTCCTGCGCGGGGTGCCCATGGCCCTCATTGCCATCATGCCAATGCTTGGGCACGCCTTCAGTCCTTTTTTGCGTTTTCGCGGCGGGAAAGCCCTGGCCGCCGCGCTGGGCGTGTGGATTGGCCTGACCGGCTGGACAGTTTCCGGCGCGGCCGTGCTGGGAACGCTGTTGGCAAAAACCTTTTTCGCGAATTCGGGATGGAGCGGGCTCGCCGGGCTGGCGCTGGCGCTGCCGGCTATCTTCATCTTTCGGGCGGATAGAATTCTGCTGCTGGTCTGGCTGCTGCAACTGGCTTTGCTGGCGTGGACGCTGCGCAAGGACCTTACCCGGGCGCCGCAATTCCGGCCGTGGCTAAAGCGGCTGTTTGCTTCCCACAAGCCGTAGAAACATGGGCCGCTACCTCGCGCACGACGCCATCGTGCACTTCATTCTCTTCCAGAGTGTTTTGCTGCTGGTTCTCTTCAGCAATCTGCTGCTTCTGCGCAAAGCCCGCCGCGGCAAGCACCCGCGGATACTGCCGCGCGTTTCTATCCTCGTTCCCGCCCGCAACGAAGAAAAAAACATCGCCCGCCTGGTGAACTCTTTGCTGGCGCAGGATTACCCCGATTTTGAAGTGCTTGTCCTGGATGACGAATCCACTGATGGTACGTATGCCGTTCTGGCATCTCTGGCCCAGTCCAATCCCAAAATTCGGGTGCTGCGCGGCGCGCCAGCCACTGGCGGCCTGACCGGCAAAAACTGGGCTTGCGCGCAGCTTGCCAGCCAGGCAACCGGCGAGGTTTTCCTCTTCACCGACGCGGATACGGTATATCAGCCAAACGCCGTGCGGGAACTGGCAGCCTGCCTGACGCGCGAGCGCGCGGATTTCCTCACCGGTTTCCCGGGGCAGGAACTTGGCTCGTGCGGCGAAAAGCTGCTGGTGCCTTTCTTTTCGTGGGCGGTCCTCAATTTCATCTGGCTCTGGCTGGCATACCGCCTGCGCTGGAAAGCCCTGGCGGTGGGAATTGGGCAGGTGATGGTCTTTAGGCGGGAAGCGTACGAAAAAATTGGCGGCCACGCCGGCCTGGGGGAGGAAATCGTCGACGACCGCGCGCTGGCGCAAAAGGTCATCGCCGCGGGGCTGCGCTGGCGCGCTGTGCATCTCTCGGACCTCGTGCGCTGCCGCATGTATTTCAGCGCCAAAGACGCCATGGAAGGTTTCAGCAAGAATTACTTTGCTGCGTTTGATTTCGCCGTTGTGCCCTACGTTTTCGTTTACCTTTATCTTTTTTTGCTTTCGTGGCTGCCCTGGCTGGTCATCCTGATAAAAGCTCTGGGCGCCGCGCCGGCTGCCAACTGGCTGCATCTGGGGCTGTGCGTTGGCCTCTCACTGCTGCTGTGGCTGCTTCCATTCGCCGAAGTGCGCGTTCCGCTGCGGCTGGCTCTGCTCTATCCCATCCTCAACGCTGCCAGTACGCTGGTGGCCTTGCGCTCGCTGGTTTTAAGCCTGAGCGGGCGGCTCGCCTGGAAAGGGCGAAGCCTGCGTGTTCCGCGTTGGAAATGGTTTTAAAGACGACAGGGGCAGACTGGTTCCGCCCCTGATATTTGTTCGCGCCGGCCAGGAAGCACGCGCCAACTGCCCCACGGTTCCTATGATGACGCCCAGCCTCCGCGGCCGGCCTAACAAGCCGAGCCGAAATCAGCCCTGAACGCCTCTGCCAGGTTCTCCGCCCAGCCGTCCACCGGCTCCAGCCTGCCAAAGAAGAAGCGCAGCACGGGCGGCTCCTCCCGAAAGCGCAAGCCGCCAATCAAATCCCGATGCGCGAAAAGCCAGTTCAGGCGGTCTGCCGTATATTCAATGTGCGAAAGCGTGAAGGTCCGCCGCGGCAGCGCCAGTCGCACCAGTTCCATATCGGCCGGCACGTCGTTGCCCTGCGCGTCGCGGTCCATCGAAACGCTGCCGCGCTCCATTCCGCGCACGCCGGAAATAAGATACACCGCGGCGGCCAGCGCGCCGGCCGGGTACTGGGACTGCGGCACCTGCGGGATGAAGCGCCGCGCGTCCACGTGGCAGGCCAGGCCGCCTGCCGGGGTCACCACCGGCACCCCCAGCTCCACCAGGCGGTCCACAAAGTACGCGATGAAATCCGCGGAACTGCTGGCCACCGACTGGGCGGCCATCTCCCGCAGGCCCACCGCCATGGCTTCCACTTCCTTGGTGGACATCCCGCCGTAGGTGGCAAAGCCTTCATAGACCGGCAGCCAGACCAGCAGTTTGTTGAAATCCTCCTTGGAGTTGGTCGCGATTAATCCCCCGCGCACCGCCGCGCTCTTGCGCCCGGACATGTAAAAGATATCCACGCTGCGCATCATCTCCAGGATAATCTCCTGAATGCCCCAATCGGCAAATTCCGGCTCGCGCTGCTGGATGAAATAGGCGTTTTCGGAAATCAGGCTGCCGTCAAACACCAGCGGGATACCGTGGCGGGCGGAGATTGCCTTGACGTCCTTCAGGTTCTGCATGGAGAAGGGTTGACCGCCAATCAGGTTGGTGGAGGCTTCCATGCGCACATAGGCGACGCGCTCGGGGCCCCATTCCTGGATGGCCGCTTCCAGCTTTCCCAGGTCCATATTGCCCTTGAAAGGGCTGCTGGAGCTGGTATTCAGGGCCTCATCCGCGCAAAGCTCCAACACCTTGCCGCCCGCCAGGTCCACATGCGCCTTAGAGGTGGTGAAGTGGTAGTTCATCAACACCACGCTGCCCGGCTGCACGAACGCCTTGGCCAGCAGGTGCTCCGCCGCCCGGCCCTGGTGCACCGGCATCACGAACTGGAAGCCCAGCACCTCCCGGGCGGATTCCTCCAGACGGTAAAAGCTTTCGCTGCCCGCGTAGGCGTCGTCCGCCTGCATCATTGCGCCCAGCTGGCGGTCGCTCATCGCGTTGGTGCCGCTGTCAGTCAGCATATCCAAAAAGATATCCCGCGAGCGCAGCAGAAAGGTGTTGAACCCGGCAGCTTGTATCGCGTCCAGGCGCTGCGCGATGGGCGGCAGCTGGGTTTCCTGGACGATTTTGATTTTGTGCATTTCGATCGGAAGCAATTTTCCGGTGGATAGGCGAATATTCATAGTGATTCCTTTTCAAGGTAATAAGATGGGAAAACGATCGGAAACCCGGCTTGTTCAGTCAGGTCTGTTCGTCAGATTACGGGACACCCCCGGCGCGATCCAGCCGGAAATGTCCCTATAGATAATAATAGGTGGGGAAATTCCTGCAAAAAGAAAAGTGCAAGCGGTAATGTTGCAGCATGCGCAATAGTGTATCACAAAAAACTGGCGCGTGAAACAAAACCGCCCTTAATTCTGTGGGTTTCCCCCCAGGAATGCCTCGCCATCAGCAATGAAAGCAAGCATTCCCCGACGCAGTGATCGTACCGCGATAGTAATTCCTGACCTGAGCATGCATTTCAACAAACCGTCGTATGACTTCTGATGAATACCGCTTGAAAACAGTAGCTGTACGCGCACGCCTCGGCGCGTGATTCGAGACCGTATTTTCTTTTTGCGCTCAGTTAAATCTCAGCGGTGCTGGTCCACGAGGATGGGATTACCGTCCGGGTCCCGCAGGAGGAAGTAGTCCGGTCCGCTGCCGCTCTCATCGGCTTCGCGCTCGGGCGTGAGGCCGCGGGCTTTCAGTTCGCGCTGCAGCGCACGCAGGTCGGTGAATTCCAGCACGTCCTGCGCTTCGGCATCCCAACCCGGGTTAAAAGTCAGCGTGTTGCGCTCGAGCATGCCCTGGAACAAGCCAATCACGCTGGTCCCATTCCTGAGGATGAGCCAGCCCTGTGCCGCGTCGCCCATAAAAGCTTCAAAGCCAAGCTGCTCATAAAACGCACGGGAAGCCTGGATATCCTTCACATTCAAACTGAGAGAGAACGCGCCAAGTTGCATAAGTTACTCCTCTTTCGATTTTCTATTGCCCTTACGCCCTTAATGCGTGCCTAAGCGCGCCGCGGTTGGCACAGCCAATTGACTGCCTTCCCATGCCTCTCACCAAACCGGGTTAGCCCCACAAAAAGGCCGTGCCGCGCTTGCCCAGGATGGTGTCATCAAACACCAGCTCAGCCGGCGCATCCGCCATGCCGGCGCACACCAGCAGCGGCAGCAGGTGCTCCTCGCGCGGGTGGCAGTAGCGCGCGTATGGCGCCTGCTCCCACGCGCCAAGGCGCTGTTCGCGTTCCGCCTGGCTTAGCGGGCTGGTGCAGGTTTCAATCAGCCAGTTCTGGAATGCGTCGTTGGCCGGGTCAGGCGTTTCCAGCCCCTCCCAGGAGAACGCGCGCATGTTGTGGAACGAAAACCCGGAGCCAATCACGAGGATATTCTCCCCGGAGAGCCCCCGCAAGGCCTTCCCAAGCGCGAGGTGCGCTTGTGGGTCCAGCCCGCGCAGCAGGGAGAGCTGCAGCGCGGGAATATCCGCCTCGGGATACATCATTTTGAGCGGGATGAACAAGCCGTGGTCAAAGCCGCGCAGCGCGTCAATTCGCGCCGGGAAGCCGGCGTCTTTGAGATGGGCGGCTATCCTCTCAGCCAGCGCCGGGCTGCCGGGGGCGGGGTAGTTTATTTCGTAAGCCTGCTCCGGGAAGCCGTAGTAATCGTAAAACATGGGCGGGTTGGCAGCCCCCAAAAGCGTGGCGGCGCTTTCTTCCCAGTGCGCGCTGATGACCAGAATCGCTTCGGGTTTACGCAGGCGCTCTGGCAGATGGGCCATAAATTCAATCATCTTTTGGTGGCTGGCATCCCCCAGGATGGGCAGCGGACCACCGCCGTGGGAGAAATACACAATCTGAACTCCGTCTTTTACGTGATTGCTTGTATCCATGCTTGCATCCTTTGTTTGGGTTTTCTCACGCCCAGGCGCTCTTTCATAGACCGAACCGGCCTCAATGAATAACAAGGGTCAGTGCGTTCATTATACGAGCCCGCCAACCCAATTAGGCGCGCTGTCCAAGCCGGGGCGGCAGCCGGCCCAAAAACCGCCTGGGTATTCATTAACGAGGGGGGAACTCCAGCGGGCCAAACTGCTTTTTGCAGTCATTACAGTAGTAGATGCCCAGCCCGTTATAGTTGGGCAGCAGGCGCATCTTGGTAGTTAGCCCGGCCAGGTTAATGGAATATCCCACAATTCCGCAGGAGACCTTGGCGGTATCCGGGGAATCACAATAGGCACAGCGCGGCAAATCCGCGTTTTCGTAGTTCAAGGCCGATTGAATAATTCCCGGATACATTTCTTCCAATCTCAGCAAAGTTTACAAATCTCTTCGTATCATCACGAACTCCTTATGGTTTGATGTCATCAGGAGTGGATGAACAGAAGGATGCTGGGAAAGATCAGGCGCCAAAAGCCTGTTAAATAAAAACAGAAACTTTTTTTCGAAAGTGACCTTTCGCACATCGAGACCTGACAGTCTCACGGCACCGCTGCTGTTTCTTAAGCCGGTTGCCAGTCCGCTTGCGCGGACGTTCCTGATGCTAGCTATATTATACACATTTTTATGGTCTTGTGAGGACCAAAGCGCCTATTGGATTAGATTCGCAAAGGGTCCCAGACGCAACGGCGAGGGGCTGCAAGTCCGCAACGAGGACGCTAACTCGCAATCTGCTGGTAACATGGACTTTGATTATCTAAATCTGATTTCTTTATACTTTTACCAAGCGCGGTCAATAAGGCAAAGACCATAAAGATGCTGGATGCTATGCCTAAAGACCAGGGTCCCAAGCCTGAAAGAAGCAGGCCCCCCACTGCCGGGGTCGTAATTTGCGCCATGGTCTGCAGCGAACTGGCTAATCCCAGGGTACCGCCCACATCTTCTTTATAAACCGCCTTGGTGATTTGGCTGGTGATGAGGGTGTTGAGGATACCAGCGCTCAGGGCTATGGGCGCAAGAATAATCAGTATCAGCCAGATTTGCCTGGTGAAGCCCCAAATGAACAGGCTGATGCCAAGCAGAATAATGCTTGTGGTAATCAGTCTTCGTTCTTTGTATTTTTTGGTTAACTTTCCAATCGCGAAGCCCTGAATAATGACAGACAATAAGCCAACGTACGTCAGCACCAACCCGGTATTTTGCACATTCAGTTTCAAGACTTCCTTGGCATATAACGAAAAATTCGATTGGAACAGAGTAAATGCAAATGCGTAAAAGAGGCTGATGATTAACAACGGACCAACACAGGGACGCCGAAATTCATCCAGGAGGTTAGAAAGATTAAACGCGGTGTGCGGGTTTGTGCGCCTTTGCCTGCGCTCCTCAGGGGTTAAGGACTCAGGCAGCCAGATTATTATCGCCATCAAGTTAAAGAAGGCAAGCCCCGCCGCGACAAAAGCAGGCACGTTGAGACCGGCAAGGCTCAGAACTCCACCCATCACAGGCCCGATGATGAAACCCAAACCAAAAGCTGCCCCTATCAAGCCTAATCGTTTGGCTCTATCCTGCGGTTCAGTAATATCCGTAATATATGCCCGAGCCAAGGCTGTATTGCCTCCTAAGAGCCCATCCACCGCCCGGCTCAAAAAAATCATCGAAAGATTTTTGGCAAAGCCTAAAAGTAAAAAGCCGAGGACTGTGCCCGCAACGGCCACAATCAGGAGCGGACGCCTTCCATAGCGATCGGACAAACGACCAATAACGGGGGCAGCAATTAGTTGACCCAAGCCGTTAACTGTGCCCAGGAGGCCGACCAGGGTAATCGTCGCGCCAAAATCGCTGGCGTAAAATGGCAGGAGGGGCAGAATCAGGCTGTAACCCAGAAGGTCTAAAAAAACAAAAGCAAAAATTAGAACAAGCTGTCTCTTTTTCGGTTTATCCATCTGCCGCTCCAAATAATCATGTTTACAGGAAAATCAGAAACCAATGGCGAGCGTGACCTCCCTGCCGATTAAGTTTACCCCCACAGCGGCGGTTAATTCCTGCCTTAGTACAAGCCTGATTCTACGTCTTCAACCTGGCTGCCTCGGCGATACCATCCACAGGCTGCCTGCCGGGTCTTCAGGAAATTCCCGCAAGACGCTCTTCAGGTGTTCTCTCCCCGAAGGGGGATTTTTTCGCCCGGGGTCCCCCAAGCAGCCGCAAGACTTGCCAAGCGCTCAATGAACGCTTACCATACCCCCGGCAGCAGGCGGTAGCGCACCTTTTGCGTGTACTCCCGATACCCGGGCAGATTCTCCTGCAAAAAACGGTCTTCCAGGCTGGTGCGAAGGATAAAGAAAACCGTTTGAATGAAAACTGGCAGGTAAGCCCAGGCAGAATCAAGCAGCAGCGGCATGCCAAAGCTTGCCAGCATAAAGCCCGCGTAGCCGGGGTGGCGCACCCACCGGTACGGCCCGCTGGAAACGACCTTGTGCCCCCTATCCTCCTGGATGCGCACCGTCCCGGAAAAGAAAGCGTTCTCAACCAGGGCGTAAGACCCAAGCAGGTAACCCAGCACAATCAGCGCCAACCCAAACAGTTCCCAACCCAGAGAAAAGCCCGCGGACCAGTGATACAAAGCGTCCATGCCGGCTGCCAAAAAGATGAAGACAACCCCAAAGCTTACCAGCGGCGAAAGCCATTTATCCCAGGGCTGGGTGTTCGCGTGCCGGGTGTACCTGGCCCGCTCCTTCAGGATGTCCGGCGTTTTGCGCGCCGCCAGCGCGCGGCCTACGACGAAAGTAATCACGAATATCGCGGCCATGACCCAGGCCTCCCACCACCGCCAGCGTCCGGATATCAGCATCGGCAGCAATGGAAAGAATCCCAGTACCGGCACCAGCAGGAGCGCGGCGCGGATGAAGGCTTTTCTATCTGTTTTGTTCATAGCGGCCTCCTCTGCGGCTGCATTGGAAAAGGATGATTTCAGGATTTTTCAAGCGTCCGGCGGACATATTCCCGGGTTGATGCCGGGCGATGTCGGCGGCATGTCATTCAAGAGGACCTGCGGCGCGGGCGTCGGGCATCCTCTATCGAATGAAGCATCATTTTTATCGCCACGCGTAAGGCGCCTGCCTCAGCCGCTCTGGCTCCCGCTTGCAAAAAAAGCCGGATGAAAGTTAATCGTTCCCTCTGGATATTTGCCGTTAAATGCCAGCGCGAAAAACGCTTCCGCCGGCGCGCCTTCCATCCCCAGCCCCGCGGGATGGATGAAGCCGAAGCGCTCATAGTAGCCCGGATGCCCGACCAGGCAGCAGCCGCGCGCGCCAAGTTCCTGCAGGCGCTCCAGCCCTGCCCGCATCAGCGCCGAGCCAATACCCTGCCGCTGGAGCTCGGGCAGCACCGAAAGCGGACCGGCGCCGTACCAATCCTGAGAGCCGTCTGAGAGCGTGATGGGCGAAATGGCAATGTGCCCGACCAGTTTGCCGTCTAATTCCGCGACGAGGGAGAGGCTGAGCGCGCCGGCTGCGCGCAGCGCATCGATGACGAACTGCTCGGTGTGGTCGCTGATTTCCAGGCTGGCAAAGGCCGCGGCCGTCAGATCGTGGATGGCTTGAATATCAGAGGGGGTTTCAGGGCGGATGAATAGGGCGGTGGAGGTCATGCGGGTTCAGATTCCTTAATGGATGCGCGCTGCTTTCTGCGCAGGTGGTAGACGTTTACAATATTCAGACAATCAATGGCCAGCGGAACACAATCACCCGACCCAAGCAGAGAATTTCCTACAAAAAACACGACCTACTTCTTTATTTCCACTGCGGGTGGAACTTTCAGAAATTCTTCTGGGCATTCTTTCAGAATAAACAGAGCGTTTTCAACGCAGTGATAAGAGTCGTAATTGAGGTAAATATAAATCTTTTCTCCTCTGTACTCTTCAGTAACATAAGACACCTTGTTCGCTGGCTTTTCATAACTGAAAAGAGAAACTTTCTTGCCAGAGCTATCGGGGTGCGGGATTGACAAATTCAAGTTGTGGCCCAAAACAAACTTGCAGGTTTCACGGAGAACATCTATCCAGGTGCTGATTTCTAAAACTGTACCTGATGGCAAGCGAAGACGCGAGGGCTTAGTTCCAGCAATATTCTCCAGCTTTTCAAGTGCAACAAATTTGTCGGTGTTGGGTATTGGTCTGGGATCGAGCCCTCCCAGCTCCATGATGCGTCTCTGTAGATCAGCAACGGTGCTCTCTAACTGGTCGAGTCTTTGGGAAATTTCATCGATGCCCTGATCCATTGGCCAATACTTGGCAGCATCCAAGTGCTGGACAAAGTATGTTGCAGAAATTATTGGATCATCCACCGAAAGATTGATTACGTGCTTGGGAGAGAGATTTCCTGGGTGGAAATCCTCATAATGATGCCAAATAATGCCGTCGGTCAAAAAAACGTCATTGAGCTGGAAACCAAAAGCATAATCAACCAGAGCCATCACAACAGCCTTTTGATCCAGCGCCGAACCCAAAGCCTTGGCTTCAACGATAATCCGAGCTATCCCATTTCCATCATACAGCGCGTAGTCTGCTCTGAGACTTTCTGTGGTCTTCTCAACCTCAACCATATTGGTGTTGGCAGTATCCCAGCCAAGTGCGCGCAGCACAGGATCAATAAGCACCGTCCTTGTAGCCGCTTCGTTTTTCTTTAATATCTTCTGATACATCACGGCAGATTCCTTAATACGGCAAAGTGTTTCGCTTAAGCTGCTTAATGGGCTCTTAAAATTCATTTGTGTTCTTTTTTTAATTACTACGACAATTCGTACTTTATTTTTCAACAAATGGATTGTGGCAAGTTCACGTTTGTGCAATGAGTGTGCTCCGAAATATCCGCAGTTTGAAGGACCAGTGGAGCATCAAACCGCCGCGAGCATTACAACTGCTCCTTATCTTGTGAAGGCGTCTCCGGTGGAGTTGCAACAAATCGCTCTTTTAGCCCACGCCAATCAGGATATCCGTGCCTTCCACCTTCACGCTGTAGCTCGGTTCGTCCTTCACTTTCATCTTCACAAAGCCCAGCTTTGCCTCGCCCACCGCCTGCCCGGTGCGGACGTCAAAGCGCGCGCCGTGCCGCGGGCAGGTGACTATGCCGCCCTCCAGCTTCCCTTGCGCCAGCGGACCGCCAAGGTGGGTGCACTTATTGGGGATGGCATAGTACGCTCCGTCCACATTCGCCAGAAGCACTTCTTTGCCGCCGACCAGCACCATTTTCATCGTGTTTACCGGAATATCCGTTGTCTGCCCTGCTTTTGTGTATTCCATTTTTCTCCTTATGTACAGTCAGGCAGTAAGAAACCTAAAAGTAGAGGCTTGTGCCAGTAATTGCTTCGCGGGATTTATCCGCCCGTGGATTACCTGATACGAATTATGCCACAAATCATAGCGCGTTCCTGCTGGAAAGCGCCAAATCCAGAATACTCTGCAAGTGGCCCGCCTGGTCCAGGCCTTGGGGCTCTTGCCAGCCAGGAGCTCAGTGAGAGCTCACGTTCAGAATTGTGGCGATGACATACAAAGCGGCATACACAGCCCACAGCGTCCGATTCAGGCGGTAGAGCGGCCACCAGTAGAACATCACGGTGACCAGATATAGAAACGCGTACGGAATCAGGACGGTTAAGCGCACCGGATTTCTGAACTGGATGCGGGCAATGTAATCCACCCAAAAACCGAAGCAGGCATAGACCGCGAACAGGAATCCGCCAATCCAGTAAACCCAGTTTTTTCCACCCCGCAGGAGGAGAATGCTGATGACCACAGCCGGGATGCACAGCGCGTAGACTATCCAGCCATAGCGCAGGGTGTAGCTTTCAAAGAAAATCTTGCGTACAGCAAAATGGACAATGAACACAATCTGGAGAAAGAATGCCCAGGCAATGAACAGCTTGGAAGCGTTATCCAGGCTTATTAAATCAGGCATTTTTGCCTTCCTTTCCTGCTGAGAAAAGTTGATACCTAAAAATGATTTGGTTTGGCGCCAAGATCTTGGCCATAGTACAGGCGCAAGTTCGAGGTAAAGCTGAAAACTGGCACGAAGCAAGGGGAAATTCCTACCTATCCCTCGCCAGAAGTTTAGGTGTCGCTGCCTTTCTTTTCACCGGATGATTTGGCTCTAATCCGGGGCACCAAGAAGATTGCCAGCCAATAGAAAAGCTCAAAACCAACAAGGTTGAATAAAATCCTCAACCAGGCAGGATCTTCACTTTCCGGTATCGGTAGATGGCCGATATTCCGAAGCAGCCAATTTGTTAACAATATCAAGGGTCCAAAAACGATAACAGTCAGGAAAAAAGATTGAAGTAAGCCGAGTAATGCCATTTCAAGGAGCTTGCTCTTATCTTTGGTGTCCTCGTTCTCGCTCCAAACTCTGTAAACACCAATAATTGCTCCGATCAGGGCGAGCTCAAGCGGAAGCCAGCTATTCTTTCCAAGAAAAATAAAAATTCCAACATGGATTGGGAGGAACAATAATCCAATTAGCAACATTGTCCCCACGCCAGACCCCTTTTCTGTGGGCTTGTTCACGGAGGCTCCTTCCATCCAATCAGCTGTCCAATTCTGCATTCAAGGTTAAGAGATTAAATGACTGGTGTATAAGCCGTTTTACGGTAAGGTGCGCTGGATTAACACAGCATTCGGTTGAGCAATAGACACCTACATAATACAACTTTTGGGCATATAAAGCGCCAAAGACTTGGTCCAATTCACCGACCCGGCGCGCGGCGTCAGCAATTACCCGCGCTAATCGTTATCAACTCGGCTAGCTTGAAATCGAGTTCGGTAATACCGCCAGCGTCGTGCGTGCTCAGGTTAATATCGACCCGGTTGTAGACGTTTGACCATTCCGGGTGATGATTCAACTTCTCGGCATAGAAGGCAGTAGTGGTCATGAAAGTGAAAGCCGAGACGAAATCGGGAAATTTTATTGAGATATGCAGTTTGCTATCCTTAAGTTTCCAAGTCTCGCCTGAAATAGTGCCCAATTGCGCCATGCGCGTTTGAATCTCTTGATCTGATAGTTTTGTTATCATGTTTTATTTCTTTCTTGATAATAAGATGGATTTAGATAATTCCCATCCGAGTCTCAATGTCACTCAAGAAGAACATCGGAACTATGTGCTTGCCGTGTTCGGGTCTAAAAAAGACAACACCGTTTCCATTTTGTTTTCAAAATCATCCGATGTGTCAAAGTATTGGACACCAAACTTCAGGCACTCCTCCTTAATGCGCACACTATACTTTTTCATATTTTCAAGATGATTTCTGATTTCTTCTTCTGTTTGAGAAACGAGCCAATCTCCATCATGATTGGGGTAGCGTTTCACATCTGAAACCTTACTGGGGATATCAACATCAACAAACCCTAAAAAACAAA
The DNA here is from genome assembly GCA_012517865.1 of Chloroflexota bacterium. Lineage (GTDB taxonomy): Bacteria > Chloroflexota > Anaerolineae > Anaerolineales > Anaerolineaceae > Mesolinea. Next base: position 37,000 of record JAAYUC010000009.1, on the reverse strand, counting down.
TCCTAACCTGACCGGGGTGACGGTCGGCAAATCCTTTTATATACTGTGGCCAAACAGCTTCACCTTCAAACAGATAATCAATTTTGTTATTAAGCATATTCTCACACATCGCTTCCAGAAAAGGCCACATCTTTTCGGCAATTTCGTGAGGCCATAACCGGTCATGGATTCCCATGGATGGTACACCGTTCATGAAACCCATCATCATACTATCCAAGGGCATATAGGGAACATGATTTCTTTGTAAGAATCTTTTGGCAATAATCGATTTTCCCGACCTCGAAGCACCACTTACGATATAAATCATTTTCTGTCTTCTTTGTATTGAGTATTAGCGACCAACTGATAATTGTACGTGAAATTGAACTGTTGAAATTATGCCACAGGAACAAAAAAGTTTTCTAAGAGTTGAGAGCGCTTTAATTCCTTATTCTCGTTTTCCTAAATTCGCATCACCGGCCGGAACTTTTACCCATCCACAATAATCCGGCGCTCGACGCCGTCATTGCGGACCCTGCGCCTCACCGCTTCAACCAGCCTGCCGTAAAAAACAGAGCGAATGATTGCTCATCCGCTCGGGGGGAAACGATTGCTCAGCCTTTAAGAGTGCGGGTTTTGAAGAGCGCGTAGAGCGGGCAGAAGCCAGTGATGGATGTAAATAGGAAGATCGCGCCAAGAACTAACAGGATAATACCAAGTGTACCTGTAACAATTCCGCCAAAATAGAGATAGGCAAACAGGGCGGCAACCACAGCGCGGATTATGCGGTCAAGATTGGACATATTGCGTTTCATAGATAAATCTCCTTTGAATAGTACGAATAACCGAATTATAAGAGTTTCATCTCAAATATCCCACGACTAAGTTATACAACGCGCCGTGAATTCAAATTTTTCTTCTCCCATCATCAGGTCAGAAAGAAACAAGTATTGTATGAAACAAAAACCGCCCTCCATCTCTGGAAGGCGGTTCGCATTTTCAGTCAATCAGCTTCTACCGCGCCATCACCGGCCGGAACTTATACCCGTACACAATAATCCCGCGCTCATCGCCGTCATTGCGTATCTTGCGCGTCACCATCTCCACCGGCATGCCAATCCGCACCGGTTCATCGCCCAGGTCGGTCAGTTGGGCGGTCACCATGGGGCCTTCCATAAGCTTCACCAGCGCGATGGTATAGGGCGCCTGCTCCTCAAAGCCGGCTGGCGCGCTAGCCATGTGGGTGTACGAATACACCTCGCCCTGCCCGCTGAAGGCAAAGGGGGCTTTGGCTTCTCCACCGCATTCCGGGCAGATATCCCGGGGCGGGAAAATTTTCGCGTCGCAGTGTGGGCAGGTCTCACCCACCAACGCGTAGCGTTGTTTTTTCAATCTCCAATAGCGTGGAACTTCCATTATTACACTCCTTGCATACTTTACTGGTGTGGAGTGTACTGAAACCCGACTCTCAATTGCTATCAATTTTCTAAAATCCAGCTCTTTTACGCTCTCAGGCGCCTCTTGCCCGCTTCTCAACCGCCCGAATATGCCCTCGGCGCCTGTTTCCCCATCCGCGGTGCTTTTGGCATACAATTGCTGCTATGCCAGAGCTCACCCTCACCCTCCCCCAGGCGCGCGCCCTGATGCTCGCCGCGCAGGGCCTTGCCGCCCCGCCCAGCCAGCCCGCTGTCAAAGCCGATATCCTCAGCACGGTGCGGCGCATTCACAACCTGCAAATTGACACCATCAGCGTGGTGGCGCGCGCGCACCTGCACATCCTTTGGTCGCGTATAGGCGCGTTCGACCTGCGCTGGCTGGAAGAGCTGCACGCGGAAGGCGCGCTGTTTGAATATTGGGCGCATGCCGCCTGCTATCTCCCGATTGAAGATTACCCGCTCTACCGCAGCCTGATGCGCAAGAATTTTGTAGGTTGGGATAACATCCGCGCGTGGGGCGAAGCTCACCCGGAAATTGTCACTGGAATACTGGCGCACCTGCGCGAGAACGGCGCGGTCAAATCCTCGGATTTTGCCCGCGAGGGGCAGCGCGGCGCCTGGTGGGATTGGAAGGCGGAAAAGGTGGCGCTGGAGTACCTGTACTTCAGGGGAGACGTGATGATTGCCTGCCGCCGCGGCTTTCAGCGCGTGTACGACCTGCGGGAGCGCGTTTTGCCCGGCTGGAACGACGCCCGCGTCCCGCCCTACGAGGACGCGCTGCGCCAGCTGGTCCTGATGAGCGTAAAAGCCCTGGGAATCGCGCGGGAAAACTGGGCGGCGCCCTATTTTTACCTGCCCAGGCGCCTGGTCCCTGCTATACTTGCGGAGCTGCAGGCAACGGGCGAGCTTTTACCAGTGCGGGTCTCAGGTTTGGAAGGCAAGCCGGCCTACGTGCACCCCGATAACCTTGCCCTGCTGGAACTGGCGCGCGCCGGCGTTCTGCAAGCCGGGCTAACCACCATCCTCTCCCCGTTTGACCCCCTGATTTCGGACCGCGCCCGCGCCCAACAGCTGTTCGGGTTTGACTACCAGCTGGAGTGTTACCTGCCGGCTTCCAAACGCAAGTATGGTTACTTTGTGCTGCCAATTTTGCGAAACGGCAGTTTGGTTGGCCGCCTGGACGCCAAAGCGCGCCGCAAAGAAAAGCAACTGGAAGTCATCAAACTGTATCTGGAAGAGGGAATCCCGCCCGAAGAAGCGCTGCTGGCGGATTTAGCTGACACCTTGCGCGCCTACGCGGCCTGGCAGGGGCTGAACAAGGTGCAAATCTCCGCTTCGGAACCCCCTGGCGCGGCCGCGCGGCTTAATGCCCTGCTGGCGCGCTGAAAGCCGCTGTCAATAGACCTGCCCTTTGCCGAACTGAAAGTGGTGTTCCAGCGCTACCGCGCCGTCCGCGTCCTGCCGCAGGATGGAAAAGTGGTCAATCATCACGCGCCAATCAATGCGCTTCGCCCGGACCAGCTCCAGAGCTTTGGGCAAATCCTCCCAACGCAGGTCCTGCACGGCAAGCGAGATATGCGGATGCCACAAGGCCGGGCTGTACAGCAGGTTGGGGTTAGCGGTGTGTTCTTCCATGCGCTGCCAGATATCCAGATGGGTTTTCACCAGGTTGGGGTTTTTGATAATCTCCAAGAAAAGGATCGGAGATTGACTGACGAAATGTTCCGCGCCCTGCACCACAATATCAAAGGGCTCCAGCTCTGCCGCCGCCTGTTTCAGCAGCGGGATGACCGCGTCCAGCGCGTAGCGGTCGCCCAATTGCCAGGTAAAGTGCGGCACAGTGGCGGTGCGCACATATTTGCAGCCAAAACGTTCTTCCAGTTCATCCCAAATCTGCAGTACCTGGTCTTCGTAGGGCTTTGGGAGCGTTGAAATCAGCGCGTGCATGGGTTCGTCCTTTCCTGTTGGGTGCATTATATCAAGAGACTGGTGCGGCAAAGATTCCCCATGCGACTTTTCGCCGGTTATCCCCATTTTCTTTTCGCATGCAGATATACAGACTGGCAAATGGGAAAACACGTTTAATGGACTCATGATATTATCAGTTTAATGGAAAGTCCCGTTCCCACCCCTGAAGACGAGCAGACCGGCGCGGCGCCCGACCGCCCGCTGCAGCGCCTGTGGGCGCGGCTGGTAAGTTTCGGCATTGCCGACCGCGTGCTGCGGGTAGCTTCCGCGCTGTTTACCGCCGTGCTGCTGGCAGGTGTGCTGCTGGTACTCAGCCGCTTTTATGCCAGCGTCAGCGGCAGCACCCCCGAAGAACAAATTCCAGTGCAGGCCGCGCTCACTCCAACCGCGCCAGCCGCGCCCGCGCTTGCCATGCAAAAAGAAGCGCCCGTCGTGGAAGAGCCGGCGGGAATTGTGCCGCGGGTCTCTTTGCATACCATCCTGCCCTCCCGCGGGCGCACTGAACTGCTGACCTATGTCATCCAGGCGGGGGATACTCTGTTTTCCATCGCGGAGCGATTCGGACTCAAACCTGAGACCATCCTGTGGGGCAACCGCTACACCCTGGGGGAAGACCCGCATATGATTTTCCCGGGACAGGAACTGCTGATTCTGCCTGTGGACGGCACCCTGCACCGTTGGAGCGCGGGAGAGGGCCTCAACGGCGTGGCTGGTTTCTACGGCGTAACCCCTGAAAGCATTGTGAATTATCCCGGCAACCATCTGAACGCCGCGGAATTGGGCGACTTCGCTCTGCCGAATATCGCCCCGGGCACTTTGCTGATAATCCCCGGCGGCAAAGGCGAATTCCCGGACTGGCGCACCCCGCGCATTACCCGGGAAAACCCGGCCGCCGCCATTAACGTGGGCCCCGGCGCCTGTTCCGGCTCTTACGACGGGGTGATGGGCACGCTCAACTTCGTCTGGCCGGTCTCAGACCGCTATCTCTCCGGCTACGACTACAACCCCGAAGCCAACCACTACGGCATTGATATCCACGGCGAAATTGGCGACCCCGTTTCCGCCGCAGATAACGGCGTGGTGGTCTACGCCGGCTGGAACGATTGGGGATACGGCGAGATGATTGTGATTGACCATGGACAGGGCTGGCAGACGCTCTACGCGCATCTCAGCACGGTGGACGTGCGCTGCGGCCAGGAAGTATATCAGGGCGATATCATTGGCACCGTGGGCAGCACCGGCAATTCCAGCGGTCCGCACCTGCATTTTGAACTGCGCAGCGACGATTATGGGCGCGTGAACCCCTGGGATTTTCTGCGTTAGCCCCCGCGTGTAACCGCTTCCCGCTGCAATTTACTTAGCAATCCACCCGGACGCGCCTGAACAGGCATTTGCTTGCGCTATAATACAGGTATGGAAACACCTGTTTACTCTGACGTGCGTCCATCGCCTATCGCGGGCACCTGGTACCCCGGCCGCGCTGCCGAGCTGCGCGCCCAGGTGGAAGGCTTTTTGCAGAAAGCCGCCGCGCCGGCCCTTTCCGGAGAAATTCTCGGGCTGGTTGTTCCCCATGCCGGGCTGGTCTATTCCGGCCTGACTGCCGCGCATGCCTTCAAAACGCTCATCGGCAGCGCGTTCACCCGCGTGGTGATTCTCTCGCCCTCGCACCAGTACTACCGCGAGCCGCTGCTCACCAGCGGCCACGAGGCTTATGGAACCCCGCTTGGGCAGGTTCCGGTGGACCATGACGCGTTGAACGCCTTGCGCATGCTTTTGAATGCGACTGGAGGTCCGGAAATCACGCCAGTGCGGCGCGACCGCGAACATTCGCTCGAAATTGAGCTGCCTTTCCTGCAGGTTGTGCTGCCGCAGGGCTTTAAACTGGTGCCGCTCATGCTGGTCAACCAATCCCTGGATTTGGTCCGCGCGCTTTCGGACGCGCTGGCTGGCTATCTCCTCACGCTCCACCCCGAAGAAAAGACCTTGCTGGTGGCATCCAGCGACCTCTCGCATTTCTACCCGGAAAATCAAGCCAATCTACTGGATAAGCGGGTACTTGCCGCGCTGGAGGCTATGGACATCTCGGAACTCTTTATGCTGAACACCAGCGGCCGGGGGCAGGCCTGCGGAATGACGCCTATCCTGACAGTGCTGCGCGCCTGCCGCAGCCTGGGCGCGGATAAGCTTGTCATCGCGGACTACCGCACTTCCGCGGATGTCACCCACGACGCGGATTCCGTGGTAGGTTACGGTTCAGCCGTCATCACGAAGACTGTGTAGGCGGTGGCGCTTGCGGCGTTCAGTTTTCTACCCACCGCGCGCTTTATTGCTGATTCTTCTGCTCGGCGGGCTGCTGCTGAGCGCTGCCTGCCAGCCGCGCTTTGAAGGCCGCCCCACCGCGCTGCCAACCCGCGTCCCGACTCAGACACCTACGCCGACCATCACCAATACTCCGCCGCCTGTCCCGACGGCAACCCCCTCTCCAACGCCGACGCTGACCAGTACGCCCACCCCTCTGCCCAGCGCGACGCCCACCGAAACCCCAACGCCCATCCCACCGCGCCCGGCCGTCCTCTTTCCGCTGAAGGCAGGCGGGGCGAATACCGTCAATTGGAGCTATTTTTACCTCAGCCGCAAAGAGCTGCGGGATGACGGCAGCCTGCTCAGCCTTTCAGCCACGGTCGCCTTTCAGCTCCTGGACCGAGGTATCCATTCCGAGACGGTGCGCGTGCGCGACCAGGATGTGACCGTGTATTACCTGCGCGTGAGTCATATCTTTAATCAAGTCCCGATTGAGACTAAACTGGTGCTCACCGGTTTCTTTGGACGCGGCGTGCCAATCAGCGCTTTGCCGGCGGACGGCGCCGCGTTTGTGAACCTGCGCAGCCAGAACTCCGACGCGGTCTTTGAACCCTGGCGCATCCAATCCGACTGGCTGCTTCCCTTTGAACAGCGCCAGAACCTCTTTCAGCAAATGACGCTCAGCGATTTCGAGCAGCTGCTCGCCGACCTGCCGGAACGCGTGATTCTTCTGGCGCATCATCCGGTCATCTGGCGCCCGGATGACTGGGCGCAGGCCGACCTGGATATGTCCCGCCTGAGCGCGCAGACCGCCCGATTGAACCCCTTCTTTGACCACGACGCGTTTGATATCCTCACTGGCCAGAGCCGCATGGCCGAAGCCTGGAGCGCGTATTTGCTCCAGAATCAGCCTATCCCGACAGATATCGCCCAGGCGGGGCTTTCTTACTCGGCAGAATATCTCATTATCGTAATTCCCTGATGGATACCCAGGCTGCCAGCTCAGAATTGAAATACGCGGATATTAGCATCAACCTCGCGGCAATAGACCGCAGCTACCACTACGCGATTCCTCCGGAACTGCTGGGCAGGCTGCAGCCCGGCTGCCTGGTTGTGGTGCCCTTTGGCAAGCAAATCGTGCAGGGTGTGGTGCTCGCCCTGCTCGAAAAGCCCGAGGTGGAAAACACGCTTCCAATCCTCTCGCTGAATTCAGAGGAAACCGTGCTCACACCGCAGCAGCTGCAGCTGGCCCAGTGGCTGGCGCGGGAAACCTTCGCGCCCCTCGGCGCGGCGGTAAACCTGATGCTCCCTCGCGGACTTTCTCAGCGCGCGGATATTCTCGTGGAGCTCAGGTCTGACCAACCCGAAATTCCCGCTGGATTAACACCCCTGCAAACGCGCCTCCTCAAACTGCTGGCGGAGCGGGGGCCGCTGCGCGGGGCGCAGATAGAGCATTCCCTTCCAAAATTGGAATGGCGCGGCAGTTTGGACCGCTTGCGCAAAGCGGGATTGGTGCGCACCAGCAGCGTTTTTCCCCCTCCACGGGTCAGCCCAAAAGTGGTGCGCACGGCACAGCTTACCATCCCGCCGGCGGCGGTTGCCGCTCTGACCCCGCGGGACCTCAGCGCGCGGGCGGATACCGGCCATCGCCGCCTGGAAGTCCTCAGGCTGCTTGCCTCTGAACCTTTTCCAATGGACTTTTCCTGGATTTACGCCCAAACCAACAGCACGTACGCCGACCTGAAAGCCCTGGCCGAACAGGATTACCTGCATTTCAACGAAACCGAAGTCTGGCGGGACCCGCTGGAAAATGTGCGGATGGAAAGCGCGCTGCCCCCCGCCCTGACCGAAGACCAGGAGCGCGTCTGGGAGCAGCTGCGGCCAATGCTCGGCGCGCCCGGGAGCACGCCGGTTCTTCTGCACGGCGTTACCGGCTCTGGGAAGACCGAAATCTATCTGCGGGCGGTGGAACAAACGCTGGCCCGCGGTCGGCAGGTAATTGTGCTCGTCCCCGAGATTGCCATGACTCCCCAGGCTGTGCGCCGCTATATGGCGCGCTTCCCCAACCAGGTGGGGCTCTATCATTCCAAGCTTTCCGAAGGCGAACTTTATGATACCTGGCGGCGCGCGCGCAAAGGAGATTTGAGCATCATCGTCGGGGCGCGCAGCGCGCTGTTTGTGCCCTTGCCGGATATCGGGCTCATCATCCTGGACGAGTGCGACCACGAATCCTACGACGAAACGGAACGGGAACCGTTTTACCGCGCCGTGGAGAGCGCGGAAGCGTACGCACGCATTTGCGGCGCTGCCCTGATACTTGGTTCCGCCACCCCACGCGTCAGTCAGTTCAATAAAACTCAAACCGGAGCCTGGCGGCTGATGGAACTGCCCCGGCGCGTCCTGGCACACCGCGAGACCCTGCGCCAGCAAGCCGCCAGCCTGCATATCGACCTGCCCTCGCTATCCGCTGAGAGCGAGCTGCTGAGCCTGGAACTGCCGCCGGTTGAAGTTGTTGATATGCGCACAGAGCTGCGCGAAGGCAACACCAGCGTGCTTTCGCGGGCGCTGCGCGCCGGCCTCGAAAATGTGCTCGCGCAAAATCAGCAGGCGATACTTTTCTTGAATCGCAAGGGCAGCGCCACCTATGTTTTCTGCCGCGATTGCGGCAGCGCCGTGCTCTGCCCGCGCGACCTGAGCTCGCTGGTCTACCATCAGGACCGCGCCGGCTTGCTCTGCCATATTTGCGGCTACACCCGCGGGATGCCGGCCAAATGCCCAAGCTGCGGCAGCAAACAAATCCGCCAGATGGGAATCGGCACCGAGCGGCTTGAAGCGCTTGTCCAGCAGGCCTTCCCCCAGGCTCGTTTGCTGCGCTGGGACGCGGAGACGACCACCACGCGCGACGCGCACGAACTCATCCTCTCGCACTTCAGCGCGCACCGCGCGGATATCCTGATTGGCACGCAAATGCTTGCCAAAGGCCTGGACCTGCCGTTGGTGACGCTGGTGGGCATCATCCTGGCGGAAACTGGTCTGAACCTGCCGGACTACCGCGCTGCCGAGCGCAGTTTTCAGGTACTTACTCAGGTGAGCGGGCGCGCGGGCCGCAGCCCGTTGGGCGGCCGCGTCATCATGCAGACCTACCAGCCCGATAATTACGTCATTCAAGCCGCTTCCAGGCACGATTTTGCTTCCTTCTACGCGCAGGAACTGGCGCACCGGAGGGAATTGGGCTACCCGCCGTTCGCGCGCCTGGTGCGCCTGGAATACCGCAGCCCCTCTGAGGATAAATGCAGGCAGGAAGCCGGGCTGATGGCGGAAATCCTGCGCGCGGAAATTCAGGGGCTGGGAATGCCCGATACCGACTTCATCGGGCCGGTGCCTTGCTACACCCGGAAAATGTTTGGGCGCTTTCGCTGGCAAATCATCCTGCGCGGACCGGACCCAACGCCAATCTTGCACGGCCTGCCGCTGATGGGCTGGACTGTGGAAGTGGACCCGCCAAACCTGCTATAATATTTTCGCGCAGGAAGAAATCCGGGCTCGCCAAAGAGCCTGAAACACCGGGAAAGCCGAAACTCAGGTGATAAGATGAATCAACGCAATGAAATAATAACCTGGGACGAAGTCTCAAGATTGATTGACCACTTGCTGCCGCAATTTAATCGCGTGTATACCGTGATGGTGATGGTCACCCGCGGCGGAATCATTCCCGGCGGATTGCTTGCCGAAGCCATGAACATCCAGATGATTTTTACCGCCTCGGTGGACTTCCCGGCAGAAGCGCATACCCCCACCACCCCCCAGGCCAAATTTCTCACCTGGCCCAAATTCCTCCAATTTCCGGACGCAAGCTACCTGACCGACCAAAACGTGCTGATTGTGGATGATGTGTGGGGCTCCGGCCGCACCATCACCGCTGTCAAAAATCGCGTCATGTCCGCGGGCGCCAGCCCTTCCACGTGCGTCCTGCATTTCAATCCGTATCGGAATTTATTCGGAAACATGCGCCCCGATTACTACGCGGCGACGACTGACGCGCACATAATTTACCCGTGGGAAATGGACCGCGGTTTTCAATCCAGATTCTTTGGCGGCATGCGCTAATCCCGCTCCTTGCCAGCGGCAGCCCGGAGGTTTCATGCAAAAGTCCCTGCGTTGGTACGATGGTATCTTTATTAATATTTATTATCTCGGCCTGACCGTCCGCAGCCAGACGCTGACGCCGCTCATTCTTCCGCTGCTTGTTCAGCAGTTCGTCGGAGAAGAGACCAAAGGCAGCAGCTACGGCAGTATCCGCCTCTACTCCCTGATGATCGCGCTGCTCGTTCAAGCCGTCATGGGCATGCTCTCAGACCGCAGCACGCACCGCTGGGGGAAGCGCCGGCCGTTCATGCTTACCAGCACGGTGCTGGAAACAGCCGCGTTCATCGGGATTGGCGTGATAGCCGCGCAAATGGAAGGACAGGCTGGTTATGCCGCGCTGTTTGCCGCCGTGCTGCTTTCTATGGTCTTCTCGAACATCGGGCACGCCGCGGCGCAGGGACTTATTCCCGACCTGGTGCCGGAGAATCAGCGCGGACGGTATTCCGGGCTGAAAACTCTCTTTGAACTTCCTCTGCCGCTGATTTTTGTTTCCTTTTTTGTCTCCAAAATGGTCAAGACCGGCAATTACTGGGCGGCCATTCTGACTGTGATTATCACGCTGATTGTTTGCACCATCCTGGCTATGTTCGTGCGCGAAACCCCGCAAGAAAAGGCCCCCGCGCCAATGGACTGGCCCGCTGTCGGGCGCCTGGCAGGCATGACCGCTCTGTTCACCGGCGTCATTCTGCTGGCGGGCGAAGCTGTCAAACGGCTGGTGCCGCTGGCGGAGAGGCTGCCCGGAATTTCCCGCCTGCTGCTGACCGGCGCGATTGGCGCGGCAGGCATGCTGGCTGCTGTTGCCGTGGGTGTTATCCTTTCCATGCGCGTCAGCCTGGGCGCGGAAGCAGCCCACAGGCCTGCCTTCACCTGGTGGGTGGTCAACCGCCTGGCCTTTCTGGTTGGCGCGAACAACCTTGCCAGCTTTTTGCTCTACTTCATTCAGGAACGCTTCCCGGAATTGCGCGGCAGTGCCGCTGCCGGCCCCTCAGCATTCCTGGTCATGATTGTGGGAGTGGCTATTCTGGCGGCTGCTTTGCCGGGCGGCTGGCTGACGGATAAATTTGGAACCAAACCGTTAATCGCGGTCAGCGGCATCCTTGCCACGCTCGGCACCGCCATTGTCATTGCCGCGCCGGGCATCCCTGTCATGTACGCGGGCGGGGTTTTGGTAGGCCTGGGAGTCGGGATTTTCTATTCCGCCAACTGGGCACTGGGGACCAGCCTGGTCCCGCGGGAACATGCCGGCCGTTACCTTGGGATATCCAATCTGGCGGGAGCCGGCGCCGGCGCAATTGGAGCTTACATCGGCGGCCCGATTGGCGACGGGGCTGGCTTTGTGGTGCTGATGAGCATTTATGGTTTTCTGTTCCTCTTCTCCGTGCTGGTGCTGGGGCGGATTAAGCTTGACCAGCCGGCGGAAACGCTCTGAGAGGCCCTCGGATGACCGCGAATTCGCCGCTTGAGGCAGCCCGCCGGGAGCTGAGGAATTTCGCCAGTGGCGCAGGCGCGCTGGGCCTGCAAGAAACCCGCGCCATCTTCGTCATTGGCTCCTTACCAGGGGGGTACTTCCGTCCCGGCCAGAGCGACCTGGATGTTCTGGTGATTTTTCGCGGCGCGCCAACGCCGGAAGGAGCGTTCAGCGCGGAGCAACTGGCGGAAAAAGAACGTCTGGAAGCCCTCGCCGCTCAGGCTGAGCCTTTTGAGATAGAGCTGCTCTTTCTGCACGAAACCCGCCTTCTGCGCGACCCGCAGACCGGATTATTCCCCTACGCGGACTTCGCCCAGCGCTTAATCTCCCAGAGTGAATTGCTGTGGGGAGAGCTGGACCTTGCACGGGTGGACACGCCGACCAAAGAAGATTTCGCCTGCGCCTTCAGGCGCTACCAGGAGTATGTGCGAAAAAAACAGGGAAGCGACTTTTTCTCGCGGGGAACCCTCGCGGAGCTGCTGAAGCACGCGCTGGTGCTGATGCGCTATTTTTTGTTGGTTCAGCGCGGAATTCTGGAATACGATAAAACCCAGCTTGCCCGCCGCTATCAGGAATCTCAGCCGCCTGTGCCGCTGCCCCCCGCTCTGGCACGCGCCTTAAACACACAGTTCGCCGGCGAAGTCATATCCGCGGAGCTGAGCGGCGCGGCGCGCGCCGCACTGCCCGATTTCCATGCCGAATTGTCGCGGGAAATCCTTAAATCAACCGCGAATGACGCTGACGCGCGAACCTGACGGGCCTTTTTCCACCTCAATTCGATTGGGGAATTGTTCCCGCAATTCCTCAATGTGGGTGATGACGATAATCATGTCAAAGTCATCCTGAACCTGACCAATGGCCTCCACCAAACGCTGCCTGCCCTCGGCATCCTGATTCCCAAAACCCTCATCAATCACCAGCGTGCGCAGCTGGGCGCCGCTGCGGCGCGAGAGCAGGCGCGCCAGCGCGAGCCGGATGCTGAAGTTTATCCGGAAAGCTTCTCCGCCGGAGTAGGTTTCGTATTCGCGCGTGGATGAGCCGTCGCTTATTTGAATATCTAGTGTCTCAAGTTTATCTGTGCGCCGTGTGTCCTTCAGGTCGCGCTGGGTCTTGAAACTCACGCTCATGCTGTAATTCGTGAGCTTGCGTAAAATGCGGTTGGCTTCTTCCGAAAGTTCGGAAAGAGCCGGTTCAATCAACATCGCCGGCACGCCGTCCTTGGAAAAAGCCCGTTCCAGCACTTTCAGGCGCGCGATTTCAAGGTTCAGCTGTTCCTTTTCTTCCTTGAGAGCGGTTTTTCGCGCCTTCAGCTCCGTCAGGACATTCAGCAGCTGTCGGGCAGCCCCCACCTTGCGCTGCAGCATTGCCTCTTCCTCCTGCTTCTGAAGGAGTGACTGGTCGGTCACCTGGATATCAGGCAGGCTGCTTTCAATCTCCGCAAGCTCGGCTGCCGCGTTCAGGCATGCCGCGGCGGCGCGCCGCAGTTCTTCTTCCTGCTTTTCCAGGTTTTCCCGCAGTTCAAGCACGGCCTGTTCCAACTGCCCCACCGTGCTGCGGGCAATCTGCAGGTCGTTATAGGCTGTTTGGGCAGGCTCTTCCTGCTGTGCTTCTGCGCGCAGTCTGGAGTGCGCTTCGGGGTCATATGCCAGACGTGCGATTTCCGCGAAAATACGCGTCAGCTCTTCCCGTTCCTGCGCGCAGAAGCTCTCCTCCTTCAGAGCGGCCCGCTTTTGCTCCAGCAGCGGCGCTTTGGCGGTTTGGAATTGCTTCACCCGCTCCGCCTGCTGGCTCAGCTGCTGCGCGAGCTGGTCCGCCTGCCTTATCAGAGCCTGGAGCCTTTTTTCGTCGGTCTGAATCTGGGCGCGTTCCTCCGCGATCGCGCGCTGACGCTGCGAGAGGCGGTGAATCTCCTCTTTATTCAAACTGAATTGCTCGCGCAAAAGCTGCCGTTCTTTGCTCAATTCCTGCTCAAGGCGTTCGCGGTCATGCAAAGCCAGCGGCTGGCCGCATAATGGACACTCTGCGCCCTCCACGCGCTGAATCTTTTCCAGGCGCTCGCTCAGCTCCTTGCCCTTCTGCTCGATGCCGTTATTATCTGACGTCAGGTCTGAGATCCGCTTCTGCAGGCTTTCAGCTTCGCTCTCCAGGGCTTCTTTGCGGCTGATGCGTTCTTCCAGCTGAGCGATTTGCGCGCGCAGCTGCTCCTGCTGGGCGTGCCGCTCGGCATCGTCAGCTGTTTCGCGTTCCAGGCTCTCTTTTTCTTCCTCCAGGTATTGCAGGTCCGCCAGCAGTTTCTGTCTTTCCAGCGCGATTTTGTTTTCCAGGTCGCGCTTGCGGTGCTCAAGCGGATGGAAGCGCTCAGAAATTGCGTCCAGGCTGCGCAGCTGTTTGCGCAGGCCCTCCAATTTCTTGAAGCGGGCTTCCACGGTTGGCGCCTGTGCCAGTTGAGCGCGCCGTTCAGCCAGTTCTGTCTCTTTTTCGGCCAGCCGACGCGTCATGTCCTGCCGGGCAGCCTCAGCTTTGCGTTCCTGCTCTTCGCGCAGCGCCAGTACCTGACGGTAGCTTTCAAGGCGCTGCTCCACCGCGCGTTTTTGTTCCAGCGCGGATTGCGCCAAGAGGACTTCCGCCCTGGCGTTTTTCAGCTGCTCTTCCAGCAGACGCAGCTGCGCCTGGCGGGCTGGTTCCTCATCCAGTTCGGCCTGGATATCTTTGAGGCGCTCATCGCGAATTCGGACGTCGCTTTGGCGTTCCTTCGCCAGTTCCGCGGCGCGCTTGCGGTAGTCCTCCCAGCTGTCCAATCCCAAAATGTTGCTCAGGATGCGCTTGCGGTCGGCCGGCTTTTGGGTGGCAAACAAATCCGCCTTGCCCTGCAGAAAGAACGAAGCATTAATGAAGGTTTCGTAATCCAGGCGCAGCGTGCGCTCAATTTTGGCATTGGTTTCGCTGAGGGTGCGTTCCGTCAGCACTTTCCAGGGGTTCGGGCCCTCCGGGCTGCGGATGTAAAACTCCAGTTGTGTGCCTTTTCCGCGCGTGATGGAGCGCGTGACGCGATAGACCTGGTGTTCGTACGCGAACTCCAGGCTCACTTCCGCCTTCTGGCAGGCATGGTGGATGATGGCTTCATCCCTTCTGCGCGCCTGCCCGTACAGCGCGTAGGTGATCGCGTCCAGCAGTGAGGACTTGCCCGCACCGTTCTGCCCGGAGATGCATACCAAGTCCAGCCCGGTAAAATCAATTTCCACCGGCTCGCGATATGAGGTAAAACCGGAAAGGGAAAGTTTAATCGGTATCATCGTCCTCAAATCCCAGGCTTCGGCTGGCATCCTCAAAGGTGGTTGGTTTTTGCTCATCCTTCAACAGCGACTCCCAGAAGGACGCGTCATATCTTCGGGAGCGGATGGGGATGGGCATGGGCACGCCCCAGCCCAGCAACAGCGCTTCTTCCTTGGCCTGCAGCTTGGAGAGCAGGCCGCGCAGCGCGCTCCTGCCCGGCAAGCCGGAAAGCACCGCGTTGATGTCGTCTTCATCCCCCAGCGAGCCGGAAATGCGAGTCCCCAACTGCGACATAACTTCGTCGTAAATCTGGGATGGGCGCTGGTCGATGATGAGCAGGGTGACGTAATACTTGCGCATTTCGCGGGCAATCGTGCTGAAAATGGTCTGGGAAGCCATCTCGCGGTTCAGCAGTTTGTGGGCTTCCTCCACCACAACCACCAGCGGGCGCGGCTCTCCGCCCTTTTCAGCGTGGAAGTTTTCAGTTTTTTCTTGCCAGTGGTCGCGAATCTTGCGGGTAATCAGGTTGGTGACCAGCAGGTAATCCAGCTCGTTGTTGTTCTTCCCAAAGGAGAGAACCACATGCCGGCCGTTTTCAAGGTTTTCAATGATATCGTCCAGCCCCTTGGTGCTGGCGGAGGTCGTCAGGTAAGTTTTACCGCGCAGGCGCCCCAGTTTTTGGTGCAGAGCCAGCGCAGACTTGGGATGCACGTTGCTGGCGTACGCCCAAAATTCCACGCTGTTAGGCGCCGGGACGCTTTTGCCGTTCTCATCCTGTTCGGTGGTGCCGGTCTCCATGCTGAGGAATTCGCTGAACCAATCTGTTCCAAATTCGCGTTCCAGCGCGGCAAGCACAACCGGCGCGGTTTCGTTCAGGTTCAGCGCCTGGCTGAGCAGCAGAACATCTTCGCTGGTGATATCCGATTGCGCGATTTCCAGCGTGAAATCAGCGTTTAGTTTTCCGAAGGAGGTGCGCGCCCCCAGCCCAACCAGGCGAATCTTGGCGCCAAACTTTCCCTTCAGCCCGGGAACAGGCTGGCCGGTATCCGGGGAGCTGCTATCCGGTCCGTATTCGTTGTGCATGTCAAAAATCAGCGCCGCCGCGCGGTCAGCATGGATAAGCCCGGCCAGAATCATGCGCGCCAGGAAGGACTTGCCTGAGCCGGTGGTGCCGAATATGCCGGAACTGCGCTTGACAAATTTATCCAGGTCCAGGCAGACCGGGTGCCCCTGCTCGCGGGTATAGCCGATGCAGAAAATCGTCTTGTTATCTTCCTTTCCAAATATCTGGGCGATATCCGCGGCATCCGCCAGAAGCACTGGCGAATGGTGGCTCGGAACGGTTTTGACCGTTACCGGTTTGTTTTCATCGGGGTGCCTGTCCTTCCACTGGTGGTATTCGTCTGTGCCTGGTTCGGGTCCGCGCTCCAGCATCAGCACCGGCATCACCGCCAGGTTGGTGTAGAGCGTCTGGCCGTGCAGCAGCTCCGCCAGTTGGCGCGGCAGGCGTTCCTCGCTTTGCTCGTCGGCAAAGCGCGGGTTGGTGGAACCCAATTGCAAATCCGTGACCAGCCCGTAAAAGCGCCAGCCGCCGCTGTCGATGACCACAAAAGAGCCTTCCTGTACCTCCTGCGGGGGCACGGTCAGGCGCACCTGCAGGTTGGCTTCCAGTCCACCCCCTACCACATATCCAATTTCATTTGCCGCCGGCTGCATCATCGCGTCCATGTCCACCTCACTCCAATTCTGCCAGTGCGTTCAGCACGTTCATCAGGCCTTCGTAATTATCCCGCAGCAGCACAATCAGCTCCTTACAGGCGCCGGTGTACCAGTCCGGATTCCCGCGAACAGCGTGCACTTTTCGGGCGCTGGCAAGGTGCGCCGTCAGCACCTCTTCCATTGGCTGGTCTTCCAGGCGCAAAACGTGTCGAAAGTAAGCATATCTGCCGGTGCTGGTGAAGCGCGCCAGTTCCTCGTCATCGCACAGATACAGCGCGTCCAGGCTGAGTGGCGGGCGCGGTGGCAGGCGGTGGTAAATCTGCCCGCCTTCCTGGAACCCGACGCACAGCACGTTGATTTCCACTGGAAGATTGCGGTTGTGCCGGTTATCTTCGGTATATTCGGTCGGGATGCTGATTCCGGAGACAAGCTGACGGACAAGGCTGTCATCGTTGATGACGATGTTGCTTATCAACCCGTAAATCTCGAGGCCGTCCTCCAGCCGAACTTTGCATAAAGCCCCCAGCGCCGGCGCGATTAGTTCTTTGGTGCGGCAGCCTGCCACAAACGCTCTATTATCCGCGCGCAGCAGTTTGCCGATTAGGATTTTTATTTCCGCATTCATGTGTCCCTCAACCTCTTGTCAGTCCTTTGTTCCAGTCCTTGTTGGAGCGCCTTCCGACGCGCGCGCCCGCCTTTTCCAGCTCCCGCACCAGCATCGCCTCCACCTGTTCATGCTCGGGCATGGTGATTACTGCCAGCTCGTGCGCGCGGTGCAGCGCGTAGGGATAGGGATGCGTGTCCAATATCATGGCTTCGTGGTAAATCACGCTGTGCAGGATATCCACCAGCTGCGGATTACCGCTCACCCAGGCCGGGAACTCCACTCGCGCCAGATTGCGCTGCTCCCCGCCGCTCACATTCAAGTAGAAGAAATGCACTTTCAGGATTCCTTTTCCGTCACCCTTGGTGACCGCCTCGAATACCGCCGAACGCTCGCCCGCGCCCAGCAGATTTTCCAGCAGTTCAGCGTCGCTGATGCCGCGAATTTTGCGCTTGGTATCATCATAACTTGCCAGCTCCGCGTCCGGCACCTGCATCACGCTGAGCATACGGCTGATGAGTTCCGTGCCCGGTTTGTCGATATAGCCGGCGCTGAGTACGCCGCGCGCTTCGATTTGTTCATGGATTTGGCGCACGGCATTCTGCAATTCCTGCCTTTCTTTGCGGGTGGTGACGTTCTCATACACATCCAGCGGTCCGTCCGTGAGGGTGATGACCGGCGCGTCCTGCGGGACTGCCGCCTCCAGTAAAAACTGCCGCTCCATCAAATCGCGATAGAGTGAGACATCTTCATCCCCAATCAGACGGCCGTCCGCCGTCAGCAAGCGCTCATGCTCCAAAAGGCTGCTGAAAACGTTAATCTCAGGAGCCAGCCCCGAACCCCGCTGGATTTTAATCATGCCGATATTCAGCACGCAGAACTGGACAGCGCGGTGGCGGTTTGGCACAATCTGCGAACCGTCCGCGGCAATGAGCGTGTAGGCGGCCGGCAGCGCGGGCAGGGCTTTATGAGTCAGAAAACCTTCCGCCCCGGGCTTGGCGCAGTAGAGGTTGCTCAGCAGGGCTTCGGCTCTGGTTATCTTTTCGCGCACCGCTTCCAGGTCCAGAGCTGGGTCCGAGAACAACTGCCACAGTTTCTCTTTCTGGGCGGAAAGCTGTTCCTGGTAGCCTTTTTCCTTGCTGGCGTAATCAGCCAGGCTGACTTCAATTTGTGGATAATTTACTGGCATGGCTCTCTTTCTGAGAGGTTCTGAAAACAACCCCGCGCTTAATTATATCCAATGCCCGCGCCTTTTCTGTGGGCTGGCGGTCAAATTCCGAACATTCCGGGAACAAAGCGCCGGGAATGTTCGTCATAATTTCATCAAACAATGAGGAGTAAACCATGAAAACCAAGAATTTCGTTTTAGCCATCGCAGTCTTACTCGTCGGAGCCCTGACGCTTTCGGGCTGCGCGTTATTCCAGACACAGCAGGAGGCCGCTGCCCCAGCCAGCGTCCGCACCCTCACCGTCAACGGCACCGGTAAAGTCATCCTGGTCCCGGATATCGCCTATATTAACATTGGCGTGCACAGCGAAGCGCCGGACGTAAGTTCAGCCCTGAGCAACAACAACGCCCTTGCCGCCGCCATCTCCAACGCCCTGCAAGCCGAAGGCGTGGAAGTGAAGGATATTCAGACCGCGAATTTCAATGTCTATCCCATGCAGCAGTACGACAATATGGGCCAGGTGACCGGAACTGTATATGTGGTCGATAACACCGTGTACGTCACCGTGCGCAACCTGAGCAAGCTCGGCAAGCTGCTGGATGTCGCGATTACTTCAGGCGCGAACAACATCTACGGCATCAACTTTGACATCGCCGACCGCGAAACGGCGCTCGCCAGCGCGCGCGACCTGGCAATTAAGGACGCGCAGTCCAAAGCCCTGTCCGTGGCAGGTGTTGCTGGCGTCTCCCTGGGAGAGGTTCAGTCCATTGTCGCCACGAACACCAGCTATGTGCAGCCTTACAACGCATATGGCCTGGGAGGCGGCGGCGCTTCGGGGCTGGAGCCCGCGGTACCGATTTCAGCCGGGCAGATTGTCGTCACCTACGATGTGAACCTGACATACGCCATCAAGTAAATCAACCCTCCTGACAGCAGCAAGACCCTGAAAGAGAACCTTTCAGGGTCTTTTTTTAGTCCGCGCTGTGATAAAATTCCTAAGGCAATAATAAATACCCGAAAGGCTGCTGATATGAATATCTCTGAGATTAAGGTGCGGGATTATCGAAAAAACCTCTACCCAATTGAGGATTTCATCATCAATCGCTGGTCTGCCCGGGCTATGAGCGGCGCGAACCTGCCGCAGGAGGAGCTTCTGCGCCTGTTTGAAGCCGCGCGTTGGGCTCCATCTTCTGGCAACTTTCAGGAATGGTTCTTTCTTTACGCCCACCGCGGTACCGAACAATTCGACCGCTTCTTTTCCCTG
This sequence comes from Chloroflexota bacterium, assembly GCA_012517865.1. Classification (GTDB taxonomy): domain Bacteria; phylum Chloroflexota; class Anaerolineae; order Anaerolineales; family Anaerolineaceae; genus Mesolinea. The sequence continues at coordinate 17,673 of JAAYUC010000009.1, read as the reverse complement.
CTGGACATCTGGAATCAGGAGTGGTGCGTGCGCGCCAGCGTGCTGCTGGTAGTGCTTTCCAACAGAATCTCGCCCAAAGGTAAAGAAATCAGCACCCACGCCTTCGATACCGGGCTGGCCTTCGAAAACCTTGCCCTGCAGGGCACAGCCATGGGGCTGGTGGTGCATCCAATGGGCGGTTTTGACCACGAGCGCGCCCGTTCAGAATTAAACATTCCCGAAGAATACAGCATTCACTGCATGGCCGCGGTTGGCTACCCAGGGGAAATTAGCAGCCTTTCCGAGTACAACCAAAACCGTGAATACCCGAACCAACGCAAAGATTTGAACGAAATGTTCCTGGAAGGCGGTTTCCCGCCCAGGGCCGAATAAAAGGAGAAGCTATGCCCATCCATCCTCTGGCAGGCAAACCTGCCCCACTCGAAGCGCTTGTCAATATTCCGCGCCTGATTTCCGCCTACTACACCCTGCACCCCGACCCCCAGGACCCGGCCCAGACTGTGGTCTTTGGCACAAGCGGGCACCGCGGGTCCTCCCTCAGCGGCAGCTTCAATGAGGACCATGTGCTGGCCATCAGCCAGGCAATCTACGAATACCGCAAGCTGGCCGGTATCAGCGGGCCGCTCTTCATCGGGATGGACACCCACGCCCTTTCCGAGCCGGCGCTCTACAGCGCCATCGAGGTTTTCGCGGGCAACGGCATGGAAATCATGATTCACGCCGATATGCGCTACACCCCCACGCCGGTAATCTCTCATGCCATCCTCACCTACAACGCCGGCAGGCAGAGCGGCCTGGCGGACGGCGTCGTCATTTCGCCTTCACACAACCCGCCTGATGACGGCGGCTTTAAGTACAACCCCCCGAACGGCGGTCCCGCGGACACCGACACCACCAAATGGATACAAAATCGCGCAAACGAAATCATTCGCGCCGGCCTTAAGGATGTGCGCCGGCTTGGGCTAGAAAAAGCGCTCAAAGCAGATACCACGCACCACATCGACCTTATCACGCCCTACGTGAACGACCTGGACAGCGTCGTGAACATGAAAGCTCTGTCAGCTTGCGGCATTCATATCGGCGTTGACCCGCTGGGCGGTTCCGGTTTGGGGTACTGGGAGCCAATCGCGGAACGCTACGCTCTCAATCTCGAAGTCGTCAACAAACGCGTGGACCCGACTTTCTCCTTTATGACCCTGGACAAAGACGGCAAAATCCGAATGGACTGCTCCAGCCCGTACGCCATGGCCAACCTGGTGAACATGAAGGACCGGTTCGATATCGCCTTTGGAAACGATGTGGACTTTGACCGGCACGGAATCGTCACGCCCAGCGTAGGGTTGATGAACCCCAACCACTATCTGGCGGTTGCCATCTGGTACATCTTCCAGCACCGCCCCAACTGGTCCCCCGAGGCAGCCATCGGAAAAACGCTGGTTTCGAGCTCCATCATCGACAAGGTCGCGCAAAAAATCGGCCGCCGCCTGTGCGAAGTGCCGGTGGGCTTTAAGTGGTTTGTGCCCGGCCTGCTGGACGGCAGCGTTGGCTTTGGCGGTGAAGAAAGCGCCGGTGCCTCATTCCTGCGCAAAAACGGCGCGACCTGGACCACCGACAAAGACGGCATCATTCTCAACCTGCTTGCCGCGGAAATCCTGGCAGTGACAGGCAAAGACCCCGGGCTGCACTATCAGGCGCTGGAGGCCGAACTGGGCAGAAGCTGGTACGCGCGTATGGATGCCCCCACCGGCGCGCGCGAGAAGGCTGTTCTGGCCGCCCTTTCTCCTGAAATGGTCAAAGCCGATATGCTTGCCGGCGACCCAATCACCGCCAAGATCACCAAAGCGCCCGGCAACAACGCGCCAATCGGCGGGCTGAAAGTAACCACGGATTTTGGCTGGTTTGCCGCCCGTCCCTCAGGGACCGAAGATATTTACAAGATTTACGCGGAAAGCCTGAAAAGCGAGGAACATCTGGCGCGCATCCAGGCCGAAGCGCGTGAAATTGTGGACGCGGCGCTGGCCTCCTGAATGCCGCTGCTTAATAACAAAGTCCCGCGCGCAGGCGCGGGACTGTTTTTTTAATTAATCAGGAAAAAAGCCGGGCAAGGTAATAGCCAAGCATTACCGCCCAAATCCAGGTATCCGTGCGGTCCAAAATGCCGCCGTGACCCGGGATGAGGGTGCCGCTGTCTTTTACGCCGGCAATGCGCTTTACCAGGCTGATAAAAATATCGCCAAAGGGCGTAAGAACGCCCATCACCAGGCCCAGAAGCGCGCCTTCTCCAACGGACAATTCCGGCAGCACTGGCGGGAGAATCCAGCCAAACAAAGCGCCAAAACCAACGCCAAAAAGAATCCCGCCGGCGTACCCTTCCCAGCTTTTGCGCGGGCTGAGGCGCGGGAAAATCTTGTGTTTGCCAAATTTCACGCCAATGATATAGGCGCCCAGGTCCACCAGCATCACCAGGCCGAGGCTCAGCATCGTCCACCAGGCTCCGTTCGGCAGCGTTCGCAGCGAGAAGAAGTATCCCCCCAGCCAGCCAAGGTACAGGATGCCTGATACATGCAGCGCGAACGTGAGCACAGCCTGCGGATCTTGTTTTTCAAAACGATTCAGGCTTAAGATTGCTGAAGCCGTGAGAATCACCACAAGCGCCAGGTCCATGGATGTAAAACCGGCAAACAACCGCATGAGCATCAAAGTCAGCACGCCGCCGAGCATCAATGGAAACGAAACAAAATAGCCCATGGTTTTGAGCAGGCGCCAGTATTCCCAGGTGCCCAGCCCCATGGCTGCCAGGATGAAAACCGCATAAATTGCGCCGCCCAGGTAAGAGACGGCAAGCATGAGCGGCACAAAAATCAGCGCGGATTTAAAGCGAGTCCAGAACATTACTTGGAACTTAAGCCTCCGAAGCGGCGGTCTCTGCGGCTGTATTCACGCAGCATCTCCCGGAAGACATCCTCGTTAAAATCCGGCCAGTACGTGGACGGGAAAACCCACTCGGCATACGCGCTTTGCCACATTAAAAAGTTGCTGGTGCGCATTTCGCCGCTGGTTCGGATAATCAGGTCGGGATCAGGAATGCCGGCGGTGAACAGATTCCGGCTGATGAGCGCCTCGGTCACGTTTTCGGGTTTCACGCCGGAGGCCACAATTTTGCGTACAGCCGCGGTAATTTCATCCCTGCCGCCGTAGTTGAAGGCCAGCTGCACAGTAATTCGGCGGTTTTTCTTGGTGAGGTCAATGGCGTAATTAATTTTGTCGACCAGGGAGGGAGGCAAGCGGTCCAGATGACCAATGTGAAGGATGCGCACGCCTTCTTTGTGCAGCGGAATCGTCTCCTTATCAATGAATTCCGCCAGCAAATCCATGATTCCGAACACTTCGTCGCGCGGGCGGTTCCAGTTTTCGGTGGAAAAAGCGTAGAAGGTGAGATACTTGATGCCAAACTTGATTCCGGCGGTGATGACGCCGCGCAGGTTTTCAACGCCAGCCCGGTGCCCGGCAAGGCGCGGCAGCCCCCTGGCGGTCGCCCACCTGCCGTTTCCATCCATAATCAGGCCCACATGCGTGGGAATTTTGAGGGGTACTTCCGCAGCGTCCACCGTCTAAACCTCGAGAATCTCTTTCTCCTTGCGTTCGCCAATGACGTCGATGCTGTCAATCATCTCAGCGGTAAGGTCTTTCAACTGCTCTTCAGCGTCCTCTAATTCGTCCTCAGAAATCAACTTCTCTTTTTCGAAATCCTTGAGGTCTTTAATCACATCCCGGCGCACGTTGCGCACCGCTACTTTGCATTCCTCCAGCCGGGCGTGCACCACGCGCACCAACTCCCGCCGGCGTTCCTCCGTCAGGGGGGGCAGGTTCAGGCGGATGGCTTTTCCATCATTGTTTGGCGTCAGGCCGAGCTCAGAGGCGAGAATCGCCCGTTCAATGTTCTTGAGGGTAGACGCGTCAAAGGGGCGGATAAGCAGCTGCCTGGCTTCCGGAACGCTGATGGTTGCCATCTGAATCAGGGGCAGCGTCGCGCCGTAATACTCCACGGGCAGCTTCTCAATCAGAGCGGGTGAAGCTCTGCCGGTGCGTATGGCAGTCAGGTCTTCCTCCAGCACTTCCACAGCGGCTTGCATGCGCTGTTGTGCTTCCTTGATAAGTTCTTTAATCATTTTCGCCTCCTCATCAACACATCAAGAAATAAGGATACCTTAAAAAGAGGAAAAATAACAGTCTGCGCAAGCCCGGCCTATTAAAGGCCTGTCAGTCTGAGCTGCCGGGGCTATGTATGAAAAAAGATTCGGCAATCCGAAGGAGTGACAGCGGCTGAGTTAACGCCCTGCATTGCTAAACAGGGAGATCGCTTCGCAAGCTCGCGATGACGGGGAACGAGGCAGCGCCAGGCTGTACCAAAACGGGAATTCACTTCGCAGGCTCACGATGATGGAGGCTGGCCATTCCGGACCGCGGCCGGCGAGTGGCGTTCCATTTCATTTTACCCGCCCACTCTCTGCCAGCGATTAGGAGTACAATTGGGTTGCCCCGTTCATGTCTGTTCACAGGCCTGAACGCGCGATTTACCAGATGAGGAAGACCGTATGAAGAAAACACTCACCAGGCTTGCCCTGTTCGCCCTGATTGCCGCGCTGCTGGTTGCCTGCGCAGGCTCTGCCCCGCAGCCCACAGTGCTGCCCAGCCCGACGAACACGCCCACAGAACCGCCGCCCACAGACACTCCTGTTCCCACCCAGACGCCCACGCAAACAGAGGCGCCCACCGAGACAGCCACACCCACGCGCACAAAAGTGCCCTTTGCCGGCTTTATGCAGCTCTTCAGCCTGTACCGCGCCTGGAGCCACGAAGGGAAAACGTACTTTTACTTCCTGCAGGCCAACTTTCCGGGCACCATGTACGCCCGCGCCGACGACTACGACCTGGTCTGCAATCCCGACCCAAAGTACCCGCTGCACATGCAGTGCGAGAGCAGCGAAGAAATTTTTGGTCAGGACGAAATGACCTTCACATTCTATACTGATGAAGACCGCCAGGACCTCGTGCATACCCAAAAATTTTTTACTGGTCTGGTGAACGACATTGTCTACTACCACAACACCGACTGCCCGGACCGCGGCAAGAACGTTCACTGCGAGTCGGAGTATCGCCTTTACGACGGACGCTGCTACTACGCGCATACCTGCTACGACGCCTGCGGTCTGTATTACTCGCGCGACAACATCCCCGAGGTCTGGAACGAATTCCAGGGCTACACTACCCCATGCAATTAACCACGCGATGAAAAAACTGCTGATACTTCTTTCCTTTTTTGTGATGATTTCGGCCGCGTCCGGATGTTCTCAGATCGCGGCGCCAAGCCCCACCCTGGCGCCCACCCCCAGTAATACGCCTGCTCCGACCGCCACAGACACGCCCGCGCCCACGGTAACCCCCACGCCCCTGCCCAGCCCGACGGATACCCCCGCGCCAACTGCCACAAACACGCTGATTCCGTTTCCCGGGTTTTCGCAGCTGTTTGAATTCAACAAAGCCTGGATTGCCGATAACCAGACGCATTTTTACTTCCTGAACTCGCAGGTCAACATGAATCTGTACGGCATCATCGCGGGAGAGCACCCCTTCTCGTGCAGCCCCGACCCGAAATATCCGAACCATATGGAATGCCTGGCCGACTTCACGGATTGGAAAAAATCCTATCTGGAATTTGTGTTCTACGCGGATGAAGCCCGCACGCAGGAAGTGGACCGGCGCACTTTCTTTACCGGCCTCAGCGATGAAGCCCGCGGTATCCCCGAAGGGTGCGAGGCGGAATTCCGGATTTACGACGGCAAGTGCTACGTCGCCTATACCTGTTACGACCAATACGGAAACTACCTGTATTCCTTCAATAATTATCCGCCAGGCGGAGTTTTCCAGGGCTTCACCGGCAGATGCCCGGGTTGGTAAACATTCAAAAACACAGCGGCCGCTTCTGCGGCCGCTGTGTTTTTTATGGGTGGAGGCGACAGCTCAGTACTTGTAAATTCCGCCGCCGATAAACTCGCGAATGACCGAATTTTCCGGAACGATGCTGTCATCAGCCTGCGCTTCCATTTCGGCAAAGAGCGCGTTCACGCGCGCTGCCCGTTCATAGGCATCCTGATGGAGCGGGTCATCCCGGTATTCTTCCGTCCAGCGCACGAATTCGGAGCCGAGCTTGGCTTTGTAGAGCGGCAGCTCGTAGGGCATGGCGCTGTTCACAATGGTATCCACCGTGTTGATGTATGGGATGATGTGGCGCAGTTCACTGCTGCGCACGTAATGCCAGTGCAGCAGGGTGCGGGTAGGGTCGTAAGCCCGGTGCGAAGCATCGCGCAGCATACGGCGAATCAGGCGGATATCCGTCCAACGCACATACTGCCCCTTGCTGTCTTTCAGCTGCAGCAGCGGTTCGATGTACAGCTTGAATTTCATTTCAGCCGGTATGGAGGCCGTCATTTCCGGGTACAGACCGTGCAGGCTGTCTATCAGGATGATTTCGTTCTTCGCCAGCCGCATCGGGGTATGGTCCTTGTAGCTTTTGCCGGTCTTAAAATCGTAGTAAGGGATGCGCACTTCCTGGCCGTCAAAAAGCGCGCTCAGGTGCTTGTTGATGAGTTCCATGTCCAGCGCCTGGGGAGTTTCGAAATCGTAATCTCCAAATTCATCTTTGGGATGCAGTTCCAGGTCGTGGAAGTAATGGTCCACGTTCAGTGTGACCAGGCGCAGGTTTTCGCGCGCCAGTTGTTCGCCCAGTTTAATAGTGGTGGTGGTTTTTCCGCTGGATGAAGGGCCGGCAATGAACACCATGCGCACCTCATCCTTGCGATTTAATACCAGATTGGCGGCGTTTTCCACATCCTCGTGGTAAGCCGCCTCGGAGGCGGTAACAATTTGATGCAGATTGCCTCTGCGAACATATTCGTTTAGCTGCGCGACGGTATGCACTTCATGGCTGCAGGCCCAATCCAGCACGCTCCAAAGCTTGGCCCAGGGGATATTGCTGGAAGGCTGCTGGTCCGGCTCTTTCCGTTTTTCGCGCTGCCGCGCGCGCTCATCGCGGTAGAGGATGTAAGCCTTGGCCACCCGGGCGTGTCCATTTTCAATCAGCACTTTTTCAACCAGGTCCTGGATTTGTTCAATATTTGGGAACTCGCCGGGCGGGGTGGTCTGCTCCAAAAGGGCTACCACCTGGGCGGCCAGCGCCTCCGAGGTTTTTCTATCGCGGCCGCCGACCGCGACCGCAGCGCGGTAGATGGCGTTGGTAATGCGCTCTGGCGTGAAGGGAACCAACGTCCCGTTGCGTTTTACAACGTGGGTAATCGGACTCATGCGCTCCTCCATGGTGAGAATCGAGCTTTACATTGCGATTATAGCACGCGCCCGCGGCTCTCTCAGGCCTGGGGGCGGGTTTAGCGGCCAGGCGGAAGGCTGATGATTGCCGTTGAACCCTCGCCCACCCGGCTTTCAAATGCCAGCTGACCGCCCATCGCGTCCATCAGGCTTTTGGCGATGGAGAGCCCCAGCCCGAAGCCTGTTCCGCTGGCGCGTTCGCCGCGGTAAAAACGGTCGAAGATGTGGGCCAGCTTTTCCGGCGGGATGCCGTTACCGTGGTCCCGCACGCGAATTTCGAGAGTTTTATCCCGAGTTTCGGCTTCCATTTCGATATCTCCGGCGCTGTATTTGAGGGCATTATCCAGCAGGATTAAGAGCACCTGCTTTAATCCGTCGCGCCAGGCAGCTGCCTGCAAGCCCGCGGGCGCGTGAATTTTAATTTGCCGGTTCTCATCCAATTGGCGCGCGTGGCGGGCTGCTTCCTCCAGCAAGCTCTGCAGCTCCACTGTCTCGCGGACAATATTGCGCGCGGAATCGGCGCGGGCCTGCTCCAGCAGCGCGTTGACAAGACGGATCATCCTCTCGGTCTCATCCACCATGTCTTTGAGAATATCCGCTTCTTCCTCCGGGGGAACAGCAGGCTGATGGGAGAGCAAACTGAGGTTCCCTCGCAAAGTGGTCAGCGGGGTGCGCAGCTCGTGCGATACGTCCGCGACAAATTCTCTTTGCATCTCCAAAGCCTGGGTTTTGACTTTGTAGGCTTCTTCCAGTTTTCCAAGCATGGTATTAAAAGTTACAGCCAGCTGCCCGACCTCATCCTGGGGTCCCTGGTAATCCACCCGACGGGAAAAGTCCTGTTCATCGCCAATCTGGCGGGCGGTCTGGGATATCTTCTGAATCGGCCTGAGAAAATATCCGGAAAAGAACCACCCGATGGCGACCGCCGCGAACATGGTCAACGAAATGGCAGCAATCAGCGTTTGGCGCAGGGCGTCCAGGCTGCGCTCGCGCTCCGTTAGGGGGCGGGCAATCTGCAGAATCATTGAGAGCTTGCCGTCCAGCATGACCGGTCGGTTTAAAATAAGCAGGTTTTCGTTCAGCCGCGCTGTCTCCCACCACACCTCGCCCTGCTGAAGCTGCCCGAGCCCCACATCGCTGAGGGGCAGCCCCTCTTCCGCCAGGCCGTAGGGAGCGGCAATCAGCTCCCCATCAGCGTTCAACACGCGCACAATCTCGCGCTCGCGCAAGCTTTTGATGACCTCGGCGTTGGATAGACTCTCAAAGGTTTTTGGGTCGGTGGTGGTATAAGGCCCCAAGCCCGGCGGGTCGGCCAAAATCATTGGCACCAGGTTAATTGCCACCGCATCGCTGCTGTAAATCAGATCTTTTTTCAGGCTGTTCAGCGTGCTCCGGGCCTGAATACCGTACAGGGCTGCGCTAAACACAACCAGCGTAATGAAAAGGATAAGATTGTAAAGCAGGGTGAAGCGCGCCCGAATAGACATTATTCCTCGCGCAGGACGTAGCCAATTCCGCGGACGGTTTGAATCAGGCGGGGTTCCCCTTCTCCTTCAATCTTCTTGCGCAGGTAGCTGATGTAGATTTCCAGCACGTTGCTGTCACCGCCAAAATCGTATCCCCACACCTCAGTCAGAATTTGACTGCGTTCCAAAACCTGACGCGGATGGCGCAAAAAATAGTGCAGCAGGTTGAACTCCGTCACTGTCAGGTCAAGCAGGCGGCTGCCGCGCCAGGCTTCGTGCTGCACAGGGTCAAGCCTGAGATCCGCGTACTGCACGATCGTATCATCCGGGTGGGTTTCAATCCGCCGCAGCAAGGCATGCACGCGCGCCACCAATTCCGCCGGCGCAAAAGGTTTGACCAGGTAATCATCCGCGCCGCTTTCCAACCCGTCCACGCGGTCTTCAATCGCATCGCGGGCCGTGAGCATAAGGATGGGCAGGCGATTATTCATGCCGCGCAGCCGCTCGATCAGTTCCAGCCCGTCCATCTCCGGCATCATCCAGTCCAGAATCATCACATCCGGATGTTGGTCTCTGATGATTTCCAGAGCTTCCGCGCCGGTCGAAGCGGTCAGAACATCCATATTTTCATATGCCAGCGTGCGTTTGAGCATCTTGAGCAGTTTTTGGTCATCATCGGTAATCAGTACTTTTGGCATATAAATCTTCCCTGAGAATCGGTCTGGTTAATTGATATATATCACAATATACCCGCTGCGGCTGTGAAAATCCTGTGACAGGTTATTTCACAGCGTTCTCCAAGCTTTTTTTTGGCGAAATCACAGGAAGTTTTGATAGTATCAAGGCATAAGGATAGACGGGAAGCTGTTTTCTCAATAAAACAGCGGCAGCCGGACAGGACGACTGGCTGCGGAACGACACGAACGAACATTTTCGATCTTTCTCCTCCAGGTACAAGCAGCGGTAACGACGGGCCGCTGCTTGTATTTTAATTTCCGACGCGCCGTTCTCCAGCCCGCGCATGCTATAATTTATTCCAATGGAATACGAAGAGAAGCCCTTCCCTCTCATCTACGCCCACAGAGGAGCCAGTGCCCTGGCGCCAGAAAACACGCTGGCGGCTTTTTTGCTGGCCTTGCAGGCCGGCGCGGACGGCATCGAGCTGGATGTGATGTTGAGCCGGGATAAAGAACTGGTGGTTATCCACGATTCAACCGTTGACCGCACCACGAACGGCAGCGGCAAGGTGGCGGAAATGCCTCTGGCAGCCTTGCGGGAGTTGGACGCGGGCGCGCACTTTGGGGAGAATTTCCGCGGCGAGAAACTGCCCACGCTGACGGAGGTGTTCGAAGCGGTGGGCGGGAAGATGCGCATCAATGTCGAATTGAAGAACTACGCCCGTCCCTTGGACGACTTGACCGCGCGCGTCATCAGCCTTACCGAGCGTTTCCACCTGGAAGATTCCGTCCTGCTTTCTTCCTTTAACCCCATCAACCTCAGCAAAGCCGCAAAAATCAATCCCCGCATTCAGCGCGGACTGCTCGTTTCCCCAGGGGACCGGCGGATGCTGGGCGGAATGGGAAGGCTGTTCCCCTACCACGCGCTGCATCCATACTACAAAGATGTGACGCGCGAGATGACCGCCCGGCTGCACGCGCGCGGGAAGCAATTGAATACCTGGACGGTGGACGAACCGCAGGCGCTGCTGCGGATGCGTTCTTTTGGCGTGGACGGCATCATTTGCAACAACCCCGCCGCGGCCAGGGCAGTATTGGAAGGAAGGCCATGAAGAAGCGCCGCGCACTTGGGCTCGTCATGGCGCTCAGCCTGCTGCTTGCCATGCTTCCTGTCTCCGCTCAGGCGCGCACCCCTTCTCAGGCGGATGCCCTGCTCGCTTCGATGAGCCCGGCCGAAAAAGTCGGCCAGCTGTTCTTGATTACATTCAACGGCAGCAACGTCAGCGAAGGCTCAGCTTTGCTCGATTTAATCAAAACCCATCACATCGGCGGGTTTGTGCTGCGCGCTGACCACGACAATTTCACTGGTACGGATACGCTTTCAGCGGCCTACGGCCTGATTGCCGCTATGCAGACAGCTGCCTGGGAAAAATCCCAGCCTGCTCCCAATACGGCCCTCAGCGGCAGCCTGCCCGCCTACGTGCCGCTCTTCATCGGAATTGAACAGACAGGAAACAGCGCCAGCCAGATTCTGACTGGCCTCAGCGACCAACCCAGCCAGATGACGCTCGGCGCCACTTGGTCTCCATCCCTGGCAGAGCAGGCCGGCCAGGTAATCGGCAGCGAGCTTTCCGCGCTTGGATTTAACCTATTCCTGGGCCCCAACCTGGATGTGGCGGAGACCACCAGCATGGAAACGGCGGCATACTCCGGCGCGGATATTTACGGAGGGGACCCATATTGGGTTGGCGAAATCGGGCGGGCCTACATCACCGGAATTCACGCCGGCAGCCAGAACCGCATAAGCGTAATAGCGCGGCATTTTCCCGGCCTCGGCAGCGCCGACCGCCCGCCGGATGAGGAAGTCGCCACCGTTCGGAAGTCTCTGGAGCAGCTGAAGCAGATTGAACTGGCTCCCTTCTTCGCGGTCACCTCTGCGGAAGATTTTAGCGCGCGGGCGGACGGCATTATAGTTTCTCATATTCGCTTTCAAGGCTTCCAGGGCAATATCCGCGCCACAACCCGCCCCATCAGCTTTGACGCCACCGCGCTTTCCCAGCTGCTGGCAGTGGAGCCCCTGGCAAGCTGGCGCGGCTCGGGCGGCCTGACGGTAAGCCACAGCCTCGGCAGCAAAGCCGTGCGCTCGTTCTTTGACCCAACCGGCAGCACTTTTGACGCGAATACAATCGCGCGGACCGCTTTTCTCGCCGGCAATGACCTGCTTTACATGAATGACTTCACCAGCCCCGGCGACGCCTCCCCTTACGATACCATCGTTCAGACCTTGAACTATTTTTCCAGCAAATACGAGGAAGACCCCGCCTTCGCCCAGCGCGTGGACGAAGCCGTTTTGCGTATTCTCAATGCCAAGCTGCGCCTTTATGGGGAGTTCGACATCGAGAAAGTCATCCCGGACCGCGCCGGCCTGGAGCAGATTGGCAACAATTCCCAACTCGCGTTCAACATCGCCCGCGAAGCGGCAACGCTCATCTCCCCCAGCCAGGACTACCTGGACAGCCTGCTGCCGAGCCCGCCGGGAACCTATGAGTACATGGTCATTTTCTCCGACCAACGCGCCGAGAAACAATGCAGCGCCTGCCTGCCAACCTATAACCTTGCGGCTTCTCAATTCCAGAACACCCTGATGCGCCTGTACGGTCCGACCGGCAGCAATCAGCTGCTCCAGAATCGCCTGAGCTCTTACAGTTTCAGCCATCTTACCGAGATTCTGGACCGAAAAACCGAGCTTTCAGACCCCTATCTGCCGGACAATCTCAAGCGCGCCAGCTGGGTAATATTTAATATTCAAGACCTGGACCCGGCGCTCCCCGAATCTTACGCACTGCGGCGCGTCCTCTCAGAACGCCTGGATTTAATCCGCGATAAAAAGGTCATCGTCTTCGCGTACGACGCGCCCTACTATCTGGACGCTACCGAAATTTCTAAACTCACCGCGTACTTCGCCCTTTACAACAACAGCCAATCCAGCCTGGATGTTGCCGCGCGCGTGCTAATGCAGGAGATTCAAGCTTCCGGCTCCCTTCCTGTCTCTTTACCCGCCGTCGGGTACGACCTCATCTTTGAGACCTCTCCCAATCCCGACCAGGTCATTCCCATCACGTTGGTCCCGACGCGGGAAATGCCCACCCCGGAAGCCGGTTCAGCAGCCGGAGAAGCAACACCGATGCCGCTCTTCGCGGTGGGCGAGACCGTCAGGATACAAGCCGGGGTGATACGCGACCACAACCAGCATTTGGTGCCGGATGGAACAGTGGTGCAGTTTACCATCCGTCTGGCAGGCGACCAGGCCATCATTGGACAGCCTCAGGCCGTCACCAAAAACGGCTTTGCCGCTATGGAGTACCGCATTGAACGCGACGGCATTTTTGAGGTGACCGCCAGCAGCGAGCCCGCTACCACTTCCGGCACGCTCATCCTGAACACTCAGGGCGGATTGGCGCAGCTGATCATGCCTACCAACACCCCCACGGTTGCCCCGAGCCCGACGCCTATGCCGACTGCCACCGCGGAAATTGTCGCTTCGCCTTCACCCGAAAATTCCCAAGCTGGCAGTTTTCCGGGGATGGATGACTGGCTGCTGACGATTATGGTGATGTCTTTGGGCTTCGCGGCGGCCTTCGCGTCCGGGCGGTTTTGGTGGGGCTCGCAGCTTTGGGGAATGCGCGCGGGAGTATGCGCTCTGATTGGCGGATTCGCGGCGTATCTGCTCCTCACCCTGGGGCTGCCGTCGCTGGAAAGCCTTGTGCGGGCAGGCGGCACCTGGTTTATCGTTGAAGTCGCGCTGAGCGGGATGCTTTTTGGCTGGCTGGGCGCCCTGATTTGGTGGTTCATCAAAAAGACCGCCGCGCGCTCCGATTAATGCCCTGCTAAAAGCATGATAGAAACGGGCTGGCTGTTCCGGCTCTTTTTTCCGGGAGGCTGCCTGAGGTCGCTTTCATCCGTCAGTGTGTCGATTAACTGCCCGGGATGGCAATCCAAAAACGCAGGCTGGCCGGACGTCTGTCAGCCTGAATGAAACACAGAATCTTAAGGGCTGGATGGAAAAAAATCCTTCGCTGCGCCCAGCATGATAATCAGCCAGTCCTCTGACACGTAAGCGAAGAATCCTGTTTATTACGCCAAGTTAATCATCCGCGCCTTCAAAGGGATTAAATCCTAACCGCCGCGCTGAGCCCGCCTTGCCCCCCTCTCACACCCGCGCGAATGGCAGCAAACTCCCCGCCCGGTTACAAATTGCGCAGCAATGTGAGCAGCAAACTCAAAAAACCCAGCCCCGCGGAAATTGCCACCAAACGCCAATCCGCGTCATTCATGCGTTCTGCGCGTTTGGCGCCGTTGCCAGCCAGGCTGCCGCGCAGGTGATTGGTTGTTTCTCCGGTCAGAGCCTTCAGAAAGGCGCGCACATCGGCAGGACGGTCATCCGGGTGGAGCTGCAGCGCCCAAAGGACTGCTTCCTCCACCCGGGGGGAAATCGCGGGGTTCAGTGAGCGCGGAGAAGGCAAACTTTTCGGGTCCAAAAAACGGTCGCGCACATTCACAGGAGCTTGATTGGTGAGCAGGTGATAAAGCGTACCGCCAAACGCGTAGATATCCGCGCGGCGGTCGGTATGCAGGCTGTCGCCACCGTATTGCTCCAGCGGGGTATAGATAGCCGTACCCTGCCCCTGCAAGATGGTGATGGTGACTTCTCCCGGCGCTAAAAATTTGACCAGTCCGAAATCGACAAGTTTGACCAGCCCGGAGGGGGTCAGTTTCAGATTGGAAGGCTTGATATCCCGATGCACAATGGGGGGCTGCTGATTGTGCAGGTAGTCCAGCGCATCGGCAATCTGACGCGCCCAATCCAAAACATCTTCCTCATCCAGAAACCGTTTCTCCGCGGCCGCCCTCGAGACAAGCGCGCGTAAATCTTCGCCGGGGACGTAATCCATCACCAGATAATCATCGGCATTGATGGAAAAGTAATCAGAAACCTTGGGCAGGTTCGGATGGTCCAGGCGCGCCAGAACGGTCGCTTCTTTTAAGAATTGCTCGCGCGACTCTTCCAACAGCTCCGGCGGGAGCGAAGCATCGTAAGAAACCTGCTTTACAGCGCAGTATCGACCGCTGAGGCGCATATCTTCCGCCAGGTAGATGCAGCCGTAGCCGCCCTGACCAATGATTCTGTCAATGCGGTAGCGGTCATGCAGAATTTCACCTTTGACGGCATGAACGGGCATGGGTGCTTCCCTTTCCAAGAGCATCCGCGCGCTTCCTGTTTCGGCGTGTAGGAATTTTGGCGCGGGAACCGAGCGAAATCGCGTGGGTTATAATATAAATTATAGCGCATAAGTTCGAAGGGTTCTGAATGGAATTTGCAGTTCTTCTTGCTCAATCAGGTCCGCTTTCCGGGCAGCAGTGGCCGGTCAGCGGCACGCTGACCATCGGCCGGGACGAAAGCTGCGATGTGGCTATTCCCGACCGCCAGGTCTCACGACAGCACGCGCGCCTTTCCCTGCGCGATAACGCCGTATTCCTTGAAGACCTGAACAGCAAGAACGGCACCTATCTGAACGGGCAGCTGCTCACCGGTCCGACGCAACTGCGCGAGAGCGATGAAATCCGGGTGGCGTTCGCGCAAACCTTCCAGTTCCTCTCCTCCGACGCCACCCTGCCAGTGGGGGAACTGCCTGGGGAATACCTGCGCGCCTTCACCCTGCAACTGGATGAGACCGCGCGGCGGGTCTGGGTGCGCGGTGTTGAAATCACCCCGCCGTTATCCGCGCAGCAGTTCAGCCTGCTGAACGCGCTCTACGCGAAAAGTGGAGAGGTGGTAAGCCGCGAAGAACTCATCCGGGCAGTCTGGGGCGATGAAACTCCCTGGGTGACCGAGCAGGCATTCGACGCGCTCGTCCGGCGCTTGCGCGACCGGATTAACCAAATTGACCCCGATTATAACTATCTCGTCACGGTTCGGGGTCACGGTTTACGTCTCGAAAATCGGCCGCACTAAGCAGGATTTTCTCTTGCGAAGTTGCGCTGCATGGAGAAGCGCAGCGCCTCGCGGCTAATCTCTTTCAGGCGGGCCAGCGCTTCGGGCTGCTCATTGTTCTTTTCCATCTGCCCGATAAGTTCATTCAGCATTTGCAGAAATTCCGCGTCAATGGCATCGCCGGCTTTTTCAAATATCTGCTGGCGGGCTTCTGCGTTTTCTGCCTGCAGCAAAATTTCAATCATTTGCAAGGCGGCGCCAGACTGCGTGGCGGACTGAACCACCGCGATGACGCGCATCAGCTTGTTCAGCTTTTCCTGGTCCTGCTCAGCCTGGGCGTGCTGGACGGCATGGTTGACAACGTCAGCGAAAGCCTGGTCAACGCGCGGGAGGGCTTTTTCGGTGGCTTCCTCAATATTTTCAGATTTTAGAATTTCATCCAGCAGCGCCTGCGCCCGATCCATCTGCGCTTTCAAAGCCGCGTCCACAGCCGCTGTCAGCTGTAATAGTTTCTCGCGCAGCGCGCTGAGCCGGGCCTTCTCTTCCCCGCTCGAGGCGTCAATTTTCGCGGTCAGCTGCTCGAAGAAAGTGTAATCCAGCCCGCCGCGGGCCATCGTGACCAGCGTGGTCAGCCGCGCGTCAGACTCCGCGGACTCAATCATGAGCCCCAGCAAAGATTCGCGCGTCAGACCTTTCTGGCTGAGTTCCTGCAGGCTCCGGACCGCAGCCTGGGACTCGCGCGCCTGTTCGGCAAGGTTCTTGCCGTAGGAAGAGTGTTCCAGCAAGCCGCGCTGCAGATTTACCAGGATTTGCACACCGTCCTGGTCTCCACCAGCCGCTGATGCTTCCGCCAGCCGGGAGACGAGCATGAAGACCTGTTCATCAATTTTGCTGTCGTTCTGAGCGATGAGCTGCGGCAGGTTCTCAGGCGCGGCCGCGGCCAGCTGAGAAATTAAGGCCAGTTTTTCCTGCTGGGCTTTCATCATCTCAGGGGTTATGCCGTCAGCTTTCAGGATGGTTTCGAAAAGCAGCTGTTGAGTCAACATGGTTTGCGGTCTGAGTAAGTATCCCTTGCGCTTTTCAGGCGGCAGCGCGTCCACCACTTTCTTAATCAGCGGACCGATTATCTTTTCCTGCTCCGGCACCGGCAGGTTCGCTTCCGGAGGGAAATAGGTTAACAGCAGTTCCTTGTCCGGGTCGTGGTACACAATTGGGGAAGGATAAACGCCCTGATAATGGCAGACAGGGCAATTGATAAAATTGGCAGACCCTGATAGGAGTTTTTCTTTGGCCTGAGGGTCGCTGGTTAAATCAAACAAGCGGTTGATATCGGCGGTAATTGGGGTGCGGCAGCGCGGACACGCGACAGTGGTTTTTGGCATAATGACTCTTTTCCTTTTAAATTCAATTCTCAGGATTATATCATCCGCCTGTCGCCTGCCGCCTTGCTGTATATCAGCGTTTCATTAACAATGCTCCCGGCCGGGTTCCTGTACAGGTGCAGTAAGAGGTCTTTCCGCGATACAGCTCCCGACACCGAAGGGCGGGATGCAGAGGTGTCTGAATGTGTTTATGAGACAGGTGTGTTGTACAGGGATGAAGTGATTGACGTTTTCTTGGATTTGTGTTATCTAATTAACGTTGTTAATCTTTCTTTAATACGAGTACCCAAATTAGATTGTTCGGTTATTCTCCAAGCGGAGCTCGCGGTATGCGCGAAGTCTTGGAATTTGCTTAATCCCAACCTATACACTCCGTTTTGGAGGATAATTTGATACATAGCTGACCACTATAGAAGGGAGTGATAATTATCAACAAACACGATAAACAGTTCTAAACCATCACAAATTCGGAGTTACATTTACTAAGGAGTATGAGTATGAAAGCTAGAAGATTTGTTTGGTTAGTTGTAAGCATTGTTCTCGCAGCCAGCCTCGCCCTTGCAGGCTGCGCGACCCAGCAGGCCGCCACTGAAGCGCCCGCCGCTGGTGAAAAACTGGCAGTCGGCATTGTGCTGCCGACCAAGGACGAACCCCGCTGGATCCAGGATGAAACCCGCTTCAAGGATGCCCTCCAAAAAGCCGGCTACACCGTGGAAATCCTCTTCAGCCAGGGTGATTCCGCCAAGGAAAAGCAGAACGTTGAGACCCTGATT
>JAAYUC010000001.1 GCA_012517865.1 Chloroflexota bacterium | reverse complement strand
GGAATCATCATCCCAATTCGGGATTAAATTCCCTCACCGCCGTCAACCCGAATTATTGTGCCGGTCATAAAGTCCTGGTCCAGTATATGCAGGACATTTTGAGCAATGATTTCGGGGCTTCCCACGCGTTTAAGCGGAATGCGCCTTTCTGCCAGGGCTTGCATGTCGGTGTCTTCGCGGCCTGCCAGCGGCAGCATTACGCCAGGTGCGACCGCGTTGACCGTAATTCTCGGAGCAAGCTCCAGAGCAAACATCAGCGTCATTTCATTGACAGCTGCTTTCGTGAGGCGATAAGCAAAATGATCAGGTTGGTGTCGAAACACCTTGGCATCTGATATATTGATGACTTTTCCTGGAAAGCCCTCCGGAAGTTGAGACGCGAATTCTCGAATGAGCAAAACCGGGGCAAAAAGGTTCAATCGGAACTGTTTTTCCAGAATATCCGCGCTGGTATCCATCCCTTTGCCCGGCAGGTAAATAGCCGCGTTGTTGATGAGGATATCCAGATGTCCAAAATTCACGCTAGCGGACTGGATGAGCGCGCGCGCTTCATCCGGGCTGCTCAAATCAGCCCGATATGTCTCTGCTTTTACCCCAAGGGCGCGGGCATACTCGCGGATCTCCTCCGCGCCTTCCGCTGAGGCGTTGTAATGCAGCGCCAGCTGGCAGCCTCTCTCCGCTAACGCGCGCGAAATTGCCTTTCCCAAGCGAACGCCGCTGCCAGTTACCAACGCGGTTTTTCCTGCTAAGTCCACATTGCGCTCCTTCTTAAGGCCGGGTTTCAGAAGTGATTCATCGGCTTTTTCAGTCCCTGGGCAGCCCCCGGATTTCCATATCGGCTGGGGCTTCGATGACAAACTGGAACTGGACAAGCTTTTTCGTCTTTGGAGGCAGAGAAAGCTTCCAGGTCATGCGATTCAGGTCATCTTTCTTATCGGGGTTTGGTTCGGCTTTGTCCAGGCGCACCTTGATTTCTTCGTGCTGGGAGACCGGGATCTGGTCTTGCACAACCACGGAAAGGGTTTCTTCGGTCGGGTTGCTGATAGTTATTTGGTAACCATAGCTCTTTACCCGTTTGTCCTGCAGGAATTTCCCGGAAGCGGTCTGCCTGATAATCTCTCTCTTCACCTCAACGCGCTCGTCGGTCCCAAAGTTGAGCTGGTATTCTCCACCCTGAGGGATGAAAGGAATCGCGATCGTTCCCACATAAGCTTCATCTGCGTAAAGCGCCGCGCTGCCTTCCAGAAATACCAGGTCGCTCGTGTTCGTCAATTTTACTCTGCGGAATACTTCTTCGGAAAGCCTTGGGATGGTAAAACGGTCTTCTTCCACATCCAGCTTGATGTTTGAGATGGTGAACCGCGATGGAGACGGCTGGCTGGGGAGGTTTACTTTTTGCGTCAGCTTGAAACGAGTGGCCGCGCCGAGGTTGTTAACCTCAGCTTCATCATAGCCGGCATCCATGCTGAGCATTTCTTCTGGCATGGCCGCCGCGGAAGAAAGGACGTCGCTTTTCATGAACAATTCCTTGCGGCCGGGGGAAGCAGGCAGGCGGGGTGCCGGCGGGGAATATTTCTGCAGATACCAGGGATTCAATTCCGGCAACTCGGAATACCCGCGCGGGACAGACGTGCTGAGCTCCAGCGCGACGTCCTGCCAGTTTTCGCCGCTTTCCTGAGTGACGCTGGCTGTGTAAAGGATGTCCAGCTTGCCATCCTGAAGGGAAAAATCGTAAGCTGGCTCCCAGGAGCAGCCGGGCTGAAGGTAACTGAGCTCCACACTGAGCGCCCCGGCCTCTGGCAGTATCACAGGCAGGTCTATCTGGCAGGCTGTCATTTTCTGCTGAGAATTTAACTGGTCCAATTCCTTCTTCTTCGCGGCGAATTGGTTTTGTAAATCAATCAGGGCGAGTTGTAATTCGGACTTTTCAGAAAGCGCTTTTTCGCGCTCCGTTGAGATGGAATTGATGGTCTCGATGTGTTGGGCTATCGTAATTTTTTGATTGGTGAGGCCAAAAGCGAAACTGCGCGTTTCTTTTAACAAATTATCCAGATGTTCTATCCTGGCGTTAACGGCCGCGATTCGTGATTGCTGCGCCTGAATCTGCTGGCTTAGTTGGTCAACGGCAGCCGCCAACTCCCGAATTTCCATATCGCTGACTTTCTCAAGGAAAACCAGTTTTGAAGAGAACCCTTCCAATTTGGCCCCGGGGACCCCGAAAGCGCGGGTCTTCACAGAATAAAGCTCCAAATCTGCCGGCAGCCCTCCGATTTCCAGAATTGTTCTTCCTGCCTCAAGGTCCACACTGGCCGTCCTGGTTATTCTGGCAGTGTCGCGGTAGATTGTTGCTTTTTGGACTTTCGTAGTGATGAACATCTTTCCTTCCCTTCACTAGGCGTAGTTATTCTATTGTATAATTTCCCTTTGGAGTTGACAAGAACCGCGTGGAGGCCTCATGACAAAAGCGCTTGCGGTTGATCCCGGAGAATTGCGCATAGGGATCGCGATAAGCGATGAAACTGGAACGCTTGCCAGACCTCTCACCATTCTTAAGCACACTTCCCGAGTGGAAGATGCTATTAACATCGCGAAACTCGCACAAGAACACGGAACGCAGACTGTTGTGGTTGGCGTAGCCCTGAACAGCGATGGCGAAGCAGGCCCCAAAGCGCGCTCAGCAATGCGGCTGATGGAAGCCATACGGTCGGTTTTCTCGGGTGTGGTTGTACCTTGGGACGAAAGTCATTCCTCACGAAAAGCCGCTGAGATTCGGATTACGGCTGGAGTGAAGCGAAAAAAGCGCGCGGATCCCATTGATGATTTAGCTGCGGCCGTGATTTTGCAGGAATACCTTGACGCACAAATGACCAATCGTGAAAAGTTATGAGTAAAGGCCTTCAGGGTTCGCGTTTTTCCTCTTTCCTAATTGTCCTGATACTGGTATTGGCAGTCGCGCTTGCCTACGGCGCGGTTTACGCCCCTGCCAGAGCGAAGGCACTTTTTGGACCTGCTGACGCCCGCCTTAACCTGATTCAGCGCAGCAGATTATCGCTGGCGCTTTTGGCGGCCCGCGAAGAATTGACCGCGCATAGCCCTCTGGCTCGAAAAAACGGAAAATTCACAATAAATCCTGATGAATCCGTGCGGGGGATTTGTCTGCGGCTGCAGGCGGAAGGTTATGTGACATCTGGAGAGGCAGTGTGCAGCTTTCTGACCTATTCCGGTCTGGACAGGATGGTGCAGTCGGGAACTTTTAGTCTGACCGAATCGCTTTCCGCGCTGGATATTTCCCGGCGTATATCCGACCCGGCCGCGAGAGATATCGCGTTTCGGATTTTCCCCGGTTGGCGGCTGGAAGAAATCGCCGAAGCTGTCGACGCATCTGGTTTCAGCTTTAGCGGGCAGGAATTTCTGGCTTTTGCAGATAACCCAAAGACTGAATTGCGCGCTTACCTCAATATTCCGGAAGGCGCTTCCCTGGAAGGATATTTCTATCCGGACTCTTATAGCTTTGAGCCAACAATTTCTCTGGAAAGCATGTGTGTGCTGATTCTGGAACGTTTTTTTACAGCAGTACAGTCAGCGCAATTACAGGAATCTCTCGCGCAGCAAAACATCAGCTTGCATCAGGCAGTTATCCTCGCTTCAATTATCGAACGCGAAACGCAGGCCAGCGATGAAAAAGCCCGTATTGCCTCGGTGTTTTACAACCGTCTGGCTGCCGGCATGCGCCTGGAAACAGACCCTACCGTGCAGTACGCGCTTGGCTATGATTCATCCCGGAAGACCTGGTGGAAGAGCCCTCTGACGCTCGAAGACCTGGGCATAGATTCTCCCTACAACACCTACCGCTATACAGGTCTGCCGCCAGGCCCCATCTCTTCCCCCGCGTTTGAGACGATTCTTGCGGCCGCGCAGCCTGAACAAACCGGCTACTACTTCTTTCGTTCGCGCTGCGACGGCAGCGGGACGCATGTCTTTTCTGTTACTTATGAGGAACACTTAAATAATGCTTGTCCCTGATAAAAGGAGGAATAATGATTACATTAGGCATTGATATTGGCGGTTCCGCCACCAAAGGGGCTTTGGTAGACACTGAAACAGGAAAAATGGTCTCAGAACGCATTCGCTATGAGACGGAAACCCTGGTAAAACCGCGGGAGGTAGCTGCCCTGGTGGAAAAAATCCGGAAAAAGCTGGGATATCACGGCATTATTGGAGCGGGATATCCCGGCGTGGTGAAAAACGGTGTCGCGATGACTGCCGCGAACCTCCATAAGAATTGGATTGGGACGGACGTGGCGGCTTTAATCTTCAATCAGACCGGCCAGGTGACCACCGTGCTTAATGACGCTGACGCCGCCGGACTGGCCGAGATGCGTTTTGGGGTGGAAGAAGCACGGCAATATAAAACGGTGCTGTTCCTCACAGTCGGTACGGGCATTGGGTCCGCGCTGTTTGTAGACGGCCATCTTATTCCAAACACGGAACTGGGGCACCTGAAAATTCGCGGGAAAGACGCGGAGCACCGCGCTTCTGACGCCGTGAGGCAAAGAGAAAACCTGAGCTGGAAAAAATGGGGCAAGC
The DNA here is from genome assembly GCA_012517865.1 of Chloroflexota bacterium. Taxonomy (GTDB): domain Bacteria; phylum Chloroflexota; class Anaerolineae; order Anaerolineales; family Anaerolineaceae; genus Mesolinea. The sequence goes on along the minus strand of JAAYUC010000001.1, from coordinate 134,293 downwards.
GCTTCACTGAGGTGCTGCAGACCTACGAATTCCTTTTTAATCCGGACCTCTTCATATTAGGCGGCGGAATCAGCTCCAAATATGAAAGCTATGCCGAATATTTGAAGATTAATACGAAAATTCTGCCAGCCAAGCTGGAAAATACTGCCGGCATCATCGGCGCGGGCATGGCCGCCCATGAGGCGTCCGCGTAAGCTTTCAGGAGAGCAGCGCTTCGTAACCGGGACCGTTTTCAAAAAAGTCCCGGTTAATTTGAATATATTCGGTCAGGTCTACGACCTCGCCAGGGGATAGAACGCGCGTCGCTGGGATGTGAACCGGTTCGCCTTCGTAGGTGAAGGTATCCAACGGCTTATCGTAACCGGCTGTACCTACAGGCGCGCTGAGGATTTCTCCGCCGACAGCAGTGAAGGTGTTGGGGACGTCGTGCAGCGCAAAAATCGCGCCGTAGGGGCATTCTGGCAGGCAGGCTCCGCAGTCGATGCAGGTATTGGGATCGATGTAGTAAAGGGGATATTTTTCCTCAGGTTTGCCAGGAACAATGCAGGCAACCGGGCAAGCGACCACGCAGCCGCCGTCTCGCAGACATAAATTGGTAATTACAAATGCCATTTTTTACTCCAGCGGTAAAATCATCGCATTAGTTTAACACAGTTCGCAAAGGTTTTCAGTTGACACAAACTAAGCGCGCCGCATCGTATTTGTTGCTTCTTGTGAGTATCCTGGCGGTTTCTACCGCCGCTATTCTCATACGGCTGGTAAATGACCAGGCTTCTGCGCTGGTCATTGCCGTTTACCGGTTGGGTTTATCCACGGTCCTGAGCGGCCTTCTGTATCTAACCGCCTCTGCCAATCACCGCGCTTTGACAAAAAGAAATTTTCTCTGGATGGCGCTTTCGGGCGCGTTTCTGGCGGCGCATTTTGTGGCGTGGATTAGCTCTTTGGAATTCATCAGCGTCAGCAGTTCCGTCATCCTGGTGACCACAACGCCGCTGTGGGTCGCGCTGCTTTCCCCGGTTTTACTGAAAGAGAAGGTGCACAAGCGATTTTACGCGGGCATGGCGGCAGCCATCCTCGGCGGATGCATCATCGCTGTTGGCAGTTCCTGCACGATTTCCGCCGCGGGACTGGCTTGTACCGAACAAATATTTGGCGGCGACCCTCAGACGCTCAAAGGAATGTTTCTCGCGCTGCTGGGCGCCTGGATGGCTTCGGGATATATGCTGATTGGCAGGAAAATTCGGGCTGAAACGGATAATGCACAGTACACACTGGTAGTTTACGCCTGCGCTGCTCTAATCTTGTTTTTCACGGCAATTTTTCGCGGTGAAGAGCTGTCTGGCTACACTCCAAGAGTGTACGCCATCTTTTTGGCCATGGCAATCATCCCGCAAATGCTTGGTCATTCCATACTGAACTATGCCCTGAAATTCCTGCCAGCAACAATGATCTCCATGGCCCTGTTGGGCGAGCCGATCGGTTCCACTATTCTGGCAATCCTGTTCCTGAAAGAAATACCGTCGATGATGGAAATCATCGGCGGTATCCTGATTTTGATTGGAATTCTGATTGCTATTTTGCCAGCCAGCAAAACTAATGCGGTTTAACCGTGCCTTCCAAATTCGCGTTTAACATTTCAGTGTAGCGCTTCTTTTCCTCGGCAGGGAGGCGGCTGTAAAGCAGGTTCATCTCCCAAAGGCGTTTTCGCAGCGATTCCGTCAGCGCATCCGGCAGCATTCTCCAGGACCAGTTGCCGCTTTGGGAGCCCGGCAGGTTCATTCGGGCCTGGGCGCCAAGTGAAAGCAAATCTTGCATCGGCGCGACAACGTACCTGGCCACAGACTGCCAGCAGGCTCGTATCATTGACCAGGCGATATCATCCCCTGAAACGTTCAGGTATCTGCGGTAGAAATCCTGTTCGCGCGGAGATGCCTGGTCGTACCAACCTTTCGCGGTGTTGTTGTCATGAGAGCCGGTGTAGGCGAAACAGTTGACGGGATAATGGTGCGGCAGAAAATCGTCTTCCGGATCCCCTGAAAAGGCGAATTGAAGGATTTTCATGCCGGGCAGACCAAATTTATCGCGCATTTCTTCCACGTCCGGCGTGATGACCCCAAGGTCTTCCGCTATTATGGGCAGATTGGGGAACGCGCGCTGCAGCTCATCGAAGAATTCAATACCCGGCCCTTTGACCCACTCGCCTTGTCTGGCGGTAAGATTGCCGTATGGGACGTGCCACGCAGCGGCAAAACCGCGGAAATGGTCCAGACGAATTTTATCCACCAGGCCTAAAACAGCGGAGACGCGGTCTTTCCACCACTGATACCCGCTGGCCCGATGCACTGGCCAATCATAGAGGGGATTTCCCCACAGCTGCCCGTCCGCTGAAAAATAATCCGGCGGAACACCTGCAACCACGGTCGGGTTCAGTTCGGAATCCAGTAGGAAGAGTTTGGGATTTGCCCATAAGTCCGCGCTGTCCTGCGCGATGACGAAGGGGATGTCGCCAATAATTTGGATGCCTTGCCTGTGGGCGTACTCGCGCAGGTCGGCCCACTGCCGGAAGAATAAGAACTGGCTGAACTGATGTTTCTCAATCTGGGGACCATATTTTTGGGCAAAGGCTTTTAGCGCGTCGGGGTTTCTGAATTTCAATTCTTTCGGCCAGAGATTCCACGGCTGTCCATTCTGGCTTTCCTTGATTGCCATAAAGAGGCTGTAATCTTCCAGCCAATTCTTGTGCTCCGCGCGGAAGGCTTCGAATTCGTCTACCAGTTTTGACGGACGGGTTATTAACAAAAAGTTTCTGTAAGCCCGGTCCAGAATGGTGTTTTTCCAGATAATTGCCGGTCCGAAGTCCACGCGGTCAGCCGGGAATTTTGGACGGTCTTTCAGGTCTTCGAGGGTCAGGAGTCCGTCTTCCAGCAGAAGCAGTGGGCTGACAAGGAATGGATTTCCAGCGAACGCGGAAAAACACTGGTAGGGAGAATCGCCGTAACCGGTAGGCCCAAGCGGCAGGATTTGCCACATCTGGCAGCCGCTGCCTTTCAAAAAATCTATCCAGCGGTAAGCTTCCGGACCCAAATCGCCGATGCCGTCCGGGCCAGGGAAGCTGGTAGGGTGAAGCAGCACGCCTGAATAACGATTAGTTTGCATTAATTACCTCTTTGATTGATTAAGTCCCGATAGAGTTCCAAATAGTTCTGCGCCGACGCATTCCACGAGAAGTCCGCGCGCATCGCGTTTTGCATCAGTTTAGCCCAGGTGGGTTTGTCCCGGTAGACCAGGATGGCGGAGTTCAGTGCGCTTACCAGGCCTTCGTAGGTCTTCTCGGTAAAGAGGAAGCCAGTGGCATTGTCCGGGTCAGCGTGATAGTTAATGATGCTGTCCTGAAGGCCGCCGGTAGCGCGGGCAACAGGGATATTGCCGTACCGCATCGCGATCATCTGGGATAAGCCGCAGGGTTCATACAAGGAGGGCATGATAAAAATATCGCCAGCTGCGTATAGCTTATGAGCCATGACCTCGTCGTACTTCAACAAGCTCACGATTTTGTGGGGATATTCCCGAATCAGGTCCGCCGCTCTGGCCTCCAGATCGGGTGCGCCGGTTCCCAACAGGACCATTTGCCAGGATTTTCTGACATTTTCTGGGATGGCATCGAAGATTAATCCTATCCCTTTTTGATAATCAAACCTGCTGACCACTGTGAGAAGCGGAATCTCTGGATTTTCTTCCAGATTCAGTTCTCTTTGCAGGGCGGCTTTGTTCAATGCCTTTCCGCTTATTGCCGTTGAGTCAAATGGGTAGGGGATAAGAGGGTCACGAGCGGGATCCCAGACCTTGGTATCAATACCGTTAAGAATGCCGGAAAGTTTTTGGTTGTTCTTTTGCAAGTACTCATGCAGTCCGCAGCCGAAATCGCGCGTTTGAATCTCGCGGGTGTAATTCGGGGACACGCTCACAATTCTATCCGCCGCTGATATCCCGAGCGGCAGCGGCGTCAGGAGTGCCCATTCCGGCAAATCGGGGTCGGTTCCTGCCGGAAAACCAAGCTCAGTCATCGCTGATTCTGAACCATAACCGTTATATGGCAGGTTGTGGATGGTCAGGATGCTGCGTGTTTCCTTGAAAAAAGGGTCGTTTTTGTAAAGTGTCTTTAAAGCGTATACAGCCAGGGCGGTGTGCCAGTCGTTCGCATGCAGAATGTCAAAGCGCCAATCCAAAAAACGGCTGGCTTCCAACAAGGCGACGGAAAAAGAGGCATACTTACGGCCGTCCAGACCCGGGTCGCCGTGGTAGACCGGAGAATGGTGATTAAACACGTCGCTGTCCAGCAGATAGGTTCTGACGCCCTGAACCATGGTCACATAAAGCTCAACGGAGAACGTGCCCGCGCGATAGGGCACCGAAAACGCGCCCAGGTATCCAAGCTGAGGTTCTTTACGTTTAATCTCAGCGTGGAAGGGCAGAAAAAGGCGGATATCCAGCTTTCCTGCGGAGTTTTGGCGCAGCGCCGGGGGTAACGCGCCGGCGACATCTCCCAGGCCCCCGATTTTTGCCAGTGGAGCAGCTTCCGCGCTGGCAAACAATACTTTTACGGCGCTCTGCTGGTTCATCGTGCTCCTAAAGTTCTTCCACCAGGTGGATGTAATCTTTTGTGACCAATGGGAGAGAACTGAGCCCCAGGGTGGCCAGGAGTTCACGCATCAGCACTGTCTTGTTTTGGGCGTCCTGCCGGCTCCAGGTGCGGCTCTTAATCTCCACAAATTTGCCAAGTTTTGGTTTTGTCACCTTGTCGAGGTTGATGAAGAACTCGGTATCGCGGAATTTCACCAGGTATCTGAGCCGGTTTTTTTCGATTTCTACCAGCTCAACCGGCTTAAAGTACTCGTTGTAAAAACGCAGGCTGTGTACAGCCGGGGCGAGATAGCGCGAGCGGGAAAGCATAATCTTTTCGCTTTCTTCCAGATGCGCGCTTTCTGGTTCGCCAATCAGGGTTAACCGGGACCGAACGCTGGTAATTTCTCCGTTTTTGCCAATAAATTCGTCCTCGCGATAACGCAGCCTGCCCTGCTCTCGATCGGAGAAATTGAAATAGGTATCAAATTCATGGTAATTGCGGGTGCGCACAATTTGAATTTCGGGGGCTTGAAGAGCGGCGAGAACTGGTTCCAGGTCTTCGACGCGCACCTTTGCCTGCACTTCAAAGCTCTCTTCTTCCGCGGCGCCTCCGATAGCGATCAGCTTGGACAAAACTGATTCCTCACGATTCTTGAGGAAGCGGTCGATTTCAGCCGCGACAACGCCTGCCTCGCGGATTAATTCCTCTTCATTCAGCGTCAGTAGTTTGTGTTCGCGCATCAGCCATCTGCCGTCCACCATCACATCGGTGATATCTGTAGACTTGGAGGCGTAGATAATTTGCGCGTAGATATTCTCAGAGTCCCGGCGGAAACGCGGTTGGTTATGGAGGGGAGAGATATCCAGGAGGATGAGATCCGCGCGTTTGCCCTTTTCCAGGCTGCCGGTGATGTCATCAATGTGTAAGGCCTTCGCGCCAATGCAGGTGGCCATTGCCAAGGCTGTTCTGGCCGGGAGCGCTGTCGGGTCGCCTGCCACGGCTTTAGCCACAAAGCTTGCCAGGCGCACTTCATCAATCATATCCAGGTCGTTATTAGAAGCCGTTCCGTCAGTTCCTATGCCGACATTTGCGTTGAGTTCAAGCATTCGCTGAATGGGAGCGAAACCGGAAGCCAGTTTCAGGTTTGAGGATGGGTTGTGAGCGATTCCCGCGCCTGCATGCTGCATGCTGCGGATTTCCCCTTCGTCGACGTGCACGCAGTGCGCGGCAATGAGTTTTGTTTCCAACATCCCAAACTTACGCACGTAAGGAATGACTGGCATGCCCTGTTCCTGGCGCAGATTTTCCACCTCTGAAAGCGTTTCTGAAACGTGGAAATGCAAGGGCACATCGAATTTCTTCGCCATATCACACAAGGTGGTCAGGATTTCCGGCGTGGTGGTATAAACCGCGTGCGGCGCGATGGCGGGAATAATCAGCGGGTGGCCTTTCCATTTTTTAATCAAATCTTCACAGAGGGAGATGGCAATTTCGTAAGAGGACGCGTCCGGAGCCGGATATTTCATCACAGTCTGTCCTACCACAGCGCGTAAGCCAGCCTCGTTGGTGGCTTCCGCGACAGCATCCTCGAAATAGTACATGTCGTTGAAACAGGTAATCCCTGAGCGAATAAACTCAGCACAGGCCAATTTGGTGCCGAGGCGCACAAAATCCGGCGTAACAAACTCGCGTTCCACCGGCATCATGTATCCCATCAGCCACACATCCAACCGCAGGTCATCGGCCAAACCGCGCAAGAGGGTCATGGGCACGTGCGTATGCGCATTGATGAAACCCGGCAGGAGCACTTTCCCACCGCAGTCCAGGACTTCTTCCGCTTCGTATTGCTTCAGGATTACATCCTGTGGACCCGCGGCCAGGATTTGCTGCGCTCCGACCGCCACCGCGCCAGGTTCGTAAATGTTGTAATCGCCATCCATGGTGAGGACGATGGCGTTGGTGAGGATTTTTTGTGCCCGTTCCATTTTTCTCCTTTTAGTATTTGAGGAAATACCGGCGGATGGCGTCCAAAGCTGAATTTACCGCCCAAATCTGACCGTCGCCGGGGGGGCCGCCGTAGGAACGCTGCTGCATTCTTTCCGCGTCCGGAGCCTGCAGGATTAATGTAAGGTCCTGTTTGTCGCTTTCAGAGCTGAGCATGATGCCAAGCGCCAGCGTGCTGTGCTGCTGATTCTGAGCGTCTGCCATCAGCGCTTTGAGCGTTTCGACGGAAATCTTCCCATCTATGAACTCTCCATGCACCCGTTCGGGTGTATGCGCTTTCAGCTTTGCAAGAATCTCTCCCTTAGTGCCGACTTCGATGAGCGTGACTGTTGCGTCATTTTGGGCGAGAATGTCCGCTACGGCTTCTTCCAATGTGGTTTCGTTCTCCCCATAGATATAATTTCCCAATTTCTCGCGGATGATTGCCAGAACTGGTTCCATCATTTTTTCCGCTTCTGCCGCGGATTCCGCCTTGGCCGTCACGCGGATATCTGTCTGACCGGGATGCGCCAGCAGGCCGACTGTAGGGTTGCTGAGTTTTTCAAGGTCTCCCACCAATTCGTCGATGCTGGACTCGCTCTTGAAGATTGTGTGGATGACCCAAGGTTTGATGACAGTCTCCTTCAAACCGTACCGCTGTTTCAGGTAGCTGCGCACAAAGTGCTGCATGAGGTATTCCATTTCCCTTGGGACGCCCGGCAGGGAAATCACAGTTTTTGTGCCAAGCTCAAACGCGAAAGCTGGCGCAGTGCCGACATCATTCTTGATGGCGATGCCGTTGGCAGGGATATAGGCCTGCCTTTTGTTATTTTCGGTTGGGGTGCGATTGTAACGGCTGAACCACTCCTGGATTTGCTGCCAAAGTTCTTCGTGATATACCAAAGGGACATTAAAAACTCTGGCAACTGCCTCCCGGGTCGGATCATCCACCGTAGGGCCGAGCCCGCCGGTGGTAATGACGATATCCGCCCGCATGAGCGCTTCTTGAAGCGTGGCAGTAATGCGCTGGACATTATCGCCGACGGTTGTCAGACGATAGAGGTCTACGCCGATATCGCGAAGTACCCGGGCAATGTAGCGCGAGTTGGTGTCATGGATTTCTCCTAATAAAAGTTCTGTTCCAATCGTGACAATTTCCGCGACAGCCATACACAAGGTCCTTTGCGAGTGGTTTAATTTTACAATTTTATCTTAATTGAAGCAATTAATCGATAATTCCCGCACTTGTTGGTTTTACGCGGGCGCGCCAGGCCGGGTGCGGGTATACTATGCCATGATGGCACACGGTTACAGAAAGCAACTAGGAGATTGGGGCGAGCAGGTTGCCTGCGCTTACCTTGAGGAACAGGGCTGCGCGATACTCGCGCGTAAGTTCCGCACGCGCGAGGGAGAGGTAGATATCATCGCTGCCAGGGATAAAGCCTTGCTTTTCGTGGAAGTGAAGACCCGCGGGAGTGATGCGTTCGGCTTAGGTGAAGACGCGCTGACACCCAAAAAGCTGAAGTCCCTGCTGCTGTGTTCGCAGGCATACCTGGAAAAGCTGCCTGAACCCCAGCCGGACTGGCAGATTGACCTGATCGTCGTGGAAGGAAAGCTGGGGCAGACGCGGCCAAACCTCTTGCATTATCAAAATCTGGGAGAGGTTTCGCAATGAGCTCAACAGCGAGTCCGCGCCTGGTTGTGCTGGTTGGCCCTACCGGTTCAGGTAAATCAGCTCTGGCGATTCAACTTTACAAAGCGCTCCCCGGCGAAATTATCTCTGCGGACTCGAGGTACCTGTATCAGGAGCTCAATATCGGCACAGCCAAACCAGGTCCGGAGGAGCTTGGGAGTGTACCTCACCATCTGATTAACGTCACAACGCTTGACGCGCCGTGGAGCCTCGGTGTATATCAACAGCAAGCCCGCGCCCTGATTAACGCCATCAACAACCGCCAACGCCTTCCGATTCTCGTGGGTGGAACCGGTCAATATGTGCGGGCAATCCTCGAAAATTGGGAAATTCCGGCACAAATTCCCCTCGAAGATATGCGTGCGGCCATAGAAGCCTGGGGCGAACGCATTGGCTTTGATGCGCTTCACAGGCGCCTTGAGCGCATTGACCCGGAAGCAGCAGCCAATATTGATTTCCGCAATAAGCGCCGCACGATTCGCGCGCTGGAGGTGATTTTTGCGACTGGAATGCGTTTTTCGAGCCAGCGGAAAAAATCCGCCTCACCCTGCGACGCGATTGTTCTGGGGCTTTCATGGCCAAGAGAAGAGCTGTATGCCCGCATTGACGCGCGAATTGACAGCATGCTCGCGCAGGGGTTCGTGGAAGAAGTACGGACGCTCAGGGACGCAGGAAAATCCGAGCTCTTAAGGCGCATGGGAATCATTGGTTACCCGGAAATCCTGAGGCATCTGGAGGGGGAAATCAGCCTGGAAGAGGCTGTGAGTTTAATCAGGCGAAACACGCGGATTTATGTACGCAGGCAGGCAAATTGGTTTAAACCTACAGACCCCCAAATTCATTGGATTAAAGCATCAGATCCAGCGGTGCTTGAAAAAATGCTGGATCTGATTAACGGCTACTATAAACTTCAGGGTTAGCTCTGAATGGCCGGTATGCCCTGATTCTTTTGCACCGGCGGAGGGAATATCGCTTCGAATTGCTCTCTGGAAAGCGTTTCCACTTCGAGCAGCTTTTCCGCCACCTCAATCAATTTATCCTTGTAGGTAATCAGGATTTGCTTGGCCTGAGCGTACGCCTGGCTGACGATATCGCGGACTTCCTGGTCAATCTTCTGAGCGACATATTCCGAGTAATCGCGCTGCTCGGAAATTTCGCGCCCAAGGAAGACCAATTCTTCTTTCTGGCCGTAAACCATAGGGCCAAGTTCCTGGCTCATTCCAAGGCGGGTCACCATTCTGCGGGCCAGCTTGGTCACGTTCTCAATATCGCTGGAGGCGCCGCTGGTGATGTCATCAAAAATGACTTCTTCCGCCGCGCGGCCGCCAAGCATGCCAACCATCGTGGCAATCAGCTTCTTTTTGGAGTCCAGGACGCGGTCTTCTTCGGGCAGAGATAGCGTGAAGCCGCCTGCCATACCTCTGGAGATGATCGAGACCTTCTGAACAGGGTCGCCTTCGGGGAGGGTGTTGATGACCACCGCGTGTCCGGCTTCGTGGTAGGCGATGATTTTTTTCTCTTCCGAATTGATCAGCCTGCTCTTGCGTTCCGGACCGGCAATAACGCGTTCGATTGCCTCTTCAAATTCTGATTGCTCGATGACTTTCTTATTCCGGCGGGCAGCCAGAATCGCGGCTTCGTTCACAAGGTTTTCCAGGTCCGCGCCAACAAAACCGGGTGTGGCTCTGGCAAGCAGTTCCAGGTCAACAGCCGGGGAGAGGGGTTTTCCGCGCACATGCACCTTTAAAATTGCGATACGGCCGGCCATATCCGGCTTATCCAGCATTACTCGGCGGTCAAAGCGGCCGGGGCGCAAAAGGGCGGGGTCGAGGATGTCCGGTCGGTTGGTGGCTGCCATGATAATCACATTGGTGTCGGTATCAAAACCGTCCATCTCAACAAGCAGCTGGTTCAGGGTTTGTTCACGTTCGTCGTGGCTGCCTCCCAGGCCCGCGCCGCGGTGGCGGCCAACAGCGTCAATCTCGTCAACAAAGACGATACAGGGAGAATGCTTTTTTGCCTGGTCGAACAAATCCCGGACGCGGCTGGCGCCTACGCCCACGAACATTTCGACAAATTCCGAGCCGGAAATGGAGAAAAATGGCACACCGGCCTCTCCGGAGACTGCTTTTGCCATCAAAGTCTTGCCTGTACCTGGAGAACCCACCAAGAGAACCCCTTTGGGAATGCGCGCGCCGAGGCTGATGAATTTTTGGGGTTCCTTCAGGAATTCAACCACTTCCTGCAGTTCTTCTTTGGCTTCATCCACGCCGGCTACGTCCGCGAAGGTGACAGTGGGGTGCTCGCCGGACATCATACGCGCGCGGGATTTGGAGAAGGCAATGGCGGCGTTATTGGAGCCCTGCGCCTGGCGCATAAAGAACCAGAAAATTCCCAGCATAAAGATGAAGGGGAGAATATACACCAGAATGTTCAGGACGGTATCCATCATGCCGGGTTTGCTGATAACAATTTCGAGGCCCGGGTCCTGAAGCTGCCTGGTGGAAACGCCCAGCTGAACCAACTGCTCCACCAATCCGGACTGAGAGTCGAGCGTGGATTCTTTGTTGGTTCCATCTTTGTAGGCGATGGTAAGGTCGTTATCGACCGCGGTTACCTTGGAAACTTTTCCAGCTTCAATATCCGCGGCAAGCTGGTTTATCGCGATAACGCGCGTTTCCAAAGCCTGCTGCTGCATATTGAAATACACCATGCTGATAATCGCGAGAAACAGCAGGATGTAAATTGCATACGATCTATTGCGTGAATTCACAAATTCCTCCGGTTTTTGACGCTTCAAACGCGTCAAAAACGATTATACCAAGTCGGAACAACGGAAAAGATAAAAGGGCGTACCGTTGAAATCTTTCTTACAAATATCTAATAAACCAGGTCCAGCCATGCAACTACGGGGTATGGCAAATGTCACAGCCAGTGTTTGGATCCCGGACGACCTGGTGGGATTTGGTGCAATAAGCGTCCACCCGGACGCTTTTGCGACCTAAAAATGTCTTAATCGAGGCGCTCAATACCATGTGCGGGCAGGCATTATTGGCCAGGATGACCGGGACCGCGCAATTTTTGCAGAGGGCGGATTCCCATTTCCGCCCATCCTCCCTGGATTGAATCAGGCGGCACTCTTCAAAATTGCGGCCGCGGTAATAATCCCCGTAAAAATAACGGCATTCCCGCCCGAAAGGCGTTTTCATGGTCAGAAGAGGCTTAGACCCGGGTCACATACGCGCCTGTGCGCGTGTCCACCCGGATGACATCGCCTTCATTTACAAAGGCAGGAACCTGCACCTTTAGACCGGTCTCGGTAATTACCTGTTTGGTGACGCCAGTGGCAGTGTTTCCGCGGGCGGCGGCCTCAGCGGAAACAACCAAGAGGTCAACGCTGGTCGGCAGTTCGATATCCAATGGCTCATCACCAAAGTAAGTGAGCTTGACTTCCATGTCACCCTTCAAATAACCTTCATAGTCCCCGACCAACTCGGCAGGAACCGCGGGCTGTTCGAAGGTGTTCATGTCCATGAAATAGAAGAAATTTTCATCCCGATAGAGGTACTGAACGTTGTGATAATCCAGACGGATATCCTGAACGCGGTCTCCCGAAATAAAGGTCATTTCCAAAGTATTACTCTTGCGTAAGTTGCGCGCTTTGATGCGGATCGTGGCCGTGCCCCGGCCGGGTTTGTTATGGGTGTAATCCAAAACTTTGTACAACTCACCGTCAATCTGAAACGTCACGCCTTTGCGCAATTCATTAACATCAATCATTTTTACCTCTGACAGAAACAAATTAACAACTTTTCTATTATATATCAGCGAAGCCTGGCTGGCAAGTAATACGGACGTAGCAGATATCTCATTTTGCCGGAAAATAGGGATATAATGCATTAGTTTATCCATCCTAAGAGAAACAAAGGAACTGATCTTATGATTTCTGTCATCCCTGTAAACACGAAGCCTCTTCAGCGGAAATTTGTAGAATTCCAATACGAACTTTATAAGGACTGCCCGCAGTTTGTTCCTCCAATCAAGAGCGATATTTATGCCATGATGAATCCCAAAAAGCATCCGTTCTACGACCACTCGGAAGCTGACTTCTTTTTGGCAATGGACGGAGACAAGGTGGTGGGGCGTATAGCGGCGCTGATTAACAGACCTTTCAATGCTTACCACCAGACCAAAGACGCGGAATTCTATCTGTTTGACCTAATTGACAGCCAGGAAGTCGCCAACGCGCTTCTGGACCGGGTGGCTGAATGGGCGCGCGAACGGGGGATGACCAAACTGGTCGGCCCCAAAGGTTTTGGCCCGTTGGATGGCTACGGCATCCAGATAGAAGGTCATGAGCACCGCCAGATGATGAACATGATGAATTACAACTACCCGTATTACCAAAGACTGGTGGAAACCTACGGCTTCAGCAAGGCGGTGGATTTTGTCTCAAGTTACGTCGATCCGCAGAAAATCGAAGTGCCAGAAAAGGTAGCCAAAGCTGCCGCGATCGCGAAGAAACGCGGTTCGCTGGCCATCAAAACTTTCAAAAACAAAGCCGAATTGAAGAAGTGGGTACCGCAGCTGAGGGCGGCTTACAACGGTTCTTTTGTGCAGAACTGGGAATATTATCCGCTCACGGAACGAGAAATGGATTTTGTGGTTTCGAATGCCTTAATTCTGGTCATTCCGGAAATGCTGAAGATGATTGTCAAGGATAACAAGGTGGTCGGTTTTGTGCTGCCATTCCCGGATGTTTCCAGGGCTTTCCAGAAAAACAAAGGCAAACTTGGTCCGATAGAAATCCTCCGTCTGCTGGCTGAAATCAAGAAAACCGACTGGATTGACTTCAACGGCATCGGCATCCTGCCTGAAGCGCAGGGTTTTGGCGGAAACGCGCTCATCTATGAAATTTTGATCGACTCGGTGCATCAGAACAAACGCTACAAGCACGGGGAGCTGACGCAGGTCGCCGAGACAGCCGTGCAGATGCGGAAGGATTTGCTGAATTTGGGCTGTATTTTCTATAAAAATCACCGCGTGTACCAGAAAACAATCGCGTAAATCCTTTGTTTTCTGCGCGCTAAAAAGGCATTCAGGCTCCGCGTATTATACGGAGCCTGAATGATTGTAGGCAATCAGGGAACCGCACCCGTGACAGAACCCGACACCAGGCGGCCGCGAAACGGCAGTTTCATTCTTTTGCTTACCTCAATCATCTGGGGTTCTTCTTTTGTTCCCCAGCGCGTTGCTATGGAATCCATGCGGCCATTTACGTACACTGCCGCTCGTTTTCTGCTTGGTGCCGCAGTTCTTCTGCCGGTGCTGTTTTTACGAAATCGGACAAAGCAAACTGAATCGCGCGCGGCCGACCTGAAGACCTATCTTTTCGCCGGGCTTTTGTGCGGAAGCCTGCTGTTTTTAGGAGTTTCTTTTCAGCAAACGGGCATCCAGTACACCGAGGCGGGCAAAGCGGGGTTCATTTCGGCGCTGTATGTCGTCCTGGTGCCGCTGCTGGGGATTCCTCTTGGTAAGCGCGCCAACAGCACCGTCTGGCTGGGTGTGTTGCTGGCCGTGGCGGGGGTATACTTGCTCAGCTTTACCAACCAATTTCGAATTGAACGAGGGGACTTATTCGTCCTGATGGGGACACTTTTTTGGGCAGCGCATATTCTTACGCTGGACCGATTTTTGCCAAAAGTCGACGGGCTTGCCCTTGCAATCATGCAGTTTTTCGCCGCGGGGTTTCTCGCGCTGATCGCGGCGCTGATTTTTGAGAAGCCGCACCTGGCTCAGCTCAGCGCGGGTTTATGGACCATTCTATATTCCGGAATCCTGGTAGTTGGCGGCGGATACACGCTTCAAGTTCTGGGACAGAAGTCAGTGCATCCCACAATTGCCGCGCTAATCATGAGCACAGAATCCGTCTTTGCAGTGCTTTTTGGTTGGATACTGCTTGGGGAATTGCTAAGCCTGCGTGAAATTACCGGCTGCGCGGTGATGTTCGCCGCTGTTGTCATCGCGCAGTTGCCCGGCCAATTTGCGCGGAAAATACCAGCAATTTCAGATGGCCAGCCGGACAGTATCAATTAGAATCATGATTACTCAGCGTTCTTGATAAATTCATCCACCACAAACGGCAGGCTTTCTGCGACCATACCGCAAGCAATGAAAAAACATCCCTGAAGGGCTGACAGAAAAAAAAGAGCTGGAATTCCCCGCGCCATCGGGGATTTCCAGCTCCTGAGCGAAAAGTGAGTGGATTATGCGTGCGTAAAGCCGCGCACATACTCCCTGACGGCTGTACCGTTTTCTAAATTGAGCACATGCTCCGCGAGTTTTTGGGCGTCCGCGTAGGACCATTCGCGCAGAATGGCTTTCAGGTGCGGGATTCCAGGTGCCGCCATGCTGAACTCATCCAGTCCCAGCCCCAACAATATCGGAGCTGCTTCCGGGTCGCCAGCCATTTCTCCGCAAACGCCAACCCAAATGCCTTGCTTGTGCCCTTCTTCAATCACGCGCTTAATCTGACGGATCACCGCCGGATGACAGGGGTCGGCCAGGTAAGCCATCTTTTCACTGGTGCGTTCGGCTGCCATGGTGTATTGAGTGAGGTCGTTGGTGCCGATGCTGAAAAAATCAACTTCCCTGGCAAAGAAGTCAGCCATCTGCGCGGCTGCCGGAATTTCGACCATGATCCCCACCTGGATATTATCCGCGACAGGATGCCCGGCGGCGAGGACTTCCTTTCGCGCTTCAGCCAGCAAGGCCTTTGAACGCCGGACTTCTTCCAGGGTAGCTATCATGGGGAACATAATGCGCAAATCGTGGTTTGGGCTGGCGCGCAGCAAGGCTCGCAGCTGGATTTTGAAGAAGTCTGGTTTATCCAGGCACATTCGAATGGCGCGCCATCCCAGGAAAGGATTGGCCTCTTTGCCGAGGTCCAGATAATCCAGTTGTTTATCCCCGCCCACGTCAAGCGTCCGCACAACGACCGGGCGCTTTTCCATGACGTCCAAAACCGCGTTGTAGGCGGCCAGCTGTTCTTCCTCAGTCGGGGCGGTGGTGCGTTCCAGGTAAAGGAATTCGGTTCGCAGCAGCCCGATTCCTTCAGCGCCGTATTTGAGCGCTGAGACCGCATCGCTTGGGCTGCCGACGTTTGCGACGATTTCCACCTGCCGGCCGTCCCTGGTAACCGCGTGTTCCGCAGCGGCTTCCAGCTCCACGCCGGCAACGCGCGTCGCCTCTCCGGTAAGCTTCTGGTAGAGCTGCTTGGTCTTTTCGTCAGGGTCAGCGATTAACTCTCCCTTTCCGCCGTGAATGAGCATCTCCGAACCGCTTTTAATCTCCATCAGCGCCGGCCCGCAGCCGACCACGGCTGGAAGGCCGAGCGCTTTTGCCAGGATAGCGGTATGAGAAGTTGGTCCGCCTTCTGCAGTGGCAAATCCAAGCACGAAATCTTTATTCAAGCGCGCGGTATCGGAAGGTGTCAGGTCCTGCGCAAGAATGACGGAAGGGGCGTTCAGCCCTGAAAGGTCTGTTTCAGACTGCCCGCTGAGGATGCGAAGTACTCTTTTCCCGACGTCGCGGATGTCCGCGGCGCGAGCGCTCAGATATTCGTCCCCCATCATTTCCATCTGCCGCGCAAAGTTTTCGATTCCGTCGGCCCAGGCTGCTTCCACATTTACTTTTTCTGCGTTGACAGTATCCGCGACAAGCTCCAAAAGCGAAGGGTCATCCAGAAACATTGCATGGGCGTCAAATATTGCCGCTTCGTCAGCGCTGGCCTCATTCTCAGTTTTGAGTTTTAGCGCCTTGAGCTGCTCACGGGCAACGTTTCGGGCGGATTCTAAACGGGAGAGTTCAGCAGCCGGGTTCTGGATAGTTTCCCGCTTCACGCCGATTTCGGTAGGTTTGAAGATATATGCGGGACCGGCAGCTATGCCACCGGAAGCAGGAATGCCTTTAATAATTTTCATCATGCTCTCCCTCATTTCTATGGCCAATTATCCAATTTACCTGCCGCTTTTAGGCAAAATCGCTCTCTATCAGCGCGATGATTTCTTTTACAGCTTGCGCTTCGTCTTCCCCTTCAGCGGTTATCTCAATTTCATGGTCTTTTTCCACGCCCAAAGTCAGGACGCCGAGGATGCTCTTGGCACTGACCCATTTTCCGGCCTTCGTGACATTATGCACTCGAATATCAGATTTAAAGCTGGCAGCCTTGGCAACAAAAAGGGCGGCCGGCCGGGCATGCAGGCCGACTTCATTGATTACTTTGACTTTACCGGTTTCCATGACTACTTGCCTCCCCACTTCAATTCCGCGCCGCAATTGACGCATTTCGCAATCTTTCCGCCAGTTTCCGGGTCGGGCTGCACATGCACACTGCCGCCGCAGGAGCACTTATCCTTGACAGTGATGACTTTATCTCCAAACACAATTGCCTGGATTTCTCCATGTTTTGGAGCTGAGGTGCGGGGTAAATCTTTTTTGTCTGGCATTTTGGGTCCCTTTCTTTAGGATTAATTTTCCAACCGGCCTGATTTTCAGGCCGGTTTTTTTAACGATTATCCGTGCTTCGCGAGCAGCGCGCGGCTCTTCGCGAGCACATTTTCCAGGTTGAAGCCAAACTTTTCGAAAAGTACCGCGTTGGGAGCGGAAGCGCCAAAACGGTCCATGGCAATGAAATCACCTTCGAGGCCGACCCATTTTTCGAATCCGATGCTCGTGCCGGCTTCCACCATCAATCTGGCTTTTACGTCAGGCAAGAGCACGCTGTCCTGGTATGCCTGGTCTTTTGCGCGGAACAGTTCCCAGCTAGGGAAGGAGACCAGGCGCACCGGAATCCCTTCGGAGGCGAGCTGTTCGCCAGCTCTGACGATGAGCTCGACTTCAGAACCGGAGGCAATCAATATTAAGCGGGGCTTTCCCTCTCCCAAATCCGCCAGAACGTAAGCGCCATTTTGCAGGCCGCTGGCAGGAGCAAATTTCTCCCGGTCAAATACGGGCAGGGGTTGCCTGGATAAGGCAATCGCAGTCGGCGCGTGTCTGCGCTGGATGGCAATTCGCCACGCTTCGCTGGTTTCGTTGGCGTCGGCTGGGCGCAGCGTCACCAGATTGGGAATGAGCCGCAGAGAGGTCAGGTGTTCCACCGGTTGATGGGTTGGCCCATCTTCGCCGAGATTGAAAGAGTCGTGCGAGAACAACCAGATACTCGGCAGATGCGACAGCGCGGAGAGCCTGAGAGCAGGGCGCAGATAATCGGAAAAAACCAGGAAAGTACCAGCGAAGGGGACAATTCCTTTGTGGACAGCCAGGCCGTTCATGATGGCGCCCATCGCGTGTTCCCGGACGCCAAAGTAGATGTACCTTCCATCGTATTGGTCGGCCTGGAAGCTCTTGGTGTTTTCGATGAGGGTAGAATTGGAAGTCGTCAGGTCGGCGGAACCGCCCATTAATTCCGGGATGACGGCGGATAAGGCGTTTATGACTTTATTGGACGCGCTGCGCGTAGGTGTACCCTTGACATCAGGCTTGAAAACGGGCAGTTTTTCTTCCCAGCCCGCAGGAAGTTCTCCGGCCAGAACGCGCTTAAGTTCAGCCGCGAGTTCGGGATAGGCCTGCTCGTACGCGGCGAACTTCACGTTCCATTCAGCTTCCAGTTTTTCACCGGCAGGAACAGCTTCGCGATAATGCGCGAGCACTTCGTCGGAAACGTAGAATAGCGGCTCGGTCGGGTATCCGAGGTTCCTCTTCGCGCCTTCCAATTCCTCTTTGCTGGGGATGCCGCTGTGAGCAGCGGAATTATCCTGCCAGGTGGGGTAGCCGTAACCGATGTGCGTGCGGCAGATGATTATGGAAGGGCGGGGATCGCTTTTTGCCGCCCGAAGAGCCGCGTCGAGTTCCTCGACATTGTTTCCATCCTCCACGTGCAGCACCTGCCAGTGATAGGCCTCGTAACGTTTGGCGCGGTCTTCCGTGAACGAAATGTCAGTGCTTCCATCGATGGTGATGCGGTTGTCATCGTAAAAGACAATCAATTTGCCCAGGCGCAAGTGGCCCGCTAGAGAACAGGCTTCGGAGGTGACGCCTTCCATCAAATCGCCGTCGGAGGCAAGGACGTAAGTATAATGATTAATAATTTCGTGGCCGGGGCGGTTGTAGACAGCTGCCAGATGCGCTTCCGCCATAGCCATCCCGACAGCCGTTGCCAGACCCTGACCCAGGGGGCCTGTGGTAATTTCCACGCCCTTGGTGACGCCGTACTCCGGGTGCCCAGGCGTGCGGCTGCCCCAACGTCTGAAGTTC
This sequence comes from Chloroflexota bacterium, assembly GCA_012517865.1. Classification (GTDB taxonomy): domain Bacteria; phylum Chloroflexota; class Anaerolineae; order Anaerolineales; family Anaerolineaceae; genus Mesolinea. The sequence goes on along the minus strand of JAAYUC010000001.1, from coordinate 115,679 downwards.
TTGAGCTCCTCAAGCGCCAGGTCGTAACCAGTCAGATAGAACAGACTGTACAGCAGCATGGAGCCGTGTCCGCCAGAAAGCACAAAGCGGTCCCTATCCGACCAATCAGGATTACGAGGGTTAAATTTGAGATGCTTTTTGAAAAGGGTATAGGCAATTGCTGCAGTACCCATTGGCAGCCCGGCATGCCCAGAGTTTGCGTTCTGCACCGCGTCCGCGGATAAGAACCTGATTGTGTTTATGGCGTCATTCTGAAGTTTTTCTTTGTCCATTTCTGCTCTCAATCTGTAAGTATTTTAGTCGGGCACTCAATTCAAGTTTTAACCTTGTGAGTGCCCGACTGACTTAATTTAGCGATTCAAAAGTTGAAAAGAAACTGTTTATTCAACAGTTTCCTTCACTTCTTCCTCGATTTCCTTGTATTTGCGGCCAAGCGCGAATACCAGGATAACGAGGGCAACGGCAACAGCGATGGCGATGATGCCAATCACGCCGCCCTTACCAACAAAGTCGCCCCATTTGGCGAATGCCAAACCAACGGTGGCATAGAAAGGATCGCCAAAGGTCGCGCCGGTCTTGTAGAGGTCGCCAGTGAGAGGAATCAGCCAGCCGGTGCCGATGGCCATCACCACACCCATGATGAAGGGGCCAAGGACTGCGCCCTTCCAACCACCGGTGGCGTTGCCAAAGATACCGGAAGTGCCGCCCGCGAAGAAGGCCGGAACAACACCGGGCAGGATGATGTACAGCGCGCCAAGACCCAACTGCAGGCCGGTGCCGACGATCATGCCAACGAACATGGCCAGGAACCCGAAGAGCAGTGCGGTCGGCGCGTACGGGAAGACAACCGGGCAGTCGAAGGCGGGAATAGCGCCGGGAACCAGTTTTTCGGAGATACCAGCGAAGGCGGGCATAATTTCACCGAGCATCATGCGGACGCCAGCCAGGACGATGGTCATGCCTGCCGCGAAGGTCAGGGAGCTCATAATCGCGAAGATGATTGGGTTCTGTGTGCCCGCGATTTCGGCCGCGACGTACTTGTAGGAAACCAGGGTCAAAATGAGGTAGATGGGCAGAACGGTGACAGCCAGACCAGAGGTGGTGTCGCGGAAGAAGCTCAGGCTCTTGGGCAGATTGAATTCCTCAGCGGATTTGGTGCCCTTCTTGAAGAGCTTGCCAACCTGGTATGAGAACCAGTAGGAGAAATCGCCCGTGTGGCCGACTGAGAATTTTTCTCCGCCGGTGATAGCTTTGGTGCCGGGATAGGTCAGAGCGGGCATGAGGGTGAAATACAGACCCATCACAATCGTACCAATGAGCCAGAGCAGCCAGCCGTTAATGCCCGTTGTGGCATTCAGAACAATCACCACAAACAGGGAGACATAAAGCATAATGTGGCCGGTCAGATATATGAATTTGTACTTGGTAATTCTGGCCAGGATGACATTGAGAATGAAGCCGCCAACCATAACCAGCGAACCAATCTGACCAAATCTCTCAAGCGCGAAGGGAAGTGCCGCTTCGTTGGTGGGCAGGACGCCTTCCACACCCAGCACATGGTTGATGATGTTCGTCAGGGGGGAGATACCGCCAACCAAGACACCAGCGCCAGCGCTGATGATCAGGACGCCGACGATGGTCTTGATGACGCCACTGACAACCTGATGGGCAGGGCGCTTGAGCAGCAGGAGACCTACCAGCGCGACAATACCGAGAATGATACTGTACGCGGACAGGATCTGCGTGCCAATAAAATCAAGAATATCAAGAATTATTTGCATAGTGACTCCTTTAGAATTAATAGAATTGATGGTTTCACAAAACAAGCACAGCAAATTTCGCGATGCATCAAGCATCTATTCAAGTTCTATTCACCCGTATCACCTCCTTCCGCGGGCTTTTACCCCGGTTTTGCGTTGGCGATTAATTGCGAAAAGCTAAAATCCATCATAATTGTGATGGAACCTGCCCCAGCTATTAGATAAGCTTAAGTTCTCTCAGCTTGGCTTCCACCTTCTGCGCGATTTCGTCTTTCTTGAAGAAGTTGGAAATGTAGACGATCCGGCTTTGGTCAGCGCGTTCCAATGAGCTGCGCATTTCTTCAATGGTCACGATGATATCGTACTTCTGACCAACAATCGAGGCGACGCCAGAGCATTCGATGTCGCTTTCAAGTCCCAAAGCATCCAGCGCTTTTTGAACATTAATCTTGGCAATCATGCTGCTGCCCAGGCCTTGAGGACACAATGTGAATACTTTAATCATATTTCTCCTTTTTTACCGATACTACTTAATATAACCATCTGGTCAGATAATAGTTGCGCTTCCTGCCCGGTTACCATTGGAAATGGTAAATCGGATTGGAGTGGGAAGATTAGATTTGGCCGTTATGCCGGGTTATTCCCGTACATAATCGATAACACTTCGTCAATGGTGGTTGCGGCAGCGATTTTTTCCACAATTCCGTCCTCACTCATGACTTCCGCCAGATCGGAGAGCCCTTCTATATGCCCTTTATTATCTACGGCAGCCAGAGCCACAACTACTTTTACAGGGTCGTTCTGCGGATTGCCAAAATTTACCGGCTCGGCCAGAGTAATCAACCCCATGCTGGACTTGATGCATCCATCTTCGGGGCGGGCATGCGGCATGGCAAAACCTGGGGCAAGGACAATGTACGGCCCAAACTCTTTGGCGACTCGAATCATCGCATCCACAAACCGCGGTTCGATAGCTCCATCGGCAACCAGAAGCTTGCCCACCGCACGGATAGCATCCTGCCAATCCGCGACGGTTACTCCCAGCTCCACCAGGTTTGGTCTCAGTAAATCCTTTATGTTCACTGCGCTCTCCTTGTTTAAGTCAAAATTTGTTGATGACACAAGAAAAGAAATATCGCTTGCCAGTTCCTGGATTCAATTTCCCAGCAATGTTTATCGCGCGTCGCTGCCTCGCTAAAACTCAGGCGCTAAACAAAGCAAGAAAATGCGTGTGTCAGGTCACACATTACATCTAATTATAGGTAATTTTTCAATTTTGTATGGTTTTTTTTCACGAAAACCTATAAGTTTATTGTTGCTATTTGACGGTCTGACCCGTCAATCCGCGGCAAAACCAGGGGCAAAGTGATAGAATACCTGCCAGCACAGGAGTTCTTATGACAGCATCCACTCTTCCCAAACAAAAACCAAGTTGGCCTTTGCTTATGCTCGGGGTTGGGCTGATTGCGCTGGTAATTTCGCTGGCCGCCCTGTACAATCTGGCCTATCTTGGCGACGAGGCATTAATCCGCTCGTATTCACAGCGTCTGAAAGTATCTACCAACGAAGCTCATCAGGAGCAGCTCATTTTTGCCGCGCCTGCCAAAATTGTTAACCTTCAAATCCAGGCTGGCAAGTCCATTAAAGGGTTGTGGAGTACCGACACTTTGGACGTCGTCGTATCAGATAGCGACACTGGCTCAGTTAAAGCGGAAGCCGCGATTACTAAAGAAAAAAGCTGGGACGCAAACATTCAGCACAACGCCATTTTTGAGCGGCGCGACCCCATTTTTGTGTCTGCCGCGTTCACATTGTCTTCGGACGCGCCTATTGGGGGAGAACTGGCGGGTAATTTGAACGGCAGGATTACATTCCCGGTTATTTCCGCGGCGGGAGAGCAGGAAGACCAAACTGCCGATATTTCCTTTCCTTTTAGGGTTAAGGTGGTTTCGCCTGAGGAAATCGCCCGGAAGGTCCGTACCCAGGCAAAAACAACGTTGAGCATCGCCGCACCAATCGCGCTCATCCTGACAGGCATTCCGCTGGCATATTTCCGTAAGCACCGGAAATCGAAGCAACCCGCGAAGTCTGGCAAGTCTGCAGCCGGTAAATAAAGCAGGGGAATTCTGGAAAGACTAAAGGAAAAAAGCGGGTGATGGGATTCGAACCCACGAAATGGTAGCTTGGGAAGCTACTGCCTTACCGCTTGGCTACACCCGCGCGGTCTCTATTTTATCTCATTTTTGGATTTTTCAATAATCATTTTCCCCAAATATTGCAATATCAAATTATCTTTTTTGGATTATAGTTAACCCGGGTTTGGATAGTACGCGATGAAAAAGATTTCCACTGCACTGAGAAGTTTTCTGGTTTCCCGATTCAATTCGTTTAAATTTGCCTTCAGGGGTTGGGCGTTTGTGCTACGCACACAAAAAAACGCCTGGATTCACCTGGCTGCCACATCTTTGGTAATTGCAGCAGGCCTTTGGCTAGGTATTTCCCGTTATGAATGGGCTATCATTCTATTGGTGATCGGGATTGTCTGGATCGCGGAATTCCTCAACACTGCGTTGGAAACGATCCTGGATATCGCCAGTCCGGAGCGCCATCCTCTTGCCAGGATTGCCAAGGACGTCGGGGCGGCTGCGGTTTTAATCGCGGCGGTTGTTGCCGTCGCCGTGGGAATCATCATTCTCGGACCATCCCTGTTTCAGAAACTGGGGTGGGGTTGAGCTTGAATAAGGTTAATAAACATCTAACAAAAGTTGCGAGTACACTAGTAAGCATTCATCAATAGAGGAGAATTATCATGATCAGTGAACCAATCAATGTAACCGACGCCGCATTCCAGAAAACCGTCCTTGAGTCGCCTGTTCCTGTAATTGTGGATTTTTGGGCTCCGTGGTGCGGACCTTGCCGTATGGTCGCGCCAATCCTGGAAAAAATCGCCAAAGATTACGCGGACAAACTAATCGTCGCGAAGGTGAACACCGACGAAAACCAGGAATGGGCCAGCAAGTATCACGTGGAAGGCATCCCGACCATGCTGATGATTGCCAAAGGCAAGATTGTGCACCGTCAGGTCGGCGCGCTTCCTGAACCTATGCTACGGGATGTGGTCAATCAGTTTCTTGAGGTAGTAAACACACAGCCTAAATAACCAGGCAATCATAAAAAAAAGAGGGCGTTTGCCCTCTTTTTTGTTGCCTTTAGGAATCTTCTCTTGTAATGTCCGCTCCGAGCGCTTTTAACTTTTGGTCTATGCGCTCGTAACCCCGCTCAATCTGGGTGATATTCCGTATCGTTGAAGTGCCGTTCGCGGAGAGCGCTGCCAGTACCAACGCGATACCCGCGCGAATATCCGGGCTGTCCAACTTTTCGCCGTTGAGCCGGGTGGGACCCTGAACGATGCAGCGGTGAGGGTCGCACAATACGATTTGCGCGCCCATCGAGACCAGCTTATCCGTGAAGAACATCCGGCTGGGGTACATCCAGTCGTGGAAGAGGATGCTGCCGGTCGATTGTGTGGCTATGACGATCGCGATACTCATCAGGTCGGTCGGGAAGGCAGGCCACGGCATGACGCTGATTTCCGGAATAGCGTTCCCAAGGTCGGGCTCAATTACCAGGCGCTGATTGGCTCCGACCAGGATATCATCACCAATAAAGTCAAAATCCACGCCGAGACGGCGGAGCACGAGCCTGATCATGCCCAGATGCTCAACGCCGGCATCTTTAATCCTGATTTCGCCGTGGGTTACCACCGCGGCGCCCACAAAGCTGATTACTTCAAGATAATCCGGTCCAACGGTAAACTCGCCGCCGCCCAGTTCTTTCACACCGTCAATGATGAGCGTGTTTGAGCCGATATTCTTGATATCCGCTCCAAGCAAGTTGAGCATGTGGCACAGTTCCTGGATATGGGGCTCCGAAGCGGCATTTCTGATGATAGTGCGTCCTTCCGCTTTTACAGCGGCCATAATGGCATTCTCAGTTGCCGTCACGCTGGCTTCATCCAGCAGGATATCCGCGCCAACGAGTTTTGGGGCGGAGAATTGGAAAGTTCCGTTATATGCAAAGTTCGCACCCAGTTTGCTCAGGGCAAGAATGTGGGTATCCACGCGCCGCCGGCCAATCACATCGCCCCCAGGAGGCGGCAGCACAAGACCTCCAGAGCGGGAAACCATCGGACCCGCGAGAAGAATGGACGCCCTGATTTGCCTGCAGATATCAGGGTCAAGGTCAGAAGGATGGACCTCCTTGGCGTGCAGCTCGTAGGAAGAACTTTCACCAATCCGGCGGATTCTTACGCCGAGGCTTTCAAGCAGCCGCCGCATCGTGCGGGTATCGGTAATATCTGGTAAGTTATGGAGCACGACCGGCTCCTCCGTCAAGAGACAGGCAGCCATCAATGGGAGGGCTGCGTTCTTATTGCCAGAGGGCAGCATCGTGCCAGAAAGCGGTTTTCCACCGCGAATAATAAACTTTTCCATAAAAGTCTCCTTTACTGCGTGCTTTTACGGCTGAATCGGGCCGGCAGCAGCAACGCTTTCGGGCACCGAAGCCTTGTATTTATTGAAGTTTTCCGCGAATTTTCCTGCCAGCGCGAGCGCTTCGCGCTCGTAAGCCTGCGTATCGGACCAGGACTGCTCGGGGTTAAGCACTGACCGCGGCACGCCGGCGACTTCATCAGGAATGTTTACCCTGAAGATAGGATGCAGATGGGTGGGGGCGTCATTCAAGCTGCCGCTCAGGACAGCGCTGATCATGGCGCGGGTGAGGGGGAGCGCGATGCGATTGCCGACTCCAAATCCTCCGCCGGACCAGCCAGTGTTGAGCAGCCAGACCCTGGTGTGATGTTTTTCCAACTTACTGGCCAGTAAATTGGCATAAATCGCGGGCTTCAGCGGCAGGAACGGCGCTCCGAAACACGTGGAGAAAGTCGCTTCAGGTTTTTCGCCTAATCCGCGTTCGGTGCCGGCCAATTTAGAGGTGTAGCCGCTGAGGAAATAATACATTGCCTGGTCCGTGTTCAGCCGCGCCAGAGGTGGGAGCACACCAAACGCGTCGGCTGTCAGGAAGAAAATATGCTCGGGATGGCCACCCATCCCGGAAGGTTCGTAGTTCGGGATGAAATACAATGGGTAGGCCGCTCTGGTGTTTTCAGTTATCTCACTGCTGTCGAAGTCCGGAACGCGGCTGGCATTGAGCGGCACGTTTTCAATCAGGCAGCCAAAACGATTAATCGCCGACCAAACCAGAGGTTCATACTCAGGATTGATGCGAATGGTTTTCGCGTAGCAGCCGCCTTCAAAGTTGAAAATACCTTCATTTCCCCAGCCGTGTTCGTCATCCCCAATCAGGGCCCTCTCAGGGTCGGAGGATAACGTTGTTTTTCCGGTTCCACTAAGGCCGAAAAACAGAGCGGTATCTCCGCGGCGGCCTTTGTTAGCGGAACAATGCAGGGAAAGAACCCCGCGTTTTGGCAGCACGTAGTTCATATAGGTAAAGACAGATTTTTTTATCTCGCCCGCGTAGGAGGTGTTTCCAATCAAAACAGTCTTTTCATCAAAATTCATGATGACAAAAACTGGCGAACGCAATCCATCGGCCTGAGGGTTTCCGGCAAAGCTGGTTGCTGCGATGATAGTGAGGTCAGGGTTATCGAATGGCACTTCTTCATTCGGCTGAATAAACATGTTGGAAGCAGCCAGGTTCTGCCAGGCCAGGTCCGTAATAATCCTGATGCGCGCCCTTTGGGCGGAATCCGCACCGGCAATCACATCCCGCACGTAAAGTTTGCTACTTTCGAGATGCGACGTGACTTTCTCCTTCAGGCTCGCGTATGTCTGCTTATCCATGGCCTGGGTACCCGCAGCAAACCACAGGTCCGGGTCTCCATTGGTCACCAGGTACTTGTCATTGGGCGACCTGCCTGTATAAGGGGAGGTGTTCACAACAAACGCGCCGCTGGAAGAAAAACCGCCTTCATTATTTCTGACCGCCTCCTCAATCAGCTCTGCCCGACTCGCGTTGAAAAGCACATTTTTCGGGCCGTTGATGCCGATTTTGGATAGTTCTGCAATCAATACTTGAGGTATCACCACTAATTCCTTTTAATTTTATTTTTTGCGCTATCGGAGAATTGTCTCCAGCGCGGGTTTTCCATAAACAGACGAAGAACAATCCTGAAGCATCACCACCGGGTAGAAACCGCGCGAAACCGCCCCTTTTATCCAGGTACTGTCGCGCAAAGCGGGCCAATAGGATTGGTAAAAGTAGTTTTGTCTTTCCAAATCTACGTCTTGCGGGGAGCAGGCTCCGTCAATCGGGCTTATCAGGCAGTCCGCGGACTGACAGCTGAAGCTTTCTGCGCTGAAAGATGGAGCATTCAGGCCGACGTACATCGGGAGCTCAAACCTGGCACGGAATTCCGAGAGCGTACCTTCCAAGAAACCCGAAGCGGTGTTGGCATCGTAGTATGTGTAGCTTTCGGCAGGAATTTGAAGCTGAATGTAAAAACCATCTACCTCAGAGTAAAAACTGTAGACGGGGAGTTCCTGGTTTTGCGCTGGCACAGCCCAAAGCACCTGGCCGGAGTAATAGGTATTCACTTTCCGTAAAAGCTCTGTCCAGATTTTTTCTGAGGTTTTCGGGGTGCCGGAATTTGTGGCGGTAGTGATGAGCGCGCCCGGCAAACTGGGACCGACCGATGCTCCGCCAACAATAAACTGGTCTACTGCTGAATTAGCAGCCAATTGCGTGTAGTTCATTATAAAATGGTCGTATTCCTGGTACCACTGCTGCCACCACAGCGCGTTTCTCTGGCTGGACTTCCACCAGGAAGAGGCATCAGGGGAGAATATCAGCTTGGGATAAAGGCCGACCGAAAGGCCCTGTTCTTTTGCCAGCTGAATCAGCTGCAGTAGGTCCATCATCATCATTCCGCCGGCGGGGTCGGGGTCCAGATAGGGCAGTGAATCCAGATTTGTGACCTTCCAGGAGGGCGAAAAGATAACCCAGTTCACTCCCATCTGTTTCAGCTCGGGGAAGACGTTGCGGTAGCGGTTCAAATCCGAAGGCTGATAGGCTTCAGTGAACTCAAGGCCGAACAGCTGCTCGCTCTGCGAAGCGCCGCCAGAATTCAGGCCCGGGGCTGATGGCGGTCCCCATAGATGCCAGTTTGCTACCGCATAATTGTTATATTGTTCTATACCAAGCGGAATGGCTGCCAAAGCGCTGGTTTCGTCGAACGCCAGGTCGCATTGGTCATTCCGACATACGCGGTATTGGAAAGTCTCAGCTTCTCGCGAATTGACAAAAAGAAGGTACATCCACTCGTTGGCGGAAACAGGCCACATCGGAATGGGCTGACGCCAGGAATTCCTCACTAGGAATTGGATGGACACTGAATCTCCGGGCGGAGTGTTTGCCGGAGCGGATATCTTAATATTTACAGGCGTGCCCATTTCGGGCTGCCAGGTTGCGACTTTATCAATAACTGTGACATCTTTATCGGGCACAATAAAGCGCCGGAGCACCAGTTTGTTTTCCTTATCACGTTCCGCGTTCAGCAGTCCGTCGCCAAGAGTGTATTTATAGACCAAATCGTTCCCGGAGTGCAGTTTCAGGGAGATGGTATAACGACCGTCGTCCATCCTCGTGAGCAATGGCATCCGGGCGGCAAGCGTGCTCTGGCTTTCTTCTAACTTGCTATAAATATTTCCCAGCTGGTAAAGGTTCCCGGCGATGCGCACTGGAGCGCTGAGAGCTTCCTCCGGCAGCGAGACCACGAATTTAACAGTCACTTCCGGAAGCGGCGTCATAACAACGACCGCGGGCGTTGAAAGGTCCGCGATGATATTGGCTTGCTGTTGAAAGACCTGATATCTGCCGTCCAGGGATTGTACAGTGAGGGTATGGACGCCTTCGGGGACATGGTCAAAAAAGAAACGTCCAGTCATGTCCGTAAAGGTCAGATAACCGGCAACCGCGACAAGACAATCGGCCAAAGGCTTTTGGGTGGTTTTATCCGAAACGATGCCAGTCAATTTTCCGGTAGAACCCTGATATGGGAGTTCCGGCCAGGACGCGATGCTGTCAAAGACCTGCAGGTTTTGCGATACCACAATGATGCGATAGATGACACTGCTGCCGTCGGCCGCCACTTCGGGCTGGTCAATCGGAAAAGTGCTCTGATAGCGGTATTTCACGACAGCGCCCAAAGGAAGCATTAAGGTGCCGCTGTATCGGTTCTCGGAGATATTGGTCAGCTCATAGCGGGTGATGTTGTAATCCAGGCCGGTAACCTCATCAAGCACGTTCAGCGCAAGCACCGTGTCCGCTGAGTAGCTTTCACGCAAGTCGACATTAAAAACAACCGGCACCAATTCCATCGGCTGCACTTTGGAGGGAAAATCTAATTTCTCTTCCTGAACGACAGCTCCTTTTGGCACAACATTCAGCGCGCATCCGGATGTCAGGCTTAAAACGGTCGCGAAGAGGATAATTACAATGAGCGTCTTAACCGTTTTATGCCGCATGGACCACCTCTATCTGGGTATTGATTTCAGCAGCGCGTCAAAATTTTCGGCGAGGCTGCCGAGCACTCCGTTGATAAAACGCGGGGAACTGTCTGTTCCAAAAGATTTGGCCAGTTCAACAGCTTCGTTAATGCCGACTTTTAGCGGGGTTTTCCGATAATAGGCAACTTCCCAAAGCGCGATACGCAGAATATTGCGGTCTATCACCGCGACCTGGTCCAGCGGCCATTCCGGCGCGTGCGCTGCGATTAACTCGTCGAGGCGCTCGCGGTTTTCAAAAACTCCCTGCGCGATCAGTTGGGCAAAATTGTATTGTGCTTCATCCAGGTCGTTATCGACCGCCCGGTCGGCCAGCACGCTGCCCAACAGGTGGTCAGTCAGATCCACTTCGTACAAAGTTTGCAAGGCTGCGACGCGGGCCTTGGTTCGCGATTTCATAAGTGCCTAAGCTTCGATTTCGATATCAGTAACATGAACATTAACAGAAGCAACTTCCATGCCAACCATCTCGGAAATTGCCCTGGTCACACGCTGCTGGACTGCTTCGGCCACCACGCGAACATTTTCAGCGCCATTAATCACAACATACACATCGACATAGATGACGGAGTCTTTGATGGCAATCTTAACGCCTTCAGTCTCGTGGCCGCCTCTGCCCGCGCCAGGAAAAACCGGCGCCATGGCTGTGACACCGGGAGTGGCAAGGGCTGTCAGGCGGGCAATGGTATTCAACACCGAAGGGGCAATGGTTGTTGATCCTGAATGTTTCTCTTCCATGTTTTACTCCAGTACTAGGCAGATCAGGCAGTTTCGCCGGCTGAAATTGGGTCAGGCAGGCAACCGGATAACCAGACAGTCATCAGAGCCAACGTGTCTGTGCTGGCATTGAGGGATGGTTCCTGCGCGCGGATAAGGTCAGCAATCTTTTGATAGCTCGTTTTTTCGGGCCAGCCGGTTAAGAACGCGTTTTCCGGGTCGGGGTAATCAGGAGCCTGAGGATTGGGTTGAAAATTCAGGGTGTCAATGACCGCCTTCACGGGGTTTTGTAATGGTTCCTGCCCAGCCGCCCAGGCTTTTAGCATGGATTTCACGAAACGCGATTGTTTGAAGAAAACTGCCTCCATACGGCGCATGAGAACCGCTTTCGGGGCGCTGAATGGGTTGCGAAAACCGCTTATTTTCACATTTTCCCGCACGGAAGACATGACCTCGCGCCGGTCTTCCTCAGGAAGCGAGGATAAGCCGGACAAGACTTCGTCCAGAATCTCCTGCCGAAACCCAGGGAGGAGGTAAATATTCAGCGCAATCATCGGTTGTAAATTATCCATAAAAGCCTGCGTTTTCCAGACCGCCCGGCGATTTTCAGCCGCCGGTCGGGCTACTAATCAGACTGACGGAATAAAATCTTAGAAAGAATCCGCGTCGTCGTCGAGGTCCTCATCGTCTTCATCGTCGTCGTCCCAGTCAACGCTGAGGTCGTCCGGCGTTCCCATGGCTTCCCAATCATCCAATTCTTCTTCTTCCCAGTTGTCGATTTCCGCTTCCTCATCAGGGGTATAGGTCTGACAGCCAGTATCGGGATTTAGCTCGATGGCTGCTGCAGAACAATAACGGTCGTCAAGAAACAGACAATCAAGATAGTGGCAACGAATTTTTGGCATTAAAATCTCCTTTTGATGGGAATGCTAATTTCGGATGGCATTTTACCTTAGAGTCAAGCAGGCGTAAAGTAAGCCAGATGTCAACCCGGTCGGACGCGGATTGCCTGAATAACATTGGGCAGGTTTTCCAGTCGCGCCAACAGTCGGCTTAATTGGCTGATGCCGCTGATTTCGAGGACAAGGTTGATAACCACCAGGTTTTGCCGGTTGTTCAGTGATAAGTCAATCAACCTTACTGGTTCGCTTGAAATGATGGCGGAAATATCCGTCATTAATCCCTGCCGATCGTAAGCTTTGATTTGCAGCGGAATCGGGAAGGTCTTTTCTTCAGTCCCCCAGTCCACTTTAACCAGACGCTCTTTATCGATAACCCGCAGCACATTCGGGCAATCTGAACGATGAATGGTGGCCCCGCGCCCTCTGGTAATGTAACCGATGATTTCGTCCCCTGGCATCGGATTACAGCAGCGCGCCATGGTGGTTGCCAGACCTTTTAACCCCATCACGATGACGGTATCGCCTGGTTTTGCCTTGCTTGGAATAGTGGGAACCAGTTCAATGGTCTCAGTTTCCGGAGCGTGCTGGGTTTCCGCGATGCGATTAACCAGCCTGCCTATCGGGATATCCCCGCAGCCAATGCCAACATACAGGTCATCGAGGGTGCGAACGTGGAAGTAATCCAGGAATTCAAGCAAATCAATCTGACCGATGCCGAGTCGTTTGAACTCCTTCTCGATCAAGAGTTTTCCATGCTCAAGGTTCTGTTCGCGGTCCTGCTGCTTGAACCATTGTTTGATTTTTGAGCGCGTACGGGCGCTTTTTACCAATCCCAGACTGGGATTCAGCCAGTCCCGGCTTGGACCTCCGCGGTTGGCTGTCAGGATTTCGATTTTATCGCCGGTTTGGAGTTGATAATCCAGTGGTACCAGTTTTCCGTTGACTTTCGCTCCCCGGCAGCGGTGGCCTACATTCGTGTGGACCATGTAGGCAAAATCAATCGGGGTGGAACCGGAAGGCAGGTCAATCACATCGCCTTTGGGGGTAATCACATAGACTCGGTCGCCAAAAAGGTCAGCCGGCAGCACACCTGTCTCATCCGAATCTTCCTCGACTTCCTGACTCCAGGAGAGCAGGTTGCGAATCAGACTGACCTTCTGTTCGTAATCATCACTGATTAGCCCGGATTTCTCTTTATATCGCCAATGTGCTGCGACGCCGAATTCCGCGTTGCGGTGCATCTCATGCGTCCGTATTTGGATTTCGAGCGGCTTTCCATCCTTGTAAATCACCGTTGTATGGAGGGATTGATAGTTATTCGGCTTTTTGGCAGCGATATAGTCATCGAATTCGCCTGGGATGTACGTAAAATGCATGTGCATGATTCCAAGCACTTTGTAGCAGGTTTCAACGTCATCCACAAGGATGCGCACAGCCCGCAAATCGCGGATGGCGTCAAAATTCCCGTCCTTGCGCTGCATTTTTCGGTAAATGGAGTAAATGTGCTTGGGTCTGCCGGTAATGACGGCCTTTACCTCAGATTTTTCGAGCAGGCTGGTCAGGTTGGCGATGATGGCATTGATTTCTTCCTGGCGTTTAATTCTTTGGGTGGCCAGCTTTTCCGCAATTTTGTTGTACTCTTCGGGATTTACATACCGGAAGGCCAGGTCTTCCAGTTCCCATTTGATTTGCCAGATGCCAAGGCGGTTGGCCAAGGGAGCGTAAATCTCGAGAGTATCTTCAGCGATGCGCTTTTGACGCTCGGGAGGCATATCCTTGAGCGTGCGCATGTTATGCAGTCGGTCTGCCAGCTTGACGATGATGACGCGGAAATCGCTGCCAATCGCGAGCAGCAGCTTCCGCAAGGTTTCCATTACGTAGTCCGCTTTGCGGCTGTCTGTTGCAAGATCTGGCAGCAGCGGGCCGGTGATTTCCTCGGGATGTTGATCTCCACGGGAAACCTGCGGCAGACTGGTGATCATTGTGAGGTCTTCCACGAATTTCGCGATTGTGTCGCCAAACTTTTCGCGTATCTGGTCCAGCGTGACCGCTGTATCCAGCACAACGTCGTGCAGCAGGCCGGCCACCACCAAACTGGGCGCGACTTCGATATCCAGCAGGATATTCGCCACGCCGACGCAGTGAGAAATGTACGGCACCCCGGAGGCGCGTTTTTGGCCGCGGTGAGCTTCTTCGGCCATCACGTACGCTGATTTAATCAGGTCGATGTCCGCGCTGGTGTACGCGGCTGGAAATTTATGAAATACTTTTTCGAAATCCATGGTGTTAAGCAAAGTATGCCATAAAACCAAAAATTTATTTCAGCTTTTCCGCGCTTGTAAAAGATCTATCCAACCGCAAAGCGCGCAGGCATTCTTCCTCCGCGGCGTTCAAACGACCCTCGATTAAGTGCGTCAGCAGCATACCCACACCCGGACCCAGCATATAACCCTGCCCGCAAACGCCGGCGGCTAAGAGATATCCATCCAAAGCCTCAGTTCTGCCAAAAATTGGCAGACCGTCGGGAGTGATAGGGTAGGTGCCGCGCCAGGTGCGCCGAACCCGCAAATTCATCAACTTCGGCATCAGCTCAATCAATCGCTGGGAAGCCAACGGCAGGAATGCACTGGTATCCTGACAGTAATTTCCCAGGATGGGCGGGTTGGGGGTAAGACAGAAAATTATCTTGCCCGTCGGGTGTTGGTAAAAGTAAAAATTGCTCGAGCCTTCCCTTGGGCGGATGTCCACAATCATCGGGGAAAACATTGGTTGAACCGGTTCAGTAATGCCGGCTTCATGGGCTTCAGGTTTTACCGGCAGCGGAATACCGACCAGATTTGAAATATCCGCGGCCCAGGAGCCGGCGGCGTTGATTAAATACTTGCAGGCGTAAGTTCCCTGCGCCGTCGTCACGCTTTGAATCTGACCGCTGCCTGTTCCGATCTGTATTACCGGCTCGTTAAAGTGGAATTCAGCTCCTGCTTCCTTCGCGTGCCTGTAAAAAGCAAAACAGGTTTTCATGGGCGAAGCGGAGCCGTCTTCCGGAGAAAAAGTTCCGCCTAAGAGTCCTTCCATTTGGATATCAGGGATTATGGCGCGGATACCTTCGGCTTCCAGCCAACCAATGTTGAGGCCAAAAGATTTTTGGCATGCCAACAAATCCTGCAAGGTCTTCTTTACCTGCTGTTCGTAGGCGACAAAACAATATCCTCCTGCGCGCCACTCAATGTCATCGCCGTAAATTTCCCGCCAGGTGGACAAAACTTTAATGCTCTCTGCGCATAGATATATTTTTGAAACATCTGAATGCGTGGCGCGGACGCCGCCAATGGCGTGTTTATTAGACGCCTGCCCGACGCTTGGGAGAGCTTCCAGGACCAGAACGCTCAGGCCGGCCCGGGCCAGATAAAATGCGGTTGGTGTGCCAATGGAACCGGCACCCGCGATAATCACATCGTACGCGGGGAGGTGGCTCATTCCTCACCTCCACTCGGGCGGCCTGGAACATTCGCGAGCAGGGAAATTGGCATCTCCACGAAAACCGGCCGTATCGGCGGTTCTGTGACCTCCGAAAGCGATATTCCTTCCTGTTGGTACATGCGCTTGACTATGTTCAGGCAGGTTTTACCTCCGCAGGCGCCCATACTGACCCGCAAAATTGCCTTGATTTGATTGATATCCCTTATGCCAGAGCGAATCAGCGCGCGGATTTCCCCGGCGGTAACTCTCTCACAGCGACAGACATACGCGTTATCCGCCAGGTCCGGGGTGAATTCACCTGTTCCGTCGAATGTTTTCAGAGGTTCGGTGGAGGAGATCAGACGCAGCCCCGCGATTTTCGCGGCTATCTCGGCCGGAGCTTCCACGCTGACAATCTGCGTGCCGCTAAAACCCGCCAGCTTTCGAATGTTCTGAACAGGAAGAGAACACAACGCCGCGCCGCTGGTATCTGTCACGGTGATTAAATCGCCGGGCTTTAGATGCTCCGCCTCCTGTTCGTAAGGCAGGGAAACCAGCGCGGTCCCGGAGCGCTTGCGGAAATCGACCAGCGTGATGGCGAGCCCCGGGCAAATAGACACGCAGCGCAAACAGCCGATGCAGGCTTCGGCTTCACTCCGCAAAAAGCGGGGCAGCGCGCGAATATCCTGCCCATCAATTTGAATTAAGTGCTTTGGGCAAATTGTCGTGCAGGGGTCGCAAGGGATTTCCTGGTTGCAGTGCAGTACCGGAAAAACGCCTTCAGCCGCCCTGGGCAGCTGTTCTTCGCGCAGCTCTCCGGGCTTGGATTTCAGGATATTTTCCAGCTGAAGCCATTCAGCTGGCACTTGCGTCTGGCTTTTCCCCAACCTCTCCGCGATTTGCTCGCCGGCAATACGGCCGGAAAAAATCGCAGCCGAAGCTTCCGCGATTTCGCGAGCATCGCCGGCGGCATATACCGGCAGTCCGACTTCTTCAGCCTTTTTGATGAACTCATTTACAGGGTCCAGGCCGACCGCGATTAGGACGGTATCGCAGGCATATTCCCGCATGGTGGATGCTATTGGTCTGAAGTTATCGTCGACCCTGGCAACGCGGATTTTTTCAACATGCTCCGCGCCCAGAGCTTCCACCACGGTATGCGAAGTGAATACCGGCACACCCGAGCGCACAAGTTTGTCAAGATGCACCCGATACCCGCCACAAGCAGGAGCCGCTTCTACGAGTCCGGCAACATGGATGCCCGCCTGGATGGCATGGTAGCCCGCAATCAATCCGACATTTCCCCCGCCAACGATGTAAAGATTCTTGCAGGGACGTATCAGGTCGCGGTTGACCAGGGTCTGAAAAGCGCCGGCGCCGTAAACCCCAGGCAGGGTGTTGCCCGGAAAGGCCAGGCCGCGTTCTCGCGCGCCCGAGGCGACCAACAAGACCTGCGGGTAAACCAGCGCGTAACTGCTTCCTTCCCGCAGAATCCCCACGCTCTGGTCCTCAAAAATAGCCAGCGCGGTGCTGCGTCTCCATATTTCCACGTTTGCAAAAGAGCAGGCCTGCGCCTCAAGCTTCTTCGCGATATCAATACCGCGGGTCCCCGCGAACACGGCTTCGGAGGAGCCAAAAAAGCGGTGCGTCTGCAAAACAAGCTTTCCGCCCAGATGGTCTTTATCATCCACAAGCAGGACGCTGACGCCGGCTTTTCCCAGTTCCTGCGCCGCCGAAAGCCCGGCAGGACCGCCGCCGATAATCAGGACCTCCACCTGTTTCCGGGGAGTCGGACCGTACTCAACTGCTGCTGCCGGCACATCCGGAAGCGTTGGCAGTCCTTCTGCAGGGAAAACCCGCATCCCAGACCTGACAGGAGTCATGCACGCCTTCACAGGCAGTCCATCCGCGATGACCATGCACTGTGAACACTGTCCGTTGGCGCAAAAAATGCCCTGGGGAGCGCTGTCTTTTGGATGATGGCCAAAGATATGAATTCCATTGGCGAAAAGCGCCGAGGAAATCATCTCATTGGGTTTTGCGTGGAATTCCTGGTTTTTCCAATAAAAAGTAAGGTAAGGCTCTGGCTTAATCGGTAAGATTGGGTGAGAGTTTATCCGATATTCGAGGTTAGGTTCCAATTGCCAAACTCCAAATTTGGTTGTCGGCAATTATGATACCACCAAGATGCTCATCCAAAGATTTCCAGATATTTTTTATCCAGCTCCGCGTCGCTCAGGTGGCTGTAGCGTTGGGTGACGGCGATGTTTTGATGCCGTGCCAGCTCCTGCGCGAGTTTGAGGTTGCCAGACGCAAGCAGCACCGTCGTGACAAAGTAATGCCTGAAGGAATGCGGCGTAATGGAGCCGACCGCTTCGGGACCAACCGCTTCCCGGACGCGCTGCTGCACAATCGCGCGGCCGGTTGTGGTTGATATTGGTTTAACTTTTTTTCCGCTGCCCTTATCATGACGGGCAAAAACAGGGAGAGAAGCCAGGGCTTTTCCGCTGGCGCCGTCAAGTTCAGCGCGCAGGCGCAGATATTCTTTGATAGCCTGCAGGCTGCGCCTGGAAAACCGCAGAACGGCCTCACGATTGCCTTTGCCGATAATGACCGCCCGGTACTCATCCCAATCGATATCCCCGCGGCGCAAATTACAGGCCTCGTGCACTCGCAGTCCGGTATCGGCCAGCGTGAGCAGGAAAGCTTTGTCGCGCAGGTTGATTAATTGCGCGTTGGCATCCTTGTTATCCGCGGCGCTCAGGTCGGACACATATTCCAACACCTTTTCAATCGCGGATTTTGGAAACTGGGGGAGGCGGATGCCGGGTTTGCGCGCCCGCTGTTTAATTAGCAGCCGCACGCGGGGGAGGTTAATTGGGGCCAGGTTTTCACCGGCAAGAAATTCGTAGAAACCGACGACAGCCGTGAGGTAGCACTGCTCGGTGGATGGCGACATATCTTTCAGGGCCCGGATGACCCAAATCACCGGTTCTTCTGTCAATTCAGAGATTGGCAGGCTATCCACATCCAGCTTGTGACCGCATTGAACCTGGCTGAAAACGGACATCGCGTTGGCATAGGTGCGGGCGGTGTTCGCGCTGCGAGAAAGGCGCACAGAGGCGAGGTAGCGGGAGATGGCCTGGCTGATTGTTTCTGATCTTTCCATACCACTAATTATACAGCTATTCGCGGTGATGGTTTTGATAAATTCGTATTTAATTAATAAAATACAGCCTTATTTCTTTAGTGTTTCGCATAGTATTGCTAATTCACTCGTTTCTCATTAAGATTATCTTTTATCCAAGCCCTTTTGGCATACCAAAGCTACGGTTTTTTCGACGCACGGGGGGGCGGCCTGCTTTTTCGCTGGCTTTGCACGGGGAAGCCGCGCGCCGCGCGAGAACACGGCATCTACAGCCTGTGCAGCCGCCAGGTATTGCCTGAGGCTTGGAATTACCCTCTATCTGTCAGGACAAATTCCGTTTATTGATTTTTCAAGAGGAAGTCACACCGAACTTAGAACGCAAACGGCCTCGTTGCATTTGTGTTTCGCGGCGCGCGGAGTGTGACGCAATAAAACATAACAGGGCTGTGCCGTAGGCCCTTATACACCGCCCCAGATTTTTTTATTGAAGCGTATTAGGTTATGATAATGATACTTATCACAACCATAACGGAAATTTTTGGAAAAAATTACTCCCCTGCCCGGTTTAAGCGCGAATTGCTGTGCATCGAAAATCCGGAGGGTTAACGGCGGAGGAAAATCTCCCACGCGCCTTTCCAGGGCTCTCCCAGCCGATTATTCTGGCTGACTTCCACTGCGCTCAGGCGCTGGCCGATTTCCGCCAGGCTCTGAGCCGTGCCCGTCCAGTCATTCGAACGCAGAGCGCTTGCCAAAGCCTTCGCGCTGCGTTCACACCACGCCCATTCCTGACGAAAACGATCCGCTTTAAGCCAGTAATCGCGTTTTTCCCAGGCGCTGGCGCTAACCTCGACCGATTCGGCGATTTTTTCCAAAGCCAGCACAACATATGCTGCCAAATCGCGACTTAAGGCGTCCGGCGACTGCTGCCGCATGAGCAGCCGGATTGCCAAAACAATGGATTTGGATAATCGATTTCGTACGGTCGCGCCGCTTTCACTACCTTTAATCGTGGTCATCATTCCTCTGCACAGGTCGTTTAGCGCCCAATTATACCCAACTCCCCTGCTCCGCGCGCTGTCAAACCGCCAATCATCGCATATAATTAGCACAATTGTTCTGATAATCTCTTGACATAGAACAAATATTCTATATAATAGAGGTATGAGAACAGACGCCGCGTTACTCCCCTTCTCCCACCCCCTGCCGCCGCAGTTGCTGCTGGTTATTGGCAGCCACGCGATGTCTGAAAAAATGCTGGAGCTGGTCGCCGCATTAGCCCTGAAACAGCGCGTGACCCTGTTGGACTGCGGCAACCGTTCCAATATGTACGCGGTTGCGCGGGCGATCCGGCCTTTTACCAGCGACCCGGTCGGTGTGATGAACAGAATCCGCCTCTCGCGCGCCTTTACCTGCTATCAGGTTCTGGCCATGCTGGAAGCTGTCTCTGCCGCCCCGCCGCGCGAACCGCTGGTGATTCTGGACCTTCTGGCGACCTTCCTGGATGAGGATGTGAAGCTGAAAGACTGTCAGCGCCTGCTTACCCGCAGCATTGCCTGCCTGGAGCGCCTCAGCCAGGCCGCGCCGGTTTTAGTCAGTCTCAAACCCATTCCGCCCATATCCGCGGCGCGCGAATGTCTGATGGAGCAGCTGCGCGCCAGCGCCAGCGCCGTATGGGAGGAACCCATTTCTCTGCCGGCCGGCTTCGGCCTGCAGCCGGCATTGTTCTAGAAAGGATGCCGATGGGCCGCACAATTGCTTCCATTACCCAAACCTGGCAGCAGGAAGAAGCCGCCCTCAAACGCTTTCAGCGCGCGCTGCGCAAAGAGGACCAGCTGCTGCTGGATGAACTTCTGGTGCTCTCCCGCCTGCACCTGGCGGAAGCTTCGTACGCCTCCAATCTATACCCGCTGGATATGTATCTGATTGCCATTCTGCTGGAGGTGTATAAGCAGCTGAAGTCGCTCCAAAAGCAGATTCTTCCGGAAAGCGCGGATCCCAGCGTAAAACTGGACAGCGGAAAAGAGGCGCGTTTTCTCACGCTGCTCAATGAAACCCTGGCAGTTTTATCCCCGGAAGCGTCCCCGAGCGCGGCAATGCTGGAAGAAGCGGAGGAACCGCTCGCGTCTGCCGCGTATACCGACTTTGAAGAGGCGCCGTGACCAACACAAGCTTCCGCGGCTGGCTGCTCGACCTGTACCTGAATCAACAGGACGGCCTGACGCTGTGGTTTATCTCGGAAACGGACGACCGCCGGCTGTGTTTCACACAGGCGTTTCCCGTGGCGTTTTACGCCGCCGGCCCGCAGGAGCAGCTGCGCCAACTGTGGAAGCGGCTGCGCAAAGAGGCGTGCGTAACCGCGCTTGCGCGCCAGCAAAAGCAGGATGTGTTTGCGGCGGACCCTGTAACCGTGCTGCGCATCGACGTTGACACCCCGGCGCATCAGGCCGCGTTGTTCCGCCAGCTCGAAGAGGAATTCCAGGACCTTACCTGGTACGACTCGGATGTCACCATCAGCACGCGTTATATCAGTCGGTACGGCGCGTTTCCGCTGGCGCTGTGCGAGCTTGAGGCGGACGCCCAGAACCGCATCCAATCCATTTCCGTGCTCAACAGCCGCTGGGATTTGATGCCGGCGCTCCCACCACTGCGCGTGATGGAGTTGGTTCCGGATGTTGACCCCGCGCACGGGTCGGTGCGCGCGCTTGCCATGCGCTCGGACCGCTTCAGTCAGACTCTGCCGCTCACGCCGGACGGCGCTTTTTTATCCACCCTGAACGCTGCGCTGCTGGACTACGACCCCGATATTCTCATCACCGACTGGGGCGACAGCTGGCTGCTGCCTTTCCTCTTAAAGCAGATGGAAGAGCATCAGGTCACTCTGAAGCTTAACCGTGATGACAGCCGCCCTGTGCGCTGGCAGAAAGAAATCACTTATTTTTCTTACGGACACATCATTTACCGCCCGGAAGAGGCGCATCTGTTCGGGCGCTGCCATATTGACCGCAAATCTGCGATGATGTGGTCGGATTACAGCCTGGCAGGCACGCTGGAAATGGCGCGTGTGACCACCCTGCCAATCGAGAAAGCGGCGCGCGTCTCGCCTGGTCAGGGCATCTCCGCTATGCAGGTCATCACCGCGCTGCAAAAGGATATTCTGGTGCCCTACCAGAAACGCCAGGTGGAAGAATTTAAGAGCGGTATGCAGCTTATCCAGTCAGACCGCGGCGGAATGATTTACCAGCCCAAGCTGGGGCTGCACAGCGATGTAGCCGAGGTAGATTTTGTTTCTATGTATCCCGCGGTAATTATCCGCGGAAACATCTCGCCGGAAGTTCCTCTCCCGGATGTGCTGACACCCGCCAGTGAGGAACTGGGCGTGGTTCCGCTCACGCTCAAACCAATTTACGAAAAACGCGTGGCGCTGAAGGCTAAAACACGTTCGTATCCGCCGGACCATCCCATGGCAAAGATGCTCAAAGCGCGCTCATCGGCGCTTAAGTGGCTGCTGGTGGTTTGTTTTGGCTTTCTTGGCTACAAAAACGCCCGCTACGGACGCATTGAAGCGCACGAAGCGGTGACCAGGGGCGGACGCGAGGTGCTGATGCTCGCCAAGGAGGTGGCTGAGGAAGAAGGTTTTGAAGTGCTGCAGATGTACGTGGACGCGCTCTGGCTCAAAAAGAAAGGCTGCAGCAAACCAGAGCATTTTGAGGAAGTGATGCATAAAATTGTGAACCGCACCGGACTTGCCATTGCTCTGGATGGGGTTTTCCGCTGGGTTGCTTTTCTTCCCTCCAAAATGGACGCGCGCATCCCGATTGCCAACCGCTATTTTGGCGTGTTCCAGAGCGGGGAAATCAAAGTCCGCGGCCTGGAAGCCCGCCGCAGGGATACCCCGCGCTGGATTGGGCAGGTGCAAACCGAGATGATTGCGCGGCTTGGGCAGGCAAGGAACCGCTCGGAACTCCCCCAGGCGCTTAACGCTGCCTTTGAGGTTTACCAGGACGCGCTGGCAGCCTTAAAAGCGGGGCGCGTCCCGCTGGAATTGCTGGTAATCAACGGCAAAGTCAGCTACGCGCTCGAAGCGTACAAAAGCGCGACCGCGGCCGTGCGCGCGGCGCGGCAGCTGGTCAAAGCCGGCATGCAAGTCCGCCCCGGCCAGCGCGTGCGTTTTCTGTTTATGCAGGGCGAACCGGACGTGCGCGCCTGGGAATTGAGCGGAAAAGTCGACCCGCATTCGTTGGACCTGCGCAAATACATGGAATTGCTGGCAAAAGCCGGAGGGAGCGTGCTGCTGCCGTTTGGCATTGCCCCGGAGGTACTGATGGAATGGACGCTGAAAGGCGGCATCCAGCTGCCGCTCCCAGTCCAGGCTTTCGATTTAGCCGTGGTTTAAGGCCACCTTGCGCTTCGCTCTGAATGAAGATGGCAAACCGTTTATGCGGCCTGCTGAAAAAAAGTGGTTTGGGATTTCGATACGCGCACGAAATTTCTGATTTTCCAAATTTTCTTATATACTAAAAATATAAGCAGCCTTGAGAATGACGCACGCATAGCTCTCAGGGGCTGTCGTCCATCGTTCAGTGAAGCCGCATTTAGATAATGTACGAAAATTCCACGTTGGCGGGGAGAATCAAAATCCCTGCCAGGATTGGCCTAAATCCGATTGCTTTGTTCTTTGATATTCTGAACTTCGGAGGTGAAGCATGAACAGAACTGTTGTCTGCGTATGTGTCGGCATCGTTCTCTGCGCGCTCATCGCTCTTTTCCCAATCGAGTCCGCGTCTGCTTCACCTGCGGCTCCGGTGGAGCAGGTGTTGGAACAACCGGATGGCACAACCTTTGCGGCGCGCCAGTGGGGTGATGAATGGGCCAACGGTTATGACACTCTGGAGGGGTACGCCGTCCTGCAGTTGCCATCCGGGTGGTGGGTGTATGCTCAGCTCTCGGAGGCCGGGGAGTTGGTTCCGGCACGGGTAAAAGGGCTGTACATTCCCGCAAATCTCTCCGTGCCGCAGGGAATACCGAAGCACCTGCGCCCTTCGTTCATCCCAACCTATCCACAAATTGAGAATGTCGGGCTGAACGCCCAGAATATCGGCACGCAGCCAACACTCGTTCTGCTTGCCAGTTTTTCCGACCGTTCAGGTATATACACTGCATCAAGTTTTGCCTCGCTTGTTTTCAGCGCCAGCAGCAACAGCGTGCGGGATTATTATCTGGATTCATCGTTTAATCAGCTCAGTCTTAATGCGGCAGCAGAATCTTACGGAACCGCTAACGACGGGGTTATAGGCTGGCTGAATCTCGGGTATACCCATCCGAATACCGGCAATAGCTGGTCAGTCGCCAATCAACTGATTACAAAAAATGCCCTGATAGCAGCTGATTCTTATGTAAATTTTGCGAATTTTGACAGCAACGCAGACGGTTGCATTTCGCTTAATGAACTGCACCTGATTGTGGTCGTGGCGGGTTATGAACGTTCCTACTCCAATAACTCCCCCAGTATTTGGGCGCACCGCTATTACTTTTATGACACGACGCCGCCTACGTTGGATGGGAAAATTATTGGAGATCCCAATCACAACGGCGGGTACGCCCAGGTGGGGGAAATCCATCAGGACCATATGGCTACAATGGGCATTATCGTCCACGAACTGGGGCACGACCTCACCTGGCCGGATCTTTATGATACAGACGGCTCGTCGGACGGCGTCGGGCAGTGGTCTGTCATGGGTTCCGGAAGCTGGAATTACCTCAGTGGAAGCTATCCGGGCAGCACTCCTGCATTTCCGGACGCCTGGTTGAAATGGTATCAGGGGTGGATCACCCCCACGGCAATAACTGGTACGATCAGCAGCGTATCGATCCCCCTGGCGGAAACCAACGCCTCTGCGTATCTGCTGCGTCCCAATCCGGGCGGCATTGACTGGGAATGGATGCAGCATTCTGGTTCCGGGGAGTACTTTCTGGTGGAAAACCGTCAGCTCACGGGCTACGACGCGGCTCTGCCAGGCGCGGGACTCAATATTCTGCACATTGATGAGGGGGTGACTTTTTATAACAATGCCAACGCGAATGAATACCACCCATTGATGAAATTTATACAAGCCGACGGCCTGGACGAGCTTATGCAAGGCGATTCCTATGATGCTGAACGCGGTGATAACGGCGATCCTTATCCCGGGGTGACAAACAACCGCACTTTTGATTACAACTCCTCCCCGAACAGCCGGCTTTATTCTGGCGCTGATAGTTACGCTTCTGCGACAAGCATCAGCAACAGCGGCTCGAACATGACGGCGACGCTCAGTTATACCGGTTCGACCAATCAAATGCCGGTTGCCAACGCGGGACCCGACCAGGTGCTTTTCACAATGGTCCTGGTGACGCTGGACGGCAGCGGCAGTTACGACCCTGACGGCAATTATCCGCTGACTTACCTCTGGAGCCAGGTGGCAGGACCGGCAGTCTCATTAAGCAATCCCGGGTCCGTTAATCCATCCTTTTCCGCGCCCTCCAGCCCATGCATTCTGACCTTCCAGCTGGTTATTAGCGACAGCGCCGGCGGAATATCCAACCCGGATTATGTCAATGTGACCGTGCTAAACACACCTCCCATTGCTGACGCGGGTCCGGACCAATTTGTGAGTATTAATGCCTCAGTAATTCTTGATGGAAGCGCCAGCTATGATCCGGATGGGAATCTCCCGCTTATCTATTCATGGCTGCAAACCAGCGGCCCCGGCGTGGTTCTCAGCAATCCAAACGCTGTAAATCCAAATTTCATTGCGCCGCCTTCACCGTGCACGCTGACCTTTAATTTGCATGTGACAGACAGCCTCGGGCAGGGTTCGGGTCCCGACTCAGTCACAATTAATGTGGTTGCGAACCAAATTCCAATCGCGAATGCCGGTCCAGACCAAACCGTGAGCATGCTTTCTAATGTGACGCTGGACGGCTCTGCCAGCATGGATCCCGATGGGAATTATCCATTGACGTATGCCTGGACCCAGGTAAGCGGCCCAACCGTCCTGCTGCAAAACGCGAATACAGCTGCGCCCTCATATGTTGCCCCTTGGCAAACGGCAACGCTGACATTCTCATTGGTTGTGACAGACGCGGCAGGATTTATCTCCGTTCCGTCTTTTACGCATGTTTTTGTAAGCGGCAACAGCGTGTTCTTGCCTTACCTGACCAGATAGTGAGATAGAGCTACAAACATTCGGTAAATGCCGCTGGGCTTGGTATTGGGCAAGTGATGGGCACATGTTGTTTGGTTTTGATTCGAGGTGCAGCTTTAATTGTTTTTTACTAAGGTAATATGTCTATACGCATTTTTCGGTCTTCATTTTCCACCTGCGAGTTCTTCTGGTTGTCCATTTGTTGACTTGACTTCCTCTCTCGCTTATAATTTTCAGTTCGAGGGGAAGTGCTGGAATTGGCAGACAGGCATGACTTAGGATCATGTGCCGCAAGGCGTGAGAGTTCGAGCCTCTCTTTCCCCACAGCATTTTTTAACTAACGAGAGGTATATTTTGAAATTACAAAAAGAGTTTACAGACGATCATCAGGTTAGGATTACCGCGGAATTTGAGCCTGAGCTTTTTGAGCAGTACATGCACAAAGCAGCTCGAAAAATATCCCAGCGCACCCGCATCCCAGGGTTTCGACCGGGCAAGGCGCCTTACGCGATGGTGCTCAGCCACGTTGGCGAAGCAAGCATCAAAGAGGAAGCCATAGAACTGCTTCTGGATAAGGTTTATCCGGAGGTGCTCGAGGAAGCACAGGTAAAGCCTTATGGACCGGGCAATTTGGACGAAATCAAGAGCGAAAACCCTCCGATCTTCCTCTTCACAATTCCGTTGGAACCCGAAGTAGAGCTGGGCGATGTTGAAAGCCTTAGGGAGAGTTACGTTCTTCCGGAAGTAAGCGAGCAGCAAATTGACGACTTTATCTTGCGCGCTCGACAGAACGCGAGCACGATTGTTCCCCTTGAGACACCTGCCGCGGAAGGCAACCTGCTTTATGTTACCCTTGAAGCGGTCAACCTGGAACCCGCAGAGGGTGAAAACCCGGATTTAATTAAAGCAGCGCCCCAGCAGGTGCTCATTCCGACAGAAGCTGAACAGCGTGAAACTGAATGGCCGTTCCAAGGTTTTGCGCGGTCTCTGCTTGGATACAAAGCCGGCGAAAACGCCGTTATCATCCATGAATTCCCTGAAGACGCGGCTGATGAAGAACTGCGCGGTAAAAAAGTCCGTTTCACTATTAATATCCAGTCCGTCAAGGCAATGCAGCTGCCTGAAATTGATGAAAATTTCCTCACCGAGATGGGGAATTTCAAAAGTGTTGAGGAGCTGAGAGCGGCCGTTATGGAGCGGCTGAAGGCTGAATCGACCGCGGAATATGAAGATAAGTACTATCTTGGTCTGGTCGATCGTGTTCGGAAAGACGCCAAGATAAAATATCCTCCTCAGATGCTGAAGGAAGAAGAAGAACAGGTTTTGCATCGTTTCGAGCACGAGCTTTCCCATCGGAATCTTGACCTCAATGTCTACCTGAAGATGCGCAAGCTTGAAAGAGAAGAATTTATCAAGCAAGAAGTCACCCCGACCGCAATTAACCGCCTGGAACGCTCGCTGGTTATGGAAGCCTTGAGCAAAAAATTTGATATAAAAATCAGTAATGAAACGCTCGAGAAACAGATTTCTACAATCATCAACGAGCTCATCATGAGCGGCGAGCTCCAGGAAGTTCAGAAAGAGCTTGGAGAGAAGAAATTCGCCAACGCGATTTCAATGGAAGCGGCCAATCGGGCTCTGGAAAATGCTATTCGCATGCAGCTGCGCACCATTGCCAGCCCTGAATCTATTCCGCCAAAGCCAACAGAAGCGGAAGCAGAGACAGAACCCCAACCGCAGGTTGCTGAAGACGACACCACTGCCGATTAACTCTTTTACTGAGCGGCGCCTGATTTCTTATCAGGCGCCTGCCTTTATATAACAAGAATCTAATAGTCGTACGCTAAACTCTTCAAAATCTCTTCGAAGAAAAGGAAACCTATGGATACCAACCTAATCAAATCAGTGATTCCGATGGTTGTGGAATCTTCCGGAAGCGGCGAACGCGCCTATGACATCTATTCGCTTCTGCTCAAAGAACGCATTATTTTCGTAGGGTCAGCCATTAACGACCAGGTGGCCAACCTGGTCGTCGCACAGCTTCTTTATCTGAGCCGGGAAGACCCGGATAAATCCATCCAGATGTACATCAATTCGCCCGGCGGCTCCATCTATTCGGGCCTTGCAATCCTTGACACGATGCAGATGATTCCGAACAAAATCAGCACGGTCGCGGTTGGCGTTACCGCCAGTTTTGGAACGGTACTGCTGGCTGGCGGCGCCAAAGGTCAGCGCTACGCGCTCCCGCATGCGACCATACACATGCATCAGCCGCTTGGCGGCGCGGAAGGTCAGGCCACGGATATCGAAATTATGGCGCACGAAATCATGCGCCTTAAGAATGCCCTGAACAGTTTCTTCGCCGACGTTACCGGCCAGCCCATTGAGGTAATCAGACGGGACACAGAACGCGACTTCTTCCTGACAGCGGAACAAGCGGTCAGCTACGGTATCGTTGATAAAGTGCTTCAACCGCCGGTCAAGTAAAAAAAATCAATTGCCGGAGGATTAATGCTCACGGATAAGTTCCCCCATCTGAAGGGGCTTATATTAGACATGGACGGCGTCCTCTGGCGGGATACACAACCCATCGGGGATCTTCCAGCCTTATTTCGGAAGATCTCCGATTTAGGTTTAAGTTATGTCTTCGCGACCAATAATGCCACCAAAACCGCGGCGGAGTATCAGGAAAAGCTGCGGGGCTTTGGCCTTTCTGTTAAAGAGGAGCACATTATCACGTCCGCAGGGACAACCGCGCTGTACCTTCAGAATCACTATCCTGAAGGGACGTGCGTCTATGTGGTCGGCTCGGATTCCCTGAAACTGGTTTTGCAGGAGCACGGGTTCACCATCTCCCAGGAAGATAATTATCACGATGCAAAAATTATCGTGGTCGGGATGGATGTCAGGCTGACTTACCAAAAAATCCGCAACGCAGCGCTTCTCGCTCGGGCTGGCGCGCCTTTTATCGCCACCAACGCAGACGCCACCTTCCCCACCCCTCAGGGGTTATTCCCAGGCGCGGGCACGATGGTGGCTGCCATCGCAACGGCATCCGGCCGGGACCCGCTGATTATTGGTAAGCCTTTCACCGCGATGTACGAACACGCGTACCGCATATTGGGGCTCCGCCCAGAGAACGTGATGGGAATTGGTGACCGACTGGAGACGGATATCGCAGGCGCTCAGCGTTCCGGCTGCCTTGCTGGCCTGGTTCTCTCCGGGGTTTCGACGCTGCCTCAGGCCGAAGCCTGGCAGCCCAAGCCGAATATTATCGCGGCTGATTTAACTGAGCTAATTTATGGCTGACGCCCTGATTTACGATTTGGATTTTGAGGAATTGGTTCAGGCTCTGAATGAGCTTGGCCAGCCTCTATTTCGCGCCAGGCAAATTTGGAGCGGCCTTTATGAGCATCTTTACGATGATTTTTCACAGTTCTCAAATATTCCCTCCAATCTGCGCACAGCGCTCGCGCAGCGTTACACACTGAGCCCTCTTTCCCCGCGCGCCTCCCTGCATTCCAAAGACCGACTGACTGAAAAAACATTGTTCGGCCTTCATGATAACCTGAGCGTTGAGACGGTGCTGATGCGGTACGAAGAACGGAACTCTCTCTGCATTTCCACGCAGGTCGGCTGCCCAATGGGCTGTGTTTTCTGCGCCACCGGTCAGATGGGATATCAGCGTGGCCTCTCCACCGGAGAAATCCTTGCGCAGGTAATTCATTACATGCGGCATTTGCAAACAGAAGGCAAGAAGCTGACAAATATCGTTTATATGGGAATGGGAGAACCTTTCCTGAATTATGACGCGACCATGGCATCCCTGCGGCGATTGACAGATTCCACTGGCATGAACTTCGGGGCGCGCCGCATCACTATCAGCACTGTTGGCATCATCCCAAAAATTGAAAAATTCAGCCGCGAATCCCTCCAGGTGAACCTGGCTGTCAGCCTTCACTCAGCTGATAACGAGCTGCGCAGCCAGATTGTGCCGGCCAATCGGATCTACCCATTAAAGAACCTGATTTCCGCCTGCCGGGCTTACACCGAACTTACCCACCGCCGCATCAGCTTTGAGTACGCCCTTATTAAAGACCTGAACGACACCCAGCCTGCAGCAGCCCAACTGGCTGGCTTATTGAAGGGCATGCTTTGCCATGTAAACCTGATTGCCCTAAACCCCAGCAAAGCCTATCCCTTGCAGGGTTCCTCAAAGGAAAAAGTGCAGGCCTTCGCGGACGCGCTTGCTGAACGTGGAATACCGGTCACGGTGCGTTTGCGCCGGGGAATTGAAATCCAGGCTGGATGCGGCCAATTAGCCAGCAGCCAAAACCCGTTATAATACACAACCTATGAGCGATTTACTGAAGAAATGGCGTGAAAGCCTGACAAAAACGCGCGACGTTGCCTTCGGCAAAGTATCCACTTTTTTTGGCGCCACCCAAATTAATGACGACACCTGGGATGAGCTGGAAGCTCTCTTAATCCAGGCAGATATTGGTGTAGAAACAACCATAACCCTTATCAACAATTGCCAGGAACAGGTCGCGAGGCAGGGCTTAACCAAGACCGAGCAGCTGTATTCCCTGCTCAAATCAGAGCTTATCAGGCTTTTAGACCAACCGGAAGAACCGCTGATGAATTTTCAACCAACGGTTATCCTGATAGCAGGCGTAAACGGCTCAGGAAAAACGACGACGATTGCCAAGCTCGCCGCCCGTTACAAGAACATGGGGAAAAAAGTCTTGCTGGTAGCAGCGGATACCTTCCGTGCTGCCGCTGTGGACCAATTGGAGGTCTGGAGCAGGCGCATCGATGTCCCCATCATAACCGCGCAGCCTGAAAGCGACCCGGGCGCGGTAACCTACGACGGCATCAAATCCGCCGTTTCCCGCGGGAGCGAGGTGGTCTTGATTGACACTGCCGGCAGGCTGCACACCCGCTACAATCTGATGGAAGAAATCAAGAAGGTATACCGTGTTGCTGGCAAAGCTTTGCCCGGCGCGCCGCATTACTCCTGGATAGTCCTGGATACCACTACCGGTCAAAACGCGCTGCAGCAGGCTGCTGCTTTTAGCAAGGCCGTCCACCTGAACGGGGCGCTTTTGGCCAAACTGGATACCTCTGCGAAAGGCGGGATGGCCTTTGCCATCAAAAAACAGTTGGGTTTGCCGATTCTATATGCCGGCCTGGGTGAACGCGTGGAAGACTTGCAGCTTTTCAATCGGGAAGCCTTTGTCAACGGCATTCTTGAACATTAATTATCTGGAGATACTTCATGTCAGACCTTTCCGACCGTATTGAGACCATCGAAGCGCAGTGCCGTTCCCTTCAGGAGCATCTTTGACCTCGAAGCGAAACAAAAGGAACTGCTGACCCTTCAGAAGACCTCAGAATCCCCCGACTTTTGGAACGCGCCGGACGCGGCCCAACAGGTGATGAAACGCATCTCGGACCTGACCGGGGTTGTGGAAGAATGGCAGGCCTTCAACGCGGAAATCCAGGACCTCAAAGCGCTTATCGAAATGGATGACGGCTCGCTGACGGAAGAAATCACCGCCCAAATCAGCGCGCTGGAAGAGACTCTCGCGAAAAAAGAAACAGAGCTTCTACTTTCCGGAAAGTACGACCACGGCAACGCGCTCCTGGCTGTCCACTCCGGCGCTGGCGGCACTGATTCGCAGGATTGGGCTGCCATGCTCGAGAGAATGTACCTGCGCTGGGCAGAACAGCGCGGTTTCAAGACAGAAATCCTGGATCGCACCGTTGGGGAAGAAGCCGGCATAAAATCGGTGACAATCCTGGTCCAGGGCAAGCTTGCCTACGGCCTTCTAAAATCCGAAAAAGGCGTTCACCGTCTGGTACGGCTGTCTCCTTTTGACGCGGCACACCGCAGGCACACTTCGTTCGCCCTGGTGGAAGTCCTGCCCGAACTTGAGGATACCGATGAGGTAATCATTCGACCGGAAGATATCAACATTGAAGTATATAAATCTTCCGGCGCCGGCGGACAAAATGTGCAGAAAAATATGACGGCGGTTCGTATCGTCCATCTGCCAACCGGTCTGGTTGTGACCTGCCAAAACGAACGCTCTCAGACCCAAAACCGGGAAAACGCGCTAAAAGTGCTGCGCTCACGTCTGTTCGAGCTTCAGATGCAGGCGCATGATGAAGTTGTCGCGGAATTGAAAGGCGAGTTTAAAAAGGTCGAGTG
This sequence comes from Chloroflexota bacterium, assembly GCA_012517865.1. Lineage (GTDB taxonomy): Bacteria > Chloroflexota > Anaerolineae > Anaerolineales > Anaerolineaceae > Mesolinea. The sequence goes on along the minus strand of JAAYUC010000001.1, from coordinate 83,710 downwards.
GGGCAGCCAGATTCGTTCTTACGTCCTGCATCCCTATCAGATGGTCAAGGACCACCGCACAGAATATGAAACCGCCAATACCCAGGGCGTCCTTGACGGGGGTATTGACGGTTTTATCGAAGCGTATTTGCGAATGAAGAAGGTTTAGTCCAACATTTTTGCCAGACGCACCAATTCCATATCCAGGCCTTTGGTTTTTCCCACGATGTCCTCAAGCGGCGTCGTGGTTATTTTTGAGGCAATCTGACCGACCAATACGCCGGTTTCGCCGCGATCCAGGGCTTCCACGGCGCCAAGCCCCAGGCGGCTGGCCAGAGTGCGGTCGTACGCGCTGGGGGTGCCGCCGCGTTGAACGTGTCCAAGGATGGTGCTCCGGACGCTAAAACCAAGCCGGTCTCTGTTATTGACAAAGAATTCGGTCAGTTTTGCGGCATTGTAATCAGCTCCCTCCGCGGCTACAACCAAAGCATGGGATTTTCCATGCTCATAGGCCTGCTGCAGGGTTTGCGCGAGTTCTTCCGGGTCCGTGGGAACTTCGGGCAGTGTAATCGCTTCCGCGCCGCCCGCGATACCTGACATTAAGGCGATATAACCGCATTTCCGTCCCATCACTTCCAGGATAAAAGCGCGCTGGTGGGAAGAGGCTGTCACCTTGAGGCGGTCTATCGCTTCAAGCGCGATATTGAGGGCGGTATCCACGCCGATGGTGATATCCGAGCCGCACAGGTCGTTGTCAATCGTGGAGGCGATGCCAACCACCGGGAAACCCATGCGGTGGAGTTCGTAATTACCAGTTTGGGAGCCATTGCCCCCAATGACCACCAAGGCGTCGATACCAAGCTGGTGCATATTTCGGATGGCCAGCTTTCGGCCGTCTACCGTCATAAATTCGGGGCAGCGCGCGCTGCCCAGGATAGTTCCACCGCGTTGAATAATGCCGCCCACATCGCGGGTGGTCATTTCATCAATATTGCCGGAAATGAGACCTTTGTATCCGTGTTGAACGCCGTACATGTGCCAGCCTTTGCTGATACCGCAGCGTACTACCGAGCGGATGGCAGCGTTCATGCCGGGGGCGTCACCGCCGCTTGTCAGGATAGCTACTCTCTTAACCATAAGGCACCTCTTTATCTGGACTTAAAATAAGTTTTCACAATTATAATTCAAGACTGCATCAGAAAAATGAAGGAATTGGCTTATGGCAAAAGATATTTTGGTGGCGATTGTAAGCGATGACATTTATGCCAGGAATTGGATGTCCTTGCTGCTTGTTCGAGATTGGCGAACCCGCGTGATCGCGGAAATCACCTGCCACGCAGATTTCGAGAAACTGCGCGAACCCGGCCACCCCAGCCCCGATCTTTTCCTTGTCGATTTGGATTCCTATCGCGATAATCCGACCATGGTAAGTTCCCTGAACGAGCAGGCGGGCAAACAGACAAAAATCTTATGCGTCGGCACGCAGGTGATTGATAGTGTTTTCTTTCGACTCAACCCGCGCATTTTTGCGGGTTACCTGATTAAATCCGAAATATCCTCATCGCTGGCATGGGCCATCACTTTTGCCTACGAAAATAAAGTTGTTTTCACACCGGGCGTCCTCGATGCATTAAAGAATAATCCGTATGAACTGCCCGCGAATAAATTAATCATATCCGGCCGCAGTTTTCCCGGGCTGACAGACCGACAGGAAGAAATCGCGCGCCTGGCGATTATCTTTTCCATTGGAAGGCGGGACCTGGCTGATGAGCTGAAAATATCTGACCAGTGGAGTTACGGGATGGTCAGTGAACTGTACAGCCGGCTGGGCCTGGAAGATATCTTCAGCGGGGAAATTGACCCTTCCCGCTTTGTCGGCGATGATCCGGTGATTCTTAAGCATTTGGAAGAAATCCTGGATGAATTGGGAACCTCGAAGAAGGCTAAGGATTTGGAAACCCTTGCCTTTCATCTTTTGACAATGCCAACAATAGAATTTTGACAATTAATATAATGCCTACGCGCAATACTTTTATTTATTGAGGGATTAGCACTGCCCGCGCGGGGGCGGCTTCCCGGCCGGTTAGTTTTATCGGGAGACAAATCAATTCGTATCGGCCAGCGCTCACCTGGCTTAAGTCCAGGCTTTCCAAAATTACCACGCCTGCTCTCAACAAAATTTCGTGGGTCGGTGCGGGATTGTCGTAAGGCGCGACCGAGAGATAGTCAACCCCGACCAATCTGACGCCGGCCTGTACTATATATTCAGCCGCTGAGGAATCGAGCGCTGTGAAATCTGTGCGGAATTGCGCCTGACTCTCTGACCAAAACCTACTGTTGCGGGTTTTAAGCAGTAGCCTTTCGCTTTTAATTTTCTGCAAACTCCTGAGAACGTCGGCTGTAATCAGGAACACATCTTCAGGTACCGCGAGCACCTGTGCATCGCCAATCAATGTGGATAACGGGATAGCATCCAGAGCTTGTCCATCCGGGAGAAAATGAAAAGGGGCGTCTATGTGCGTGCCGGTATGCGCACCAAAATTCAGCGCGCTAATGTTCGCCTGATCCCCCGCCTCGAGCCTGCCTATCCATTTAATCACGGGTTCCGGGTCGCCTGGCCAAACTGGCAGGTTTTCATCAATCCCCACGCTGATATCGAATATTCTCATGGTCGCTCCAATCTTCTAGATGCAGGAATTATACAAACAGAAACAGGATTTGAGAGTTTTGGATAGGAATGTGGGCTAAAATACCTACTGAATAACCAACACAGCGAGGTTTTTATGCAAAAGATATATATCGCCGGCATTGGTCAGACGCCGGTTCGCGAGAATTGGGAAAAATCCTTGAAAGAACTCGCTGGCGAGGCCGCCCTGCTGGCACTGCAGGATGCTGACCTGGGGTATCCGGACGGCATTTTTGTGGGCAATATGATGTCTGGCACGGCGAATCATCAGCTCCAACTGGGAGCCTTGATGGCTGACTGGTTGGGAATGCATCATCGGGAAGGGCTCGGCATTGAATCCGCCTGCGGGTCCGGGTCTGCCGCATTCAGAGCGGCTGTAATGGCGGTGGCTTCCGGCGAGCTCTCCACGGCGCTTGTGGTGGGCGTGGAAAAAATGACTGACTCGCCTCTCTCGGAAATTACAGCCAGTCTTGCTACAGCCGCGGACGCTGACCTTGAAGTCGATCTTGGCGTGTCGTTTGTCGCTCTGAACGCGCTCGTCATGCAGCGTTATATGCATGAATACAACTGGAAAACAACAGACTTTGCCGCCTTCTCCATCAACGCCCACGCGAACGCGGTCTCCAATCCCAACGCCCGCTTCCAGAAGGCAATTACCATGATGGATTATGAGCGGGCAGGTATGGTTTGCGAGCCAATCAACCTGCTGGACGCCTCCCCGGTAAGCGACGGCGCTGCAGCCATCCTTATTACCAGTAAAAAGCCGTCCTCCGGCAAAACTGTCAGCGTGGCAGCTTCCGCTTCCGCGACAGACACAATCTCTTTGCAGAACCGCCCCAACCCACTGCGTCTGACGGCGGCAGAAAAATCCGCGCGTGCAGCCTATCAGCAAGCCGGCATTTCCCCGCAGGATATTGACCTGTTTGAATATCACGACGCTTTCTCAATCATGGCAGCGTTGTCTCTGGAAGCAGCGGGATTTTGTGCTCCCGGTCAGGCTCCAAAACTTGCCAACGAAGGTGAAATAGCCATAAACGGCCGGATTCCTGTAGCAACAATGGGGGGACTGAAAGCCCGCGGCCACCCCGTCGGCGCCACCGGTATCTATCAGTTGGTCGAGCTTACGCTCCAACTGCGCGGTGAGGCTGGAAAAAACCAGGTGAGCGGCGCCCGTTGGGGGCTGGCACAGAATATTGGCGGGTCAGGCTCGAATATTACTACCCACATACTGCATCAGGAATGATACAATTTCTCTGGTAGGCTGTTTATTACCGGTTCTACTGTGAACCCATGCGCGATTAACAAAGGAGAGAATTCCATGATGGAGTTTCATGTTTCACGCCTGTCCCGTGAGAAATACGGATTCGACCAACTGCTTTTTTCAACGAACGGCAATGTCATTTTTGCCAATTTTCAGGCTGCCCGAAAGTTCGCCCAACAGATAAACGCGACGAAAAAACCTGGTGATGCCGGGTTCGTTTCGGCCGGACAGATGAACGCACTTGGTTTAATTGACGAAATCTTCCATCTGGTCGTATCCGAATATTACAAGGAATACGGAAAAGACCTGCGTGACGCGCTTTACACCGAAATTTCGCACAAGCTGGGGGAAGAAAAATTACTGGCAACGCTTACTGCTTTTTCCAGGGAGTTCCCGCCTGTTCAGGTGTATCAAGGGCAGCTTTCAGTACAAGATTACCTCAAAGGTTCCACCGATGGAGTGGCAAACTCAAAGATTGCGCTCGAAGAGCTTTTGATGTTGTGGCTGACCAACCAGAATCCTGCCGCCGCCGTGTATTCGGAACTCTTTTCTGATGAAAATCTGCGCAAAAAAACCGCTTACGAACAGGTCGTTGATGGAATTAAGGTCTTCTTTGCCAGACAGCCCGAATTTGGACCGGAGCATCAGGACCTGGTCACGATGCTGCGCACGCCGGCGATTGTGGTTCCGCAGTCGTTAAGCGGACAGCTGGAATATATCCGCCAGCATTGGGGAAATTTGCTTGGAAAATTTCTTTACCGACTCCTGGGAAGCCTCGACTTCCTCAAAGAAGAACAACGCATGGCGTTCACCGGACCCGGCCCAACGTTGGTGCCTGATTACCGCGCGGAAGGGCTTTCCGAGGTGGAGCGCTTCAGCCCCGACAGCGATTGGATGCCGCGCGTGGTAATGATCGCAAAAAACAGCTTTGTCTGGCTCAATCAGCTCTCCAGGCAGTACCAGCGGCCAATCGAACGCCTTGACCAAATCCCCGATGAAACGCTGGACCGGCTTGCTGCCTGGGGATTTACAGGTTTGTGGCTGATTGGCTTGTGGGAGAGAAGCGAAGCCTCCAGAGAGATTAAACAGCGCTGCGGCAATCCAGACGCGGTTTCCTCAGCCTATTCTCTCGCGCGTTATCAAATCGCCGAACGGCTGGGCGGAGAGGAAGCCTACCGCAATCTCAGCCACCGCGCCGGGCAGCGCGGTATACGCCTGGCCAGTGACATGGTGCCCAACCACATGGGCATTGATTCCGATTGGGTTTATGAACATCCAGAATGGTTCATTTCTTTGGATTACAGTCCCTTTCCTGGTTACACATTCAACGGTCCTGACCTGTCCAGGAATCCTGATGTGAGCATAAACCTCGAGGACCACTACTACACCCGCAGCGACGCGGCAGTGGTCTTTAAACGTTACGACCATAGAAACGGGCAGACCAAATACATCTATCACGGCAACGACGGTACAAGCATGCCCTGGAATGACACAGCGCAGCTAAATTACCTTGATCCCACCGTGCGCGAGGCAGTCATCCAGACTATTCTGGAAGTGGCAAGAAAATTCCCAATCATCCGCTTTGACGCGGCGATGACGCTGACCAAAAAACATTACCAGCGTCTCTGGTTCCCACAGCCCGGTACCGGCGGGGATATCCCCTCCCGAGCCGACCACGCGATGACCCGCGAGGAATTTGACCGCGCCATGCCCGAGGAATTCTGGCGCGAAGTCGTTGAACGGGTTGCCAGGGAAGTCCCGGACACTTTGCTCCTGGCCGAAGCCTTCTGGCTGATGGAAGGTTACTTTGTGCGCACCCTGGGCATGCACCGCGTGTACAACAGCGCCTTTATGAACATGCTGCGCAATGAGGAAAACGACAAATACCGTCAGTTGATAAAAAACACATTAATCTACGACCCGCAAATTCTCAAACGGTATGTCAACTTTATGAACAACCCGGATGAAAAGACGGCCGTGGAGCAATTCGGGAAGGGCGATAAATATTTTGGCATTTGCACCGTAATGTCCACCATGCCGGGACTGCCCATGTTCGGGCACGGACAGGTTGAAGGATACGCGGAGAAATATGGAATGGAATACTACCGCCCATACTGGGACGAGACCCCTGACCCCTACCTGGTCAGGCGGCACGAATCAGACATTTTCCCGATATTGCACAGACGGCGACTGTTTGCCAACGTCGAAAACTTCATGCTCTACGACTTCCACACCGCGCAAGGCGTCGATGAAAACGTTTACGCGTATTCCAACAGCGATGGAGATCAGCGTGCGCTGGTAGTTTATAACAACCGCTTTGGGGATACCGCCGGGTGGATTAAACAATCGGCTCCTTTCCTAGTGAAAAGTGCCGGAGGCTCACATCAGGAGACCAGGGACCTTGCCCACGCTCTTGGGCTTCCAAATGACTCTGACGCATTTGTAACCTTCCGTGACTACACGCACCATCTTGAATATATACGGTCTGCCAAGGATATTCACGAGCGGGGCATGTATTTCAATCTCAATGCGTACGGGCACCAGGTGTTGATGGATTTCTCCGTGGTCTATGGCCGCGATTACGCGGAACTAAACAGCCATCTGAACGGCAGAGGCGTTCCAAATCTGGACATTGCCAGACGGGAAATCGCACTCGGTCCCATCCTCCAGCCTTTGGGGGAAATCATCAACGCTGAGAACCTGAATAATCTTTTGACTGCCAGCAAGGACCCATTGCGAGCTGAGTCGTTTGATTCCCTGCTCAATCACAACCTTGACCTTACTGCCCGGGCGCAGGAAGGGCTGCGCCGTACAGGCAGCGTTCCCGAATGTGGCGATGCCAAAATGCGCTCTATTCTGGAGAAACAGCTGCGGCAGATTTTGGACCTCGAGAACTTCTCTAAAAACGCCGGCCTATCTCTGACGCGCATGACCCCGCGTTTCACAAAAGCGCTTGGTCCTGAACTCCTGGATGACCCGCGGCGAAAGATCGTCCTGCTGGTATGGGCTTTCTTCTCCAATCTGGCCGGCAGCAGCGCGAGCGCAGAATGCCGGCAAAGAAGCCGTCAGGTTTTGGATGAGGAACCGGCTGTCAGCCTGGTCACAAAAGCCCTGAGTCAGCTCGGCTTTGGCGACTATGAAGCCTGGAAAGCCTGCCAAGCTGTGCGCTGGATGATTACGAATACCTCCTGGCTGGAAGAGATTCAGACCCTCAAGACACCGCAGCTTCTCGATAAATGGCTTCAGGATGAGCAGCTGCGGGAATACATTGAAGTGAACGAGTACAACAAAGTGCTCTGGTTTAATCAGGAAAAGTTTGAAGACATGCTCTGGTACATGCGGGTGGCTTCCATTCTCTGGTTCGCGTCCCAGGCGGATACGACGACTGTGGAACTGCTGGAAAAGAATATCCAGGCAGAATCGCACTTCTCCCGCCTACAGGATGGCTTAAAAGCTTCGGAATACCAACTGGAAAAATTGCAGAGAGCGCTGGATTAGCTCACGCATTCCTCTTTAGCGCGCAGCAAGGTCTGAGAGAAGACTGTATCTCCTCTCAGACCTGTTTTTTGGCTGTGCACCTGGCCTAACAAGTTCAACGCCGCCGGCACAAGGTCCAGACCGGTAGCACGTTCGGTCAGGAATACTGCCTTTGCGGCATATGCGATATTGTTCTGCGGTTCAATCCGGTGAAATTCATCGTGGTAAAAACCGCAGGAAGTGAACATTCGCTGTCGTTCATACTGAGCGGAAAGCAAATCCTCAATTCGGGGCAGCTGGTCCGGCCGCCATCTTCCGTCCGAAAGCTCCTGACACAACTCCTCTACGTTCAATTCTTTGTTCATGACATCGATATATCGGTGGCGCAATTCCCACGGTTCGGGAAAGATGGGAGCAATGACATCGATAAAGGCCGCATCCAGCCATTCCCCAATCTGGTTCAAGGCAGCGCGAAATGGGTTTTTCCAGATTGCTTTTGGTGTGCATCCGCAGACTCTTCGCCAACGGTCCACTCCATGCATGCAGGACCAGGAGGTGTTCTCCACCAGTGTTGCTTTTCTGGTGACGCGGTGTTCCTTAAGCCACTTACCAGGATATGTCCACTGTACGCCCCGCTTTTCTGCCGCGCCGTTCAAAACATAGCTCAGGAATAAATCGCGAAAGGGCTGATGATGCCCGTACAATTCCCCGTCACTTGCAATCAAGAGCAGCCCATCTTCGTTGTTAGCGCGGTTGCTCAAAATACTTTCCAAAAACAAATCGCCATTCACCGTCGAGGAAGGGTGAAAACTAACGCGCGTGCTGAGTTCCTGGTCGTAAGTGAAGACGACAAAAGGGTCTCTTCCATCAGGCAAATTAATGAGGTAGGGTCCTTCTGCGCCATTTTCGGGAATGACTTGCCAGGGGGCAAGAATTGTAAACTTGATGTCGTTGTCAGATAATACGCATAAGGTCGCTGTATCCACGGCGGTTTCCGGCAGCCACATTCCGGCGGGCTTGTGCCCAAAGCGTTTTTCAAAATCCTTGATGCCCCAACGCACCTGAGTGATCTTATCCTGAGTGTTGGCCAACGGCAGGATACTGTGGTTGTAACTCTGAGCCATGCCGTTGCCTACGCCAAACTGCTCATAATTCCAGCGTTCCTGCTCTGTTATGGCCGCGTAGGTTTCTTCCGCGAAGTCATCCATCCAGCGCATAAGGGTCGGACCCACGTTAAAACTGATTTTTTGGAAGCTGCCGTTGCGGGCATTTGGCGCGTAACATTCCGACAATATCCGTTCATTCCAGTTGCCAAAAGGCTGGGCTCCGATTTCATCGGGAATGTAATTTGAGATAGGGTCTTCTCGAGGTGGTTGATAAAAGTGGCCGTGGATACAGAGATTCATTTTTTCCTTTGTGACGCAGTCAGATAATCAATTTTTTGTTGAAATCTTGCAGGGTTAATGCCAAACACGCGCGGCAGGGAATCTAACGCGCAGATGCGGTTTTCGGCAAGATAATCCAGCCAGAAGGCCGAGCCAGGGAACCCTTTGCGTGTACTTTGAATAAACTGAATAAGTCGGTTCATTCGTAATGGATTAAGTTCAAGAAATTTCTTGTTTGACTTTATTCTTGCGGAAATGAGGGTCAAAATCTCCCTGAAACTGAGGTGCTCCGGCCCCCCGATTTCGAGTATTGTATTGGTGGTTTCCGGCATGCTCAGCGACCATGCCATACAGGCAGTAAGGTCACCCACCCAGATTGGCTGCAGCAGAACGCTGCCGTCTCCGGGAATCGGGACAAAGAAGGGGAAAACCTTGAACAATCCCAGCAGGTACGAGCTGAAAACATCTCCCTGGCCGTAAACCATGCTGCTGCGGAAAATTGTGTATGGGACGCCGCTTTTTTGAATTGCGTGTTCAGCGATGCCTTTGGCTTTCATTAAACCAAAGGCCGAAGCGCGGTCGGCGCCCAAATGGCTAAGATAAAAAAAGCGCTTTATTCCTGCGGTGCTGGCTGTTTTCGCCAGCGTTTCCACATTGCCCACCTCCACCTGCTGCAAATCCTGATGTCCGGCAATTTGCTCCACAGAGGACAGATGGAATATGGCATCCACGTCTTTAAGTGCTGCTTTTAACCCCCGTTCATCAGAGAGTGCGCTGACAACGATGTCGAAACTGGTATTTCTAGGCAGCAGATAATCGCGGTCACCAGGCTGCAAAAGGTAACGGTAAGGCAATCCCATGGCAGTTAACTGCCTGACTAACTCCCCCCCAATAAATCCGATGCCGCCGGTAATTAAAATCATCGGCGCAATTATAGCAGGTATTTCTATCTCGTTTTGGCATAATACTTGCACTTATTCCGATAACGCGAGGCGCTAATCACGGATGTGACTATGAACAAACGACTTGGATTTCATTACTTTCAGGACTTGAACCACTATCAAGCTCGGGATTTGAGCCTTTGGCTCCCTGAATTACAGGCGCTGAATGCTTCGTGGCTGGTTCTTAAAAGCCCTACCGCGCAGGCTATCCCCGAAGATTTTATCCAGGGTCTTGTAAAGGCCGGCATTCAGCCAATTATTCAGTTTGACATGCCGGTAAACTCAGATATCAAACCGGATGACCTGAAGGTAATTCTGGCTGCCTATGCCCGTTGGGGGGTTAAATATGTGACCTTCTTCAGAAGCCCCAATGTAAAATCCTCGTGGCTGGACGGAACCTGGTCTCAAGGCGACCTGGTGGAAAGATTTCTTGACCGCTATCTCCCATTTGTGCGGGTCGCTGAACAGAACAATCTGATTCCCATTTTCCCTGCTCTGCAGCCTGGCGGAGACTACTGGGATTTATCCTTCCTGAAGAAAATGCTTCAGCTTGTTCAGCAGCGCAAATCTTTGGATTTCAGCGCGAACCTGCATATGGCCGTCTCTGCGCAAACCTTCTCCAGGCCGCTAAGCTGGGGGAATGGCGCGTCGAAACGCTGGAAAACCCTCCGTCCTTACAGCAAGACCGAATTAGGCGAAGAGGACCATCTGGGCTTTAACACCTGGCAGTGGTATACGGAACTGGTCAAATCTACTCTCAACATTACCCCCAAAATCTTTCTGTTCTGGTTTGGAGCTGCCAGCGTTGAAAAGAACATATTGGACCCGAACTTACGCTTTGATGATTTGGTGAACTATACCCTGGAAGATAATGCCAAGTCGGGGGCTGAAAACGCGCTGCCAAATGAAGTCTTGGGGTGTTTATTCTGGCTCTTAAGTTCTCCGGAAAATGACCCGATGGGAAAGACAGCCTGGTTTACCGAAAACGGCCAGCCAAAACAGCAAGAACTTGCCTCTTACAAACAAAAAATCGAACAAACCAGGAAACAGCAATTGGAATATCCTGTGGCAGACCGGGTCGCGCAGTGGATGTACCCGATTGACCATTATCTGCTGCTGCCTTCTTACGATTGGGGAATACCAGAAAACATTCTGGAACGCGTGCGGCCAATCATTCGGGAGCTGCGTCCGACGATTGGTTTCTCCCTGATTGAAGCCATGAACGCCCGCAAAGTGACTGTGTGGAATGAAGATTCCGCATTTACCGACAATGACATTCAGATGCTGAGAGACGCCGGCTGCATTATCGATGAAAAAGTCAGCAAAAGTCTCAGCGTTGCAGCTTGATAGTTTTGATAAAGAGGAGAACCCATGAGCAACCATCCAGTTTATTCAATGCGAACCCCCATTTCCAGTTCACTTCCCAAGATTGTTGTTATTGGCCTGGGAGGCGGCGGTTGTAACGCGATTAATCGCATGATTGAAAATGGAATGCAGGGTGTCACATTTGTCGCGTGCAACACCGATGCGCAGGCATTGGCGAACAATCTTTCCCCCAACAAAATCCAGCTGGGTCCCAAATCCACCAGAGGCCTGGGAGCAGGCGGCCTGCCGGCTGTCGGCGAGACTGCCGCGGAGGAAAGCTACCGCGAATTGGCCTCCATTATGGAAGGCGCGGAAATGGTATTTCTGACCGCGGGAATGGGCGGCGGAACTGGTACAGGCGCCATTCCGGTGGCAGCTCGGGTAGCAAAAGCGGTTGGAGCTGTTACGATTGCCATCGTTACCCGCCCCTTCTCCTTTGAGTTGGGAAGACGACAAAAGAACTGCGAGGCCGGCCTGGAAAAACTACGGCAATATACCGATACCCTGATTGTCATTCCTAATGACAAGCTTATAGAAGTTGCCCCGCGCGATTTGCCACTGGAGATGGCTTTCACGCTTGCAGATGATGTCCTGCGGCAAGGCGTTCAGGGTATTTCGGAGCTAATTACGGAAACCGGCTTGATTAATGTCGATTTCTCGCATATCAAGACGGTTATGCAGCAGGGCGGCGGCGCTCTGCTTGCAATGGGCACCGGCTCTGGTCCCGACCGCATCAAGCAGGCGATTGACAAGGCGCTGCACCACCCGCTTCTGGATGAAATTGACCTGTATTCAGCGACGCATATGATCGCGAATTTCACAGGCAGCGCGAATATGTCCTTCAGAGACGTAACCGACGCGCTGCAGCTGCTACAGGAAGCTTCTGGGTTCCACGCGGAAATCATTCCCGGCGTGATTACCGACCCCAGAATGGAAGATAGAGTCCAGTTGATCCTGATTGTCACTGGAATTGGCGTGAAAAAAAACACTCCAGCCGTAGTTCAGCCGGAGATGACCTTCAGACAGCCCTCTGAACCCGCGACGATACAGGCCCAGTCGCCTCTCCCACAGCCAGTCTACCCGGAAAAAACAGCGATACTGGCTGGAATCAGGGAGGTTGATACCAGCAGCCTGGTGGGACCAAGGATTGACCAGGATGAACGGCTGGATGTGCCGGCGTTTCTACGCCGCCGCTCATTTCAGCCCAAATAGGAGTACCAATGGACACCGCGGCAGTCAAAAAAGTCAACCAGGAAGTCTGCCATAGACATCCCGAAATGGCCGGCATTAATCCCAAAGTCAGCCAGCAAACGGAAGATCGGTATCTGCTGCTTTACACAAAAAGCGTAGAGATGGCTGCCGGGCGAAAAATGGAACAAACCATCAGGGTCATCGCGGACAGCCAGGGAAATGTGCTTAAGCTTTCAGGCTCCAAAGGATAGCAGGTGCCCATGAGCCAGATGATGAACGCTATAGAAATTGGAATTTGGAACGCGCTCATGCCAATTCGCAGAAGAAAAGCGCGCACACAAAGCAATGAGGCACCTCCCCGCTTTGCTCCCGATGAAGTCCGTCTGGCTTTTCTCACGAAGGCCGCCAATGAACCCGCGCAAGCCGAGCCGGTGCACTCGCTATTACGAAAATTTTCGCCATTGGAGGAACAAAGCCTGCAGCCCACAGTGCGCGTGTCCGTGGGAACCAATAAGATATCAGTTTTCGAAGGCGCAACTGTCGCCACCAAAGTGGTCGTTGACGCTATCAAAAAATCTCAGGCGTTTATGGTTGTAAGTTCTTCATTTCTGGGCCTGCTCATTGGCGTTCTGATCGCGTTCTTCCTCAAATAGCTCAAACCTCCATTGAATTAAGGACTGGCATAAAAGCCAGTTCTTTTTTCCCTTCTTTATAGTGGCTACGCGCAACATTGGCCGTGTCAACAAGATTAGCTTCTGGATTTCTTAAGGCAAAGTCTGTTTCATATCAGGTATAATCGAAACAATAATTTGATTTTTCGAGGGAATTATGGCATTACCAAACAATCCGATTCAGGAGCAGCAGTGGAAAGATCTTCAGGCTACATCCGAAGATTTGCAGGCCATCTCAGCTTTTCTGTTTGAAAAGGAGTCACCTCGGCCAATTGAAGGCCTGGCGCGCGTGTTGATTTCCACCCGATTAGAAAACGCGCGGGCGGAACTCAAGAAAAAACAAAAGGATCTTGGGAAAATCTACCTACCCAAGGATACCCATGCGGTTGGCGAACGGATTGTTTTCCCTCAGCGTTCCTGGGAAAGCGGAACGGTAACCGCCACACATCCAGGTAATAACCCCGAGATTGGCGACTTCACCGTGATGACTGTGGAATTCTCCGATGGCGCCATTAAGGAATATGCTGCCAATGTTGAGGACCATCCGCTGAACACCGTGGATTACGAAGCCGCTTCCGACAGCGCTATCGCTTTGGAAGAAATCTGGCAGCAATTCGGAGCTGACATTAAGACCAAACTGCGCGCAGCCCTCGACAATCAATCGGACCTGGTGCGCATTGGCTACACCTGGTTTCCAAAGTCATTATTAATTGATATCGGACCGGGACATCTGAACCTGGCAGAAGCATTGTTGGATGCCAAAGACGGCGGTCCAATGAGCTCCGCCGAGCTGATGAGCCAATTGGAGCTGTCCAACGGTGAAAACGATAAATTGATGGAGTTTTCGCTGAATTACGAGCTGCAGGAAGACCCGCGCTTTGATGAGGTGGGTACTACCGGTGTGATAGCCTGGTTCCTGAAAAGACTGGAGCCGCAGTCGGTGTTGGAAACCCCCATCTATCTGAGGGTCCCTGCGCGATTACCCGAGATTGAAGAAATCCCGGATGCGACAGCAAAAATGATGCTGAGCACCTCTGATGAACTTTTCAAATACGGCTCACAAAACGGCGAGGAAGATGCAGCCGCGCAAGCTTCTGTGGTTCTGAACTTTCCGCATTGGCGCTCCGGCACGCTGCCAATCAATACTGAGACCAGAAAAATCTTCCCCTCCGCGCTGGAGACTGAACACGTTAAGTTTTCGCTTAAGGATGCCGCCAGCGGTGAACTGATTTCAGCGTGGGTAGTCCGCAAACAAAATTATGTTTACGGCCTGAGAGATTGGTACGAAGCTCAGAACCTTATCCCAGGAAGTATTATTGAGCTTTTTGCGACAGATAACCCGGCTGTTGTAAAAATTCGCCCGCAGAAAAAGCGCTCGAACAAGGAGTGGATTAAGACAGTCTTGGTTGGCGCGGACGGAGGTCTGGTTATCGCGCTGCTGCGTCAGCCAATTTATGCTGGTTTTCACGACCGCATGGCCATCGCCATTCCTGACCTGAGCACAATCGATAAACTCTGGGAGGACCGCAAGTCTAAAAATATCCCTCTCAAAGTGGACGTAATGAGAATGATGAATGAACTCTCGAAATTGAACACGCAGAGGCATGTTCACTTCCTCGACCTGTACGCGGCGATGAATATCATTCGGCGCACGCCGCCTCAGGACTTGCTCTCGGTTCTTTCTACCAGCGACGAAATTACACACGTAGGCGACCATTATTATCACCTAACAGAAAGCGAATAATTGGAGCGGGAATGGATTCGAGAATTTCTTCCTTAATCAAACCGACATTGAAAACAAAATTTCATGTTGATTTCGAGTGGTGGAAGTCGCAAGACAGCAATTGGAAAGTCTATCTTCAAGCTTTCCTTTGTCCTGAACACCAAAAACTGCTTGCGGATTACTCATATACCGACCAAATAGACCTGATTGATTCGACCACAGGAGAGGTGACGCGGGTTGACGCGCTGCTTTACACACTCACAGAGCACTGCGCCAAACAGCCAGACTTCCTTTCTGGCAGCAGCGCGCTGGTGGACTCGATTTTCAAGATTTTCCTTGTGAACGGGAATACTCCTTTGAACGCCCTGGAACTTTCAGCCTTGCTTTCCAAACCCGCGGAGACAATCCTGCGAACAATTGGAACCGGAAGGGTCTACAAAGGTATTAAACCGGCATAGCTTGCTGACTTTGATATAATAAATATTCGTACGCCCTTGTAGCTCAATGGACAGAGCACCAGCCTTCTAAGCTGTTGGTTGCAGGTTCGAATCCTGTCAAGGGCGCTCACTGTTTAAAACCTTATATTTTCTAGCGCCGTTCCGTTGGGGCTGTGCCATAATCAGAGTGAACCTAATTGCAAAGGAGCATCAAATGAAATTTGTTACGCGTTGGTTAGTTATCATGCTTGCCCTTTTCCTGGCAGCCTGCCTGGTTCCTGGGATTGAAGTCACTGGTAATGGTTGGATTGCCTACGCGGTAATGGCCGCCATTCTCGCATTGTTAAACGCGACGCTGCTACCGCTGCTCAAATTCCTGTCTTGCGGCCTGATAGTGCTTACCCTGGGTTTGTTCAGCCTTGTCTTGAATGCAGCGGTTTTCCTGCTTTCCTCCAACATTGCCCAGAATATTTTCCATGTCGGCTTTCAGGTGAACGGTTTCTGGCCGGCTCTGTTTGGCTCGCTGATTGTCAGCATCATCACCATCCTCTTCAGCCGCGAAAAGCGAAAAGAAAACGATTAATACTCTGGAGACCTGATAGTGCCGGCTTCTGCCGGCACTTTTTTATGAAAAAACTGGCTTGCAAATTTTCAATCTTGTGATAAACTACCTCCCGTTAAATTCAGGAAATACCTGATACCTTCCACTCCTGCCCGCCAACGGCGTACAGCAGGAGCTAACCCGAGGAAAGGAGCCTCATACTTATGCATACTTACGAGTTAGTTTATATTCTCCAGGCAGACCTGGACGAAGCCACGCTTAATGGGCTTGCCGAAACCGTAGAAAATTTAATCAAGAACGCGAACGGTGAGATCATTAAAGTGGACCGTTGGGGTAAGCGCAGATTAGCTTATCCCATCCGCAAGTTGACTGAAGGCTACTATGTTTTTGTGTCCTTCAAGCTTGACCCGGCCGAAGTAGCCAATCTTCGCCGCACGTTGGGCTACAACGAACAAATTCTGCGCTCTATCGTTGTCCGAGCAGAGTAGAAAGGAATAGAAATGTCCGATTACAAATCCAATGGTGGCGGTGACCGCCGTCATTACGTTTCCAAGCCAAAATTCTGCCAGTTCTGCGCAGATAAGAATCTGGCCATTGACTACAAGAACGTTGAGCTGATGACCCGTTTCGTTAACGAAACCGGCAAAATCCGCCCGCGCCGCCAGACTGGCACCTGTGCCAAGCATCAACGCGAAGTTGCCAAAGCCATCAAAAACGCGCGCCACATCGCCTTAATTCCTTTTGAAGGTGACATCTGGTACGATCAGAACGCATAGAGGTGATTCCTTATGGCGAATAACCGCATACCAGAAAAGCAGGGAGTGACAAAAAAACACCTTGCCAAACAGGAAAGGGAACGCCGCGAGACCAGAGCCATCCTTATCGGAACGCTTTCCATTGCCGCGATCGTGATTGGCCTGCTTGGTTATGTTTTGGTTGACAACTACATTGTTAAGCCTTCAACAGTGCTTGCAACCGTCGGTGATAAAAAGATTACCGTTCGCGACTATCAGCCCGTGGTGAAGTACACCCGTCTGAACATGCTGAATCAGGCCAGCAATTACTACTATTACTACCAAATGCTGGGCAGTTATGGTTCGAATTTCCTTACGACCGCTCAAAATTTGGTCACCTCTCTAAACAGCCCGGCAGTCATTGGCGAGCAGGTGTTGAACACCATGATAGAGGATATTCTGATTGAGGAAGAAGCTGCCAAACGCGGTATCACCGTGAGTCAAGAAGAGGTCGCGAAAGCAATGCAAGCGGCTTTTGATTTCTTCCCGGAAGGCACTCCCACCCCGACCATCACGCCAACTATTGTTAACACCCCAACGCTTTCACTGACGCAAATTGCCATCATCCAACCAACAGATACGCCCACGCCGCTGCCTACCGCGACCTCGACGCCTGAAGGTTGGGTGCCCACCAACACCTCCACTCCCACGCTTGCCCCGACTGCCACGTCTGAGCCTGTTCCCGAAGGGTCAACCGCGACAAGCGTTCCGACTGAAACCAAAGTACCAACTATCACCCCCACCCCGACTGCCTTCACGACCAAGGTTTACGGCGGCGTGTTGAAAGACTATTATAAAAACATCAACACGTACGGCATTCCAAGGGATGTGGTTGAACGCTCTTTCCGTACGCAGCTGCTGCGGGAAAAATTATTGGAAGCAATTACCGCTGACCTCGAACCCAAGGAAGAACAGGTTTGGGCGCGCCACATTCTTGTGGCTACCGAAGATGAAGCGAAATCCGTGCTGGAAGCCCTGAACAACGGGGAAGAATGGAACACGCTTGCCGCCACATACTCAACCGATACGTCCAACAAAGATAACGGCGGTGATTTAGGTTGGTTTGGCCGCGGTGTGATGGTACAGGCTTTTGAAGATGCCGCCTTTGCTTTGAAGCCGGGCGAGATTAGCGAACCCGTAAAATCTGACTTCGGCTATCACATCATCCAGTGTGTTGGTCACGCGGTCAACGACCTGGACGCCTCCGCCTTCGCGACGCTGAAACAGAATACCTTTACCAAATGGTTGAATGATTTGCGCGCATCCCGCAGTGACATTGTGCTCGATGACCGTTGGGTGGAGTTCACTCCCAACAAACCGGCCGTCACTTCCGAGCTCTACAACGCGATTTTTAGCGGCAATTAATTCACGATTGACAGAAAAAGCGGCTGATTTTTCAGCCGCTTTTTTATTTCCAGCAATTCATTGGTTCTAATTTGAGAGCGTTTATCTATTCTGGGCGCTTCTGAGGCAGTGGATTTTGACCATGCCCGCTGTCCTATGACTTTGAAAAGACCTATTTTACGTAGCTTTCATCCACTTCATCAAGACGCAGGCTGATAATCTGGCTCGCACCGTCTTTGCCCATCGTGACGCCGTAAATGACATCGGCTGCCTGCACCGTGTTTCTGTTGTGAGTAATCAGCAAGAACTGGGTCTCGTTAGAAAGATCCTTGAGCAGCTCGATGAACCTACCCACATTCGACTCGTCAAGCATCGCATCAACCTCATCAAGCACGCAAAACGGTGTTGGGGAGATTTTTAACAGGGCAAAAACTAATGCGACTGCTGTCAGGCTGCGTTCCCCGCCCGAAAGGAGCACCAATCCCTGCTCACGTTTCCCGGGTAGGCGCGCTTCAATCTCAATCCCGCCTTCAATAGGCGAAGATTCGTCGGAAAGAATTAATCGCGCGGAGCCGCCGTTAAACAGTCGGGCAAACATCTTGCTGAATTCTGCGCTGACTGATTTGAAGGTGTTCAGAAAATCGCGCTGCATGACCTCGTTTAGCTCGGAAATCATGCTCTGGATATCCACAATGGCAGCCTGAAGGTCAGAGATTTGCGCCGTCAGGTTCTCGTAACGATTTTTGACCTCGTTGTATTCATTTTCGGCCTCAAAATTCACCACCCCTATGCGGCGCAAATGATTCTTGAGGTCGCGCATTTCCTCTTCAATTCCGGCAGGCAATGCGGGGGTTTCCGTGAGCGTTTCTATAACCATGTCCGGGAAGGGCAGCGGCGTAGAGACCGAGTATTCATTGCGGTACTCCAGCTCAATCAGTCCAAAATCATCCTCAATGTGCGACCGAAGATTTTCCAACCTCTCCATCTTCCGGCCAAGCTCCAGCTGGATGTGTGTGGTCTGACGCTCTTTGAACGAAAGGTCTTTCTGCAGCTCGGCTTCCGCTTCCGTTGAGACTTTGTACTCAGCTTCCAAATTGCGCAGCTGCTCCTGATTGACGGACAGTTCATTAGCGCGCACAGATTCAACCTCAGCGTTCAGACGCCGAATTGCCTCGATGAACTCCGCTTTTCTGATGCGCAAAGTCGCAAGTTCTTCATTGTTCGCACTGCTGCGCTGATTGAGCAGACCTTTCCTTTCACGGTCCGAAACTACCCGCCGCTCCAGGGATTTAATAGTTTCCTGGGTGTGCAGCAGAGCCTGTTCCTGAACGCGGCATTCCATCTGCAGGTATTGGTACTGATGCTCCAGGTCATCCAGAGTTTGCTCTTCCATGCTGTTTTTCAGCTCGTCAAGCGACTTGTTTAGGTTTTCCATCTGGAGACGGACTGCTTCAGCTTTTTCCTTCAGCGCGGTCTGTTCACTTTCGAGACGCGCCTTTTCCTGCTCATTATCCTCAATTTGCTTTTCAGTCCACTTCCGCCGGTTTTGCGCTTTATCCAGGTTCACAAGCGCGGTATTTAGTTCTCGGCGCAGCTCGTTTATCTGTTTTTCCAGGCTGCGCTGCTCGTTTTGAATTCTGGTTACTTGCTGGTCAGTTTCCGCCTGGACGCGTTGGTACTCACTGTCTTTAGCTGCCAGCTCGATAAGCTTTTGTTCCAGCACAACAAGCGCCTCTTCCAGTTCTTTGCGAGTGCGCACGAAGCTTACCTTACTGGCGGACTTTTGTTTGCCAAGCACAGCGATACCGCTGCGCAGCAAAACTTCACCGTTTAACGTGACCAGGTTATAGGCTTCGCGAACCTTACCAGGCAGGCTAAGAGCATGGTCCAACGTCTCCACCAACAGATATTGACTCAGCAAGTGCTCCACCAGGGCGGAGATTGATTCCGGGGCCTGAACAAATGCTACCGCGCTTCCCAGGATGCCTTCTCCTGAGGGCGCTGGCTGCGCTTTGGCTTGGCTCAGGCCTTCTAAACCAATGAGCGCGACTTTACTTTCAGCATAAGCTGCCAGGGTCGTTAATAAGTCCTTGTCCAGCCGGTCTTCCGGGAGAATTAACAGGTCAACAGCTTCACCCAAAGCGGAGCTGACCGCTTTTTCGTACTTTTCAGAAACCTCCAATTTGCTGGCCAGGTCGGTAATCTTTTTTCCATACCGCCTGACGCGCGGGTGCTGCAGGAATGTTTTCGCGCCCTCCGAAAACCCTGCCATGCTCTCCTGAGCCTGACGCATCAGCTGAAGCTGATTGGTCAGTTTATTCTTCTCAAGATTCAATCGGTTTATTTGGGCGGAATTTTCCTCTCGCTCCCGCTTTGCCTTCAGCTGATTATCCTGGTGCGCTTTGCGCTGATTATCCAGTTCCAGAAGCTGTCTCTCGTGTTCTGCCAATTTGTTTTCAAGGTTTCGGCGCGTTTCCGCGGCGTTTTGTTCATCCTTCGTGATGGTCTCCAGAATCTCGCTGCTGCTCTTCAGACCGCGTTGAAGCGATTCCAGCCGGTTGACAATTTCATTTCTCCTGCTTTTAAGAACAAGGGCCTCTTTATCGAGGTTTACGAGGCGGGTCTGCAGGTCGTTTTGCCTGGTCTGCAGGTCTTTGCGCTTCTTTCGCTCTTCTGTCAATTCTGCTTCGATTTGCCGGCGTTTTTCCTGAAGCTGCGCCAGGGTTTGCGTCTCTTTCTCGGCTTCTTGCCGCATTAACTCCAACGTCTTTTCAGCCGACTCCAGCGTTTCTTCCAATTTTGCCAGGTCATCACCAATCTGCGCCTGAGCCCTGACCAACGACTGCTCGCGCTCATCGTTCACAGCCAGGTCTCTATTGGCGGCTTGAATGGCATCGTGCAGCTTTCCGAGCCTTTGATGCAGTTGGTTTACCATCTCCCTTTGAGCGGCCATGCTTTCCTTGAGAGAAGCGGAGGTTTCCTGGTTCTGCTGAAGCAGCGCGAGCGCCCGGGCAGAAGATTCTTCTGCCGCTTCCAATTCCTGTTTCAGGCGCGCGATTTCTTCCTGGGCTTTGAACCAATGGTATCCATACCAGGCTCGCAGTTTTTCCTGGAGGCTTTCCTGGACCTTTTTATACTCGCCCACGCGGGCAGCCTGTCTTTCCAGGCTGCGCAGCCGGGGTCGAATTTCATCCACAATATCCAGCGCGCGTTCCAGGTTGCGCTGTGTGCTTTCCAGGCGTTTAAGGGCTTCTTCCTTGCGGGAGCGGTATAAACCTATGCCGGCAGCTTCCTCAAAGAGCTTGCTGCGTTCATCGGGCTTGATGGAAAGCGCCAGGTCTACCAATCCCTGTCCAATAATTGTGTAAGTCCGGTCGCTGAGGCCGGTTTTTGCCAGCAGCTCATGAAAATCTTTCAGCCGCACGCGTTGGTTATTGAGCAGGTATTCATTGGTGCCGTCGCGATAGGCGCGGCGGGTCAGAACCACTTCGTTGTAATCAATTGGCAGCCAATTGGTCTCGTTGTTGAAGGTAATCGAAACCGAAGCCATACCGGCGCGCGCGCGCTGGTCGGAACCGATATAAATCATGTCCTCAGTTTTTTTTGCGCGCAGCAGGGAATAGGACTGTTCTCCCAATACCCATCGAATCGCGTCCGCCACGTTAGATTTTCCCGAGCCGTTCGGTCCGACAATCGCGGTGGTATTCGCGGGGAAACGCAGAACGGTCTGGCGCGCGAAGGTTTTGTAGCCGTGCATTTCAAGCGATGCTAGCTTAATTTGGTTCATTTTTCTTTTAATCCAATTTTCAAGATCGCGGCCGCCGCGGCAGATTTTTCGGCAAGCTGCTTGCTGCCGCCAATTCCTTCGGCGATTTCTTCGTCGTTAATCAGCACTTTCACCGTGAATACTTTTTCATGATCCGGACCAAATACTCCTGTTAGTAGGTAGACCGGAGACGGAAAACCCTGGGCTTGCGCCCATTCCTGCAACAGGCTCTTTACATCTTCCTCTGAATGATTTGCCAGGATGGAATGGATTTCTTCCTCAAAAAAGGGATATAAGAATTCCTTGACAGTGTCAATATCCGTATCAAGATAAATTGCCGCAATCAACGCTTCGAAAGCGTCGCACAGAATCGCGCTGCGATCCCGACCGCCTGCCTGGTCTTCTCCCCGCCCCAAGAGGAGCGCGGAACCAAGGTTAATTTTTCTGGCAAAATTAGCCAATTGCTGCGTGTGCACCAGGGCTGAACGCAGCTTGGTCAGTACCCCTTCTTTCTTTTCCGGGAAGTTGTTGTACAGCCATTCCGCCGCTACATAACCCAGAATAGAGTCGCCGAGGAATTCCAGGCGTTCATTATCCTCCAGAACAGACCGGTTTTCATTCAGGTACGAACGGTGGGTAAGGGCCCGCGTTAATAAAAAGTTGTTCTTAAAGCCTTTTGGCAAGGCATCAAAAAACTTTGCAGAAGCGTGAGGATCAGGCATTCGTCTCCTTTCCCGAACTGCCTGATCGTCTGCCATCAAACTTTTGATAGCAAACGATCCAACAGGTCATCATAATTTCGTCTGGATAAATTTTAACCCAAAACCCGAAATAATTAAAACGATAGGTTCCGGCAATTTTTGTTGATTTTTCGTCAGAGCGGCCCATACCATCGCGGAGGTAGGTTCCGCATAGAAGCCCATTCCGGCAAGCTCATATAACGCGGCGCGTATCTCCCCCTCGTCGACTGCCAGAATCTGGTCCTGACCAGGACGGAGCATGGCCAAGATTTCAGACTCATGCACCGGGTTTTCTATCTGCGTTCCCTCCGCCATGGATTTTCCCTTGATGCCCTCGAAGGCTTTATGTTCCCAGCGCGCGGCCAAAGGCGCGCAGTTGGCGGGTTGAACTCCTACCATTATTGGCAGGGTACAGCCTGGATTTTCCGCGCAAAGCGCTTGCAAACCCAGCTGCAATCCGAGCATCATGCTTCCATGTCCGACCGGGACAATCACCGTACCAGGAAGTGTTCCCAGCTGCTCAGCCAATTCGTAAGCGATCGTGGCGATGCCCGATATCCCCATCGGAAGCAGCGCGTGGCTGGCGTACGGAAGGCCTTTTTCTTTCACATAGTCCAGCGCGGCCTGGTGCGCCTTCTCCCGGGCTCCCGGAATTCGGACTACATGCGCTCCGCTAATAAGCATTTGCTGCAGCTTGGGACCAGAGGCGGATTCAGGCACAAAGATATGGCTTTGGATGCCCAGAGCGGCAGTATAGGCGGCTAACGACGCGCCGGCATTGCCGGAAGAATCCTCAACCACTTCGCTAATGCCCCGCGATTTCAGGAAGCTCGCCAAAACCGCTGTTCCGCGGTCTTTAAAAGAGCCTGTCGGGTTAAGGCTCTCCAGTTTAAACGCCACCCGCTTTCCCCTCACAACGCGTTCAACCAATGGAGTATTCCCCTCACCAAGATAGATAGGACTGGCATCTGGCGGCAGGCCAAAACTGCTTTGGTAGCGCCAGATACTAGGGGGGCTCTCCTTAGTTGTCTGTGAAGTCGGAAAATTAAGCGAGCGCAGACCGAACACACCGCCGCAGTGCGGACATTGGTGCGGAAGCCCTTTGCTCGGATAAGGAAATCCGCAGGAATTACAGGAATACGCCGTCACATCTCAAGTATCCCTTATTTTTTCTCATTCGGCAATAGTGTTCCAGCTTCAGCTATAATAACAGCATGGCAAAATCCTGGCTGCGGCAAAGCACCAATTACGAAATCGAGACCGAACTTTATACCGGCCCGCTGGATCTGCTGCTGGATTTAATCCAAAAAGCGGAACTGGACATTACCAAACTTGCCCTGGCGCAGGTGACAGACCAATTCCTTGCCTACATAGAAGCGCACCACGACGCGGAACCGGACAACATTTCAGAATTTCTGGTCATTGCTTCCAAGTTGGTGCAAATAAAATCTGAAGCGCTTTTACCCAGACCTCCAGCCCGCGAGGAAGATGAAGAAGACCCGGGAGAACTACTCGCGTACCAGCTGCAGCTCTATAAAAAAGTGAAAGACGCCGCGCATTGGCTCGGTCAAAGAATAGATTCCAACCTGCGCGGTTACCTGCATGTCCCGCGGGCTTTTGAAGTTCGAAGCCAGATTGACCTGACCGGCATCGAAATAAATGATTTAATACTCGCCCTGGAATCCCTTTTGAAGGAAACCAGCCCGGCAGAACCGGAAGGCTTAATAAGCATTCCGAGGCTGACACTTAAACGAAAACTTGAGGAAATCATCAGCCGGCTGCGGATGCGCCCAAGTTCCTCGTTCCAGGAGCTGCTCGGCAGTGAACGCACGCGCCTTAACATGATTGTAGTTTTTCTGGCTATCCTGGAACTGACCAAGCAAGACCTGGTCATTACCGAGCAGCCAGACATTTTCGCGGATATCCGCATTACCGCACGGGAAGGGGCGCTGGAAGCTGGCGATCGTGAAATAACATTTGACGACGAAAGCTGAGATAAGCTTCTACCTTTGCTAAAAAACCTTGCGGTTAGTATATAATTTAAGAGAAAGGTAACCTATGAGCGAATCAGAAAAGCTCCAAACACAGGCAGAACCTGGTGCCGAGAGCGTTCAAAGCCGTAAGGGCAGCGCGTGGATAATCGCCGCGATTGTATTGATTGTACTGGCTGTGACGGCTGGAATTGTGGTATTGGCTGGGCAAAGCCCGGAAGTCACCACCAAAGTACGCGATATTTTCATTATTTTGCTGGCCTTGGAAATGTTCGCGATTGGTACAGCCTTGATAATCCTGATTATTCAAATCGCGGCTCTCACCAATCTGATTCAGAATGAAGTAAAACCGATCTTGAATTCGACAACGGATACTGTCAACACCTTAAAGGGTACGGTTAAGTTTTTGAGTAATAATGTGTCCGAACCGGTCATCAAGCTCAATCAAAGTCTGGCAAGCATTACCAGACTGCTTGAACTGCTGAAATTACGTAAAAAGTGAATTAGCACAGGAACAGGAGAATACTATGTCAGAATCTAATAATTTCGGAGCCTTTGTGATGGGTTTTGTCGTTGGCGCGCTTTCAGGCGCGATTGCCTCGCTTTTGATGGCCCCTCAAACCGGCGAGGAAACCAGACAGTTAATCAAAGACAAAGCCATTGAATTGAAGGAAAAAGGCGGCGTTACTTTCGAAGAGACTAAAAAGAAAGCTGAAGAAGCTTACAAAGAAGCTCTGGCCAAGGCGCAGGAACTCGGCTCGACCACGGTGGAAAAGGTTTCTGAGACGGTAAAGAAAGTTAAGAAGACGGTCGAAGTTCCGCCAGCTGAAACACCGGAAGCGCCAGCCGAGTAACAGACCTGTCCTTTTTACTGAGAAAAAAGCCGCTGAAGTCATCCGGCCAGCATACGTTCAAGCCAAAAAGACAGCGTTTTTCTGGCATTTTTGCTTGACTAATGCAATCGGCCGTGATAAACTAGCTTTCGCTTTTGGGGGCGTGGTGTAGTGGTCGAACATGTGGCCCTGTCAAGGCCAAGATCGCGGGTTCAAATCCCGTCGCTCCCGCACCAAAGAGGTCATTCATCAGAATGACCTCTTTTTATATTCCCTATAATGAATTATGAGATTTTGAAGGCCAGGTATATTCAGGCTATTTGTGAACTGCCAGGCTTTGGCGCTCTTCTTTCCGGTACAATTGACACACAACCCATCAATCGCGAGGAACCATGACCGCTCCCTTGAAACCCAAGCTCAGTCCGCTCGCCGACCCGCGCGCGGTGGTTATTTCCGGCAAGATGCGCTTTTCTGTCCTCAAAAGCCGGTTGATCAGGATGGAATATGCTCCAGGTGGAAACTTTGAGGACCGGCCAAGTCAGGTGTTTTGGTATCGGCAGCAACCAGTGCCGCGATTTACCGTTCAGCAAAGCCAGGAGTGGCTGACGATTGAGACCGATGACTTGCTAATGCGATATAAGCTCGGCGAGGAATTGAACTACCGTTATCTGCAGATTACCCTTAAACGGACCGGTGTTACCTGGCATTACGGCGACCAGGACCACAGCAACCTGGGAGGCACAGCCCGAACGCTCGACCGTGCCAATGGAAAGATCCCCCTGGGTCAGGGTCTGGTATCCCGCTCTGGTTGGAGTGTCGTGGACGATACCCGCACCCTGGTGCTGGACGAAGAAGGCATGCTGACGGACAGAAACGCCGAGGAAGGGTATGTGGACCTTTACTTTTTTGGCTACGCGCAAGATTATTCCTCCGCGATAAAAGAATACCAGCAGATTTCCGGCAAACCCGGGCTAATACCCAGATGGGCGCTGGGGAATTGGTGGAGTCGTTATTGGGCCTATACGCAACAGGAATTAACTGACCTAATGCTCGAATTTAAACGGCAGCGCATCCCGCTTTCTGTCTGCATTGTGGATATGGATTGGCATATTACAGAAACCGGCAACACATCCACAGGATGGACCGGATACACCTGGAACAAAAAGCTGTTTCCCGATCCCGATGCGTTTCTTCAGTTCCTTCACCAAAATAACCTGAAAACCGCGCTGAACCTCCACCCTGCGGAAGGCATTCATCCGCACGAAGAACAGTACACGCTCATGGCACAAGCACTGGGCATGGACCCAACCGAGCAAAAGCCCGTGCCGTTTGATATCGCTTCGCACGAATTTTCCCGGGCTTATCTGGAAATTCTGCATCATCCCTTAGAGCGTCAGGGGGTTGATTTTTGGTGGATCGATTGGCAGCAAGGGACCAGAAGCAAAAAGGAAGGCTTAGATCCGCTTTACGCGCTAAATGAACTCCATTACTACGATCTCGGCAGAAACCCCGAAAAACGCCCGTTTATTTTCTCTCGCTGGCCTGGATTAGGCGGACACCGCTACCCGATTGGTTTTTCAGGGGATACGGTGGTATCGTGGGAATCCCTGCGGTTCCAACCTGAATTCACCGCGACCGCGTCCAATGTCGCTTACGGCTGGTGGAGCCACGACATTGGTGGGCACTGCGACGGCATTGAAGAAGCGGAGCTTTTCCTGCGCTGGGTGCAGTATGGTGTCTTCAGCCCCATTTTGCGCCTGCACTCCACGAATAATCCTTATATTGACCGCCGGCCCTGGGCATTCGGGTCAGATACGCTCGAAATCATCCGCGAGGCGATGCAGCTGCGCCACGCGCTGATTCCCCTGCTCTATTCCGCGAATTACCACTGCGCCCAGGAAGGCGACCCCCTGGTCCTCCCACTTTATTATCATTCGCCGGACGAAGCCGCGGCCTACTGCTGCCCGCAGGAATACCTTTTCTGCCAGCAGCTGCTGGCCGCGCCGTTTACGACCAAAACCAATCCGGAAACACGCCTTGCCAGGCAGGTAGTCTGGCTGCCAAAAGGCGACTGGTACAACATGTTTACCGGTGAGTATTTTGAGGGCGGATACTGGTACCCCATCTACGGAACCAAAAAGGATATACCTGTATTTGCCAAAGCCGGCGCGATAATTCCTTTGAATGGAGATGAACCCGAGAATGGTGTCAGTTTGCCAAAAACCTTGTGCTTGAAAGTCTTCCCCGGTGAGAATTCAGAATTCAGCCTATATGAAGATGATGGAGAATCGCAGCGTTATCTGGAAGGCGCCAGCGCGATGACGCTTATCAAACAGGAAACCCGCGCAGACCTGATTGAATTACTGATAGCTCCGACCTCAGGGTCATTTAATGGACTGCCGGAAGAACGCGCCTGGAAGGTAACTTTCGAAAACGTCGCCGAACCAACGCGAATTACACTCGAATCAGGGGATAATCAACTGGAACCTCATTCCCAGTACATTCCAGAAGCCCGCCGCTTGATACTCAACGTGCCCAAAATTCCCGTATCGCAAGGTATTCGCGTCCGACTGGAGGGCGCGCATCCGGCAAAGTGGTCCTCAAGTCTGGAGGAGCGGATGGAAGGTTTCTTAAGAGCAGCCCGACTTCCCTCAGCGGTCAAGCTTATGTTAAAAAAGCGTCTGCCGGAATTCCTGGAACACCCAGCCCGGCTGGTCGAAATCTGGCAGTACTTCTCGCCCGCGCAAACACTGGCAATTCTTGAGCTGATTTTTGGCAGGCAGCCTGAGCCAATTTCCTCAGACGTTGATACGGCATTGGCTGATGTTCTCAGTGCCGCCCAAAAATGGATGGCGATGAAAGGATAATAATTTAGATACTTAGGGGAGATCGCCGCTGTTCGCGGGCTGCGAATTTTCTTCCGGCCCGCGCTCACCAAAATCCTTTATTACTTCCTGGTACATCGCGCGGTCCGGAAAGATCGGATCCAGGCGGGCTTCATCCATGATTTTCCGCGGAAAATTGCGGATCTGGTCTGTGGTTTGCACAACATCCCTAAAAGTTTCAGACCTGTTCAGTTTGCGCAGCCAGGCGCCGATGTCATGTCCGGTCTTGGTGAGCTTATCAGGTCCGAGTATCACAAACGCCACCAGCAAAATCAGCAGGATTTCGGACCATCCGAGGTTGAGGAATTCCATAACACTCTGCCAGATTGTGAGAGGCTATTCCGTCCGGCCTGTTTTCTGGTTGTCGTCGCTTTCTTCCTTCTTTTCCGAAGGTTTGTCTCCGGCCAGTCCTTCTTTAAATGCACGAATGCCAGAACCCAACTCTCCGCCAATCTTTGAGATGCGTCCGACGCCGAAGATTAAGATAGCAACAACCAATATCAAGATAATTTCCGGTAATCCAATTGATCCAAACACGTGATATCTCCTATTCCTTTTCAGCCACGGCGCGTTTCTTTCCAGCCAGCGCCGCTAAACCGATACTCAATAAATATAACGCAAAAAGCGGAAGCATAAAAATCGCCATGTTTACCGGGTCAGCGGTAGGAGTTATGACAGCCGCCAGAACCGCGATGATTACCACAGCAACACGCCAGCCTTTCGCCAGCATTCCCGCATTCAGGATGCCAATTCTGGCCAGCACAAAAATCAAAAGCGGAAGTTCAAAGCTTAATCCAATCCAGAAAATAATATTCGTGACAAAGCCAAAGTACGATTTTATCCGGATAAAGGTTTGCACGCCCAGGAACTGACTGAAGAATTTGAGCGCGGAAGGCAGCATCACCAAATATGCGAAGGCAGCGCCTGCCGCAAAAAAGACCACTGCCAGCGGAACAGCCATAATTATTCTGCTGCGTTCCTCTGGCTTCAGCCCCTTGGCAAGAAACTTGAAAAGTTGATAAAAAATCCACGGTGATGCCAGAATCACACCAGCCAGCAGGGCTACGCGCATATACACCGAAATTGTCTCGGTGACTTCTATTGCCTGCAGCTTTTCCAGCCCGCCAATCGGCTGAGCCAGAAAATCAATAAGTCGGGGCGTAAAGAAGAGAGAGAGAATGACAGCAGCGCCAAGTCCAATCAGCGCTCGCAGGAGCGCACCCCGCAGTTCTTCCAGATGACCTGGAATGGTTAAAGCTTCGGTTTCCTGTTCCACGCCCAAGATTATACAGCGCTTGCTGAAGTCCCTGTCCTCCAGGGCTGTACGTCGAAAATCACAGGGAGTTACTCCTGGTTTGTCGAAAACAAGGCGTCCATCAATGTGGCTTCGGGATTGGACTCCCCAAGGTGCACGACGCTTATCGTGGGGTAATGCTCCAGAAACCAGGGCAAAAGTGATGTTCGAAAGGTGACCAGAACTTTCCTGGCAGGCAAATCAGGCAGCAGAGGGAGAATATCCGCCCAACCCAGGCCTTGCTCAGTTTCATAAGGACCAATTTCATCAACAATCCACAGGTCCGCAGATTGCATGTCGAGCAAATACTTATTTGCCCAGGCGATGTTCTCCTGGTTCATACACCACTTTCCAACCACATTTTCATCGCCAGGTTGGGCAAGGCGCGCCAACGCCTTCTTCTGCATCCCGGGGATGAGGCATACCTCGATACCTGTTTTGCTGCCCGCCTCAAAGACTGCCGGACAATAAATACCCCGGCAGGTCCATCTGCGCGTTTTGGCCGCAGCCAAAACCTTACCGACCAGCGTGGTCTTGCCCGAGCCGCTGTCTCCACAAATTGCGTAAATATAGGCCATTAGTGGTTTTCCTGTTTATTCGAGCTTATCAGCTCCACGGCGGTTTGCAGCAGTAAAGCGCAGCTGTAGGGCAGCACGCTTTCATCGATATCGAAACAGGGATGGTGGTGCGGGAACCCTCCATTTTCCACCTGCCCTCCCGAACCGACAAATATAAAAACTCCGGGGACTTTCTCGAGAAATAACGCCATATCTTCTGAACCCATGGTGCGGTAATCCGTCAGTAGTGCCGCTTCGGGCAGGATTCTTTTCAGGGCAGTTTGGGCTGCCAGAGCAGCCGCCGCATTATTCACCAAGGGCGGTGTATTTTGAAGCAGGGAAATTTCTACCTCACAACCAAACGCGCTGGCTGTATCTCTGGCTACTGTTTGTATTTTTTGGTTTAGCAGATGCCACAATTCCCCGGAAAAAAAGCGGATGGTTCCTTGCAGTTCCGCTTGTTCCGGAATGATATTGTTCGCCGTTCCCGCGTGGAACATCGTCACGCCAACCACAGCGGCTTCCAAAGGATTCACGCTTTGCGCGGTAATGTTGTGTAAGGTGGTGACTATTTGCGCGCCTGCCGCTATTGGGTTAATCGCCTGATGCGGGAGCGCGGCGTGCCCGCCTTTTCCCAATACCCGGATGGTGAACATCCCGCTGCCAGCCATGAGCTCGCCAGTTTTGATGACAAAACTTCCGCTTGGAAGGCTGTTCCAAACATGAACGCCCAAGGCGAAATCCGGCATTTGCGCGGAGAATAAACCATCTTCAAGCATTGCCAGCGCGCCCTGCCCGATTTCCTCAGCCGGCTGGAAAACAAGGAGGAAGGAAGCATCCAAATCCTGATGATGTTTTGCTATCAGCCGCGCCGTGGTCAGACCTATCGCTGTGTGCGCGTCATGCCCGCAGGCGTGCATAACGCCCAGAGTCTGAGAGGCGTATTCCGCGCCGCTTGCTTCCTGAATTGGCAGCGCGTCCATGTCAAAACGCATCATAATCAGCGGTTTTACCGAAGTACTTCCTAAGAAACCAGTTACTCCCGTGGTACCAATTCCATTAAGGACAGAGTAGCCCAGCCGTTTAAGTTCTTCAGAGACTATTCTGGCAGTCTCAAACTCCGAAAAGGCCAGTTCGGGGTGTTGGTGGAATTGCCGTCTGAACGCAACGGTTTCAGGAAAAAGCGCTTGTGCCTCAGACAAGAAGTCCATGTTATTTCCTAAAGATGATTCTGCGAAATCTTTCGGTATAGCGGTCCTCGGTATCGCTGCTTTCAAGCCGTCTTTCTTTAAGGTGTTCCAGGAATTTTTTCGGGTCCCCAATCTGGCTTTTATGTTCAAGCAGTGCCTGTGCCCGCCGCTGCCAGAATTCACTGACGTCGAGGACAACATTCGCCTGGGCTGGCAAACTTAACCACAACTCCGAGACCCGCACAGCGGGATAGCCTTCCTCAATTAACTCGGGGAAGAAGCTTGGATTACTAACCGCGGGGAAAACAGCATCCACGACAACCTGACCTGCCGCCCTATGGTCAGGATGATTCAGGTAGGTTTCACTTACGAAGTAATTCTGAGGATCACAAGAGACCACTATGTCGGGTCTCACGCTGCGTATCAAGCGGGTTACTTCGCGCCTGACCTCCAGGCTTGGAACAAGGTAACCGTCCTGGTAATCAAAAAAAGTCACCTCATGCACGCCTAAAACCGCAGCGGCGTTTTTTTGTTCTTCTACCCGCACTTCCGCGAGTTTCTGGCTCTCGGGGTAATCAGGGCTGATGCCGCGCTCCCCCTTCGTCAGCAGTCCATATTTGACCTGGTAGCCGGCGGTAGTCCAGCGGGCGATGGTACCGCCAAGAAAGAACTCAGGATCATCCGGGTGCGCTAAAATAACCAATATCGTGGTACCGACCGGCCAATTATCCGCCTGTTCCACGCCTATCTCCGTCTTTTCTTTCTCCGGGGAAAACCCTGGCCGGCTGCTTCCGGCTGTTTGGAACCAGAAGCAGAACTTTGTTGCTGCTGGGGGCGCCCCTTCTGCTGATTTGGGCCGCCAAGGTTTTCAGGCTCGCTTCGATGAGCGGGAAGACCGCCGCGCTGCCGCCCTCCGCGCTCGCGTCTGTCCCTCCTGTTCGGGAACTCGCCTTTCGGTTTGGTACCACTCTCAGGCGCTGGTTTTGTGTCAAATGAGAGAATCTCAACGTCGCCTTTTGTTTCTTCAAAGCCGGAAGTTACCACAACAGGAATTTCTTTGCGCTCGGCCAGCTTGCCCGTCTGCAGCTCTTCCAGGCTGAATTGCCGCGGACCTGTGCCTGGCAATTCCACCACCACCGAGTCGCTTAAGGGAAGGACCTGAATGACTTTACCTTCTCCCAAGGGAGTTTGAATAATCTTTTTCCGCTTGGGTAGATTTTTCCGCGCTTCCTCATACGTTTCATATTCGTAATTGAGGCAGCAGCGCAGCCTTCCGCACATACCGGTAATTTCGGCAGGTGTCAGGGAAATATCCTGAGATTTGGCCATTTTGATAGAGATGGAACTGAATTCGGTCAGGAACTTAGAGCAGCAGCGTTTCTCAATCCCGCAGGCGCCCAGTCCGGAAAGCGCTTTTGCCACGTCGCGCGGTCCAACCTGGCGCACTTCCAGACGCACATCGCGGAACGAATGCGAAATTTCACGCAAAAAGGTGCGGATATCAAACCCGCCGTCAGGCTCATAATTCAGGTAAAACGTCAGTCGATTGCCGTCGAAGGAATATTCAGCCGAAAAGGCCTTCACACCCTCAAAACGCGGGTCTTTTAGGTATTCCCGCGCCTTATCGAGCGCGATTCGCTCTTTTTCAGCGTTTTTTTCTTTTACCAGCAAATCCTGTTCGGTAGCTTTCCGCTCGACAGGTTGAATCTCCTCAGGATTATGGGGATTTTGGACCGGAGCTACCAGAACCTTTCCCAGCTGCCTGCCGCGCGCCGTGTTAACCAGCACAAAGTCGCCAACACTGACGCTGACACCTTCCGGGAGAGAAAAATGGTAAATCTTTCCGACCGGTGAAAATTGAACGCCGACAATTGTCTGTTCTGCCATAAAACGCAATTCTATCACTTAGCCGCGTAGGCCTGTTTGCTGGTTTGCGCGGCAATGTTCCTGGCAATGGCTGTAAAAGCCTCAGAGGCAGGATTTAGCGGGCTGGCGATGACTGCCGGCGTGCCGCGGTCTCCATCCACCCCGACCTCGGGTTCAAGAGGAATGCTTCCCAACAGCGGAACACCTGTCAAACCTTCCAGGCGTTTTCCGCCGCCTTCGCCAAAAACAGGGAGATGACTTCCATCCGGAAGCTTCAAATAGCCCATGTTCTCTACGATTCCAAGCACTGGAATCTCAAGCTTGTCGAACATTGAGATGGCCCGAAAAGCGTCGTCTATTGAGACAGCTTGCGGCGTGGTCACAATCACGGCGCCGATAATCGGAAGGGTTTGCGAAAGGGAAAGCTGAACATCTCCGGTGCCAGGCGGAAGATCCACAATGAGATAATCCAGGCAGCCCCAATCGAAATCCGTGAGGAATTGCTGAATCGCCGAATGCAGCATAGGGCCTCTCCAAATTAATGGCTGCCCATCCGCGACGAAGAAACCAATTGAGACGACCTGCACCCCATAAGCAGTCAGCGGTTTTACCTTGGCGCCTTCCTCAGCCTGAGGCGTGCCGGTGATTCCAAGCATGCGGGGAATATTTGGCCCATAGATATCAGCATCCAAAAGGCCAACCGATGCCCCGTCCTTCGCCAGGCTGACGGCAATATTTGCGGCAACAGTGCTCTTGCCCACGCCGCCCTTGCCTGAACCTACCGCGATGACGTGTTTAAACTGATTGGTAGAGATTTCCACCTGTTTTGGGTTCTGTACCCTGGATTTGGTAGTGATTCTGACATCCTGGACGCCAGTCATAACCTGGACCGCGCGTCGGGCGTCGCGTTCCAGCTGCGCGCGCAGCGGACACGCGGGTGTAGTCAGAACCAGTGAGAAACTGACATAGGATTCTGTGATTTCCACATCCTCGACCATCCCCAGCGTGACAAGGTCTTTTTGTAAGTCTGGATCAATGACAACGGATAAGGCTCTTAATACTTCTTCTTTGGTAATCAAGGTCGGCTCCTGAATAGTTTTTGTTAGTTTACCGCGATTTTTAACGTGTTTGCTGTCTGGTATGACCTTATTCCACTGTGACAGACTTGGCCAGATTTCGGGGCTGGTCGACATCCAATCCTAATTGCGTGGCGATGTGGTAGGCAAACAGCTGCAGCGGGATGGAGGTGAGAATGGGACTTAACAGCCAGGGAACCGGCGGAACCCACAATACCTCATCCACTAACGTCGGGATGAGCGCATCGCCTTCGGTGGCGACAGCAATGACTTTTCCGCCGCGGGCTTTGGCCTGTTCCACCTGGCTGATCATTTTTTCATACCAGGCGTCTTTGGGGGCGATGACAACCACGGGCAGGTCCTGGTCTATCAGAGCGATTGGTCCGTGTTTCATCTCTCCCGCCGGATATCCTTCCGCATGGATATACGAAATTTCCTTCAATTTCAGGGCACCTTCATAGGCTATCGGCATATTGATACCGCGCCCAAGGTACAGCACGCTGCGCATGTCTTTGTATTTGGCAGCTGCCTTCTCCACTTCGGGTTCATGTTCCAATGTTTTCCCGGCCAGCGTCGGCACCATCAGCAGGTCCCGTATCAATTCAAAGCGCTTGGCGGGATTGATATTACCGCGCAGGTCTGCGAGGTACACAGCCAGCATATACAGGTCTACCAAGGGCGCAGTAAATGCCTTGGTGGACGCCACGCCAATCTCCGGACCCACCTGCATGGCTATCGCGCCGTCCGCGCTGCGCATGGCTTGTGAACCAATCGCATTGACGATGCTCCACAGCTTCGCGCCTTTGCGCCGTCCCTCCTCCATGGCTGCCAGCGTATCCGCAGTTTCTCCGGATTGGCTGATGGCCAGGACAACAGTATCGCTGTCTACGATCGGGTCAATGTACCGGAATTCAGAAGCGACCATCACTTCCACAGGAATTCTTGTAAGATGCTCAATGATAATTTTTCCGACCAGACCGGCATGCAGCGCTGTCCCGCAGGCAGTGATGAAGATGCGTTTGATGCCCCTGGCGCCGGCTGCATCAAGACGCAGATCGGGCAGTGTGATGCGGTAATCGTCAAAATCGATGCGACCTATCATGGTATCAGAAAGAGACCGTACCTGCTCGTGTATTTCCTTTTGCATAAAATGCCGGTAGTTGCCTTTTTCAGCGGATACCGGATCCCAGGGGATATGTTGTATTTGCGCTGGTACCTTTTGCCCGTCGAGAGTCTGGATGCTGACGCCTTGGCGGGTTACCACTGCCATCTGGCCATTTTCAAGGAATGTGATTTCCCGGGTATGCTCCACAATCGCGGGCAGGTCGCTCGCGATAAACATCTCGCCGTTTCCTCTGCCAATGGCAACCCCGCCGGCATTACCCAGGCGCGCTGCCAGCAGCTTATCGGGTTCTTTCGCGGACATCACGACAATGCCGTGGGCACCCTTTACCCGTTTCATGGTCAGCTGGACTGCTTTGGCTAAATCCTGCGTGACCGCAAAGTACCGCTCAATCAGAAAAACAATGGTCTCGGTATCGGTTTCAGAATGGAACACCGCGCCTTCCGCCAAAAGCTCATCCCGCAGACTGAGATAATTTTCCACAATCCCATTGTGCACAATAACAATCTCGCCGTTGGAACTTAAATGCGGGTGCGCGTTTTGTTGGTTGGGGGCTCCGTGCGTAGCCCAGCGGGTATGTCCAATACCAATACTGCCGCTGAGAGGCTGCTCAGCAATTAACGCTTCCAAACGGGCAATTTTCCCGGCGTCGCGGCGGACTTCAATCTTTCCGTTCTGCAGCACGGCGACGCCTGCCGAATCATATCCGCGGTATTCAAGTTTTTTCAGGCCGTTGACTATAATCGGCGTGGCATTCTGCCCTCCGATGTAAGCCACAATTCCGCACATCTTCAGTACTCCTTCCAGTATCGGAGACCGCCCAACCGTTTGGGTTGAAGGTCATTTAGTTGTTCCAGACACAGGAAATCGGATGAACGCTCACCCGGGGGGCATCCGCCGATCTTTCGATTTTCCCAATAAATTGGTTAACCTTTCCTCGCGGAAAGGAACCCCCGTCCTCGTCACCTGGCAGTTGCCAGGCCTGGCGCTGGTTTCCGGTGCTGGGTGGATTATACAATAAAAAGAATATCAGGGTTTTGTAAAGAATATCTGACAAAGTCTGTCGTAATCCTGGCGGGTATCCAAATCCAATGCCATATCCTCATCGAGCCACGGCAGCAACACAGTCTGGAATTCCGACATAACCGCCCTCCCACCCCGGTCTCCTTCAATGTTCCTCAGGACCGGAAAAGCTCGGGCCGGGAAAAAAACCGGATTGGCGCGGCGGTCATTGATTACCGGAACTACGACCGCGTCGCGCTTCCAGGCAAGCTCCATGATGGCTGAAACCAGAGTGACCGAAATTTGCGGTTGATCCGCCAGCAGGAATACCGCTCCAAACAATCCATCAGGTAAAGCCTGAAGGCCGGCCTTCAAAGAAGTGGCCTGCCCTTTTTCCCACTCCGCGTTAATGACAGCCCTGGCGCTCCCAAAGCGCGTATCCCTCATGATGCGTTCATACTGGGAACCCAGGACCGCCACAATCGGAGCAAGCCCGGCCATTTCAGCCGTCCGCAGGCAGGCTTCCAGGCAGGTGCCCTTTCCCCAGGGCAGCAGTTGTTTGACCGTGCCAAACCGGCTGGAGCCGCCCGCTGCCAGAACAATTCCAGCAATCGCGGGCGGGCCGTTGGATACCGCCTGAGAGCTGTGCATCGCTGCTATATTTTTCCCAACCCGCGCAAGACGACTTCCGCTGTCAGAGGGAAGCGGTTGAAGAGCAGGCCGGTCGCCTGGTACACAGCATCGAGGACCGCGGGAGCAAAGGGCAGATAAGGCATTTCCCCCATACCGCGGGCGCCGTACGGTCCGAGTGGATCGGGAATCTCTACGATGACGCTCTGAACCTCATCCGGAATATCAACTGAGGTCGGTATCATATAGGTTGATAGCTCTTTGGTGCGTGTGATGCCTTTTTCTGTGATGAAGTTTTCCATCAGACTGTAGCCGGCAGCCTGTACGACTGCCCCTTCAATCTGTCCTTCCACCAAAGCTGGATTGATGGCCTTCCCCACATCGTCGGCGCAAATGACCTTGCGCAGCCGAATCTCACCCGTTAGGGTATTCACATCTGCTAAAACAGCTTCCGCCACGTAACCATAGGCAAAGTTTGGGTAGCAGTGGCCGTTTTGTTTATCCAGCCCGCTGGTCTTAGGCGCGAGATATGTATAATCCCCTACTGCGGGTCGGTCGCCGGCCTCCCAGCGCTCCCGGGCTTTTCTCACAGCGCCAAGAATCGCGTTGCCAGCCATAAAAGTCATTCGGGAAGCGGAGACACTCCCGGAGTTGCCTGATGTCCCGGTATCGGAAAGGCAGAGTTCAATCTTTTCGATTGGCAATCCCAAAGCTTCCGCGGTGAATTGGGCGAAGACCGTATGAGACCCTTGCCCGACTTCTGCGCCGGCATGGAAAAGCGTGGCTTTTTCCACTTCTGTTTTGCCGTGAAGGACAATTTTCGCCGCGCAGTTTTCCTGATATCCAAAAGAGAACCCGACATTTTTATACCCGCAGGCAAAACCAAGACCGGTGCGTATATGGGGATTAATACCCTGCGCGATTTCCGGTTTCTTCCATCCCTGAGGAGTCTCCTGCCAACCAGCCTGGCGAGCGCATGCCTGCACAACTTCGCGAATACTTACGCCTTTGGGAATTGCCTCACCCATTGACTGAATCGAGCCCTCTTTGAACAAATTTCTCATCCGAAATTCAACGGGATCCATTTTCAGGGCTTCAGCCAGCGCGTTTGCCTGCATTTCAGCCATAAAGATCGCCTGAGGACCTCCAAAGCCGCGGAACGCGCCCGCAGGTATGTTATTCGTGTAAACAGAATACGCATCTGTACTGACATTGGGAATCTGGTATGGTCCGGTGGCAAGAAGTGTGCTGTTCCCCAGGACTTTTGGTGAGGTGTACACATACGCCCCGCCGTCTGAATACATCATGCATTGGGCAGCCAGAATTTTGCCTTCCGAATCCGCGCCCCACTTGGCCTTTAGATAGTAATGATGCCGTTTGTGATGCCCAATGATGGATTCTTCCCGGCTCCAGACGATGCGAACCGGACGGTTTATGCCTGCCTCGTGCAATTTTTGGGCAGCCAAGGCCAGAATAATCTGTACAGACATATCTTCGCGCCCGCCAAAGGCGCCGCCGATAGCCGGATATATCACCCTCACCCTTTCAAGGGGCACGTTCAGCGCGTGAGCAATCTGTTCCTGGTCCTCATGCGCCCATTGGCCGCCGACAATGACGGTTATCACACCTTCTTTATCGACGTAAGCGACGCCAGATTCCGGTTGGAGGAAGGCGTGCTCCTGAACCGGTGTATGGTATTCCCGCTCACAGATAACCGCGCAGCGCGAAAAAGCCTCTTCAACATCTCCCAATCGCACAATATTGTGATGGAAAATATTGCTCCCATATTCCGGATGGACCAGGGTGGCATCCTCCCGGATCGCCTCCTGAATATCTGTCACAACTGGCAGGTCTTCATATTCCACGCGGATAGCTTTCAATCCCTCAATGGCAGCCTGCTCAGTCTCCGCAATCACCAGCGCGACCTGATCGCCCTCAAAGCGAACCCGGTCGGCATAAGCATTGGAGGATCCCGGGCCGCACAGGACAGGCTGGTCCCTGATACCCAAGCCGTATTCATTGTTTGGCACATCCCGGGCGGTGAGAATCATCACAACGCCTGGAACAGCCAAAGCCTCCTCAATATGAATCGTCCGCACAATCGCATGCGCTCTGTGCGCGAAAAGCACTTTCATGGTCAGTTGATCAGCAAAGAGAAAATCACCCGGATAACGTGCCTTTCCTGTTACTTTCGCCAGCGCGTCAACTCGGGGAACGGATGAGCCTACTATTTCCATCTTCATGCCTCCATCTTCAGGCTGGCGGATTCAATCGCCTGAATAATTTTGTAATACCCTGTGCAGCGGCACAAATTCCCGGAGATGCCTCTTTGTATTGTTTCCCGGTCGGGATGGGGAATTTCTTCAAGCAGTTTGACGGCCGACATCACAAAACCTGGCGTGCAGTAACCACACTGCACAGCCGCGTGGTCGATGAAGGCCTGCTGAACCGGGTGAAGCTCATTCCCATCCCCTATGCCCTCAACTGTAGTTATGACGGCATTATGCGCGCGCGGAGCAGGAATCAGGCAGCTTACGACCGCTTTACCATCCAGGAAGATGGTACAGGCGCCGCACTCGCCCTCCTCGCAGCCGGTTTTCGTGCCGGTTAATCCGACGTAATCGCGTATCAGACTCATCAGAGTATGATCGCCGTAATAAGGAATGAAATACTCCTGGCCATTTATTGTCGTATGGATTACCTTTCCATCCCAATTTTCCGCCGGATGAGCTGAGAACCCCTGTTTGCTGTCCAGCGTTGGAACGCGCGCGGGGACTGAGTCCGCCAGGTTGCCCTTATGAATATCGGTCAAAGCCTCTTCAACGATGACTTTTAGCATGTAAGCACGGTACGCGTCTGAAGCCCGGATATCACTGATAGGGGCCGCGTCTGCGACTGCCAGCTCCGCTGCTCGCGTGATGACATCTGCGTCCAGGGCTTTTCCGACCAGGAATTCTTCCGCGCTTCTGGCATGCAGAACGGTGGCCGCGACAGAACCTAATGTCAGGGCAGCTTGCACAATCTGGGAGCCGTCCATACTCAACACAGCGCAGCAATTGATTACAGAGATGGCCTGAGCCCTTCGCAGCGCGTTTTTCCTGAAGTTCCCGAACTGATTCTGACGCATACCGTCAAATTGGATTTCTGTGACGAACTCGTCAGGCTGCAGCACAGTTTTGCGCAAGCCGGTATAAAATTCCCGAAGTGGAACAACGCGCGTGCCGCCCAAAGAACGCAAGACGAGTCTCGCATCCAAGGCCATCAACGGCGTAATGGTGTCATTCGCGGGTGATGCCGTGATAAGGTTGCCTGCCACCGTGCCGCGGTTGCGCAGTTGGGGGCTGGCGACGCGCGCGCAGGCTTGCAGCAGCGGAAAGCCGCGCTCACGGATGAGATTGGAACGGATGATGTCGTTATGAGTCACCAACGCGCCGATGTGGATGATTCCATCAGCATCGTAGGAAATCTGGTCCAATCCTGGCACGCGGGAAATATCCAGCACGGTATCAAGCTCGGGCCATTTGCCGTTGCGTATCTCTACCATCAGGTCTGTTCCGCCAGCAATAATCCGCGTTTGTCCGGTCTGCGATGATAAGAGCCCCACGAGTTCATCCACTGTCTGCACAATGTAGTAGTTTTTCCACATAAGTACTCCTTTATTTGGTCTGCTGACCAGAAGGCCCGTTTTTGATGCCGATTATCTCCGCAAGGATGCTCACCGCGATTTCTTCCGGCGTCTCCGCGTGAATATGTATCCCGATCGGAGATTTCAGGCGGGCGATATCCTCCGCGGATAAGCCTTTCTCTAACAATGCCTTGCGCGTTGTTTCCCAACGCCGGCGGGATCCTATAACCCCGATATATGCTGGATGCGCGGCAAGCAGCACCGGCAGCCCAAGAACATCCAGATCGCTGCCTCTGCTGACGTCCACAATGAACGTCTGATTATCAATTTCCATAGCCTTTGGGATTTCCTGCATTGGCAACGGAAGCAGCAGGTCCGCTTCCGGAAACTCCACAGGGTTACAAAAATCTGGCCGGTCATCAGAAACGATTACGCGAAAGTTCAGGAATTTCGCTAACCGGGCGACAGCCTTACCCACATGCCCCGCGCCAATCACAAGAAGCGTTGGTTGTGCCAATATTGGTTCAACGTAAACCTGCATCTCCCCTCCGCATATGCCTAACGAGCTCTCGTCCTGGGCGTTCAGGGAATAATGCACAAGCGAGGGCTTTCGGGTTACAAACGCGTCCAATGCAGCCGCCTTCACAGCCGCCTCCACACCTCCGCCTCCCACAGTGCCCATCGTGGTTCCATCAGGAAAAACAAGCATTTTGCTGCCAGCGTGCCTGGGAACGCCCCCCTTCGCGTCGACCACCACGCACAGACAAACCGGCTGCTGCCGCTGACTGCATTCTGCCAGTTTCTCAAGGATAGAATCCATTAAACCTCGAGCAGCGAAAGGACAATTGGGAGCAGCTGCTTCTTCCGGGATACCACGCCTTCAGCAAAGCGCGTACCATCCGGCAGCGGTCGATAGGGCAATTCATCCAGAGCCGGCGGAGCGTTCACAAAGATTAGTCGGCTGGAACCCTCCACCACATCTGTCACCATCAAGCCGGCAAAATCCAGACCCAGCCTGTTCTGCAGGTTCTTGAGGGCTGTCTGAAGCTTCGGGATGTAATCACCGACCTCATAGATATCCGAGGTTTCGGCTTGCGCGATGGCGAACTTGTACCCAGCGGTCTCATAAATTTTCATATCAGTCGTCACGACCTCATCAGGGACCTGGGTGGAGAGGCCGGCGCCGGCCTGCACAATTTTTTCACCGTAAGATTTTATGGTTTCTTCTTCCAGAGGCGAGCCCGGCACAAACGCCCAGCGAGCCAGGCGGTTTGCAGCCGCTCTATCCCTCTCCGTTGTCGTCGGAGAGGTCAGAATTAAAGTATCCGAGAGCAAACCGGCCAAAAGCAATCCCGCGATTGCTGGCGGCGCGCTCAAGCCCGCGTCTTCCGTCTGTTCGGAGACCAAGGTCGAAGTGCTTCCGACAGTATCCACCGTGAATTTAATTGGTTGATGCGTGGATTGGTTGCCCAGGCGGTGATGATCCAGGATTTCGAGCAGTTCGGCTTCTTCCAGAGAAGCGATGGATTGTTGGGGTTCATTATGATCGACCAATACCACTTTGATGCGCGGTGGATTGAGCAAATCACGCTGACGGACAACGCCAAGGTAGCGTTTGTGATCATCCAAAACCCAATACTCGTCAGCTTCCAGCCGCAGCAGACGATTGATAACATCTTTGATGCGCGTGCCGGTCTGGAACTTGGGGATATCAGTCTGGGCAGCCTCGCGACAGGGAATGTCCAGCAGCTCGGCGATGGTCATATCCCGATACTTGGGATGAGGACCAACAATGTTGCGTAAAAAGTCAAACAGACTCTTGCCAGTCACAATCCCATACGGCGTGCCGTCAGCATTCACAACCGGCGCGATGCCGCCTGTCCGGGTCAGAATCGTCCAGGCTTCCAGCAAAGACTTTTCCGGGCTGACGACATCCAGTCGGCGCATCACAGATTCAAAACGCGATGACGCGTCAGTCAGAAGCAAAGGTGGGTCAAGGTTCAACAACTTCAAAACAAAGGCAGTCTGACGGTTAATCGCGCCCGCCCGCGCGGGAACCGTGGAAGTTCCGTCCCTCTCGCTCAGAAGCCAGGCATAACCTACAGCAGATGCGATGGAATCCGTATCGGGATTGATATGTCCAATGACATAAACGCGGTCGAGATTTTTTTGTGTGCTCCCAAAAATTGGCATCATCGGCACAACCTCTAAACTTTGATTTTTCGAGCCCGCCAGGCTTTTTCCGGCGTAATTGGATTATCCAGAATATCCGCTCCGCACGCATCCAGGACAGCGTTCCCAACAGCCGGCGCCACGCCGTTCATGGGGATTTCTGCCACCGCTTTTGCTCCGAAGGGATGCGATTTTTCATATGTCTCAATAAAGATGGTCTGCATGCGAGGCATCTCGTCGGCGCGGAAAATATGATAATCCACCAAGTCCTTCTCTCGCGCCCGGCCGCGTTCATCGTAAACCATTTCCTCGCATACGCCGTAGCCAAGAGCCTGCGCCATGCCACCTTCTATCTGCCCAGAGGCCGTACGGGGGTTGATGATGACGCCGGCATCGACAGCCA
Source organism: Chloroflexota bacterium (assembly GCA_012517865.1). GTDB lineage: Bacteria > Chloroflexota > Anaerolineae > Anaerolineales > Anaerolineaceae > Mesolinea. Next base: position 40,741 of record JAAYUC010000001.1, on the reverse strand, counting down.
TAACCAGGTCTTCCACGGTGACCTGTCCAGTTTGCAGGTCGACCAGGACGGTGGCAAATTGCGCCGCAAATGGCGGAGGCGAACTCGGGGAGACATGGGATGCAACAGCCATGATTTGCTCCTGGTCGGTGTGATGCAGGCTGTTCAACGCGATTTCAGCAAGGCTGAAACTCTGGCCGGCAGGTCCGTGCACTTTGCCTTCGGCAAGCACAATTTGCTCCACCGGAACAGGCTTCCCTGATTCTGCGAACATCGCGCTCGCCCTGGTTTTAATCTTCTCAGCCACTTGTTGGGCAGCCTTTATTACAGCAGTCCCGGATATGTACGTCGTTGAAGATGCATAGGCGCCTTTATCAAACGGGGTAAAGTCAGTATCGGAGGAGTAAACAATAATATCATCCTCCTTCACGCCCAAAACCTCAGCCGCCATTTGCGCCAAGATGGTATCAGACCCGGTTCCCAGGTCCGTAGCCCCTACCAGGAGATTAAACGAACCATCGTCATTCAGTTTGAGACTTGCTCCGCCCATATCCAGGTAAGGAATAGCTGTCCCTTGCATCACCAAGGCTGCCCCTATTCCTCTGCGCAGATGGGGCTTTCCCGGGACTTCGTGCCAGGCTGGATTACCAAATTTTTCATCCCAACCAATCGCGGCGCGGCCTTCCCGAACGCACTCTTCGAGCCCGACGGTATGTACAACTTCCGGTCGCGGTTCCCTTCCTTCATTCCAGGAGGTACTGAACGGCTGGAACTCCCCTGCGCGCAGAGCGTTCTTCAACCGAAACGCGAGCGGGTCCAACCCCAATTCACGTGCGATTGTCTCCATGTGACGGTCGACCGGCCAATACCCCTGCGGGACGCCGTACCCGCGATAAGCTCCGGAAGGCGGCCTGTTTGTATAAACGATATCCGCATAAAAGCGAATATTCGGCGCTTTTCGGTATTCCCCATCCCCAACGTAGAGAGCCATGGATTTCTGCCCGGTGTTGCCTGTCACCGTCAGGGCGTGGGATCCGTAAGCGCCGGTGTCGCTCAGGATAATCATTTCGTTGGCGGTAATTGTTCCGTCCAACTTTACACCAGTGCGCATTTTGACGCGCATAGGGTGGCGCGACCGGGACGCTATAAATTCTTCCTCGCGGGACATTTCATACACGACCGGTTTGCCAGTCGCAATTGTCAGATGCGCGACGACATCTTCAATCAAGACTTCCTGTTTATTGCCAAATCCGCCGCCGATGCGGGGTTTAATGACCCTGATGCGCTTGACCGGCAGTTTCACAAGCGGAGCGACCATGCGACGCACATGGAATGGAACCTGTGTGCTGGTCACGATTACCAATCGGTCATCCGGATCCCAATAAGAGAAAGCCACATGCGGTTCTATGTGCGCCTGCTGCACCTTGGAGGTGACATACTCCCGTTCGAAAATGCGATCCGCCTCAGCGAACCCTTTTTCCACATTTCCGATATCAATGCGAATCTTGGCGGCAAGATTGACAGATGGGTCTGAGTCCGCAAAGTTGACGTAGTCTTCTTCGTCGTGAATGACCGGAGCGCCGGGTCTTATCGCGTCCCTGGCATCGAGCACGGCAGGCAGTTCCTCGTACTCCACCTCAATGAGGTTCAGCGCTTCTTCAGCAATTTCCGCGCTTTCCGCGGCAACAAATGCGACCCGGTCGCCTATAAAGCGCACCTTGTTATCGAGCGAGAAGCTGTCCAGCGGTCCAGGAATCGGGTCCGACTGTCCGGCGGTAGAATATGCCACCCTGGGCAGGTCTTTCCAGGTCAATACCGCGGCCACGCCGGGCAGCGCTTTCGCCTTTTCTGTGTTAATCGCGACGATGCGGGCATGCGCGACCGGACTGCGCAGAACGCGCGCGACCAGAGTGCCCAGCTGAACGAAATCAGCAGTGAAGGCAGCCTTCCCTTGTGCCAGTTTGGCAGCATCCACTTTAATGGCTGATTTCCCGACGACCTGTGTGGAGGGTAAGTCATCCACAGGGATTAACTTCGGTGTTTCTGGCAAGTGCCCGCCGGTTCCCGGTTGTTTCGCGGAGCGCATCTCTGCAGCGGCCTGCAGCACGGCTTCCACTGGTTTGACGTATGCCGTGCAGCGGCAGAGGATGCCGGACAGCGCGGTACGAACCTCTTCCTCACTGGGGTCTGGATTGCGCTCCAGCAGTGCTTTCGCGGCAAGAATCATTGCGGAAGTACAATACCCGCACTGAATGGAACCATTCTCGATGAACGCTCTTTGCAGCGGGCTCAATCCTTCTGTCTGTTTCCAGCCCTGATTTGCTGCGGAACCAAGACCTTCAATCGTTGTCAGCGCGTGCCCAACGGCCTGCACAGCAAGGAACATGCAGCTGTTGACTGGTTTTCCATCCATCAGCACGATACAGGCTCCGCATTCCCCTTTTTTGCAGCCGCCGGACTTTACTCCCAGGTAACCCAAACGGCGAAGAACATCCATCAGGCGTTCGCCAAGTGCCGCTTCAACCACCTGCGGCTGTCCGTTGATTTGGAGGTTTAGTTTCATTTTTCCTCCTGATATTCTGCGATTAATCCAAGCTTTCTCAAGCAGCGCGATAGCAGAATTTGACTCATTTCCTGGCGGTACTCCTCCGATGCCCAGGCATCAGCACTGTGTTCATACGCTTTCCGGACTGATGTGAATAGGCCTTCTGCCCGCGCTTCAGTTTCGATAATCCTGGGAAAGGCTTCATTGCCTCCGCAAGCTACGCGCAACCGCCCGCTTTTATTGCGGCCGACGGTCACGCAGATGATTGGCCGGTCTTTTGGAGCGCGCGCGATGGACTCCCAGGCAAATCCTTTTGGATATTGAAAATTCACATAAATTGGGATTTCACGGCTGTCTGTATTTTCCTGCCCAAGAAATGCTTCAAGGGCAAGTTTTCTGCCGGAAGGTATCAATTCCACCTCGGGGGTTAAAGCTAACAATGCCGTCAGGAATGGAGAGCGCGTTTCAGCAGTCCGCAAATAGTTCAACAGGCTCAGACTTTCGCGCACGTTCAGGCCGGCTTCAATTTCCAAAGGTTCTCTGATTTCGGCAATCGCGTGCAGCCCCTCCAATATTTGCTGTAGGCTGGCTGCCGCTCCGATGCGAATCGTATCATTCTCAAGGACCACCTGGTTTAAGCCAGCGTCCTGCAGGTCGATAAGTATTTCATCAGCTTCAACTCGCGCGGGAGAAAACGCGCCTCCCGCGAGTATTCGGCAGCGTCCGTATTTCTGCTTCAGGAGCGCTTCCAACTCCTGCAAGTTCTTTGGTCTGATGTAGCGAGTATCTTCAGTGTTCATCTGGGGTTACCCTCCAACCAAATTGAGCGGGATTCATTTCCTTGAGTTTTTCCTCAGGGATATCTACATAAGTCCCGTGAGCCTCCACCAAAACATTGCCAGCCTGATCTATCAGTTCGCCGCGAGCAAATGCCACGCGTCCTTTTCTACTGACCTTGTAACCTTTGGCAATCAGCGGTGTATTTACCGGCACCGGTTTGCGATAGCGCACAGTCAGTTCGCTGGTCAGCATGAACTGGTCGCCGTTATCCGAAAAAGCCCGGCCGCAAATTTCGTCAAGTACAGCAGCGGACACACCTCCATGCACGATACCGGGATATCCCTGGTAATCCTCAGAAAAAGTGACGTCCGCGACCGTGTCGCCTTTCTCATCTACATAAAACTTTATCCCCAGGCTGATAGGATTTTCGCGGCCGCAAACAAAGCAGCGGTCGGAAGTTGCCTGCTTTTTCATGTATGCTCCGGAGCAAACGTATCAATAAGCAGTTTGGCATTGCCGCCAACGGCATAAAGAATTGGACAGGTACAGCCGTGGTCAATGTATTCCTGAACCTTGGCTTTGGCTTCGGAAGGGGTGCCGCTGGCCGTGATGCGGTGAATTAACTCTTCCGGAACCAGGTGTTTGGCCTTTTGAATTTGTTCGTGCGTGGCAGGCCAGCCCAGAATTGCCTGGATTTTTTGCACAACTTCAGTCGACACCCCGGAGGCTTTGGCGATGTGCGGCTGCTGAGCGAGGTACTGGCACAGCAGCTCGCGGGTGGTGTCGATGGCCCGGTCGTGGTCTTCATCCACCGAACAAACTACCAGCTGCGGACGGTCAAAATCCTCCAGGCGTCGGCCTGCATTTTTCAAGCCGACCATCAGCTGTTCAATCGCGATGTCATTGTAATCTACCGGCACGCAGTAATTCATCACCACGCCGTCCGCAATTCTTCCTGCCATTTCCATCATTTTGTCGCCAGTCGCGCCAATGTAAATCGGGACATTGCGCGGCTCTCTTCGGCCATGGACAACATCCAGTTCAATTCCGTGCACATTGACGAATTCGCCTTCAAAAGTCACCCGCTCCATATTAAGCAGTTTGCGTAAAACTGTCACAGTTTCTTCCATCGCTTTCAATGGTTTGGTGCGGTTAATACCGACATTTTTCGCCAGCGGGTCCCACCATGCCCCAATGCCGCAAATAATCCGGTTTGGGGCCAGGTCGTCCAGTGTTAGGAAAGTGGAAGCAAGCAGACCAATGTTGCGGGTCCAGTTGTTAATAACGCCGGAACCCACCTTGAGGCGCTCGGTCACTGCCGCATAGGCCGCCATCGGGACAATCGCGTCGCGAACCAGCCGGCTTTCCGCCTGCCAGACCGCCTCAAAACCTTTTTCTTCCGCGTACCGGACAATATCCAGGCCTTCCCGCAAATCATGCGCGTCCTGTAAGTAAATTGCTACACGTTTAGTCATGGTTGGTTCCCTTTCTGCGATTAGTTAATGATAGGTTTTTGATAAAGACTATCCCCAAAGAACGCCAAATCTTCAGGAGTGTCCAGGTCGCGCTGGATGTTGCTGCTTAGATGGATTACCTGTCTTAGCCCGCGTTCTTCCGCCAGGGCCAGGTGCAGCGCGAAGGAATTCGCGCCAAAAGCCGTAGGCATCAGCTTCGGCTCAGTTACGAAAAGCGCGTTTGTTCCGGTCATCTGATGATCTGGAACTATTAGTAGCCCGTTCTTTTCCGGGACTAATCCTTCCAAGATTCGTAAATCCGAGGCTGAAAGCAGCGGCAGGTCGGTGGGAATCATTAACACGCTTCCCCCGCCCTGTCTGACAATGGCATCCAGCGCCTGCATTAGCGCCGAGTTGAGGTCTCCGGTATGTTCCTCAGGCAGGGCGTAACAGCCCTGATCCGAAACCCAGAGCAATACTTCTGGGTCTTCGCTAATCACCATAACGCGATTGAAAACGCCGCTGTCTTTGACTGTGGCAAGCGTTTTTTTAAACAAGTGTCGGTTCACCGCCTCCAGTTCCGCCGGGGACAGCACTTCGTGGAGGCGGGATTTGCCCAAGTTAAATCTTTTTACCGGAATAAGTGCCCATGTAATCACGGCGCTTTCCTTGAGATGAGATTTTGTCCAAATCGCAGGACTTCAGCTGCCAATCTGGTTTTATCTTCATCGGTTTTCATTAGAGTGTCTGTTCCATATAATATTATACGCTCCGCGTCATAATTTTGGAACACTTCCCGATCAAGCGCGTCATAGACAAAGCCGTCCAGAAAATCCGCGTAATGGTCCAGCACGCTGAGGCTGCTGGGAGGTATCCCCAATTCCGCGAACATTTTCGCGGCCGGGCCTTTGATGGTCTTGCCCTGGATGATTGGCGATACTGCCACGACAACTTTTTCTTGCAAAATTTCTCGGATGCCCGGCAGATGAAGAATCGGGTCAATGCTGACCCATGGGTTGGATGGGCACAACACCACCAAATCAGCCTCCAGAAGGGCTGGCAGTACCTCCGGGGCAGCTTGAATATTTTCGGCGTGGGCAAACACAAACTCCTGAACCTTTGGCTCGCACCGTTCCCGCACAAAATACTCCTGAAAATCCAGCAGCTTGCCTTCGGCCGTTCTGACGCGCGTGCGGAACGGCTCGTCACACATAGGCAGAACGCGGCTGCGAATATTCCAGCGGTCGCAAAAACCTCTGGTCAGCGCGCTCAGGCTCCAGCCGGATTGCAGCAGTCGCGTGCGTTCAAGGTGCAGCGCCAGGTCTTTATCCCCGAGCTGAAACCAGGTTGGGGCATCAAGTTCTGCCAGCGAAGTAAAAACCTGCCAGGTTTCATCAGCCCTTCCCCAGCCCTTCATCGGGTCTGCCAGGCCGGCCAGTGCGTAACAGACAGTATCCAGGTCCGGGCAGATTTGGAGGCCGAAGTGTACGAAATCGTCCCCGGTGTTGACAATGACGGTGAGTTTTCCGGGCTGCAATACACTGTCAAGTCCGCGGACAAGCTTCGCGCCGCCCACACCACCCGCGAGTGCTGCAACCCGAAAATCAGAAAATTCAACCGCGGCGTCAGTCATCATCGGAATAAATCGTATTTTTTATCGCGAACGAGGCGTGCAGCGCAGTCTTCCGTCAGTTCATACGGAAATCCGCGCGCCAAAACAACCGGCGTTCCTTCAGCGGCCTGTCCCATCATCAGCGATGCCCCGGCTGCCAGTTCATCCGCGGCGGCAATGACGGTTACCCGCAGGGCGTATTTGAATCTATCCGGCTTTCCGCGCATGTCCACCAGCGCCGGCATACCAGCCAATCCAATGCTGACGCCAACAATGCCGTTGCGCCAGGCTCTGCCGTGGGAATCAATGATTAATACGCCAATTTTTTTGCCGCTCAGGCGCTGTAAGCTCTCGCGCAGATTCTGCGCGGAACGGTCAGCGTTTTCAGGCAGTAAAAGGACCCAATCTTCTGGCTGCCCCCAGGGACCTGTTACATTGGAATGGTCAATGCCAGCGTTTGCGCACACAAATCCGCTTCTGTGCTCCACGATGATTGTGCCCGGGCGAATGCGCAGCACTTCGCTGCTTTCTGAAAGAATGAGTTCCACCAGTTCCGGCCGTTTGTCAATTTGCGCCGCGATTTCCTGTGCGCGCTGGCTGGGAATAACAGTTTTTAAATTTACCAACCGCCCTTCGGATTTCGAGACGATTTTTTGGGCGATAACAAAGATGTCCCCGTCTTTAATCGTCATGTTACTCTCAAGGACGGCCTTGAAAATCAGTCCGGAAAGGTCGTCGCCTGGCACAATTTCAGGAAGGTTTGGAACGGTGCTTAGGAGCAAGCTTCTGGATACAGGCATTTATTCAGGAATTCCTGTGATTTTAATTCCGGCGGAACTGACCTTGTGTTGAATGTTCAGACCGATGAGAATCGAGGTCAGCCCTTCCAGGACGACCGCGTTTTCAATCACTCCGGCGTCCCAGCCAGTCAGACCCACATCCTGGACCAGACCAATCACAGTTCTTCGGGCTTCCTTGCCGGTTCCACAAACCAGAACGTCGCATTCCACTTTCTCATCGTTCAGCAGGTGTTCATACGCGATATTTTGAAAAGCTGCCACAACCTGCACTTCTTCACCCAGAATCTTTTGCGCCTGCTGCGCGGCGGAGCCTTCGGGCGGCATCGAGACGCGGGTTACTTTGGCCGGGTTCAGAGGAACCGTGACATCAATGAGGATCTTTCCCTTCAACAAATCTTTTAACGCGGTCAGCGTCTCGGCGTGAGCGCTGAAGGGTACCGTGAGTACGGCAATATCGCACCTGGCGACAGCCTCCGCGTTTGTCATGCCCAGGATTTTGGCGTCTTGCGGCAGCATCGCCGCCAGATCGGCTGCCGCAGCGAGGGCTTTTTCCTCTGACCTCGAGCCAATAATGACCTGATGCCCGGCTTTTGCCCAGCGATATGCCAGACCCTTTCCTTCCCTTCCTGTTCCGCCAATAATTCCAATGGTGTATGTCATTTTCAGTCTCTTTCTATAGAATTTTTTTCCAGGTTCTCAAGGCCGCCTCGCGGGCTTTAGCCGCGATTTCAGCTTCATCCAGGCTAACGAGCTTGCGGTCGCGCATCAGCAGGCGGCCGGCGACGATTGTACCGGTCACCATTCCCTCGCGAAAACCAAACAAAATATGCCAGGGCAGATTGCCCGCGGTCAGCGGCGTGATGGGATGGTAATCGACCAGGATGATATCGGCCGCAGCGCCTGGAGATAGCTCTCCTACGCGCAGCCCGCCGAAAGTTTGGGTCGCAAGCCTGGAATTATTCTCTACAGCTATCTTCATCACATCGTACCCGCTCATCAAACGCGGATCCCTGCCGTGGTCTTTCTGGATGAAGTAAGCAGCCTTCCACTCCTCCCACATGGCGTTGGAGAAGCCGTCGTTCCCCAAGACCACGCGCACACCGCGTTTCAGCATGTCCAGCACCGGGGCCACGCCGACGGCGTTATTCATATTTGAGCGCGGCTGATGCGAGAGCCAGGTTCTGGTTTCTGCCAAAAGCTTCAACTCCAGCTCGCTGGCATGCACGCCGTGCGCCAGGATGCTTTTCTCTCCCAACACACCGGCCTCATAGAAACGTTCTATCACGCGTTTACCATACTTTTTCAGGCTGTCTTCCTGGTCAACCAGACCTTCCGCGGCGTGTACGTGAAAACCAGCCTTTCCCTGGTTGGCAGTCAGACAGCGCTCCAACGTTTCCGCTGAAACTGTCAGGCTGGCGTGCAAACCGAAATGCGCTCTGATTAGCGGACTGTCCGCGCTGGCGGCGCACTTTTCGATAAAGCGCGCGTTTTCTCTGATGCCAGCGGACACGCGTTCTTCTCCATCCCGGTCAGTCACCTCGTAACACAAAGAAGCCCGCAAACCTGCCCGTGAAACAGCCTCGGCAATGTTATCCAGGGACCCATCGATGCAGTTTGGCGAAGCGTGGTGGTCAAAAAGAGTTGTTGTGCCGTACTTAATGGCATCCACAAGGCAGACGAGAGCGGAGTACCAAACAGCGTCCTCATCCAGCGCTTTGTCCAGCTTCCACCACAAGTTTTTCAGGATGGCAGGGAAATCAGCCGGCGGCTCTCCAGGGATGGCCATCCCGCGGGAAAAGGCTCCATAAAAATGGGTATGCGCACAAATATTGCCAGCCATAACCAGCTGCCCCCCGGCATCGAGAATCTCTTCTTCTGGATAGGCGCTCCTTAATACTTCCTCATCCGCGATACTGTCGATGAGCCCGCCCTGCAGTCGCAGCGCTTTTCCTTCCAAGACTTCGGAGGTCTCCCCCCAGCGGATGATTATTCCATTGGTTATCAGCATTTTCTCTCCTTTTTGCTGGTAGTTCCCTTTGGTGAGTAAGGGACGACGTTAATTGAACCTGGGAGCAATCTGCAAGTTATGCGTCGCCGGTCAATTGGTAGAGCTCGATTAAAACGCCGTTGGCTGCTTTCGGGTGGATAAAGGCCATTTTCCTGCCGGGCAGCACTTCCGGCTTGGTGTTAATCAACCGCACGCCCATTTCAGTCAGATGCGCGAGCGCGGCCTCAATGTCTTCGACTTCAATACACAGGTGATGCATCCCTTCTCCTCGTTTTTCCAGGAAAGCTGCCATGCCGCTGTCAGTCGTCGTCGGCTGGACAAGCTCTACTTCGCTTTCGCCCAGCGGTAAAAATGCCACCTTGGAGGTCTGTGAGGGGACCTCTTCCACATGGTCGAGATGCAAGCCAAAAGCTTTTACCCAGAAATCAAGAGATTCCTCAATATCCTTTACGACAATAGCTATGTGGTTAATTTTGATTGGTTTCATGGCTTCCTTTAGATAAAACTTGGCGCTCTGTATTCGCCCCAGACGCTGCGGAGCAGGTTGCAAATTTCGCCCAGGGTCAATTTGTTCTCGACACAGGTGATGAAAAGCGGTATCAGGTTTTCACTTCCCCTGGCAGCGGTTTCAAGCTGACTCAAGAGTTCCGCCGCGCGCTGCGCGTCTCTTGTCTCTCGCAAGCGCGCCAGGCGTTCCCTTTGCTGCGCCTCGATGACCGGATTAATGCGCAAAGATTCCAGTTCAAGCGTTTCTTCCTGTTGGAATTTGTTCACCCCCACAACCACATCTTCGACTGTTTCCAACCTGCGCTGCGCGCTGAACGCGGCATCCTGGATTTCATTGGAGATAAAGCCGTAATCAATCGCTTTTAGAGCGCCCCCCAACTCATCGATTTTATGAATATATTCAGCCGCCTTCTCTTCAATCTGGTCAGTCAGATATTCAATCAGATAAGAACCAGCCAGCGGGTCCACGACATCCGCGACGCCAGATTCATAGGCGATAATCTGCTGTGTGCGCAAAGCCACCTGAACGGATTTTTCCGTCGGCAGCCACAGGGCTTCATCCATGCTGTTGGTGTGCAAAGACTGCGTTCCGCCCAACACTGCCGCGAGAGCCTGGAGGGTCACCCGGACGACGTTGTTTTCCGGCTGCTGCGCGGTAAGCGTGGAGCCGGCGGTTTGGGTGTGAAAGCGCAGCTTTTGGGATTCGGCTTTTTGAGCTCCAAAGCGCTCCCGCATGATTTTGGCATAAAGCCGGCGGGCAGCTCGGAACTTAGCAATTTCCTCAAGAAAATTGTTATGCGCGTTGAAGAAGAAAGATAGCTGCGGAGCGAAATCATCTACGTCCATGCCAGCTTCTTTGGCCGCTTCGATGTACGCGATGGCGTTTGCCAGCGTAAAGCCGACCTCCTGCGCGGCAGTCGAGCCGGCCTCGCGAATGTGATATCCCGAAATGCTGATCGTATTCCAGTTGGGAACTTCGGTCCGGCAAAATCGCATGGTATCCGTGATAAGCCGCATGCTGGGCGCGGGCGGATAAATGTAAGTTCCGCGCGCCACATACTCTTTCAAAATGTCGTTTTGGATTGTTCCGCGCAGCTTGGCGGTTTCCACGCCTTGTTTTTTCGCGACGGCAATATACGCTGCCAGCAGTATCGCCGCTGGTGCGTTGATCGTCATGCTGGTGGACACCTTGTCCAGTGGGATTCCCTTGAACAGCGTCTCCATATCCTCAATCGAAGATATGGACACCCCGACCTTCCCCACCTCGCCCTGGGCTATGGGATCGTCGGCATCGTATCCAATCTGCGTCGGTAGGTCAAAAGCCACAGAAAGTCCGGTCTGACCCTGTTCCAACAGGAAGCGATAGCGCGCGTTGGATTCCTCAGCACTGGAATATCCCGCGTACTGCCGCATCGTCCAGAAGCGCCCGCGGTACATCGTCGGCTGCACACCGCGGACGTATGGATACTCTCCCGGAAAACCAAGCTCACTGAAACGATTCGGGTGAATGTGCTCGGGAGGAACAATCGGGTCAAGCGGAATATCAGACGAGGTCTTGAAAACAGCTTTTCGCTCGGGAAACTTGTTTTTGGAACACTCATAAAGATTGGTTCGCCAGTTCTCAAAGCTCTCTTGATCAGTCATAGATACCCTCAGCAAAAGTTAGTTTGTTAACCGCAATAAGTATAATCTATTCAGGCACCGACCGGGCACTGACAGTCCAATCCCGGCATTTGACATTTTTTAAATGTGATAGAATTGAGCGGCTCGGGTGTTGTACCCTTCATTCCGGGCAAATATGACAATAAGCTATAGAAAGGGCTTGAGATGAAAGTTTTATTGATTAAGGACGTTTACAAATTAGGTCGGGCGGGGGATATCAAAAAAGTCGCTGATGGTTACGGAAGAAACTACCTGATTCCGCAGGGTCTTGCACTGCCAGCCACCGAAAGCTCCATCAAACTGTCCGAGACCATCGGCCAAAAAGCAAGCGAAAAGCGCGCGATTTTGAACAACGAACTCCAGGGTCTGGCGGATATTTTATCTGGCCTGAGGCTCGAATTCGCTGTCAAAGCCGGTGAAACCGGAAAGCTTTACGGTTCCGTTACCAGCCAGATGGTTGCCGAAAAGGTGAAAGAACTCAAGGGTGTTGAACTTGACCGCCACCAGATTGTACTTGAACCCATTCGCACGCTCGGGGAATACGAAGTTCCCGTGCACCTGACCATCGACTTGATTCCGCAGCTCCAGGTGATTGTCCGCCGCGAAGGCGAGGCGACCAAGGTTCGCCCTACCAAAGCCGCGGAAACCGCACCTGAACCCGCTGTGGAAACACCCGCTGAAAACGCTGAAGAATCCGCTGAAGCGTAAACTGGCGAACTTTTCAGAAGAAGAACCAGCCTGTCTCCAATTTGGCAGAACAGGCTGGTTTTGTTAAAATCACCTTATGGCTGAACTCACCGGCTCACAGCTCAAATCGATTCGAGAGGAAAAGCACATCCCGCTCGAGCAGGTCGCCAGCGCGACGCGCATCCGTCTGTCACTGCTGGAGGCGCTCGAGAATGATGAATATGCTGAACTCGGGTCCAGAACGCAAGCGCGCGGATTCCTGAAAATTTACGCGGATTTTCTTGGCGTCCCGTTGGAAACGACCCCGGAATCGACCGCGCCCGCTCCGATTCCCGCAAGCCCAATAATGCAAACAGCCGCCGCGGAGCCCAAGGAACATCCCGCCAAGGTCCTAAAACCGGAGCAGACCAAAATTCCCCAGGCTAAGGGCAGACAAGCAAAGAAAAAAAGTATCGTTTTTCCAAAACTGGCCGTTAGCAAACAAAAAGCGACCGAAAAGCCAGTTCCGCCGCCGCCCGCCAGTACGCGCTCGCAGCAAATCCTGGATGAAATTGGCAGAGAACTCCAGAACCGCCGCAAATACCTCGATGTTCCATGGGAATTGCTCACTGAACAGACCCACATTCCCAGAAAACAATTGGTCGCGTTGGAACAGGGATTATTGGATTCCTTTGCCAGTCCATCCGAAGCCAAGGGTCTGCTGCAGACCTACGCGCGCTTCCTCAATCTGGACACTGAGATGCTCCTGATTCGTTTTGCTGATGCCTTGCAGGAACGCCGGCTTGAAAAAGCGAATCCTCAATCACAGCGCATGAGAACGCCTCACAAACTCCCGCCAATTTTTCTTGTCCTGCGGCGCTTCTTTACGCTGGATCTCTTTTTTGGCACGCTCTTGGTCGGCGGAATCCTCTTTTTTCTCATCTGGGGCGCAGCGGACCTTGTCGCGTATCAAACTAACAATAAGGCGGCCGCAACTGAGCTGCCAGAAATGATGGATGTCTTGATTGGTTCCCAAACGCCTGTGGAAGTGATGCCGACGACCACGCCAGTCGTTACTGAACAAGCGGTACTGTTGCCCTCGCCAACCCCTCCTATCCTGCCAACCGATACCACGGCATCGGTTCAGGTGGTAATCCAGGCGCGCCAGACCGTCTGGGTTCGGGTAAGCGTGGATGGGAAACAGGTGTTCAGCGGCAGGATGCCGGCCGGAAGTGCGAATGCCTACAGCGCCAACGAATACATTGAAGTGGAAGCTGGAAATATTGCCGCCCTGTCGTTTGTTTTCAACGGCGCGGCGCTGGAGCCTATTAATCGCGTCGGTTCGATTGGCAGGCTGCGCTTTGACCCAATCGGTATGACAGACCTTTCGTCGCTGCCTTCCTTTTTACTTACTCCATCGCCAACCACAAAACCATGAAGATTTTACCCGGCACTTTTTACATCACAACTATGGGATGCGCCAAAAACCTGGTGGATTCCAGCAGTCTGGAAAGCCTGCTTATTGCGCAGGGGGCACGGCCCGCGCTGGCGCCTTCCCGCGCGGAGTTCATCATCGTGAACACCTGTGGTTTCATTCATGATGCCCGAGCGGAATCCATTCACGTCCTGAAAGAATTCGCCCGCCGCAAAAAAGCGGGGCAAAAGCTGATTGCCGCGGGCTGCCTTTCGCAGCGTTATCAAGAAGCCCTGCTTGCACAGGTTCCGGGAATTGATGGGCTGATTGGCACACGCGAATTGGCGGATATCCTGCCCTTACTCTCTCAGCTGAAAGAAAACACAGCGAGGCCGACGGTTCCGGCGGTCCCTGAACATGAACGAATTCATTTCATTTCGGGCCTGCCTGGTTACGCAATTCAAGGGCGCAGCAGCTATCTAAAAATCGCTGACGGCTGCCGCCGTTCCTGCGCTTTTTGCGCGATTCCCAGTATCAAAGGCAGCCTGGTAAGCAGGTCAAAACAAGATATTGTGAATGACGCGCTCGCTTTGCAAAATATGGGCATTCAAGAAATAAACCTCATCGCCCAGGATGTGACCGACTACGGTCAGGACCTGGGTATTCAAGACGGACTTCCGGAGCTGTTGGAAACGCTGCTGCCGGCTGTTCCGGATGTGCCCTGGGTCAGGCTGCTTTACACCTTTCCGGGGTATGTCTCCAGCCGTCTGATCGACCTGATGGCCGAATCTTCCCAGCTCTTGCCGTATCTGGATATCCCGCTGCAGCACGCCGACCCTGATGTGCTGCGGGCGATGCGCCGGCCGTCGGATGTGGATTGGGTGCGCCAGACTATCGCGAAAATGCGCGCGAAAATTCCAGGCCTGGTTATCCGCACCACCTTCATCGTGGGCTTTCCAAATGAAACCGAGGAACGTTTTCAGAGGCTGCTGGATTTCCTGCAGGAGATGCAGTTTGACCATGTGGGCGTTTTTACTTATTCTCCGGAAGAGGGCACCCCAGCTGAAGCGCTTGGCGACCCAATCGCCGAGAGCGTTAAAGAAGCCCGTCGGGAAGATCTGATGAATCTCCAGGCTGGAATTTCAATGCGAAAGAACCAGCGTTTAATTAACAGAGAATTCAGCATGTTGGTAGAAGGCGTCGATGAGGACAACAATATTTTGGTCGGCAGAACCTACCGCGATGCGCCGGAAATCGATGGCTTGATGTTCGCTGAGGGTCAGGGTAAAACCGGAGACATGCTTACCGTTCGGGTGAAAGCCGCCATGCAGCACGACCTTATGGGAGAAGTCATAGAACCTTCCAATCGCTGACTTTATCGCAAATAATTACTTACAAAAAGAGCCCGGTGTGGATAAACGCCGGGCTCTTATTTTTCCTGTAAAGATCCTAAGGAGTGGGCTCCTCTGTCGGCGGAGGCGAAGGGGTGACTTCCGTCGGTGGGGTGATTGTTTCACCCGGCGGCGTGGGTTCAGTTGGCGTCACTTCCGTGGGCTGCGAGGATTGGCAGTTTTGCTTATAGAGGTCCGCTGTCGCCTGAACGTTGGGGTCCTGCGCGACTGCCAGAGATCTCAGGTAGTACTGGTAGGCTGTGCAGTAGTCGCCAGCGCTGGCAATCTGGTCGCCGTATCGGTAGAGAGCAACCCGGTACCGTTCAATTGCCGTCATCCCCGAAGCGTCCATCATATAGGGATAGGCTTCTTTGATTTGCTGAAAAATCTCAATGGCGCGCTGCCAGTTAACGTCCCAAAAGCTCGCGCCGCTCAGGTACAAAGCTGCCCACGAACGAACCCCTTCAGCCTCACCATCCAGCGGGCCGATATGTTCCGCGGAGGAAAGGTCGAATAAGCCCTGTTCCAGTTCACCGGCCTGAATTTTTTGGATGCCTAGGTTACGCAACGCGATGTAGTAATAACCCGCTACATCCACCGTGCGATATTCAAAGTTGATTTGTTGAATCGCGACCACATTATCTATCACAGCCTGCCACTGTTTCGCGGAGGCTGCCGCGACAATAGCGTTAAAGGCCTCCTCTGCGCTGCGCGTGTCCGGTGTGCCGCTGGGGGAAGGCGTGAGTGAAAGAACTGCCGCTAACGTCGCGGTGGGCGTCGGTTGTTCCATGCTCATCAGGATGCTGCGCAGAAGGTCAGCCGCCCCCGGGAACTGCGGGTAAATCTTGATCACATACTCAATACGGGATTTGGCATTCTGATAATTTCCAGCTGCCATATCCTGAAAAGCCATTTGGTACTGCTCCGCGGCCACCTCAACCACGGTCGTTTGTTCCCGGGCCAGGCGGCGGGCTATCCCCTGGCGGTACCCCCAAAAGACTCCCAAAGCCAGCATCAGAACCATGAACAGCACACCCAGCCATATCCACGGGACGCGGCGTTTGCCTCCGGTGGGAGACTCCATTTTCACATCGCTCGAAGAATTATCCCCGGCAGGTTCTGCCGCAACTTCCGGTTCCGGAGCGGCAGGAATTTCTTGTGTTTTGTTTTCGTTTTCTTCAGTCATAATTCAGAAATTATACTCCAGGCTCATAAACTGGCCAGCGCGCGCAAATCCTTGCGCAAGATGAGCGCGGCCAGCATTAGTCCTGACAATCCGCCCATTACTGCAGAGAAGAACTGCCCTCCCGGAATGGGCGCGTAACGCATCACAGACCAGGCCGCTGCCGCGCCAAGGAATGCTCCCAAAACCGCCTTTCCTAAAGTTGGGAGCAGCACAGGTTTCTCGGAAAGAACTTTTCCGAGCAGAATCAACAAGACGACAGCCTGAATTGTGTATGCGAGTGTGTTCGCCGCGGCAATCCCCGCGGCCTCGTAGCGCGCAGAGAGCAGCCAGCCAAAAACCAGGTAAAACAACAGGGTCAGCCCCGAAAGAAGCAGCGGATATCTGGGCTTTTGCATAGCGTAGAAAGACCTGACGAATAATTCCACCAGGGAATGCCCGCTGATGCCCAGCAAAAAGACCCTCGTCACCAGGACCACCCTGGCAGTGTCGGCGGGATCCAGCCCAAGCAGCAGCTGAATAACCGGCTGAATGACGATGCCAGCGATTACAGCGATAGGGATGGTCAACACAAGCATGGCCTGCGCGGCCCGTTCAACTTTCGTTTTCAGCTGTTCAAATGCTGACTGGCTGAACAACTCGGCCAGCGTTGGCAAAACCGCGGTCGCGATCGCGGTGCCTATCAGGGTCTCGGGCACCTGCATAATCCACCAGCCATAGGTCAGAGCGGTTACCGAACCGGTTGCCAGGCGGGAGGCGAAATTGTCCTGGGCAAGAAAGATGAGCTGGATAAAGAACATACTGAGCAGCCGAGGACCCATCAATCGCAAGACTTTTTGGGTCCCTGGGTCTTTCAGGTCCGCCCGCGCCTGCCACTTGAAGCGGTATTTGATTAATCCAGGCACCTGAATCAGCAGGTGGAGCAGCGCGCCTATGATAACCCCGTATACCATCCCTTCAATTCCAAAACCAAACGCTGGCAGCGTTATCGGTCCGATTTGGTAGGGTTTGTTGGGGGCCAGCATGATTACACCCAGGATTTGTCCAAAGTCGTAGAAAATTGGCGCCAGCGCCGGCAGCAGAAAATGCTGATTTGCCTGCAGCCCGGCCATTACCAGTCCGCTGAGGGAAAAAACAAGCGTCGCGATCAGATTTAGACGCAGAAGTTTTATGGTGAGCGCGATTTGCGCACCGCTGAAGCCGGGTGCGATGCCCAGGCTGCCGCTGACCAGCGGTTTCGCAAATATCGCGATGACGACTGCCAGAGCCGAGGTCACCAGAAAGGCGATATTGAGAATATTGGAAAAAAGCAGCCAGGCTTTTTCCCGTCCTTCTTTGGACAGCACTTCCGTGAGTACCGGTATGAACGCGATCGCCAGCGCGCCGCCGGATATCAGCATAAAAAGCATATCCGGTAGATTGTTAGAGGCGTTAAACACATCTAATTCCGCTGAAAGGCCGAACTGCCGGGAGACAAGCATTTGTCGGGCCACGCCAAGGAGTTTATCCAAAGAAAATAGGACAGCAAGCAGTATCGATACTTTGGTCAGACGGCTAAATTTTTTCATGCGGCCTCATTGATAGAATGGCAGTATTATGCCACATTTGACGCGCGGTTATTCCGAAAGGTGTGTTATATAATCAAACCTGAAAGAAGAGGTCACTGTTCATGGCTGAAAAACCTGCCGCTGGCATACTTTACATCGTCGCCACTCCGATTGGCAACCCTGCGGACATAACACGTCGCGCGGTTGATATTCTCAATTTTGTGGACGCGGTTATCTGTGAGGAGAGGAAGAACGGTGCCCGGCTTTTAAAAGAACTCGGGCTAAGCAAGACGCTGATTGAACTGAATGAACACAACGAAAGCAGCCTGATACAGGAAATCCTGGTCCTGCTGATGCAAGGCCAGTCACTGGCGCTCATCTCAGATTGCGGAACGCCGGTCTTTTCAGATCCGGGCAGGCAGCTTTTGGTGCTGCTTGAGGAAATGAATATTCAGGTCGTCCCTGTGCCTGGAGCTTCATCCCTGATGGCAGCCGTGTCGGTATGTCCTTTCAATCTGGAACAATTCCAATTCGTTGGGTTTCTTCCCCCAAAAACAGAGCAGCGCCAGGCAGCGCTTGCACGCCTCAGCCGCGCGGACCTGCCACTAATCCTGATGGACACGCCTTACCGGCTTGCCAAACTCCTGGGGGAAGTTCAGCAGGCTTTTGGGAAAAAACAGCGCGTTTTTTTGGCCTGCGATCTGACTCTTCCTTCCGAGAAGCTCTATCACGGAACTATCGAAGATGTCATCAGGCAAACGAACAACCGCAAGGCGGAGTTCATTTTGATTCTTGATAAACCCCAGAGAAAGCAATTTGGCGGACCGTGAAGACACTTGACGTACGCGCCCATTCATTATCCCTGCCTGCCTTTCTGCCGGATGCCACCTATGGGTTTGTGCGCAGCCTTACCAGTGCGGATTTAACCGAAGTCGGGGTTAAAGCGTTGATGATGAACGCCTTCCATCTGATGCAAAAACCAGGCTCGTCAGTTGTTCAAGGCCTGGGCGGCCTGCACCGAATGTCTGCCTGGGACGGCATCATCATGACCGACTCCGGCGGTTTCCAGGCTTATTCCCTTATCCGTCAGAACGCGAAATTTGGCAGTCTGGGTGAAAATGGCATCATCTTCCGACCGGAATCTTCATCCCGCAAGCTCATTCTCACCCCTGAAAAAAGCATCCAGCTCCAATTTGGGTACGGAGCGGATATTCTCATCTGCCTGGACGACTGCACGCACGTCGACGCTCCATTCCAGGAACAGCAATTGTCAGTCAGCCGCACCATCAAATGGGCAAAGCGCGCCAAAGCAGCCTTTCAGGAACAACTTTCCTCCCGAAAAGTGGACGCTAAAGACCGTCCCCTCCTCTTTGGCGTTATCCAAGGCGGTGGTTACCCTGAATTGCGCAAAATTTGCGCGGAATCGCTGCTGGAAATTGGCTTTGACGGGTTTGGATTTGGCGGCTGGCCGCTTGATGACCAATCCAATCTGCTTACGGACATTCTGGAATACACCCGCTCCGTCGTCCCCCCTCAGTTCCCTATCCACGCGCTTGGGATTGGGCATCCTGTCAGCGTCGCGGCTTGTTACCGGATGGGATACGAGCTGTTTGACTGCGCTATGCCGACCCGCGACGCCAGGCATGGCAGACTTTACGCGCTCAAATCTCCAAAGGCGGTACCCGGAAAAGGAAATGACTGGTTCGGCTTCCGTTACATCAACGATGAACAGTACATGCGCAGCCACCAAGCTGTCTCCCCGGGCTGCGATTGCCCCTGCTGCCGCCATTATTCTCTGGCTTATCTCAGCCATCTCTACCGCATGCAAGACAGCGCCTATTTCAGGCTGGCGACCCAACACAACCTGCGTTTTATGACCCGCTTAATGGAGCAGTTGCGAAATGACTCCCAGCAGCCCTGAAGACCTTGAAACTTTGGTGCGGGCGATTTGCAGGAACTCCAAGTACGCCCAAATTATTCCCAGCCTGGTCGAGCGCGTGGCATCTGAGGAATTGGAGAAACGCGGCGATATCCGGACTGCGCTAAAAACAGCCCGGACGCGTCTGCACCAGGTGACAGGAGCCTTCCTTGCTCCGGAAATTAACTACACGAAATGGGAAGATATTCTGAATACAATTCCCGCTGATGATGAGCCCGCGTGGCAGGACTATTGCACGCGGCTGATGCGCCTGCACAACTCCACAGCCGAACGATTGCCTTACATCGGTCATTTTTTCAAGACCTGCCTGGCGGAGATATCGCCAGTTCATTCGGTTCTGGATTTGGCTTGCGGGTTAAACCCGCTGGCGCAGCCCTGGATGCCGCTCTCTCCAGATTTCGTTTATTATGCCTGTGATGTCGTTTTGCCGATGCTGGATTTTTTGAATCGGTTTTTTAATCAGCGAAATATTACGGGAAATGCGCTTCCCTGCGATTTGAGCGCCTGCGTTCCGCGCCAGCAGGTGCAGGTGGCTTTTCTGCTGAAAACGCTGCCCTGCCTTGACCAATTGGACAAAACCTTGGGTGCGCGCCTCCTGGCGGAAATCAATGCTGAGCACATTCTGATTTCATATCCAGCCAGGAGCCTGGGCGGGCGTGAGAAAGGAATGCGCCAGACCTACGCGCACCAATTCGCGCAACTAACTCAAAACACGTCTTTTAAGGTTCGCGGTTTCGAGTTCCCAAATGAGTTGGTCTTTCTTCTCTCGCGGTGAGCCAATGGACGAAAGTTTCACAGCAAAAATCATTGCGGAGACGCGGTCTTCACGAAAATACCGCCAGATGGACCTGCCGGAAGCCATGCTTCGCGAGATTCTGGCTGAACTTACTGCCAAAGGCGGCAGCGCAGCGGCGATAAAATCCGCCTTCCGCGAGAAATTACACAACATTGTCGCTCCTTATCTGGAGGATATTGACTATCCCGCGGAGACTGCCAGGATGCTGAGCTTCTTTGAGGGCAATCCGTCCGACACAGAAGTGAAAACCTGGACTGCGAATTTGATGGCCAGGCACGCCTCCACCCGGGAAAGGCTTGGGCATCTGGATGCTTTTTGCCGGGCTTTGCGGGATATCATCGGCAGCCCTGCAGTAATCCTTGACCTAGCGTGCGCATTGGACCCGCTGCTGCTTCCATGGTTGGGTCTGCCTCAGGAAGTCCAATTTCTCGCGTACGACATTCACAAACCGCGCCTGGAATTCCTTAATCAATTTTTCTTACGAAAATACCCCAATGCCCGCGCGATCCATCAGGATATCCTCGCGGAACCCCCTCAGCATGGGGCGGACTGCATATTCTTTTTTAAGGAAGCACACCGATTTGAAAAACGAAAACCCGGTTGCCTCGGCCCGTTTTTCGCGTCATTGCGCGCCCCGCTTTTGGTTTCCAGCCTGCCCGCCTCCGATTTGAGCGGCCATCATTCGCTCGAAGACTACCACACCCAGCTCATCACAAAGGCAGCTGCCGGCCGCGGTTGGGACGTGGAAAAGATTCAGGTGGTCAATGAGCTGTTATTTGTCATTCGAAAGGAACGCAGCCAGATATGAGCGACTCCGCGCACCTTTCCCTTTTCGCCGCGGAGCGATACCGGCCCTACCTCACGCCTGATGACTACGCGCAGCTTCTCAATGTTCTCAATCAGCCCGCCTATCCGGCTGTCAGGGTAAATCTGCTGAAGAACCCTGACCCACAAAAAGCGTTTTCCCGCTGGAGCGAACGCTACGGCTGGCAATCAGAGCCAATAAGCTTTTCATCCTCTGCCTGGCAGGTTTCATCCGCGCAAACACCCATCGGACAGACCATCGAGCACCGCTTTGGGTATTACTACGTGCAGGACGCGGCTTCAATCCTGCCTGTGACCCTGTTCTCAGAGCTTCCCGCCAACGGTCTGACGTTGGATATGGCAGCTTCACCCGGCGGCAAGACCACGCAGCTGGTCGACAGTATCAATGACAGCGGCTTAATTCTTGCCAATGATTCAAGCACCGGCAGGCTGCAGGCGCTGCGGGTGGTACTACTCACCTGGGGCGCGGCGAACACAGCAATTACCAACTTCACTGGCGAAAAGATTGGAGCCTGGTTTCCGGAAACCTTTGACCGGGTCTTACTCGACGCGCCATGCAGCATGGAAGGCCTTCGCGTCTCCGCCAGTCACCCATTCCGTCCGATAACCCCAGGAGAGCGGGAAAGGTTGGCCGCGCGCCAGCTGGCGCTGCTGGAATCCGCGGTCAGCACCGCAAAAATCGGGGCGGAAATTGTGTACTCGACCTGCACGCTCGCCCCCGAAGAAGACGAAGCTGTTCTGAGTAGATTCCTGGAAACGCACCCCGGAACCGCGCGCGTGGACGAAAGCCCCCAATCTTTGCTCAAAGCGCCCGGACTGACAGCTTTCGAAGGGCAGCGCTTCGACCCACAGGCTGCCGCAAGCCTGCGCTTGTGGCCGCACGTGGCCGGCACTAACGGTTTCTTTGCCGCGAAACTGATTAAGACAGCCCCGCTCAAGCTGCCGCTTGTGGCTCCCCCTTGCCGGCCATTCAGTAAAACCGGCCTTGAGCCTTTGGATGAGAAAGCTCAGGCTGCGCTGCTGCGCGAGCTGCAAGACTTATACGGTTTCGATTTCGCCCCGGAAGTTAGCAATAGAGACTTGCGTTTCTACCACAGAGAGCAGCAGCTGTATCTGCTGCCAGGTCAATTCCTGACACGCTTCCCGGACCTGCCTTATTATGCTTTTGGTTTTCCCTTTGGCCGCTGGAGCGGTTCACACTTTGAATTGTCCGCGGAATCAGTCAGCCGCTTTGGCGACCGATTTGAGAGCAATGTGTGGGTCATTCCCGCTGATTTAATCCCTCAATGGCTGCAAGGCGCGGAAATTCGCGGCCTGAACATCGAAGGCTGCCAAAAAGGCACAATTATCGCTGCGCGCGACAGCGAAGGGAGAAACCTTGGCGCGGGAAAAAACCTCCCCGGCCGCCTGCGCAATTTGCTGCCTTCCCGCGCGATTATCAATACTTAACGAGCGGTTTCGAGGTAATGCGCGCTGAGCGCGCAGGCCGTCAGGCAGGCAGTTTCCATGCGCAAAACGCGCCGTCCAAGCGAACACAGTCGGAACCCCGCCGCCTTAGCCAATCCGGCTTCTTCCAGGCTGAAGCCCCCCTCCGGCCCCACCAGAAGGCCGACTGCCGCCGCTCCTCTGAACCATTCGGGCCGCATTTGCAGCTCTGGCGCGGCTCCTTCCCAGGCAAACAACCTGACACTCTCAGATGGAAAGGCTGTAAGCAACTCCCGGAAATTTCTCGGCGCGCATAATTCGGGCAGCCGTGAACGCTGGGATTGTTCGGCCGCTTCCCGGATAATTGCATTCCAGCGCTCCTGTCTGGCATGTTCCAACTTCAGGTCCCGGTCAAGGCTTCGTTCTGAAACAAAAGGTCTGAAAACGCTGACCCCTAGTTCAGTCCCTTTTTGGAGAATCCATTCCACCTTTTCCCTCTTGGTGAGGCTGAAGCCAAGTTCCAGCCGCAGCTCCAAACGCGGGTCCGGCGCTTTCGTCTCCAGAATCTCTCCAGATAGGAGTCCAGCCTGCCGGCCGTTCAGGCGAACGCGGTAACTCTTTCCGGAGTTGTCGAGGACGATGACCTCGTCACGAGCAAGGTCCAGCCGCAGGACCTTCTCCATTTGCCGGGCCGCGGATTCCGGAAAGCGCACTTTGCCGCCTTGTATCGCGTCTGATTCAACAAAAAAGCGCTGCATTGTGGAAATAAGTATACCTGTAAAAAAGGTATACTTTACGCTGATGAACGAAAAACCTCCCGCCTCCTCACCACTCACCTATCGTTACCTGGATATCGTAACGGTTGTCTTCACTTTGGTTTTGGCTCTCAGCAATATCGCCTCATCAGCCAAATTGATAGACTGGGGGATTTCCCTGGGCGGCGTGCCGTTGGCGTTTGATGCCGGCACATTGTTTTTTCCAGTCGCCTACATCTTTGGGGATATCCTCACTGAAGTTTATGGATACAAAATCTCCCGGCGCGTCATCTGGATTGGTTTTTTGGGGCTGGTATTTACAGCGCTGATGTTTTACTTTATTCAGAAATTGCCGGGTGAACCCACCTGGCTAAATTCTGTCGGGCAGTCCGCCTACGATAAAATCCTCGGAGGAGTCAGTTCTGGCGGAATTGTATTGGCAAGTTTTCTTGGGTATCTTGGCGGCAGTTTCTCTAATGCCATCATTATGGCGCTGCTCAAACACAGCACACAGGGGAAATGGCTCTGGGTTCGAACGATAAGCTCCACAATTGTCGGGGAACTGGTGGATACCGCTGTTTTCATCGCGGTAGGCTCATTGACGCGTGTTTTTCCGTGGGAGCTTTACCTGACGCTCACGCTCAGCAATTACCTTTTCAAGGTTGCTGTTGAGGTCATCATGACGCCAGCCACCTATTGGATTACCAACAGGCTCAAGAAAGCGGAAAACCTGGATGTTTTCTCTGATTTGAAGGACCTTACCCCTCTCGCGTTCTGACCCTTTCCTCCGGACAGCCTTCAATACAAATGCAGAATTCACCTTTTATTTCTGTGTTCTGCATTTGCTCCAGTATTTCCCGCAGGCTTCCCCGCCAGATGGCCTCAAACTTCTTGGTCAGGTCATTGGCCAACATGGCGCGCCGGTCGCCGAATATTTCCAGAGCGTTTTTTAGGAACGCCATAAGGCGGTATGGACTCTCATAGAAGACCAACGTGTGCGGAGAGTCTTTTTCCTGTTCCAAAAAGCGTTTTCGGGGGCCTTCTTTATGCGGTGGAAAACCCTTAAAGGTGAAGCTGTGCAAAGGCAAATCCGCCAGAGTGAGCGCTGTGATGACCGCGGAAGGCCCTGGTATGGACGTCACCGCCACCCCGGCCTGAACGGCAGCATGCGTGAGGGAATAGCCCGGGTCAGAGATTCCGGGCGTGCCGGCGTTGGTCACCAGCGCGATGTTTTCCCCTTCCAGCAAGCGTTCCAGCAGCTTTGGCGTCATCCTGGCTTCGTTTATGGTATGGAAAGCCACCTGAGGCTTTGAAATTCCATAATGTTTCAGGAGGATGCTGGTTTTTCGCGTGTCCTCGCTGGCGATTAGGTCGACCCCTTGCAAGGTTTCGACTGCCCGGTAGGTCATATCGCCGAGGTTGCCGATGGGAGTGGCTACCAGATAGAGCATCGTTACGCCTCCTGCGCGAGAAGTGAGTCCAAACGCGCCAGAGAACTCTCAGTATCCGTGAACAGAACACCGCGCATTCCCACGCGCTCGGCGGCCCGGATATTTTCCGGCAAATCGTCCACAAAAACGCAGCGTTCGGGCTGAGTGCCCAGCCGCCGCGCCGAGAGCAGGTAGATTTCCGGCTCCGGTTTCACCAGTCCCTCCTCAGCTGAGATGACAATGTCATCAACCACCTCATGGAGGCGGTAATGTTCCTGCAGGAGCATTCTGGTTGTATCCCCGGCGTTGCTGAGTATCCCCAGTTTGTAACGGCCTTTTAAGCCCGCCATACGCGCAAGCACCTGAGAATCCAACTGTGCGCGGGCAGTCTGAACCTGCAGATAGCGTTCCACAGCTTCGATGGGGATATTCATCTCGCGGGCTTTGGCGCTCCAAAAGTCCATTTCCCGCAAACGTCCGCGCATCACCTCCCAGAGGATATCCGATTGCAGGTATTCATTCACGGCTGTTTGGATTTGGTCCCCGTAAGGCAGCATTGTGCGCAGCCAGTCGGGGTCAAGGTAGCGTAAAATGACACCACCAAAATCAAAGATGACTGTATCTATCGGCATACGCGGCTCCTCCGTTCTGTGACCCTATTATAAAGTATGCCAGAGGGCTTTCTGCCTGCGTGATAAAATCAATCATCGCAGAAATTATTACTAAGGACATGGCAATATGGAAAGACAGGTTCCGGTTCGCTCCTCTGAGGAAATTGACCTTTATCTTCGCACCATCTACTCACTGCTGCGGTCCACGAATGTGATTCAGATTCGTTCGCTCGAAGAAGTACATTCCGGGATGAATTCCTCCCTGCATCCAAACGCGCGCGAGCCGTATCCGGATACTTCCGCTTTGATTTACAGCTTGCAGCGCTTACCGGAGTGCATTTTTAATGTGAAGAAAATCATTCTTGGGCAAACAGAGAGCAATTTTTCTCAACACGGCTACGGAAACGTGGAAACCTGGACGGAAGTGGCTGCCCGGGCCAGGCGCAGGCGCTGTTTTTACGACGGCGGAGAGCAAATGGCATGCTATATCGCCTCCCGCTCCGATATTGATGATGTCGTGCCCACGCTGACCGCCCTGCAGATTGAGTGGAATAAACTGAATGCCCTGCTGAGTCACATTCCGCCGGACCTCTACCTAAATGCCTCTCCTGCCGATCCTGAACGTTTCCAGCGTCTCGCGAACCAGCTAAAGATGAGTGAGAGCGACCTTGGCCGCCTTTATACCGTATTGGGCGGGCGGTTTGGCGAGGTTCTGGCTCTCTTCGCCAAAGTGAAGTGCAATTTCAGACTCCAACTGCTCAGTGGTTCGCTGAATGATTACCGAAAAGCGACAGAAGCCTGGTGGGAAAAGATTGAAAAGCAGTATCCCGAGATAAACGAGCGCCCGATTTATTTCGTCTCCTCCAATACGCACAGTCTGGTGAACCTTCTGTCGGGCTTCGCGCTCAGCAAACAGGAGGAACTGATCGAATTCATTCACAGCGCGGAACAACCTTTGCTGCTGGCAGAGTGGCAGGACATCCAGAACAAAGCGGTCCCATCCAGCAAAGAAAACTTCTTCTATTACGTCATGAAGAAATATCAATCGTCTCCAGCCGGAAAATCCGCCTGGGAGGAGCAGCTCCGATTTGAGAAGGAACGCGGAATTTTCCGCTTTCCAAGTGTGCACGCCTTTGATACAGAAGCCCAGGTAATTGACCTCTCCAGGCTGGTTCCAGCCAACATCGATACCCGCATCACCCCTTGCGCCCTGCCCGGCTGCGCCGAGTGGGAATTTTTATCAAAATCCAACGCGCTTATTGTGAATATTGATTATCCCCTCGGGTTCGGGGCGTATCACCTCCTGACCAAGATTGCGGAAAACGCGGCCCAAATTCTGGGTATTTATGTGATGGGCAAGGCGGCCAGCCTCAACGGCGTGCGCGGGGATGTCATTCTCCCGAATGTGGTCTATGACGAGCACTCCAAAAACACCTATATCTTTGATAACAATTTTCAGGCTTCGGACCTTTCCCCCTACCTGACTTACGGCACGGTATTGGACAACCAAAAAGCTGTTTCTGTTTGGGGCACCTTCCTGCAAAATGCCACCGTTATGGATGTTATCTACCGAGAAGGCTACACGGATATTGAGATGGAAGCCGGACCCTATCTATCCGCCGTTTACGAGCTTTTCCGCCCGCAGCGGCATCCGGTAAATGAAATCGTCAACCTGCACAAGCTTCCCTTTGACCTGGGCATTCTGCACTACGTCTCGGATACCCCCCTTACCAAAGGGCAAAACCTGGGAGCTGGCGCGCTCTCATACGAGGGCATGGATTCTACTTACGCCTGTTCTTTGGCAATTCTCCGCAGAATAATGCAGCGGGAATCTGACCGTATTGCAGCCAGAAAATAACATAAAAAAGAGATGCCTTGAAGGCATCTCTTTTTGGTTTAACCAAGCCGCGAGCGCAGTTTTTGGATGCTGCCTTTGTATGTTTCCAGTTTTTCCCGCTCTGCCTGCACAATCTTCTCCGGCGCTTTTTGCGCGAAAGGACTTGCCAACAAGCTCTCAAGGCGCGCTACCTGACTCTCCAGCTCCGCCAATTCTTTGCGCAGCCGTTCTTCCTCAGCCGCGTCATCCTTGGCGTCGGCAAGCTGTACAAAAACTTCAATTTCGTTCACGACAAGCCCGGCCAGGCCGCTTTGGTCTTCTGGCTTTTCCGAACGAATTTCTGTCGCGTCCGGGTCAAGCCCTGCCAAATCACACAGCACCAACTTTTGCGACTCGAGCAGGATTTGCTGGTCAGTCGACACAAAAATCGCATGCAGTTTTCGCGAAGGCTCTATTTTGTATTCCGAGCGCAGGTTGCGGATTGCGCGTATCAGCTCCTGCGTGATGCTGAAATCCTTAATGATTTCATCCTCCCACCCCTCCATCTCCATGCGCTCCGGCCAACGCGCCACAATAAGCGCCTCTTCCCAACCTTCTTTATTTTTTAGCGGGAGGCCGGCATCCAGGCAGGCCTGCTTGAGGTAACCCCACAGCGCTTCGGTCACGTACGGCGTGAAAGGATGCAGCAGGCGCAGCATCACATCCAATACCCGGGCGAGCCCAAAGGCGGTAAAGTACGCGCGCTCGCCGCCTTCCGAAAGCTGCCGTTTTGAAGCTTCCAGATACCAATCGGCGAACTCGCTCCAGAAGAATTCGTAAATCTGCTTGCCAGCTTCTCCAAATTGGTAATTTTCAAATAGATTGTTGACGCTGTTGACCACCTGCTTTAATCTGGCCCAAATCCACAGGTCAGGCAGGGTCCAAACGGGTTCCGAAACGGGTTTCGCGCCGGCGCGGTCCACTGCTGAAATGACAAATCTGCCGATATTCCAGACTTTATTGGCAAAGTTGCGGTTAGCCTCCACCTTTTTAACGGATATATTCATATCATTGCCAGGGGTGCTGCCGACCAGGAGCGTAAAGCGCAGAGCATCGGTCCCCATCGCGTCCATGACCTCCAGAGGGTCAATGGCGTTGTTCTTGGTTTTGCTCATTTTCACGCCTTTTTCGTCGCGGATGATGCCGTGCAAATATACGGTGTGGAACGGAGCTTTGCCTGTGAACTCAATACCGTCCATAATCATGCGGGCGACCCAGAAAAACAAGATGTCGTAGCCAGTCTCCAGCACAGAGGTCGGATAAAAATACTCAAAATCGGGCGTTCGCTCCGGCCAGCCAAGCGTTGAAAACGGCCACAAACCCGAAGAGAACCAGGTATCCAACACGTCCGGGTCCTGTTCCAGGCGCGCACTGCGGCACTTGGGGCAGCTTTCCGGCGTTTCCCGCGCGACGATGACCTCACCGCAGTCCTGGCAGTACCAGACCGGTATGCGGTGCCCCCACCAGAGTTGACGGCTGATGCACCAATCCTGGATATTGTCCATCCAGTTGTGGAAGACTTTGGTGAAACGGTCAGGCACAAAAGTGATTTGGCCGGCTTCCACGGCAGCTTTGGCGTTCTTCGCCAGAGTTTCCATCCTGACGAACCACTGCGTAGAGACCAACGGCTCAACAATCTCACCGCCGCGTTGAGACCTGGGGACGCTCATCATATAAGGTTCTTCTTTTAGGACAAGACCCTGCGCGCGCATATCTTCCCACAAGGCCTGCCTGGCTTTGTAGCGGTCCAATCCCTCATAGGGTCCCGCGTTTTCGTTTAATGTCGCGTCGGGATTCATGATATTGATGAGCGCGAGCTGATGCCGCTGCCCGATTTCATAATCGTGGGGGTCGTGTCCGGGCGTGATTTTAAGCGCGCCGGTGCCAAATTCACGTTCCACATATTCATCAGCGACCACAGGGATTTCCCGGCCGATGACCGGCACCCGCACCATTTTGCCGATGTAACGCTGGTAGCGCTGGTCGTCGGGGTGCACAGCCACCGCGGTATCGCCGAGGATTGTTTCCGGTCGGGTGGTTGCCACTGGAATATAATCGCCGCTGTTATCGGCAAGAGGGTACTTGAAATAGTATAAAGTGCCCCTCTCTTCGGAATATTCAACCTCAAGGTCCGAAACCGCTGTTTTTAGGCCGGGGGACCAATTAATCATGCGGGGACCGCGGTAGATTAAACCCTTTTCGTACAGCCGCACAAACGCTTCGCGCACCGCGCGCGACAAGCCTTCATCCAGCGTGAAGCGTTCTCTGTCCCAGTCGCAGCTGGCGCCAATCCGCCGAATCTGGTGGGTAATTTGCCCGCCGTATTGTTCTTTCCACTGCCACATGCGTTTCAGGAAAGCTTCGCGCCCCAACTGGGTTCGAGTCAGCCCTTCCCGGGCAAGCTGCTTTTCGACCTGCAGCTGCGTGGCAATGCCGGCATGGTCGGTGCCAGGCACCCACAAGGTTGGTTCGCCTTTCATGCGGTGGTAACGAATCATTAAATCTTCAGTGGCCACAAAGAGCGGATGCCCAAGATGCAGCCCGCCGGTAACGTTGGGAGGAGGAATAACAATGACAAAAGGTTTGATGGAAGGGTCATGCCCGGGTTTGTTTGGGTCGTTTTTCGGGCGGAAGTATCCTTTGCTCTCCCAGTTGGCGTAAATCTTCTCTTCGTATTCTTTGAAATCATAAGTTTTTGGCAGTTCTGTCATTTTCATTCTCCTCACAAATAATAAAGAAACTTTCGCTCATAGAGGGCGAAAGTTTCCGTGGTACCACCTCAATTCATTGACATTCGTCAATGCACTCAAACGCGCTAACGGGCGTTCCCGGACCGTTCTACTCTCCCTGACGGATTTCTTCGGTCATCATTCCGGCGACTTCATCCTCACCAAGGCTGCGGGTTGTTTCAGCCTTCCCAACCCTTCTCTGTCAGCAGCTGCGGATTACTACTCCGAAGTACTTATTATATCCGACTATGCGATTATTGTCACTTATCCATGCTGACAACCTGGTGCTCCCAGCGGTGCCAGCCGTTAAACTTTTCATCGATAATACGCTTGCCTTCGCCCGGTTTGGGCAGGTTTAGCAATTCGAGGTCCGCGTCCACCATAATGCGCACCAACTCATGGAACTTGATTTTCGGCTCCCAACCCAATTTGGTCCTCGCTTTGGTGGGGTCGCACAACAGGTAATCCACTTCGGTCGGGCGGAAGTAGCGCGGGTCAATTTCCACATACTTATGCCAGTCCATCCCGACATACCCAAAAGCCTCATCCAGAAAATCGCGCACGGAATGCGCTTCGCCAGTGCCAATGGCAAAATCGTCCGGTTCATCCTGCTGGAGCAGCAGATGCATCATTTCCAGGTATTCCGGAGCGTATCCCCAGTCGCGTTTGGCATCCAGGTTGCCCAAGAAGAGCTTGTCCTGCAATCCCGCTCGAATGGACGCAACCGCGCGGGTAATTTTGCGCGTCACGAATGTTTCTCCGCGCCGCGGGGATTCATGGTTGAAGAGAATTCCGTTGACAGAATACATCCCATAGCCTTCGCGGTAGTTTACCGTCATCCAATAGGCATACAGCTTGGCGGCTGCGTATGGGCTGCGGGGCTGAAAGGGCGTATTCTCATTCTGTGGAGGTTTCGCGCTTCCAAAAAGCTCGCTGGAAGACGCCTGATAAAAACGGCAGTTCAATTTGCTTTTTCGAATCGCTTCCAGGATGCGCGTGGTGCCCAGACCGGTAATATCGCCGGTGTACTCAGGCATGTCAAAGCTGACGCGCACATGGCTTTGCGCGGCCAGATGATAGATTTCATCCGGTTTGGTGGTGTAAATGACGTCCAGAAGGGTATCGGTCGCGCCCATATCGCCGTAGTGCAGAAAGAGACGCGGCTTCTCGCCATTTCCATGCGGATCCCGGTACAAATGGTCAATTCTGCGGGTGTTAAATGTGCTCGAACGCCGGATGACGCCGTGAACTTCGTAACCTTCGCTTAGGAGCAATTCCGCCAGGTAGGACCCATCCTGCCCGGTGATACCTGTAATTAATGCAGTTTTCATTAAAAACCTCGTTTACTTTGTAGACCGCAATTTTACCATCCGGACGAACACTGTCAACCAGCCAACCGGCTGCCTGCGGGCGTCTATAAGACTACCACAGTCGGAATTCGCTTTTTTCCTGCGAGAATCTGGTGCTGTCCAGCACATGTGTGGTTGGCACAAAGTTCATGAATGTGTTGGAAACCACCAGGCTGTGGGTTTTTGCTCCTCCGGGAAAGAAGCTCACACCTTCCAGAACAGCCTTGGTAGTCGTCAGGATTGGTGTGACCGCTGTGGCGCAAAAAATCAGATTTTCTCCTGGCGCGAGGGTCTCAGCTGTATAGACCTGGTCAAGCTGAATTCCCATAGCCGTTAATCTTCGGCGGTCGGCGTCGTCTTTAGGCTTAAAGACCGCTTGCATCCCGCCGCCCAACAGCTTGATGGCAGCCGCTGAAATGACCCCTTCCGGAGCAGCGCCAATCCCCATGACCGCATGCACGCCGGCGCCTTTAAAACAGGTAAAGATGCACGGCATCAGGTCGCCGTCAGCAATAAGATTCACCCGGGCGCCTGTGGACCGAACCC
The DNA here is from genome assembly GCA_012517865.1 of Chloroflexota bacterium. GTDB lineage: Bacteria > Chloroflexota > Anaerolineae > Anaerolineales > Anaerolineaceae > Mesolinea. The sequence goes on along the minus strand of JAAYUC010000001.1, from coordinate 8,912 downwards.
GCTGAATCAGCTCCGCGTTCCGCGGGCGGTCCAAAATGGTCACGGTGATTTCCCCGTAATCCTTGCGGTGCAAAGCCTCCGCGATGCGGCGGATGTTCTCTTCTGGCGCGAGGCGGATATCCACCAGCGGCGCGGCCTCGCGTCCGACGCACAGCTTATCCAGGTAGGTATCCGAGGCCTGTATGAGCCCGCCCCTGGAAGATGCAGCCAGCACGCAAACCGCGCCGGGTTTCAGGTCGGCGGTTGCATTGGTGTTCTCCAGCGGGTCCACGGCGATATCAATGGCAATATTTCCCCTGCCGAGCTGTTCGCCGATGAACAGCATCGGCGCGTCGTCCCGTTCCCCTTCGCCAATCTTGATGTTGGTTGAAAACCCGCTCATCTTATCCAGAGTATCGCGCATCGCGTCCACCGCGGCCTTATCCGCCAGGTGTTTATCTCCCTTTCCAGCTGATCGTGCTGCCGCGATAGCCGCGTTTTCTGTGACCATCAACAGCTGCCAGGAGAGATGAGAGAACGCTTCTCTCAAAGAGACTGCTTCTTTCTTTTCCACCATTTTCTCCTTCCCTAATTCTGCCGATTAAAATAAAAACTGGAACAGCGTCCAGTCAGACTTACCCAATACCCAAAGGCCAAAAGCGGTGTTCTGATGTGATTGTCGTATGTGGGCTTTGCCCTATTCTCATGGCGGCAAGATTCTTTCCAATATTCAAAAACAAATGAGCGGCTGCCAGCTACAGAGCCTGAATTCATTATACCAACATGTACAGGCCGGAACGTCTGAGCCACACTCCGCGAACCTTGGGATTATCAAAATCCACGATACATCAATCGACAAGGCCCGGGGAGTTCAGGTAAGGTATAATTCTCCAAACTTTCAGTTTGTTACAAAGGAGCAGTATGAAAAGAATGCGTTTAACCATTGCAATTCTATTGGCGCTGGCAATGATTCTGGGCGCCTGTCAGGGAAGCCAGAAACCCGCGCAGACTCAGGCGCCGGCTACCGAAGAAACCACCCTGGTGGTATGGGACCAGTTCTATCGCGATGTTGAGAGCCAGGTGATGGACACACTCAATGCTGAGTTTGAAGCTGCTCATCCCGGCGTCAAGATTGAACGCGTGGTCAAGACTCTGGACGACCTTAAAGTGACCCTGAAGCTGGCCCTCAGCGAAGCGAATGGGCCGGATGTTGCGCAGGTCAACCAGGGCCGCAGTGATATGGGCGCCATGGTGGAAGCCGGGCTGCTTCTGCCGCTGGATTCTTACCTTGCCAAGTACAACTGGGGCTCAGTCTTCTCCACTTCGGTTGCCAGCCGAAACAGCTTCACCCCCGATGGGAAAACTTTTGGGCAGGGCAATCTGTACGGCGTGAGTCCAACGGCTGAGGTGGTTGGCGTGTATTACAACAAAACCATGTTCAAGAAGAATGGCTGGGAAGTTCCGCAAACTTTCGAAGAGTTCGAAGCCCTGCTCGCGAAGATTAAGGAAAGCGGACAGACGCCTATTTCCTTCGGAAGCCTGGACGGCTGGAACGCGATTCATGAATTCAGCGCGATTCAGCACCTGCTGGTCAGCCTGGATTACATCAACAACCTGACCTACGGCGTAAACAATGTCAGCTTCAAGACTGAAGAGAATATCAAAGCGGCGGCAATACTGCAGCAGTGGGCTAAGGCTGGTTACTTCACTGAAGGCTACCCGGGCATTGGATATGACGACAGCAACGCCCTCTTTAAAGCCGGCAACGGCGCCATGACCATAACCGGTTCCTGGCTGGCTGGCGAACTGATTAATGATACAGACCAGGAATTTGGGTTCTTCCTCATGCCGCCTTTTGAAGGCAAAAAAGCTCTGGCAATTGGCGGCGTAGGTATTCCCTTCGCTATCCGCAAGACAAGCACCAAAGCCGACCTGGCCGCGGAGTATCTGAACTGGATGATCAGCCCGCGCGCAGCTGAGCTCTGGGCAAAGGCCGGCATGCTCCCAGCCATGGCGCTGCCGGAAGGCGCGGATATCGATACAGATAACCTCTTTGGAGACACGTTGAGGGCCTGGGATGCCATCAACAAAGGCAATGCCGTCGGTCATTACATCGACTGGGCCACTCCAACTTTCTATGACACATTGGTGGCTGAATTGCAGAAACTGCTGGGCAGCATCAGCACCCCGGAAGATTTTGTTTCGGCAGTCCAAAAAGATTACGAAGCGTATCTGAGCAAATAACCTCGTTCGTGCAGCCGGCGCCTGAAAAAGCGCCGGCTGCCTTTTATCCGCGATGCGTTCAAACCAGGCATACCCAGGTGAAAATAAATGGAAAGGGTGGCTGTACCTGCTGCCCGGATTCTTGATTTATCTTGGCTTTACCTTCTATCCCATCCTGGAAACGGTCAGAACAAGCTTCTACGAATGGAATGGCTTCAGCGCCCGGCGCGATTGGATTGGTCTTCAAAACTACCGGGTTATGTTCTACGACGCCCAATTCACCAACGCGTTTTTACACAACCTGATTTTCATTTTGTTCTTTTGCGTGCTGCCAGTTTTGCTGGGCCTTCTGCTCGCCTCGCTTCTCACGCGTAAAACACTCCCTGGGATGACCTTTTTCCGGACTGTGCTTTTTCTCCCGCAGGTCATCAGTATGGTTGTCGTTGGCGTGATTTGGCGCTGGATTTTCAATCCTCAGTTCGGCCCGCTCAATATTCTCTTGAAAGCGGTTGGACTGGGCAGCCTTACCCGGGCCTGGTTGGGTGATTTTGCCCTCGCGCTTCCGGCGGTGGGTTCGGTGGGCACCTGGGTGCAGTACGGATTCTGCATGATACTCTTTTTAGCCGGCATGCAGCACATCTCGGAAGAGTATTACGAAGCTTCCAGCCTGGACGGCGCCAACGCCTTTCAGCAATTCTTACACATCACTATCCCAGGTCTGCGCGCGGAAATCGGCGTGGCGCTTGTGACAACCATTATTGCCGCTTTGCGGGTGTTTGACCTGGTTTATGTCACCACGCGCGGAGGTCCAGGCAATGCCACGCTGGTGGTTGGCTTCCTGATTTATCGCTCCGCCTTTCAGCAAAACCGCATAGGTTATGCCTCCGCGGTGGCCACGGTTCTAATGATTATCATCCTGGCGATTTCCCTCCTCATTCGCCGATTGCAGAACGGAAACGAGGAGGCCAAGGAATGACCAGCCCAAAAACCCAGCTTGTTCCTCGCTATCTTCTCCTCACCTTCTTCGCGCTGCTGGTTCTTCTGCCAGTGTCCGGCCTTTTCCTGGGCGCCTTCAAGACAGATACCCAACTCATCCAGGGTCCGTTCAGCCTTCCGCGCACCTGGAATCTGGATAATTTCAGGCAGGCTTGGTTCACCGGCAGATTCAACATCTTTTTCAAGAACAGCGTGATTGTCTCCGCGGCTGTCGTGGCGGCCAGTGTGTTTATTTCCGTATTGATGGGGTATGCCTTTGGACTGCTGCCCCTGCCTGGGAAGAAGTGGCTCTTTCCCCTCATCCTGCTGGGCTATATGGTGCCATTCGAAGCGGTCATCATCCCGCTTTATCACTTTCTGGACCTCTTGGGCTTGCGAGATACGTATTGGGCTCTCATCCTTCCTCAGATTGGGCTCAGCGTCTCTTTTGGCACTTTGTGGATGACGTCTTTCTTTGAAAACGCGCCGAGAGACCTGGTGGACGCTGCCGCGATGGACGGCTGCACCCGCTGGCAAACGCTCTGGCGCGTCCTCTGGCCGCTGGCGAAACCCTCGGTAACCACCCTGGTGGTTCTCGTTTTTATGTGGACGTGGAACGAATTTTTGCTCGCGCTTGTGCTTGTCCAGGATGAGACTATGCGCACTCTTCCGGTTGGTCTGGCTTTCTTCCAGGGCAAATATACTGCCAACATCCCGCTGCTGGCGGCTGGCGCGTTGATAGTGGCTGTGCCTACCGTCCTTGTCTACATTCTTTTCCAACGATTCTTCATTCGCGGCATGCTTGGCGGCGCGGTCAAGGGTTAGGAAATCTTCCAATGCTATATTGGGAATAACCATCACAGCAGAACAACAGCGTCAAAAATTGCGCGGAAAGGGTCTCTATGTCTCTTGTACAGCTGAATCTTCCTGCACCTGACTTTACTCTGGAGGACGTGGAGGGTAATGTCTTTACTCTCTCCCAATTCAAAGGTTCCAGCCATGTTATTCTGGTGTTGAACCGCGGTTTTATGTGACCATTTTGCCAGCGGCATATGGCGCAGTTGCGTCATGATTACGATAAATTTGCTGCTGCCGGCGCGCGAATTGTGGTGATTGGCCCTGAAAGCCCCCAGGCGTTTAAATCCTACTTTCTCAAGGAAAAGCTGCCCTTCATCGGCCTCCCCGACCCAAGCCATTTGGTCTTAAAGCTGCTCGGACAGCGCGTGAACCTCTTTAAACTCGGCCGCATGCCCGGCCAGATTATTGTGGATAAAGCCGGCAATGTGCGCTACATCCACTACGGACACGACATGACAGATATCCCTGCTAATGAGGAAATCCTCGCGCTCCTGAAATCACTTAATCAAGAACTGACCTGACTTCGACACATATCGAGAATTTTGCGCGTGCTGATGAGAGCTAGACGACTTAAAACCGCGCTTCTCCCGGTTAATCGCCTCAACGATTCTTTCCAGGTACTTGTCTGGCCTCCCCTTCCAATGCGGGCGCGGCGCCGGTTTGATGCTACAATTGACCAAAACAACTTGGAGGCAGCATGAGTTCTCAACAATGGCAGTCCGAACCTGAAATGCAGTTGGACCTTACTAAGAAATACCAGGCGACCCTGCGCACCAGCAAAGGTGATATTGTCATCGACCTGTTTGCGAAAAACGTTCCCCACACCGTCAACAATTTTGTGTTTCTTGCCCGCCAGGGTTTCTATGACGGTACCATTTTCCACCGCGTCATTCCGAATTTTATGGCCCAGGGCGGAGACCCTACCGGCACCGGCCGCGGCGGCCCCGGCTACCGCTTTAAGGACGAGTTTGACCCGAAGTTGCGCCACGATAAACCCGGTGTGCTCTCTATGGCAAACGCCGGACCCAACACTAACGGCTCGCAGTTCTTCATCACCCATGTGCCTACGCCGTGGCTGGACGGCAAACACGCCGTGTTTGGCCAGGTTGTGGCAGGCCTGGATGTGCTCTTTGCCATTCCCCCGCGGGACCCAAACCTAGTTGATTCGCCGGCGGTTACGCTCAATTCAGTCCTGATTACCGAATCGTAATTCTTGGCAGGGAGGAATACAGGATGACGCAGATTTTCCTTGACGGACAATCTTTGACGATTGAACAAGTCCGGTTGGTTTCTCAGAACCCAAAGGTTCAGGTCGCGCTTTCTGAAGCATGCCTTCCCGGCATCCGGAAATCCGCTGAAGCAGTTGCGGAACTGGTAGCCAGAGGCGAAGTAGCGTACGGCATCACTACCGGTTTTGGCGCATTCAAAGACCGCGTCATCCCACCCGACCAGGTTGAAACCTTGCAAGAAAACATCCTGCTCAGCCACGCGGTTGGCGTTGGAGATTTTCTCGACGAGGAGACGGTTCGGGCGATGATGCTCATCCGCGCCAACACGCTGGCGCGCGGATATTCAGGTGTGCGTCTGGAGACTTTGCAGCTGCTGCTCTCCCTGCTGAACAAAAACATATTGCCCCGTATTCCGGAGAAAGGTTCCTTGGGCGCCAGCGGAGACCTTGCCCCTCTGGCGCATATGGCGCTGCCCCTGATTGGCATGGGCAACGTGTGTTGGAAAGGCCGGGAAATGCCCGCGGCCGAGGCTCTCGCCCAAGCCGGACTGAGCCCCGTGCGGCTGCGCGCCAAGGAAGGACTGGCGCTCACAAACGGCACCACACTGATGACAGCATTGGGCGCGCTGCTTTGCGCCCAGGCTGAATCCCTGATGCGTTCAGCCAATCTGGCAGCAGCCCTGACATTGGAAGCCCAGAACGGCACTTTATGGGCGTTTGCCGAGGAGATTCACCGCCTCCGCCCGCAGCCAGGCCAGCAAGAAACAGCGGCTCTCTTCCGTACGTTGTTACAAAACAGCCAATTCACCCGTCCGCACGACCCAAAGAATATCCAGGATGCATACACCTTGCGCTGCATTCCGCAGGTTCACGGCGCGGTTAAGCATGTCATCGACCAGGTCCGGGAAATCATCGCAATCGAGCTTAATTCAGTGACGGATAACCCTCTGGTATTTTGGAGTGAAGACGACCGTCCTTTGGTAATTTCCGGTGGAAATTTCCACGGCGAGCCTTTAGCTTTATCGCTGGATTTTTTGAGTATCGCCCTGACAGATTTGGGCAACATGTCCGAGCGGCGCATTGCCAAATTGGTCGATAACTGCAGCAGCACGGCTGCCTACCCGCCTTTCCTGACCGAACACGGCGGCGTGAATTCCGGGTTTATGCTGCTGCAATACACCGCGGCAGCCCTGAGTTCGGAGAACAAAACCCTTTCCCACCCTGCCAGTACCGACAGTATTCCTTCTTCCGGCAATGTCGAAGACCACGTCTCGATGGGACCAAATGCAGCCCTTCACTGCCGCGAAATTTTGCGCAACATTGCGGTAATCATCGCCATTGAACTGTTTTGTGCTGCGCAGGCACTGGATTTTAGAATGCAAAAACAGCCTCAATTGCGCCAGGGAAAAATCACGCAGCAAGCTTACGCTTTGATTAGATCAGAAGTTCCGTTTCTTCCTCAAGACAGCCTGCTGCACCCTCATTTGGAGAGAATCCTGAAAATGGTGCGGTCAGGAGCGTTTGAGGCCTGTTTTTCAGACCTAAAGGTTTAGGTCAAATCATGCATTTAATCCCACCCCGGCGATAGGCGCCCCGCATTGCGGACAACCGCCTTCCGGGCTTATCTGATTGCTAAATACGCTCATCCCTTCCCGTTCAATCAGGGTAAAGCCGCAGCTCGGGCAGAGCGTGTTCGCCAAACCCGACACATTCCCCCCATAAGTATAGAGCAAGCCTTCCGCCTTGCCGATGTCCAGCGCTTTTTGGATGCTCTGCAGGCTGGTAATTTTCGCCTCCTGGTATTTGTATTGCGGATAAAAGCGGCTGACATGCCAGGGTGTATCCGCGCCAAGCTCCCTGACAATGAATCGCGCCAGGTCGCGCAGTTGATTTTCATCATCATTCAAGCCTGGAATGAGAAGCGTGGTAATTTCCAGCCAGACTCCGGCTTTCTTCAGTCCCACACAACCGTCAAGTACAGGCTGAAGTCGTCCGCCAATATACTTTCGGTATACATCGTCCGAAAAAGCCTTGATATCCACGTTGGCAGCATCCAACCAGCCGCTCAACAAAGTTATGGTTTGGTCGCTCATATAGCCGTTGGTGACGTACACGTTCTTAATCCCCGCTTCGCGGGCAAGCCGTCCAACTTCCTGGCTGTACTCAAAAAACACCGTTGGTTCGGTATATGTATAGGAAATACTTTTACAGCCAAATCTCACCGCGGAGGAGACTACTTCTTGTGGGGCTGTGTAAGGGCTGCGCGCGATCTCCGCGTCAGAAATCCCCTGCGAAATTTCCCAGTTTTGGCACCACTGGCAGTCAAAATTGCATCCCGCTGATGCAATGGAAAAGCTGCGGCTGGCTGGGTAAAAATGGAACAGGGGTTTCTTTTCAATCGGATCCACATGCGCGGCAACCAGCCTGCCGTATGTCAGGGAATAGAGTGTCCCCTCCCGGTTCTCTCGCACTCTGCAGATTCCCCGCTTGCCGTCGTTTATCACACAGTGATGCGCGCAGAGCTGGCAGCGGACTTTATTCCCGGGCAATTCTTCATAGAGAAGCGCTTCAAAACTCTTTGACATAACAGCATCCCTCCCTGTAAACTTATTCTATCTAACTGTATTGTACACTGGAGGCCAGTGTGAAAATCGGTTTTTTCCAATTTCAACCGCGGCACGGAGACCCTGCCGCCAATCTCGACCTGATAACAAACGTCCTTTCGGACAGCCAATTTGACCTGGTCGTTCTGCCGGAACTGGCTTCCACCGGTTATCTTTTTGACGACCCGCGGGAGCTTGAAGCGCTGAGCGAACCGTCATCTGGCAGCGGCTCATTCCTTAGTAGTCTGATTGAGATTGCCATGAGGCACCGCGCCTGCATCGTAAGCGGGTTCAGCGAACGCGCGCCCGAAGGTGTTTTCAATTCAGCTGCCGCGTTGGATGGAAATGGTGTGTTATGTGTTTACAGAAAGGTTCACCTTTTCAATACTGAAAAGGAGCTTTTCCAACCTGGCAATAATGGCTTCCCGGTTTTTTATTTCAATCAGGTCTGCATCGGCATGATGATCTGCTTTGACTGGGTTTTTCCCGAGTCTGCCCGGTCTTTGGCTCTTAAAGGAGCGCAGATTATCTGTCATCCCGCCAACCTGGTGCTGCCATTGTGCCAGAACGCGATGGTTGTCCGCAGCCTCGAAAACGCTGTCTTCAGTATTACGGCCAACCGCGTCGGGAGTGAAACAGGGCAGGGTTTGTCTCTCCGATTCACCGGCAAATCCCAGATTATTTCCCCCAAGGGAGAGGTGCTTACCCGGGCAGCTGAAGACGGGCAAAGCCTCACATTTGTCGATATTGATCCCCAAAACGCGCTTGATAAACGCTTTTCACCAGGTAACGACCTCTTTTCTGACCGGCAGCCCGGCCAATACACCCTGTGAAGTTTCCTAATAATAAACAACAGGCTGCCCGGGCAGGCAGCCTGTTGTTTTCTAAATATTGAAGCTTACTTGAACAATATTGGAATGTAGACCCTTGGACCTTGGAAGACAACGATGGTCACTGTGGCCTCATTGGAGTCCAGTTCCCCGTCGTTGACTTTGTACACAAAGCTGTCGGTCCCATTCCAGTTGGGATCCGGTGTGTAGGTGCAG
>JAAYUC010000051.1 GCA_012517865.1 Chloroflexota bacterium | reverse complement strand
TTATCCGGATTGGACTGACTTGAAACGCTGGATAGAGGGCTGAAAGCAAAGACGAGAATGAATAATCCAAATACCACAAGTTTGATGGTTTTCATCGCGATTTCCTCCGGCATCATTCCTGCGAGAATTCTGATTAAGCAACCTGAAAATATTATATAAAATAACCACTTGATTTCAAGGGTTATTCCCTGTTTTTTCAAAGTTTTCTGACTCTGCAAGGGGTGTGACCGCAAGGTCTCCAAAATTGGTTGCAGTACAAAACGATACGAGCGGAGACCTTCGGTCAGCTATCTCTTCGGTGAGGGCAGCTTAGCGAATAAAGGCTTCCCCTGGGGGAAGCTGGCGAGCGGGAGCGAGACTGAAGAAGGTATTTTCACTCCCTTATCCGCCCGGCAGGCATCTTCGCCCCTCGCGCGCAAGCAGCCCGCAAGGAGGACTGATGCTGCCGCCCATCCATTCGTGAGAAGACCGCAATCTCAATTGATAATGTGCCTTTTAGGGCGCAGATGAAGCACAGCGGAACCCGATTATGTAATCATAGAAATCTGGTTCAAGGTAGGCACGGTTTGCAGTATTTATATTGCGCCAACCGCTTTCCAAACTCCCACCACGCAGCACCCTGTAAGTGCCGCTGGCAGGCCCCTGCGGATTGACATAGGGAGAGCCGCCATAATACGTTTCTGAATACCAATCATTCACCCACTCCCAGACGTTACCGGCCATATCCAGCGCGCCATACGGGCTGGCGCCAGCCGGATAGCTGCCCACCGCGCTGGTGTCTCCCACGCACAAAGTACCTAAGGGTTCAATAGCGGAATTTGCCAGGCCGCAGTTGGGGGTACCATCCCCCCAGGGATACGCCCGGACGGTGGCACCGCGGGCAGCTTTCTCCCATTCCGCTTCGGTGGGCAGGCGCTTGCCCGCCCAGGCGCAGTAATCTTCCGCGTTGAACCAGGTGACGGTAATTACTGGGTAATTGGCATATTCAGGATTGCCGTAGTAGGACGGCCGCGAGTATGACCAGAAATAAGCAGGTTCAGCGCAAGCGCCAGCGGCCACGCACTGAGCGTATTGGGCATTGGTTACTTCCGTCTGGTCAATATAGTATGCTCCCAGGTAGACCTCATGTAAGGGAAGTTCATCAGATTCGCAGGGATAACCGCCGTTGTGGTTCGGGTCGCAGCCCATATGGAACTCGCCGGCAGGCACGTACACCATGCCTTGTTTATGGTTTTTATAGACAACCGGTAAATAAACTTGCATTTGCTGGGTCTGGTTGCTGATTTCGTTATCCGGATTGGACTGACTTGAAACGCTGGGTAGAGGGCTGAGCACAAAGGTCAGGATGAATAATCCAAATACCACAAGTTTGATGGTTTTCATCGTGATTTCCTCCAGCATCATTCTTGCGTGAATTTTGATTAGACAAACCAAAAATATTATATAAAAAAACCACTTGAATTCAAGAGTTTTCCTCTACGCTTTTCATGGTCTCCTGACCCTGCAAGGGGTATAACCGCAAGGTCTCCATAATCGGTGCAGCACAAAACGATACAGGCGGAGACCTTTGGTCAGCTTTCTCTTCGGTGAGAATACCTTTGAGAATTAATTCATCATTGCGAGGAGCGCAGCGACGCCTGTGCCCGCCATTTTGCGGACGGTTATGGCGATCTGCCCATTTTCGGTCATCGTGAGGAACGAAGTGGTCTCCCAGTTAAAAGTGCAGATTGCCACGCCCCCTTCGTTTGATGCTGACTTTTATGTGAATCATCCAACGGGGGCTCGCGATGACGAATCCAGCATCATCGCAAAGAGCACAGAGAGACTGAAGAGGGTCCTGTCACTCCCTCATCCGCCCTGCGGGCACCTTCGCCTGCGGCAAGTAAGCAGTCCGCAAGGGAAGGTGAATGTCCCTCATCCGTTCAGTGGGCACCTTCGCCCCCGCCGTGCGGACTCTCTACAAAGGGAAGGTTACTCAAGCCGCAGACGCTGAAAAGACGCGTTCAGCAAATCCAGCACCAAAAGTTCCCCGCGCAAGCCGGGCTTGCCCAGCAGCAGCTTGGCTGTTTCAGCAGCCTGCACCGCCGCGACCATTCCGGCGCTAAAGGAGAGCGTGCCCTGCTCGTATTCCTCACCGTGCTCCACAGAGGGTTCCGGGTAAATTAAATCCAGCAGGTTCTCGCCAGGCCGGACCACGCACACCTGCCCCAGCCAGCCGCCCACCGCGCCGTGCACCAAAGGCAGCCCCGCCTCCGCGCAGGCTTTCTGCAGGGTTCTGCGCGCGGGGATGGTATCCAAACAATCCACTGCCAGCTGACAGTCAGAAAGCAGCTCGGCGGCATTTTCCTCCGTCAGGAGGGTTTGATGGCCTTCCACCCGGGCGAGCGGATTGACCGCCTGCATGCGCTGCTGTGCCGCGAGCACTTTGGGCTTGCCCAGGTTCAGGCTGGAACTGAGCAACTGGCGGTTCAGGTTGCCTTCGTTAAAGGTATCGGGGTCCACCACGCGCAAAAAGCCCACGCCCAGCCTGCCCAGGTACTCCAGCACAAATCCGCCCAGGCCCCCGCAGCCAACCACCAGCACGCGGCATTCCGCCAGGCGCGCCTGTTCCTCCGGGCTAATGGAGAGCAAATTGCGCAGATAGCGCTGGGGCTGCATGGTTATCCTCCCGCGATGAGGTGCATCACCTGTACGTCATCCCCATCAGCAATCTGGCGCTGGGCGTAGGCTTCTTCGGGCACAAACTCGCCGTTCACGCGCACGATAATGTGCCGGAAGATGAAGCCCATCTCATCCAGCAGGGCTTGTACGGTCAGGCCTTCGCGCCAGGGGTTCTCGCGCGTGTTGACGGTTATCATAGGTGCTTTTCCACCACTTCCAGCAGCATGGGAAGGTCCATGCCGATTTCTTTCAGGTGCTCCGGTGTGGGGACGCCGTTTTTCGTCCAACCGCGGCGCTCATAAACGGCATCCGTGAGCAGTTCAAATTGCTTTTCGCGGTAGGCGCGGGTGGCGGCAAGCTTCTCGTCCAGGGTCATCCTGGAGGGGTCCAGCCCCTGCAGTTCGCGCAGCTGTTTGTCGTAGCGCTCCTGTCGGGAGAGGTACTCTTCCGCGGTGGCCGGTCCCAGCGAGCGGTAGGGCGGGCGGTCGTGCTGGCGCAGCCCGCTGCCCATGCGGATATTGAACACGCGCTGGAAGTTATAGACGCGTTCTGATTGGCGGATGAGCTCATCCTTGTCGATGTGCTTGCCAGTGACCGCGTTAAAGATATCCACATAGTTCTGCACATGCTCGGGTACCTTGGCGGGCGTATCGGTTTTGTAGTTATCCGCCGGCACGATGTCGTTCCAAGGCAGCTTGCACAGCCCGCACAGGCCAAACCAGGTGCGGAACATGGGGTAGTAATACAGGGCGTATGCCTTGTCTTCAAAGCTGGGTATCTGGTTGTTGACCATATCCATGAAAATCAGCCAGGCTTCATCGTGCTGGGGGCCTTTATTGGTGAGCGCAAAGCCGCCCTGCTGCGCCAGGCTCTCCTTGTGCAGGTACTCGGAGTACTCCAGGCCTTTATTTTCCATGCCGATATCCTCAAGCAGTTTCGGGTCGGCCCCAAAACGTTCCACGAAGATGGACTTGAGCCGGCGCACACCCAGACCCGCCAGCAGTCCGAAGCCTTCCCCGCGGGACATCTGGTGCATCAATTCCAAAGAAGCCTGGGCATTCCCAAAGCGCAGGTCCAGCCCGCCGGTATGCTCCGGACCGATTTGCTCGCGTTCGTAGCACTCCATAATGAACGCAACGGTGGTGGCATAGGAAATCAGGTCGATGCCGTAGGTATCGCAATAAAAGTTTTGTTCCAGGATAGCCTGGGGGTCAAAGATTCCCAGGTTGGCGCCGAGCCCTGCCGCGCATTCATACTCCGGGCCGTCCACGGTGACGCACAGCCCGGCGTAGGGTCCGGTCAGCAGCTTGAAGTGGTCGGCGGCTTTTGCGCAAGACATGGTGCAGCCGTACCAGCATCCGTCGTGGATGCCCTGGGTGAGGTATTGATTGATGAAAACCTCAGGAGAAATTTTCACCGCTTCAGGGTCGCCGCCGGTCTGAAAGTTGCGCGTGGGCAGCAGGTCGTACTTGTTCATCACCAAAATAGTGTTGGCAGTGCCGATTTTGCGCATGGTGTTTTGTTTTTCATCCAGGTCGTGCACTTCTTTGTGATACTTGACACCAATGCGGTTAATGGCGGCCAGGTCGGCGGGGTCGTTCAGGTTGGGTTTGATGCCTTTGTACTTGACCACCAGGGCTTTGATGTGTTTATCGCGCATGATGGTGCCCAGACCACCGCGGGCGGCCTGTTTGAAGCGCACTGTTTTGCGGCGCGGGTCGTAGAATGAAAAATTGAGCATACCCATCAGGATATGTTTGGCAGCGCTTCCGGAGGAGACCACAGAGACATGCACTTTGTCCTCTTCGCTGCCGGCGAAATGGGCTGTAAGCTCTTCCGCCAGCAAGTGCGAGTCTTCGGGGTATTCCTCGCCTTCCTCGATGGAAATGAGGCCTTCATTGCCGTCGATGAAGATAATCAGGTCCTTCTCGGCCTTACCCTGAAGCTCCAGCGCGTCCCATCCCGAGAACTTGAGCAGCGGTCCAAAATAACCGCCGGTGTTGCTGTCAATCGGGATGCCGGTCAGCGGAGATATCGCGCAGACCAGGGTCTTGCCGGTGCCGGAGTACTGGGTGATGCCGCCCAAGGGTCCGACGCTCATCACGATTTCGTTCTCCGGCGAGTCCCAGCGGGTTTCGGGGGTGACGGCATGCCAGAGGTACCACAGGTCAAAGCCTTTGCCGCCCACAAACTTCTCTTTCATGAACTCGGTGACTTCTTTTTCCTCTACGCGCAGGTCGCCCACATTGATATAGAGGGATTTGTTGGAATATCCGCGGTGAATCTTGGCAGGAGTGTATTTGATTTGTTTTAGTATTTTTCCCATCGTGCGCTCCTCTCAGCTCTTGCTTACCAGAATTTCCAGCGCGCCTTCGGGGCAGGCTTTCACGCAAATGCCGCAGGCTATGCATTTGAACGGCACGGGCTCGTCGTCGCTGTAGAACATCGAGAGTTCCGAGCAGAACCCGACGCAGCCCAGGCAGCCTACGCACTTCTTTTTGTCAATGCGCACCACGCCGTTTTTGTCGCGGTAGATGGCGTTGGCCGTGCACATGTTAATGCATTCACCGCATTGGGTGCACATAATGGCGTGGAAGGTGTTGAAATTGTTGTTAATGCGAATGGAGGATTTGAGACGGTTGTCAGTCCTGAAATATGCCTGGGAACAGGCCAGCTCGCACGCGCGGCAGCCCGTACATATCTCCTGCTTGTGGGTGAGGATTTTCATCAGGAGCTTCCTTTCTTATGTGTGATGGTTTAATTTTAGATTGAGGGATGCTTTCCGTCAACCGGTTGAGAGGTTTGAAGGGGAAAAGGATTGTTATGTTTATCCGACAAGGCAGGCCGGCTTATTTTAAGGATTCATAGCGGATGGGTTCCACTTCGCGCGAGGAACTGACCGCATCTTCCAGCTTGCCATTGGGGTAGTAGAAGCGCTGACGCAGCTGCCAGGTGAGTGGGCCGTGGTGGCGGTAACCCTGGTAAGTGCCCCAGAACTGGCACACGCGGAACCAGATGATGCTGAAAAAGTGTTTCCCCAAAACCTTCTGGCGGGACGCGTTTTGCATATCCCGCTGGATATTGCGCGAGCTGAGCCGCACAAAGTCCAGAAATCCGAAGCGTTCGTGGGTGTAAATATGCCTGAAGGCAATGGCTTCGCGTTTGTAGCGGTTGTAAACCCCGCGCGGGGTTTCGTTGTGGACGTGCACAATCACCGCCTCGGGCGCGTAGTGGATTTTGTACCCTGCCTGCATCACGCGGTTAGCCCAGTCCAGGTCTTCCAAGCCGGGCAGGGTTTCGTTGTAGGGGTGTTCCAGGGCCAGCGAGCGGCGCACAGCGGCATTGGCGTTATTGCAGAAAGGGCTGTCCTGATACGGCTGAGTGGTATCCGGGAACCAACTGGCAAAGATTTGCTCTTCAGAGTACTTGGTAGTTTCGCCGCCGCGCTGCTTGCCGTACACCAGCGCGATGTTGGGGTCCGCGAAAGGCGCCAGCAGGCTTTCCAGCCAGTCTGGATAAACCGGATACACATGCGCGCTGGCAAAGACCAAAAATTCGCCATTGGCAGCCTGAATGCCCAGATTAAGCGAGCGCCCAAAGGTGAATTCCTCGGGTTTGATGCGCACCACGCGGACCGCGTAACGCTGCGCGATTTCCACCGTTTTATCCTGGGAGCCTGAATCCACCAGGATGACTTCCACATCCCGCACGGTTTGCCGCGCGATGCCTTCCAGCAGGCGGGCAATATGCTTTTCCTCGTTGTAGGAACGGATGATGATTGAACAGCGGGGCTGCGTCAAGAGGCACCTGTTTTTGAAATATTCACGGGAGTTGCTCCCGCGGAAGAATATTATACATTGTTTCAGCAGGATGTCTGGGCTTCGGGTTACTGGGCGGCGGGCTTTTGTTTTTTTTTCGTCCTGACCCAAACGAGTACAGGGCGGCAGGGAAGGGCCTGCTCAACGCGCTGTCCGTTCGCCATCGCAAGGAACGCAGCGCTGCCCAAAGGGCACCTTATCTCCCCGCCGGCACGCGGGCAGATTGCCGCGGTCGCTGTCGCTCCCTCGCAAGGGCGAATCCGCAGGCGTCCTAAAATCCTTTTGGGTCCAGGTCGACCGGGAAGGATAACGGCCTGGCTCTGAAAGAGATGCTTCACTCCGGTCCGAAACTTGAAAGACCATACGCCCTTCCCAATAAAAAAAGCAGCAGCCGTTTGGCTGCTGCTTCTGCGTAAGGGTATTGGGGTTATCTGCCCTTGCGGGTAGCCCGGTCCACGATGACCGCGCCAACCAGCACGGCGCCGCGAACGATGTACTGAATGGAGATATCGATGCCCATCAGGTTCATACCGCTTGTGAGCGACATCATCACGAGCGCGCCGACGATGGAGCCGGGAATGGTGCCCACGCCGCCCGCGGCGGAGACACCGCCAACAAAGGCCGCCGCGATGGCATCGGTCTCAAAGCCGAGACCGGCAGTCGTTGTGGCGGACTGCAGGCGGGAGGCATACAGGATGCCCGAGAGTGAGGCGAGCAAGCCCATCGCGCCGAACACAATATAGGTAATCTTGGATACGCTGATACCGCTCAGTTCTGCCGCTTCGGGGTTGCCGCCGACCGCGTAAATGTGCCGACCAAGCGGGGTCTTGGTGGTGATGAAAGTGAAGATAATCACTACCAACAGTACAACTACCAGGCTCCAGGAGAGGCCGTTGTATCCCGAAAGCACCCAGGAGATGTAGCCGATAATCGCCGAGATGAGCACCAGGGTGATGATAAAGATAGGCAGGCTGGGCACTTTGAAGTTGTAAGACAGCTTGGTTTTGCGGCTCTTAATGGAGCTCAGGATGAAGAAAACGATACCCAGCGCGCCAATGAGCAAAGTGATTTTGTGGTTGTTATCCAAAAAACCAATATCGGGAATATCGGGGATGAACCCGTTGCCAATCGCGTTGAATATTTTATCTTTGATGATAATGGTACCGGTTCCCATGGTCACCAAAAGCAGCGCGCCGCGGAAAATGAGGCCGGCAGCCATGGTGGACACAAAGGCGGGAACGCCCAGTTTGGCAATTGGCGTTGAGGTCAGCAGCCCGGAAATGACGCCGAGGATCAGCACAATGGGAATCACCACATAAACCGGCAGTTTCCAGGCAGTCATCGCGATGGCGGCGAAGGCGCCGAGAAAGCCTGCCAGGTAACCGACCGAAAGGTCAATGTGGCGGATGACGATGACCAGCGTCATCCCCACGGCCAGCACGGCAATGTAGCCCATCTGATTGAGCAGGTTGCTGATATTGCGGGAGGAAATGAATACGCCGTCGGTCGTAATCGTGAAGAAGATCATGATTACAACCAGGGCGATGAACATGAAGTATTGGCTGATGTTCGATTTTAACAGACCGAAAATTTCCGTGAGAAATGAAGGTGCGCGTTCTTCTTGAATGTTGGGATTTTCTGACATCTTGTGTCTCCTCAATAATCAACGGCCAAAGCCATAATTTTTTCCTGCGAGAATTCGTCGGCGCTGAGTTCGCCTTTAATTCTTCCCGCGGACATTACATAAACCCGGTCGCTCATACCCAGAATTTCCGGAAGCTCGGACGATATCATGATGATGCTCATCCCTTTTTCCACGAGCGAATTCATGATGGTATAAATCTCATACTTGGCGCCTACGTCGATACCGCGCGTGGGTTCATCCAGAATCATCACGCCCGGCTTTACAAACAGCCACTTCCCCAGCGAGACTTTTTGTTGGTTGCCGCCGCTGAGGTTGCGCACTTTTTGTTCGATGGAGGGGGTTTTGATGTTGAGACTTTGCTTGTACTCAGAAGCAATAACTATCTCTTCGTTCTCGTTGATGACTCCCCGCTGCGCGATTTCCTTGAGATTTGCCAGGGTGATGTTATGCCGCACATCGTCAATCAGAATTAGCCCGTTGCCTTTGCGGTCTTCGGTGACGTATGCCAGTTGCGAGCGGATGGCATCATTCGGACTCTTGAATTTCTGCTCCTTGCCTTTAATCCATAGTGAGCCGGACACCTTGTAATGGTCCGGATTGCCGAAAATGCTCTTGGCAAGTTCTGTCCGGCCGGAGCCCATCAGGCCGGCGATGCCGACAATTTCGCCCGCGCGGACGCTGATGTTGATGTCTTTGAGGATGTCGCGCCCAAGCGAAGGCGAATATGCGCTCCAATTTTCAAGGCGGAGCACTTCCTCCCCGGGGGTAATCTTTTCCCGCCGCGGGAAGACATTATCAATTGAACGCCCGACCATGTGTTTGATGAGGACGCTGTCGGTGACCTGATGCTCCTTGTTATCCAGTGTGCAGATGGTCTTGCCGTCCCGCAGCACTGTGATTGTGTCCGCGATGGAAAGCACCTCGCGCAGTTTATGGGAGATGAGAATGCATGTGACGCCCTGCGCTTTCAGGCCTTTAATAATCTCCAGCAGGTTATCGCTGTCATTTTCGTTCAGAGCCGCGGTCGGTTCGTCCAAAATAAGGAGTTTGACTTCTTTCTTAAGCGCTTTCGCGATTTCAATCAGCTGCTGCTTGCCGACACCCAGAGTCTTAACCTTCGCTTCGGGAGAAACATCCAACCCGACTTTCTTCAGGATTTCATCTGCCTCTTTGATGGTTTCGTTGGTGTCGATAACCAGGCCGTTGCGAATTTCGTTTCCTAAAAAGATGTTTTCATAAACAGATAATTCCGGGATCAGTGCCAGTTCCTGGTAAATAATCGCAATACCAGCTCGTTCGCTGTCGCGAATTCCACTAAATTTTTGCAGCACACCATCGATGTAAATTTCGCCTGAATAGGAACCGTAAGGATGCACGCCGCTCAGAACTTTCATCAACGTTGACTTGCCAGCTCCATTTTCGCCGACCAGGCAGTGTATTTCGCCTCTGGCCACGCTGAAGGTAACTTGGTCCAGCGCTTTAACCCCAGGAAACTCTTTGGTGATGGACTTCATTTCGAGGATCGAATCTTCCATGAGCTTCTCCTGCAGATAACAAACAATAAGTGAAATCCGGGATAGTGATTGGTTCGCAATCACTATCCCGGGGTCAGCCTAAAAGCTTTTACTCGAGGCCGGTGAACATGTCAGCGGTGTAGTAACCGGAGTCAATGATGGCGGCCTTGACGTTGGACTTATCCACGGAAACGACCGCGGAGGGTTTGGCGGGGACGTCAATCACCTTGTTGTTGTAGGTGGTGGTCTGTTCA
>JAAYUC010000050.1 GCA_012517865.1 Chloroflexota bacterium | reverse complement strand
GGCAGGTTGTTCGATGCCGCCGCGTCTGTTTTGGGTATCTGCCATGAGATTACTTACGAAGCCCAGGCGGCTGTCGCCCTGGAAAGCGCCGCCGACCTCAGCGAGGCAGGCGCCTATCCCATCGCGCTTGAGGATGGGTTGATAGACCCCAGAATGATGCTGAGGGAACTTGTCCGGGATTTGCGCGCCGGAGTCAGCATCCCAATTCTGGCAGCGCGCTTCCATAACAGCATTGTACAGGTGTCCATTGAAGCCTGCCGGATTATCAGGAAGGAAACCGGACTGCGCCATGTGGCAATTTCCGGCGGAGTATGGCAGAATATGAGAATGATGCGCGCGCTCCTGCCGGCTTTGGAAGCGGAAGATTTCATCCCGCTGTACCACCGCGCCCTGCCAACCAACGACGCCTGCGTCTCGCTTGGACAGGTTATGGTCGCGCTGCAGTCTCTGCGCAACTAAATCTTGAGGAATTTGACCATGTGCCTGGGTATCCCCGGAAAAGTCATCAAGTTATTTGATTTGGATGGAACTGCGATGTCTATCGTGGATTTTGGGGGCGTTCAACAGGAAGTATGCGTTGCCACGGTTCCAGATGTTCAGCCCGGCCAGTATGTCATTGTGCATGCCGGCTTTGCGTTGAATTTGCTTTCAGAAGAGGAAGCGCTGGAAATAATTCGCCTGCTTAACGCTTTGAACGCCACTAATCGGTCGGAAAAGGACAAGGAAACCCCGGCAGCATGAGCATGAACACCGCCACCGGATTCCGCAGCGCGGAACTGACCCACCAGCTCGCGAAAAAGATTCAGGAATCTACCACTCAGCCGTGGCACATCATGGAAATCTGCGGCGGGCAAACGCACGCCATTCTTCAATACGGCCTGGACCAGCTCCTCCCGCCGGAAATCACACTGATTCACGGCCCTGGGTGCCCGGTATGCGTCACTTCCCTTGAGGCAATTGAATACGCCCTTCAAATTTCCAGGCAGCCGGATGTCATTTTTACCTCCTTTGGGGACATGCTGCGTGTGCCTGGCGCCCGCGCCAGTCTCTTCAACACACGCGCCGAAGGCGCGGATATTCGCGTGGTCTATTCTCCCTTGGACGCGGTCAAATTGGCCCGGAACACACCTGATAAACAAGTGGTGTTCTTTGCCATCGGGTTTGAAACCACGGCGCCTTCCATCGCGGCCAGCATCCTGCACGCGGAACAAAACAAGGTCAGCAATTTCAGTATCCTCCCCGCGAATGTGTTGGTTCCGCCCGCCATGCATGCCATTCTCCGAAATCCGGATAATCGCGTTCAGGCATTCTTGGCTGCCGGCCATGTTTGCGCAGTGATGGGATATTGGGAGTATGAACCCATCGCCGCTTCTTACCGCGTTCCCATTGTGGTGACTGGCTTCGAGCCCGCGGATTTGCTACAAGGCATCCTGATGGCCGTCCGGCAGCTGGAAGCTGGGCGCTGTGAGGTAGAAAACGCGTATCCCCGGGCGGTGGCACGGGAAGGCAATCCCACGGCGCAGCGCCTGATAAATCAGGTTTTTGAGCCGGTAGACCGACAATGGCGCGGAATCGGACTTATTCCCCTTTCCGGTTTAGGGCTGCGGCAGCGCTACCAGGTTTTCAACGCGCTGAACCGCTTTCCGCTCGCGCAGGAAGCCACGGAAGAACCAGGCCTGTGCATTGCCGGGCAGGTTCTGCGCGGAGTAGCGCTGCCCTCTCAATGTCCGGCCTTCGGCAGAGAATGCACGCCCGCGTCTCCCCTTGGCGCGCCAATGGTATCATCAGAAGGGGCTTGCGCGGCCTATTACCGATACAAACGGGTAATTGCATGACAGAACCAACCTACCCAAACTTACAGAGCCCGGTTTGCCCGCTGCCCCTGCCGGCCGGCGCCCAGATTTTGATTGGGCACGGCAGCGGCGGCGGCATGACTCGCGACCTGATTGTGAACGTGTTCCAGAAATATCTCGGAAACGCGATTTTAAACGCTGGCAACGACAGCGCGCTGTTGGCCGATGAACTCACCCGGCATGCCGGTTCTCAGATGGTGGTGTCCACCGATGGGCACGTGGTTTCTCCGCTCATTTTCCCGGGCGGAGATATTGGCAGGCTGGCTGTCTGTGGCACAGTCAATGACGTCGCGATGCTGGGAGCGCAGCCCAGGTATTTGACCGCGAATTTTATTTTGGAAGAAGGGTTTTCGATTACAGAATTGGAGCAAATCCTTGCCTCCATGGCGGATGCCTGCCGTGAAGCGGAGGTGGAGATTATTGCCGCGGATACCAAAGTCACCGAAAAAGGGAAATCGGACAATCTCTTTATCAGTACGACCGGCATTGGCTGGGCGCCCGCCGGGCGCAGCATATCCGGGCAGAATGCCCGGCCCGGAGACGCCGTATTGGTTTCCGGTCCGTTGGGAAATCACGGCATCGCCGTCATGCAGGCGCGCGGTAATCTTGGTTTTCAATCCGAAGTCCGCTCCGACACCGCTCCGCTCAACCACCTGGTCCGGGAGCTGTGTGACGCGGTACCCGATGTGCACGCGCTGCGGGACCCAACCCGCGGCGGGCTGGCAACCACCCTAGTCGAGATTGCCAGGCAATCGGGCGTCAGCATTTTGTTGGATGAATCGGAAATCCCTATTGATGTTCCCGTGCGGTCCGCCTGCGAGCTGCTTGGTCTGGACCCGCTGTACCTGGCGAACGAAGGTAAAGTGGTCGTCTTTGTGCCGGAAGAAAACGCGGAAACTGCTTTGGCTGCCATGCGCGAAAACAAATACGGCGCTCAGGCGCGCAGAATCGGGCAGGTAACCGGACGCTCTGACGGTCGGCTGCTGCTGCGCACAGCCTTAGGAACAACGCGCGTTTTGGATATGCTCGCCGGGGAAATGCTGCCGCGCATTTGTTAACCCCGCCGCGGAGGATAAAAGCGCGCCCGGCTCTTGAAAGCCGACTTACGGTTCTTTTGGAATGCTTACGGAGGTCATGCTTCATCAGTCGGTCCTCACCCAAGCCGCCACACCGGATGCGGTGATAGCTTTTTCATTTTCTTGACAAAAAACCTTCCAATCGTATACTTGACTTGTTAACCTACACTAAAGGCGGACGGTATGAAAATCGAATTTCAAGAGACTACCAATGATTTGCTCAAGCGCATTGATATCCACAGCCAATACGGAGCGCGGGATATCGACAGTTGGATGCTGGAAATCCTGCAGCTGCAAAAAGGCCTCCGAATCCTGGATGTCGGCTGCGGTGCGGGCAAACAATGCTTTTCGTTCTTCCAGCACCTGAGCGGAGAGGCGGAAATTACAGGCACGGATGTTTCCGAGTCCCTGCTGGCGCAGGCGCGCCAGGAAAATGAAAAACGCGGCGCGGATGTGCGTTTCCAACTGCTGGACTTTAATAAACCTTTCGACCTGCCGAATGATTATTTCGATTTAATTTCCTGCTGCTTCGCGATTTACTACGCGCAAGACATCCCCTTCAGTCTGGGCGAGATGCACCGCGTGCTTAAGCCGGGCGGAAGACTTTTCACAACCGGACCAATGCCTACCAACAAGGCGATCTTTTATGACATCATCAAGGAAGCCACCGGAAAACCCATCCCACCCATGCCCGGCAGCTCGCGTTATGCCTCAGAAATTTATGGAACGATGGAAAAGTTATTCTCCAAGGTGGAGCAGCACATATTTGAAAACCCTCTGACTTTCACGGATGTCGCTCCCTTCATGGTTTACACCCGCGCGTCCATGTCTGAAGACCGCAAGCTTTGGAATTCACTTTTCGTCACCCATGAAGATTTTGAAATTGTGATGGAGCAGATAGAAAAAGTCGCGGCCGCCCGCATCCAGAAAGACGGCAGTCTGGTGATGACCAAAGTTGTTGGCGGCTTTATCGCCACCAAGTGAGCAGACCCATGCAAAACATGACATTTTTTGGCAAGTCGGTCTTGTTTCTCGGAGCCCATCCGGATGACATAGAGCTGGGATGCGGCGCTCTCCTGGCAGATATTGTCGGGAAAACCGACCTCTACTGCATGACCTTTTCAGACAACAAGAAAAATCCTGACCTGCAGCACCTTCTGGATGAGCATTACGTCAGCATGCACACCCTGGGTTTGCGCGATGACCAGATAGAGGTCGGCACCTTCGAAACCCGCCGATTCCCCGATTTCCGCCAGGAAATTCTGGAGAAGATGCTGCAGCTGAAGCGCAGTCTAAAACCCCAGATTGTGTTCGTTCACACCGCTCAGGATATACATCAAGACCATGTGACGCTCACCCAGGAAGCCCTGCGCGCCTTCCGAGGCACAACGGTGCTGGGATACGATGTGCTGCGCAGCAGTTACGGTTTCTTTCCGCACTTTTTGGTGGAAGTTTCTGAAGCCGGAGTGAATAAGAAAATCGAAGCCCTCTCCAAGTACACCACATACGCGGAACGCTACTACTTCTCGGAAGAAGTCCTCCGTTCCACAGCCATCCGGCACGGCGCTCTGGCGGAACGCCCCTTCGCGGAAGGCTTCGATATTATTCGCATTGTTGGCTCATTCGAGCCAGCTGTGTAGCACTTATCAGTTACAGCAAATTAAAATCGGGCTTCCCGGATGTTTTCGCCTTTGGCTGCACCGGGCGGACGTTTGACGAGTCGAATGGAAACCAGAGAATCTGGTCGGGCACCATCCAGCCGTCTGTTAAGTAAATATTTGTGCGGAACTGCACGGCAACGTTCTTATCGTCAACCTGTACCACAGTACCTTTGAGCCAGCCTCTTATACGCTGGCCATTTTTTTCGTGGTCGCAAAAAACTTCGACCTTGTCTCCCACTTCGTAGGTAATCTCAGGTTCTGGAGAACGCATAAACTTTCCTGTCGCCATAGTTCCTCCAATTCTCATCTTTTCACCTTTGCACAGCCAGTTCAAATCTGGCCTTTATGATTTCCGTTATTTCACTCTGCAGCTCAGCGATGGGCACCTGCGCTGTGATTTCACCAAAGAAACCTTCGATGATTAGCTGTTCAGCCTCCACACGGGGAATTCCGCGCGTTTGCAGGTAAAACAGCTCATCTTCATCCAACTTGCCGATTGTGGCGCCGTGCGAGCAGCGCACATCATCCGCCAGGATTTCCAGGCCGGGCAGAGCGCTTACCTCCGCGCCCGCGCTGAGGACCAGATTGCGGTTGGTCTGGAAACCATCCGTCTGCATCGCCTGGGGGTCAACATAAATCATCCCTTCCCAGACTGTTTTGGAGCTGCCTGCCGCCGCCCCTTTATACAGCAGGTCGCTGTTGGTGCGCGCAGCCAGGTGGTTTTGCTGGGTATCCAGGTCAAAAACCTGTTCCCCGCCGGCAAAGTAGAAGCCGTGCATTTTTACTTCCGCGCCTTCTCCAATCAAGGAAGTCTCGATAAAGTTTTTGCTCAATGCAGCGCCGAGCGCTCCGTACACCCAATGCAGGCGCGCGTCGCGTTCCAGGATGGCGCGCTCGTGGGTGATATTCCATAGCTTGGGTCCGAACTTCTGCAACTCCACCAGGGTAAGGTCTGCGCCTTCTCCCAGGTGAATCTCAAGAATGCCCGCGTGCAGCCCGTTTTCCGTTTGTTTCGCAGCGCCGTCAGAGGCGAAATCCAGAACCACAACTGCCGACGCGCCGGCCTCGAGTTTGATGATATTGTGAGTGAAAGCAGCGCTGCCCGGGTTGGAAGCCGCAAGACGCGCCAACAGCGGTTTTTCAATGCGAAAACGGGCCGGTATGTGCAAAAACACGCCTCTATCTGCCAGCGCAGAAGCGGCAGCAGCAAATTTACTATCCGCGGGCGGCACAACCTTGCCATTAATATCGGCGAGAAGCAGCGGGTCGCCGCGCTCCACATCAGCGTAGTCTCTGAAAATCACGCCGGCCTGCTCAAGCGCGGGTTCCAGCCGCGCCTCGTTAATCCCCAGGCCTGTTGCAAGAGTGCCCGCGTAAAACACAGCTTCCCGGGCAGAGATTCCCGTTCCGGCGGGCAAATGAGCCTTTTTATCCGGAAAAAACTCAAGCGGGGTAGAAAGGAGCGCGTCCAGACTGATTCGGCGCCAGGCTTCGTCTTTTTTACCGGGGAAAGGCATCCTCACCGCGTTCTGCCAGGCGGCAGCGCGGTATTCGCGCAGAATTTGCGCGCCTTCGAATTCACGCAGCAGGTCCTCGTGTTCTTTATCGAAAAATTCCGGCAGAGTGGTTAGCATTTTTTCGCCTACCCCACCGACCCGGTCATCTGGATTTGGATCAGTTTATTCATTTCAACCGCGTATTCCATCGGCAGTTCTTTTACCAAAGGTTCAATAAATCCCGAAACAACCATGGTGGTTGCTTCTTCATCAGAAAGCCCGCGGCTGTTCAGATAAAACAGCTGCTCCTCTCCAATTTTGCTTACCGTGGCTTCATGCCCGATTTGCACATCTTTCGCTTTGATGTCCATGGTCGGATAGGTATCCGAGCGGGATTCATGGTCAAGCAGCAGCGCGTCGCAGACCACATTGGACCTGGAGTTCTCCGCCGCGGAAGCGACGCGCACCAGGCCGCGGTAGGACGACCGCCCGTTCCCTCTGGAAATGGATTTGGAGGTAATCTTGCTGCTGGTGTTGGGCGCAAAGTGAATCATCTTCGCGCCGGCATCCTGATGCTGGCCGGGACCCGCGAACGCCACCGAAAGCACCTCGCCGTGCGCGCCGGGACCTTTCAGGAAGCAAGCCGGGTACTTCATCGTCACCTTGGAGCCAAGGTTCGCGTCTACCCATTCCATTGTGCCGTCTTCTTCCACCACCGCGCGCTGCGTGACCAGGTTGTATACATTGGTGGACCAGTTCTGAATGGTGGTGTAACGGACGCGAGCGCCTTTTTTTACGACAATCTCAATCACGCCGCTGTGGAAGGATTCCGTCCGATAGAGCGGCGCGGTGCAGCCTTCTACGTAATGAACCTGCGCGCCTTCGTCCGCGATGATTAGCGAGCGTTCAAATTGGCCAATATTGGCCATGTTCAGGCGGAAGTAAGCCTGCAGGGGCAAATCCACATGCACCCCTTTGGGAACATAGACAAAGGAGCCGCCCGACCAGACCGCGCTGTTCAGCGCGGCAAAAGTGTTATCCGAGAACGGCACAACGCTGGCAAAATGTTCGCGGAAAAGGTCAGGATGCTGTTTGAGCCCGTTTTCAATACTCAGGAAAATCACGCCCTGCTTTTCAAGCGATTCCTGGATATTGTGGTAGACCATCTCGGAATCGTATTGCGCGCCGACGCCGGCCAGGTATTTTTGTTCCGCTTCGGGAAGGCCGAGCCGGTCGAAAGTGTTCTTGATGTTTTCAGGGACATCTTCCCAGGATTTTTGGTCAATTTGCCTTGGCCGGGCGTAGTAAATAATTTCTTCCAGGTTCAGGCCGCTTAAATCCGCGCCCCAGGTGGGAATTGGGCGTTTGCTGAAATGCCGAAACGCGTTCAGGCGAAATTCCAGCATCCATTCCGGCTCTTCCTTGTAAGCGGAAATCTGCCGAACTACCTCTTCATCAAGGCCTTTCCGGCTGGTAAAAATCGAGTCATCGGGATAGCTGAAGCCGTACTTGTCGCCGCTGCCGATAGACTGAAGAATGTCCTGATGATTATCTGTCATAGGGAATTCCGCGCTTAATCATGAATTCCGTCGGGTAAAACGCCGTACTTTTCACGGATCCATTCGTAGCCTTGCTCCTCAAGGCGCAGCGCAAGTTCCGCTTTACCAGATTCCACAATGCGTCCGCCGTACATTATGTGAACAAAGTCCGGTGTGATGTAATTCAACATGCGTTGATAATGGGTAATCACCAGCACGCCAATGTGCCCCTGAGCCAGAGTATTCACGCCTTCAGACACAATTCGCAGCGCGTCAATGTCCAGACCTGAATCAGTTTCATCCAGAATGGCAAAGCGGGGCTCCAGCACAGCCATCTGAAGAATCTCAGCGCGTTTTTTCTCCCCGCCCGAAAAGCCTTCATTCAGGTAACGGCTGGCAAACTGGTAATCCATTTTCAGCAAATCCATCTTGGATTTGAGCAGTTGGCGGAATTTCACCACCGAGATGCCCTTGTCATCCGGGTTGACGGCTTTGTTTCTGGCGTTGAGGGCCACGCGCAAGAAATTTGCCAGAGATACTCCTGGAATAGACACCGGGTATTGAAAGGCAAGAAAGATTCCCTTGTGAGCGCGTTCATCGGGAGTAAGCCCCAAAATACTTTCGCCATCAATGAGCACATCTCCGCTGGTAATTTGATAGCGCGGATGCCCCATAATGGTATACGCAAGCGTGGATTTTCCCGTTCCATTGGGTCCCATCAACGCGTGTATTTCACCCTGCCGTATCGTCAGGTTGAAATCGCGAATAATCTCTTTATCATTCACAAGCACATGCAAGTTTCGAATTTCGAGTTCAGTCATTTTTCCTTCCAGGCAAAATCAGCTTGCACAGATTGCGCGATTATATCACCCCCACGTAAAAAAGTCAAAATTTATATAATACATCAAGTATATTAACATTATTAATGGTCGCATTTGTATCTATATTGGAGTATAATAATTAATCACAGGGGAAAAAGCCCCAAAATTTTAACGACCGTGGAGAATACCGCGGATTGACAGCCAAACTAGGAGATTATCATGGCAGAAGAAAAGAAAAGTTTTTTCAAGAAGATTGGTGACGCACTGAGCAATCGCGACGAAAAAGAAGCAGCTGCCAAAGCTGCCGCCGAAGCCGCCGCTAAAGCCGCTGCCGAAGCCAAGGCGAAAGCAGAAGCTGAAGCCGCCAAACTCAAGGCCGAAGCCGAAGCCAAGAAGCAGGAACTGCTCGAGGCCCAGGAACGCTATGCCCGCGAAGCTGAAGCCCGCAAGGCCGAATACGAAGCCCGCAAAGCCGCTGAAGAAGAAGCCAAGAAGAACGCCATCCTGGCGACCCACACAGTCAAATCCGGTGAAACCCTCAGCCACATTGCTCTGCAGTACTACGGGCACGCCACGCCTCCTTATTACAAACTGATTTATGAATTCAACAAGGAAGTTATCGGCGATAACATGAACATCATCATCCCCGGCCAGGAACTGCGCATCCCCGTTCTACCCGAAGAACTGAAATAAGGCACGCATCACCATGGCAAAGGCGCTAACACTCCCCTCAATTTTCAAAGAAGTCAGCAAGACGCTCAGCGAAAATGAGGCTGTCCTCAACGAGGCGGATACCTATAATCACAACCACGGCACAAACATGGCGGCAGCTTTCCAGACCGTTTCCAAGGCAGTTGCCAAAAAGAAAGATTTGCCGGTTTCTGAACAACTTGCCTATGCCAGCGAAGTAATGCGAGCTTCTAAAAGCGGGTCCGCGCAGATTTACGCGCAAGGGCTCGCGAATGCAGCCCAAAGATTCCAGGGCAAGCAGCTGAACGACAACACCATCGGGCTGTTGATTGATTCCATGATGGGTATGCAGGAACCCGCGCAAGCCAGCAGCGGAGCTGCCAGTTCCAGCTTGCTGGGTTCTTTGCTTGGCGGTCTGACGGGCGGCGCGCAGCCTCAGCAGCAGTCTCAGCCTTCCGGCGGGGACCTGCTGGGTTC
>JAAYUC010000008.1 GCA_012517865.1 Chloroflexota bacterium | reverse complement strand
CATTCCGCTTAAACGCGTGGGAAGCCCCGAAATCATTGCTCAAAATGTCCTGCATATACTGGACCAGGACTTTATGACCGGCACAATAATTCGGGTTGACGGCGGTGAGGGAATTTAATCCCGAATTGGGATGATGATTCCTAGCTGATACCAGGCCACTGCCAGTTCCAGCTGTACTCCGCAATACGCGCGGGTCTCTGGTGTAATCACGCTTGATAGGCTTAACAATTCCTTGAGACTGGGAATATCGTAATAACGCGCGTGATAATCCTGGAAGAAACCTTTTTCGCTAAGGTAACACCACGGCGCTAAGGCAAAACGCGTGTTTTCGTCAATGCTGAGCGGCTCGCTGATTGGCGGTTTTCGTTTTTTGGCTTCGCTGATAATTCTGGCGTATGACTGCAGCTGCCTGCTGAGCGAAAATGCTTCGCGGATTCTTTCAAGACGTTCCCCTTCCACCCGGCTTCTTTTCATCAGAATTTGCGCCGCGGCAGCCGCGGCTGCGCGCGCGTCTCCATAATCCACCTTGTCAATCAATTCATCCGGAAGCTGGCTGCGGTGCACTCCTACCCGCGCGGCGATGGATGGGGTCCCGCATACCAGCGATTCATAAGCGACATTCCCAAAAGCTTCGACCATATTCCCAAGGCAAAGGGTTACTTCTCCCGCGGAGTAGTAGGCTGCCATATCGGATTGGCTTAACCAGTCGTGGAAAATGAAGTTCTCCGTTAGCCCGCGCCGGCTCAGTTCAGCGGTAATGAGTCTATGGAATTCGCTTTCGGCTTCGCCGTTCATCAGTTCCAACCACTGCGGAACTAACACACGGATTCCTTCAATCCCAAAGTCCCGAACCAGAATCTCCACCACCTGGATTGTCTCCAGGAGGCCTTTGCCCGGCTCCGGACGGTGGGGGTGCAGAATAATCCTGTGTTTTTCAGGGTCCAGGCCAAAGCGGTGGAAAATGGGACTTGGGTCTGTGGGAAAAAAGATTTCCGGGTCAATGCCGTTCAGGACTGTATGGATGCGGTTGGCTATTTCCGGCAGTACTCTCCCCGCGGACGCCCGCAGCGCGGCTGCTGAAAAATTGGATACGGCGATTATCTCATCAGCCTGGTTGATGAAAGAGCCAAGAATGGATTCCGGATAGAAATTATCCCGGAATGAGATGACCGTCGGCACGTCGCTGTAGAGAAAAGGCAGGAGAAGTTCGCCATCGTGAATATAAAACCTGTCCGCGCTTCTGAGTTCTTCAGCGATGAGCTCGCATAAACGCGCCAGGTCGCCTGGCGCAATGAGGTAAGGCTGGGGAAAAGGCAGATGGAAGGGCAAGACTGGCTTAACCAAAATCCTCTCGCCCAGAGCGAAAACTTCCTGTCCTCCAACAGCTTCCGCCGCGAGCAAAACGACCTGATGACCCTGCCCGGCCAGGTACTGGACCAGACGCATCAGATGCTTGGAGGCTCCGCCAGTAATGCGGTCAGGAAAAACCGGGTTAATGGAAAAGCAGACAATTTTCACGGGACCGCCTATTCGAAGTAAAATAAACCAGAGGCTGCCATGGACAAAATACTTATCACCGATCTACAAACTACAGGCATCATTGGCGTTAAACATCCTGAACGCGATAAGCCGCAAATACTGTTCATCAATCTCATCCTCTACCGCGATTTGCATCCGGCAGGCGTAAGCGACAGCATCAGCGACACAACCAACTATTCAACTGTCGCCCGCGCTGTCAGCGAGCAAGTTTCCAATACCCAGTTTCATACCGTCGAAGCGCTGGCAGAGCATTTAGCCAGTTACCTTCTGGCCAACTTTCCCCTGGATGCTGTCCGTGTTCGGGTGGAAAAGCCCAAAAAGGTTTCCGACACAGCCCGAGTTGGCGTCGAAATCTTCCGCCGAAAAGCCAATCTCTAAAGCTTCAGATCCGCCGAGATACGATTCAGAAACTCCATACGCGTGGATAACTGGTCCCTGAACGCGCCCAGCATGTGGGAAGTTGTCATGCTGGCATCCTGTTTCTTTACGCCGCGCATCATCATGCACAAATGCTTCCCTTCCGCGACCACCGCCACGCCTTTGGGTTGGAGTGTTGCCTGAAGAAAATCCGCTATCTGGATGGTCATTCTTTCCTGCACTTGCAGCCGCCGGGAGAACATTTCCACAATGCGAGGTATTTTGGAAAGGCCTATCACTTTTCCAGAGGGGATATACGCGACATGAACAATTCCGTAAAACGGAAGCATATGGTGCTCGCACATACTGTAAAACTCGATGCCCCTCACAATCACCATTTCGTCATAATCCACGGTGAATAAGGCATTGTTCACCAGCGCTTCTGGATCCATGCGGTAGCCGGCCAGGATTTCCCCGTAAGCTTTTGCTACCCGGGAAGGGGTTTTTAGCAGACCCTCGCGTTCCGGATTTTCGCCGATTCCCTCCAAAATTTTGGTGGTGGCCCGTTGAATCTTGTCATAATCCATCTCGGTTTCACAAAATAAATCCGCTGCGCGGAATAATGGTTTATCACAGTCCATAGTATCTCCTGGGTGTATATTAATCAAAAAGGCAGCCCTGCGGAAGGGCTGCCCAACGCTTGTATAAGCTTACCCCACAATCGGATCGATTAACCCGTAGGTTCCGTCGCGCCGTTTGTAGAGGACATTAATCTTATTGGTATTGGCATTGAAAAACACGAAGAAATCTTCATGCCCCAGCAGCTGAAGCTGCTCAAGCGCTTCGGCCTCGTCCATGGGAGTTAGCGTAAAGCTCTTGCGGCGCACGATCAATGGAGCAGTTTCTTCCGCCGCTTCTTCTATAGGTTCGGCCGCAATAGCCGTATCGGAATCAGTTCGGTGGTCCCAATGTTTGCCTTTGAAGCGTTCGATCTGCCGCGTCATTTTGTCAACAGTCGCGTCGATGGCAGCAAATATGCCATCCGCGCGTTCTTCGGAGCGCAAGATAAACCCCTTTCCCCGGATTGTTATCTGAGCGATAAATCGGTCAGCGGCATTTCTGGCAGTCTTGGCATAGGCCAGGTCTACCCTGCAGTCGCCAATTTCGTTCAGGAACCTTTGCAATCGGGAAACTTTCTTTGTAACGTAATCGTGGATTTTGTCCGTGAGGTCTAAATCTTTCGTGAAAACATCGATTTTCAGTGTCATAGGCACCTCCTCTAGGTTATAACCAGATTATACCTTGATTGAAATCTCTTTTTCAACTGCATCTGACTTGTCCAGCGCCTGAGCGAGGGTCAGCACCCGCACATCGCTGCAGCGCGCGCTGCGAAGAGCCTCCGCGGCGGCGTTTAGCGTGGCACCGGTGGTAAAAACATCATCGACAAGCAGCACCCGCTTTCCGCTTACCAACAGCGGGTCAGCCAGAAACGCGCCCTGGACGTTGGCTTTTCTCTGTGCGCGGTTCAGGCGAACCTGAGACTGCGTCTCGCGGATGCGAGCCAGCGCCCTGGCGCGCATTGGCAGCCCGAGGCGAAGCGCGAGCGGAAATGCCAGCACAGCAGCCTGGTTGTACCCTCTTTGCTGATAGTGTTTCTCGCTTAATGGCACAGGTACCACCATATCCAGCTGCCACTTCTCGGACTGCACCAACCCGGCAAGCAGCGGTGCTACCGCGTGTGAAAGGCCCAAATCGGAATGGTATTTAAGGTTCACGACAATTTCACGAATCACGCCCTCATAACCGGCAAGGCTGCGAATTTCCTGATAAGCCGGAGGATGTAAACGACAAGAAGTACAAACGCCGCGCACCGGAAGCGCGCGTCCGCAGTAGACGCAGCTTTCCCTGCTGGTCAAGCGGATTTTTTGGAGACATTCCGGGCAAATCTGGCAGCCTTCGGCGCCGCAGCCCGCACATTTTGGCGGAAACACCCAATCCACAGCGTTCCAAAACGCGGAATAAGCGGCCGCGAGCAGTGCGTATTTGTCCGCCATGGGCTCACTTCAGATTGGCGTTGTAGAAAAGTTGGATTGCCGGCCAGAACAATGAAAAGAGGGTAAACAGGATCAAGAAAATGAGGATAACCAGAAGTACGTACTCCACTGGTCCCCATCCTTTGGGCGATTGTGAACGCATTGGCTTCTCCGAACGGCAGAGGTAATTACTGTTTCTATTATAATTGGATTGTAGGGAAGTCTTAAACCGCTATATAATCTGTTGTTTTTTACCCGGGATTACTGTATGATACAAAAGAATGGTCACTATTCGGTTTAAAAGGAGCAAAAATGAGTGATATTTTCGATAAAGTAGTCGGTGAACAGGATTTCTTCAAGAAGCTCATCGCGAAGATTCCAGGGTTTAAAGGCTATGTGGAACGCGGAGACCGCAGAATGTCGGATAAACTGCTGCGGGAACAGGTTGCGCTCGCGTTTGAATCCCAATATCAGCGCGTTTCCGGTTTACAGCGCGATTTGATTTCGCAGGGCGGCCTTGCATATATCGACGACCTTGAGGCTGCCGCAATTAAGCTGCGCCAATTCATAGACCGGGTTCGCACCGCGTCTTACGGTTATGCCGGTATTTTTGACGCTATTAAGATTAAAGAGGACGACCTGGCCCAGGTCTACCAGTTCGACAGCCAACTGCTTGACCTTAACGAGACTGTTACCCGCGCAATTGACAATGTGGAATCGTCAATTGGCACGGACGGGCTGCCCGCTGCCATCAAGCATCTCACAAGCGTCGCGCAGTCTTGCGTGGAAACCTTTAATAAGCGGTCGGACGTGCTGAAAGGCATCGCGGCCAACTGAAGATTTGATTAGCAACAGGATTTGGAGTCATAAAAATGGCAAGAATTTTTGATGTTGTTGAATATCCAAGCGAGATGACGGATGAAATCGTACATCGCTTTCCCGAAAGCGGTGTCGCAGATTTGCGTTTTGGCTCGCAGGTAATTGTCCGTGAATCTCAGAATGTTGTCTTCTTCCGCGACGGCCGCGCGCTGGACGTTCTCGGTCCTGGAAGACACACAATCACGACCGCGAACGTTCCTCTTCTGACCAACCTGCTGGGTCAGGCCTTTGGAGGACGGACGCCCTTCACCGCGGAAGTTTATTATGTCTCGATGCGCGAATTTGCTGACCGTAAATGGGGCACCCCCCAACCCATTATCGTGCGAAACCCCGGCGTTGGACTGGGAATCGCGCTTTTGCAGGGCTTCGGCACCTATAGTTTTCAGGTCAAAGACCCTCAGCAATTCGTTACCCAGCTGGTCGGCGCGCAGGGCGCCTACCGCACATCCGATATTGAAACCCGCCTGCGCACCATGCTGCTTTCCAAACTGCAGGATGTCCTCGGTGAAACCACCTCCAAGAGCAGCGTGCTGGAGCTGATTGGCCTGACCGAAGAGCTGGGCGCGGCCGTGCGCGCCAAAGCGCAGGATGATTTCCTCGCCCTTGGTCTGCTGCTCAAATCCTTCTACATTGGCAATCTCAAACCGTCGGATAAATCCGCGGAAGAGCTTCGTCAGATGGGTATGCTGGATATGCAAACCTACACCCAACTGCAGGCGGCGGATGCCATGCGGGATGCCGCACAGAACCCTGCCGGCGGTGCTGGCCTTACAGCCGGCATTGGCGCTGGAATGGGAATTGGGAATGTCCTCAGCAGCTCATTGGCTAGCATGTCTCAGGCCGGCCAGGCGCCCGCTGCTGCCTCATCCTCGGCAGCCCCTGCCATGCCGGACGTAATGACTCCATCCGAGGCCGCCGCGTTCCTGAAAGTATCTGAAGAGGACGTTCTGGCCGCGATTAACGCGGGCGACCTTAAAGCGCGCAAGATTGGCAGCGCCTTCAGAATTAGCAAGGAAGCTCTGCAGGAATTCCTGAAAGGCTAAAGATATCCAAGAATTTTCGCAGCCCGGTCAATGCCGGGCTGCCTTTTTGTTGAGTTCAGGTAAAATTAGAGAAAAATTTACTGGAGCGCAATGAAACTTCACGAATACCAGGCAAAATTGTTTTTTTCTCGTGAAGGAATCCCTGTACCTAAATCCGGATTGGCAAACACCCCCATCGAAGCCCGCCAGATTGCCGCAGAAATTGGATACCCGGTGGTCTTAAAAGCGCAGGTGCTTTCGGGCGGACGCGGAAAAGCTGGCGGCATTCGTCTTGTCCGCGGCGACGCTGAGATTGAGACTACCGCCAACTTGATTTTCAACAGCGAAATCCGCGGGATTCCAGTGCACCGCCTTTTGGTGGAAAAGGCCATAGAGTTCTCTCAGGAGTTTTACCTCGGAATTGTGAACGACAGATCCCTGGCAAAACCTATTCTCATCCTATCCTCCTCCGGCGGCATTGAAATTGAAGAAATCGCCCTGACCGCGCCGGAACACATCGAAAAAAAGCCCATAAACCCTTTGATAGGGCTTCAGAACTATACCGTCCGGGCGCTGGCTTCAAAATTAGGAATTGATTACTCCCTGTGGAAACCGCTGCAGCAAATCGCGGCTTCCCTTTGGAGGCTGTTCGACCAGTTAGATGCTACCTTAATTGAAATAAATCCGCTGGTTGTGACGCCAGAGAAAACTTTAATGGCTCTGGACGGCAAAATGACCATAGACGACAATGCCATCTTCCGCCAAAAGGATTTTTTGGAAGTTTCTGACCAGACCGCCGAGACCCCGACAGAACAAGAAGCCAAGAAGTTCAGCCTGAACTACATCCAGCTCAACGGCAACATCGGCTGCATGGTCAACGGCGCGGGCCTGGCAATGGCGACCATGGACTGCATACAGCAGGCCGGCAGCGAACCCGCCAATTTCCTGGATATTGGAGGCGGGGCGACCGCAGACAAAGTGACCGCAGCCCTTTCGATAATCATCAAGGACCCCAAGGTTACCGCCGTCCTGATCAACATTTTTGGCGGCATCACGCGCTGCGACGAGGTCGCGAGAGGATTGGCAGCGGTCCTGCCGGAAATGCGCCGGGCTTTGCCTATCGTTGTGCGCCTGGAAGGTACCAATGCCGAAGAAGGCAAAAAAATTCTGGAACCTTACCCACAACTCCTGCAGGCCGATACTCTAATGGCGGCAGCGGAAATCGCGGTGCGAGCATCAAAGCAGGTGGCTTCATGACAATACTCCTCAACGAAAACGCGCGCATTTTAGTCCAGGGGATCACAGGACGGGAAGGCCTGTACCATAGTGAACGCATGTATGCCTATGCCAAAAATGTCGTCGCTGGCACATCCCCCGGCCACGGCGGAGAATGGGTGCTTGATTATAAAGTGCCTGTCTTCGATACTGTCCGGGACGCCAAAGAATCCACCCAGGCGGATACCAGTGTGATTTTCGTGCCTGCCTTTCATGCCGCGGACGCCATCATGGAGTCCATTGAGGCTGAGATTGGGTTGATTGTGTGCATCTCTGAGGGCATCCCGATTAAAGACATGCTCAAAGTACGCGCGCTTTTGGAGCATTCGGAGAGCCGTCTGATCGGGCCAAACTCGCCGGGAATCCTCACCCCTGGGAAAGCGAAAGCAGGCATCATCCCGGGTTCGATCGCGCTGCCTGGCAAAGTCGGGGTGGTATCCCGGTCCGGAACGTTGACTTATGAGGTGGTTCAGGCGCTTAAAAAAGCCGGTGTGGGGGTATCCACATGCGTCGGGATTGGGGGCGACCCGATTGTTGGCACCAGTTTCGTGGAATGCCTGGACCTGTTTGAATCTGACCCGCATACTGACCAGATTGTCCTGATTGGAGAAATTGGCGGTAATGAAGAAGAACTGGCAGCGGACTTTATCTTAAATCACGTAACCAAGCCTGTATACGCCTACATTGCCGGAAGAACCGCCCCCGAGAACCGCCGCATGGGGCATGCCGGCGCGATTATCGAGGGCAAAACCGGCTCCGCGAGAAGCAAGATAGAATCCCTGCTGCGTGCCGGCGTTCAATTGTTTTCTTATCCGGAAGAAATTGCCGAGATTATCCGTATTTAAAAAGAGGAGCTAATGCTCCTCTTTTTATTTCAACCGTGCTTATTTTTTTAACGCTTCAATGGCCGCGACAGCATCCTTAACTGAGCGGATTTCGCGGGCTGTTTCGTCGGAAATGTTGATGTCAAACTTTTCACAAAAACCGTCAATCAGGAAGAATTGGTCCATCGAATCTGCTTTGAGGTCCTCGATAAAACGGGTTTCGGGCGTGATGCTATCACCGTCAATTTTCAAGACTTCCACGATTACTTCTTTTACAGCATTGAATGTTTCTTCCATGTGTTCCTCTTCCTCAATGGATTTATGCTTAATTGATTGCCATATTATAATGTCATAAATATAACACCTAAATCACACTATGGATGCAAACACCTCTCACCGAAAAGACGAACATCTCGATATTAACCTGAGGGAAGACATCAGCTCGGGGATAACCACAGGCCTCGAAGAATACCATTTTTTGCACCAGGCGCTGCCCGAAATTAACCTTGAGGACGTTAACCTGAGCCTGAACCTTTTTGGCAAACAGCTGCGCGCCCCGCTGCTGATTTCATCAATGACCGGCGGCAGTCCAAAAGCAGCCCGTTATAACCAGCTGCTGGCAGCAGCCGCGCAGGAATTCGGATTGGCGATGGGTGTCGGATCCCAGCGGGCGGCAATCGAGAATCCTGAATTGGCAAGCACATATGATGTGCGCAGGTACGCCCCGGACGCACTGCTGTTCGCGAATCTCGGTGCGATACAGCTGAATAAAGGCTATGGAATTCAGGAATGCCAGCGCGCGGTTGATATGATTCATGCCGACGCGCTTATCCTCCACCTGAACCCTTTACAAGAAGCGCTGCAGCTGGAAGGGGACACTAACTTCGCCGGTCTTCTGGATAAAATCGCGCGGGTCTGCAAAGACCTTCCTGTACCTGTCATCGTAAAGGAAGTCGGCTGGGGCATTAGCGCCAGGCTCGCGCGGCAGCTGCTGGACGCGGGCGTCTCCGCAATTGATGTCGCCGGGGCCGGCGGCACCTCCTGGTCCCAGGTGGAAATGCACCGACAGACCGACCCCAACCGGGCGCAGCTGGCTGCAAGTTTCAGAGGATGGGGCATTCCAACCGCGCAGTGCCTGCGGGAGATTAAGACCGAACTGCCTGAGGCTTTGGTTTTTGCTTCCGGCGGCCTAAAAAATGGTTTGGACATCGCCAAAACCCTGGCTCTCGGCGCCGCATTGGGCGGCATGGCGGGCCCGTTTATTCGCGCGGCAGACGCGGGCTACACCCGTTTGCGCGACCTGGTATTATTAACCATCTCCGAAATCCGCATTTGCCTGTTTGCCTGCGGAAAATCCGACCTCAAAAGTTTTGACCGTTCAGTTTTGCTGCCTTTAGAAGTATAAGAAAAGAAAAATCCGCCCCTGGGAACTCCAGGGGCGGATTTGACTCCTCAATATTAGTCTTAAATACAGCTTGGTTCGGATTCGCGCTCGGTGGTTTTTGCCCTGATGCGCGAGACGCTCACAATCAGCGCCAAGGCGAACCACAGGTAAGGCAGCCCAAAGCTGTCCATGCTGAAACCTTCCATCAGTATCGCGATCACAAATAGTTTGCCAACTAATCCGAATGTGGACTCAAGGAAATTAGCAGACTTTTCAAGGTTCCTGGCAGCAAAAAAGTGCGTGCTGAGCCATACACAGAACAGCGAAAAGCCGACTATTCCGGTTTCCGCCAGCAAACGCACCCATAGGTTTTTCGCGTTCGGGATGACGTTATCCCGGAACAGGTATTCAATGACCTCTGGCAGGCCGTAACCAAATTCGGGTGTCATCCGCGTGAAAAAGAACCCGCTGCCTCCCAAACCGACCCCCAAAATAGGGCGCGAAAGAAACACTCTGAAGGCGGTAATCCAATATATTAAACGTTCCGCGAAGCTGAGCTGGCTGGCCCATCCCAGAATGCCAAATTCTCTGTACCTTTCAACATCAAACAAATCCTCCATGCGGGGGTCCACGCGGGATAAGAACACCCCAAGCAGCAGGATAATCAGCGAAAACGCGAGCACCAGGCTCAGCCAAAGGCCCAGCTTGGCAAAGAAATGTTTCCATGGGCTGGTTATTGTTCCCCTGTGCTGCGCGCGCCGCTCGAGCCATCTGTTCATCAATTTGTTTGCCGTCCTGAAAACCAGGAAAGCAATCATGGCCAACGTGGTCAGCCAGCCGATTCTGCTGAAGCTGAGAAACAAAACCAAAAAGCCCAAACACATCAGGATGTTTTCGACGCTGAGAACTCCAAAAAGCTTACGTCGGAAAGCTGAAAAACCTTTGACGGAGAAGCCTATCCAAAGCGGCAAGTACAGGGTGTTCAACTGGTTTGCCAACCAGGAAGGCTCGAACGCCACGCCAGTCACGCGCGCTTTGTAAAGCAGTCCGCTGGAGGAAATTAAAGCCTGCAGCTGCTTTAGTACCTCGGGGTATTTCCCCAGCGCGAACCAGAACGCGGATTGGACCAGCGAAGCTGCGATAGTGATGATTCCGCCCACATAAACCCAACGCAGAGTTTTCCGGAACCAGACTTCATCCACGACCATATGAATGGAGACCAGATAAAAAGCGATGCCCAGGAGGATGGTAACAAACCCCTCCAGCGCGTTGGTCCAGACAGGCACGCCGCGAAAAGAATCAAAAGGGATAAACACTGCCAGTGCCGAAGAAAGCAAGGCGCTGAGCATGAAAAGCAACAGCGGCAGTGCCTGGCGGGGAACGGAGCGGCTGCGGAATAATTCCGGTAAATAAGAAACGAAAAACAATACCAAAAGAAACACCGCCGAAAGCGGGGCGACAGACGTCCCGCCTGCCAGCCGTGCTAAGAGCGGAAAGCTCGTAAATGGCAGCGCGATTAAAAAAAGCTTCCAGGTTCCGCTTTTCAGTCTGTCAAGAAAATTAGGCTTCATGATTCCGCTTCAGCTTTGGATTCAATTCCACAAAAGCTATACCCAGCGCAAGCCCTGCCAACGCGCCGCCCAATATCAGCGCGCCTCTGGAATAATGCAAGGGTTTTTCCGGCTGGGCGGCTGGCTGGTATTGGCTGACGTTCAGCGCGACCGTCAGGCCGAGCGTTTGCGGGCTTTCCGAGAGGATAATCTCTACCAGACGATCAGTCTCCTCACGGACAAACTCCGCGTTCAGCGAGCTGCAGAAGTTCTTCGGAGCCTTGGGCGCAGCGGTCATGCAGTCGCGGATGGCATTGTATTGCTGCTTCGCACTGGATAACTTAACGGCGTGTTCGTAGGCCGCGGTTAATCTGTTGTATAAAATCTCCGCCCACGCGGAGGCAATCCGCGCGGCAACCTCAGGCTCTTCGTCCCGAACCTTAATGACCGTGTTCATTAACTGACGCTCGACCGCGCCAATTTTCTTCAGTTTTTCAAGCGTCAGGTGATTTCCAAGTTTGTCTTCCCTGGCAATCAATTCCTGAATGACATCCGGATGAAACACCAATTCTCCAATGTGGTTTATCTCGGCGTCCAGCATGATTTCGGTGATATTGGCATCCTGAACCAGTTCCAGGTTGGTGCTCACAAGCGCTCTGGCCTCGTAAACCGGCGGCAGAGCCAGGCTTACGAGCCCGCCAAGCAGGGCCCCG
Organism: Chloroflexota bacterium; assembly: GCA_012517865.1. GTDB lineage: Bacteria > Chloroflexota > Anaerolineae > Anaerolineales > Anaerolineaceae > Mesolinea. Next base: position 138,190 of record JAAYUC010000008.1, on the reverse strand, counting down.
GCAATCATAAAAACAAAAACAATGACCCAGACTGAACCGCTTTTGCGGTTTAGCAGCCGAAGAACATGATCGTCAGGATGATTTCCGTTCAGTTTTTCTTGATCCATCAGGTATCCATTTATCTCGCTAATCAAATTTCCAGAGGAATAATTTTAACACAGCTGGTAGACCGACCTTGCATCGAACCCCATCCGGCCCGCCATGCGGTTGGCGCTAAGGGCAACTGCCAACGAATTCCTGGTCGTTGGTTCGCAAGGTAACGCCCTGCTCCGGAAGAAATGCCACAAAACCTTCAACGAATCCCTCGCGTTGGCACCCCAGCACAAGAATATCTTTGCCAGGCTTCAGGTAGGTCAGGTCATCCGTGTCGAACGAGAAAAAGACCTCCGTAAGGTCTGGCTGCAGCACGGTGAGGATGAGACCCTCTTTCCCGCTCAGCGCGAAATCCCGGTAGCGCGGGTAGAGCATACGCCCTCTAAAAATCCTGGCGGAGGTTTTCCGCAGCAGCGCGTCAGACTCATCCACCAATTCCGGATGGCTGGTGAAGATTGGGCTCGCGTACAGCGCAGTAATGTTCGTGTCTTTTTGCTGGTCAGTATACAAATCGGGGAAGCTGATGTTAATCAACGGCACAGCGCTCCCGACGAGAAGCAGCAGCACCGCGACGCCCAGGACGCGCGGTTTTCGTTTGTCCTCTGTTCTCACGAGCGCAGCTGCCGCCAGTTGTTCTTCCGGCAATACGCTGCGAAGGTGTGCGCCGGTCTCATAGAGCAATACCAGTCCGAAAAGATAATAAAAGTAAATGGTCCAATCTACCGGCAGTAAATAGCGGCTGCCAGAAGTCCGGCCGAGCGCGTTGGAGAGATAGTAACCTATGTTTAATAGCAAAGGAACCAGGCCTGCCGCACCGTTACGTTTCCAGCCCGCGGTAATGCCCAGGCTTATCAGCGTCAGATTGAGCGCGAAGGCAAAACCGCTGGATAGCGGAAGCTCCCCGGTCCAGCTTACCGGTTCCCTCCAATAAGGCAAGTCCAGCACAGGTGTAAGTTCAAGCGGATAAACTGCAAAGGGCAGCGTGAAGAGTGCCTTAATCTGGTTATTAAAAAAGTGCCCCAGCGTAAAACCGAAAACGCCAAGCCGTTGGCTTAATGGCGCGGCCGCGGAAGGCTTAATATCAGCGGGAATGACCGGTTTTTCGCCTAAAAGGCTGACAGGATGCTGTTCCAGGCCTGTCGGCGCGGGTCTTTGTTCTTGTTGAAGGAATCTGGTCTGAATGACCGCGCTGATTTTGTACGTGAAAGGGTCCGTGCCGTACTTTATCCAGGTAAACGCCAGCCAGGGGCCTAAAACCAGAGCGAAACCGCCAATGAACAACAGGGCTGAAGTCCAGAATCGTTTCAGGCTGCGACGATAAAACCAAAGCGCGAATAACAGAATTATCGGCGCCAATAAGAGCGGATTTGTTCGCACCATTGCCGCCAATCCCAATGCACCGCCTGCCAAAAGAGGCAGCGGACCTTCTTTTCCGGCGGATTTAAACCAGGAAACCAGCGCGATTGCCAGAAGCACCATCAATATCAAGGTGGGAAATTCTGAAAGGTACAGCCGGGAATTTGAGACGGATATCTTGAAGGTGGAGAAAATCGCGTTGTATTCTTTTGCGATAGAAAACAGCGCGATTGAAACTCCAAACAAGCGGTTGTGAAGCTGTTTCCCAAGCAGATACAGCAGAACGGGCAAGACAGCAAAGCAGATGAGCTGCCAGCCACTCACGGTAAGATACCTTTGACCGACAAACTTATGCAGCAATCCCAGGAAAAGCGCGTATAACGGTTTTTCGGTAAAGAAAGGATATTCCAATCCTTTCCCGATAAGCATATACTGCCCGCCCAGGTCTGTCAGGGCTGCGTCACTGTAGGGATAAAAATCCTGATTGGGTGGGAACACACCTTCGGCAAAAAAACTGTTGGAGAAAGGTGCCTGGTGCCAGAACCAGGCCGCGCCCGCCCAAAGAATAAGGCAGGCCAGTAAATCCAAGAGAATCTCGCGTCTGCGCGTGTTGGCGGAAACTTTTTTAGTCAGCAGGCCGTACAAAAATACCGCCAAAAGCGCCAGGCCAAAAACCATTGCCAGTTGATTGATTAGAACGGGCACGCCGGCGACGTTCCAATAGCGGTTGTCCGGTTCCAGGCCGATGCGGGTGCTTACCACTCCTATCCAAACAACGGCAATGATAGCAAGAGAGACGGCCGCCGCTTTTTTGAAGTTCCAGGACGCAGGTTGTTCCCTGACGAACAGCGCGACCAAAAGCGCTTGCAGAGCAGCCAGAAAAAACCACCTGCCAAGCGGTTCCGCCGCCTGATTCAGAAAGGCATTGTTGGCTCCCCAGGCAATAACCACCAGGGTTGAAATAGCCAGGTATCCAGCCAGGATACCGGGCACAACCCACCGCGCGTAAGGCCTTGAAGGTGAAAGAAAAAAATTGATTCGCTCAAGGATTGTTTTCGCTAGTTTCTGACCCAGCAGCGCTGCCCCCCCCAGCAAGGCAAAGGCGAAGGCTGCCAATGCCCAGCCTGCCAGCAGCCCAACCACGCCGCCGCCTCTGGAAACTTCTTTCACCTGTGGAAGAAATAAACCCAACCAAAGCAAACCTTCCAGCCCTGTGAGGAAAAGCAGCAGCGCGGTATAAAAGTGAGGTTTTTCCTTTGAGAACGCCATCCTTTTGTCCTTTAACGGAACCCTGCCGGAATTCCCTAATTATAAGGCAGCTTCAGTTTCTCCCCAAATTTTTTGAAATCGTGCCCTTATTTGCATTCCGGCAGGCTTTTCTTTGGGCATCAAAGAAGGCTTTTGTTACAATTACTCGGGAGGACATATGGCGCGCGTACGATTTATTTCCAATTCTTTGATTCAGGTCGGCAATATTTTGGGCGAGTGTCCGCTTTGGCATCCCACGGAAAACGCTCTCTACTGGCTGGATATTGACGCGGGATTACTGCATCGTTTTACCCCTTACCTGGAAAAAATGGAAGTATTCGACCTCGGCCTGCGCGCCGGGAGTTTCGGTTTTCGGAAAAATGGCGGGCTTGTCCTGGCCACGGAAACCGGCTTTGCTTTCTGGTCGGAACAAGCAGGCGCTTCTGCCGATATTGTCTGGCTCTACCCCAAAGACGGACCCATCATGATGAATGACGGCAGGGTTGATTCGCAAGGACGCTTTTGGGCAGGCAGTAAAGGACCGGCTGGCGCGTCTTCCCTCTTCCAACTGCGCCCTGATGGCTCTTACGCTCCAGTTTTGAATAATCTCACGATTTCAAATGGCATAGACTGGAGCCCCGACGGCCGGTTCTGTTACTTTACCGATTCAGGCGAGCAGGCTATTTACCGCTATGCCGTCCAAGACGATAACCTACACGAAAAAGAACTGTTTTTCTCCACATCGCTGCGCCGCCATCCGGGCACTCCAGATGGGCTATGCGTGGATGCTGCCGGCAACATCTGGTCAGCCATTTGGGATGGTTCAAAAGTTATCCAGCTTTCCCCGCAAGCCGAAATCCTTCAGGAAATTTACCTTCCCGTCAGCCGGCCGACCTCTATCGCCTTTGGCGGGGCCGACTTAAGAGACCTCTACATCACATCTGCGTCGGTAGACCTCACGCCCGAGCAATTAAGCAACCAACCGCGGGCTGGAGACCTCTTCCGCTGCCGCGTTGAAATCCCAGGCAGACCCCCGCATTTTTTCGCGGGATAAAGCCTGACCCCTGCCTCAATCTTCCTCTGTTTCGCCGGTTTTCTCAAAACGCAGGCGTTCGTGAGTTTGCAGGATGCGTTTGCGCATGCGCAGGCTCTGCGGCGTGACTTCCAGTAGTTCATCCGGTCCGATGTACTCAATCATTTCGTCCAGGCTGAGCACTCTGGGAGGATTCAGCCGGTCTTCCAGGTCCCTGATAGACTGGCGCATATTGGTCAGATGCTTTTTCTTGCAGACATTAATGGACAAATCCTGCGGCCGGGGAGTTTCACCGACCAGCATCCCCTCGTAAACCGGCACACCCGGCCCCACAAACAGCTGACCGCGTTCTTCGGCGTTCCGCAGGCCAAAAGTGGTGGTGACTCCTGTTTCCCTGGCTACAATTGAACTGGACTGCTTGGTTTCGATAACCCCTTCCAGCGGCTGCAATCCGGAATAGAAGCTGTTGAGAACGCCCTTGCCCCGTGTGACCGTGAGAAACTTGTAGCGGAAACCTAACAAACCTCTGGTAGGCATGTTGTAAATCAGGTGCACGGTGTTATCCGGGTTGTTGGTCATGTTTGTCATCCTGCCGCGTCTTTCACCCAGCATTTCCACCACCGCGCCGACATATTCCGCGTCCACGTCCACATGCACTTCTTCAAACGGCTCATATTTGATGCCGTCCTCGCCTGCGACAACAATCGCTTCCGGTCTGGAAACCTGGAATTCATAACCTTCCCGCCGCATGGTTTCAATCAAAATCCCCAGGTGCAGCTCGCCGCGTCCCGAAACGAGGAACACATCTTTGGTGTCGGTTTGCTCCACGCGCAAGGCGATATTGGTCTTAAGCTCATCCTGAAGGCGTTCCCATAGTTTTCGAGAGGTGCTCCATTTGCCTTCCTGGCCAGAAAATGGTGAGGTATTCACGCCAAAAGTCATCTGCACCGTCGGCTGCTGCACCTTGATGACCGGAAGCGGGATGGGGTTATCCGGATCCGCCAGGGTTTCTCCAATTTGGATGTCTTTCAGCCCGCCAATGGTGATGATTTCGCCGGCTTCCACAGTTTGAACCGGCACTTTATCCAGTCCCTGGAATTCGAACACGTAACGCGCTTGAATCTTTTCCATCGTGCCGTCGTGCATGATTCGAACAAGATTCTGTCCGCTGTTTAGCGTCCCCGCGTGAATCCTGCCCGAGGCGGTTACACCGCTGTACTCATCGTAGCCCAGATTTGTCACGAGCATCTGGAAAGGTGCTTCCGCGTCGACTTTTGGCCCGGAAATGTTATCCAGGATACACTCAAAGAGTGTATGCAAATCATCATCCAGACTTGGAGTCAGTCCGGCTTTGCCGTCCAGCCCGTTCGCGTAAATCACCGGGAAATCAGCCAGTTCGTCGCTTGCTCCCAGCTCGATAAACAAATCAAACGTGGCATTTAAAGCCCGATCGACATCAGCGTCTTTCCGGTCAAGCTTGTTGATGACCACGATGGTCCGCAGGTTCTTTGCGATGGCCTGTTTGAGGACGAAACGGGTCTGCGGCTTTGGCCCTTCAGCCGCATCCACCAGAAGCAAAACGCCGTCAACCATGTTCATAATACGTTCCACTTCACCGCCAAAATCGGCATGCCCGGGAGTGTCAACGATATTTATTTTCACCAGCTCGCCGGTTTTGGTGTTCGGGATGGTTATGGCTGTGTTTTTGGCCAGAATGGTAATACCGCGTTCGCGCTCCAAATCGTTCGAATCCATGACGCGTTCCTGGACTTTTTGATTGGCGCGAAAAATCTTGGCCTGTTTTAGCATTGAATCAATCAGCGTCGTCTTGCCGTGGTCCACATGTGCGATAATGGCGACATTGCGAATATCTTTTCTTTCAGTCAGCATAATTTCCTTTTATCGTAAAAAAAAAACCCGGCGCACCGGGTTCTTTGAGTCTAAATTCCTATCACGCCGTGAAAATACGGCGGTTTTTCTACCGGTCTGTTTACTATTTTGACCGCATTTTTTAACCGTTCCTTTGCCTGCTGCAGTTTGCGGGGGTCGTTGGCATGAACCTCAAATAAGACCTGCCCTTTATCTACCGCGTCCCCGACTTTAACTTTCACAATTATGCCTACAGCCTGGTCTATCAGGTCCCCTTTTTGTTCTCTTCCCGCGCCAAGCGCCACCGAAGTCTCCCCGACCTCTTTCGCGTCCACGACTGAGGCCCAGCCGCCGTTCTCCGCGTAAACGGATTCGACAAAAGCAGCCTTGGGAAGCCTTTTAAGGTCGTCGATAACGCGGACATCACCGCCCTGCGCCAGCACTAATTCGCGGAACTTCGCAAAACCGCTTCCATCGTTAATTGCCCGCTCTGCCATGCCAATACCCTCAGGGATATCTTTGGCAAGCCCTCCCAGGATAAGCATATAGGCAGCCAGATGCAGACAGTGGTAGCGATAGTCTTCCGGTCCGACGCCGTGCAGCATTTCAACAGCTTCTTTCAGCTCAAGCGCATTCCCGACAGCGTTGCCGAGCGGTTGGTCCATAGGGGAAAGCACCGCGATGACGCGCCTGCCGCTCAGCCTGCCAATCGAGACCATCACTTCCGCTAATTGTCTGGCTTCTTCCAGAGTGCGCATGAAAGCGCCCTGTCCCACTTTAACATCCAGCACGATGGCATGCGCGCCAGCCGCGATCTTTTTGCTCATCACAGAAGAAGCAATCAGGGGGATAGACTGCACGGTACCGGTCACATCCCTGAGCGCGTAAAGCTTTCCGTCAGCCGGAGCAAGGTCTGCGCTCTGACCAGTAAGAACGATGCCATGTTCCTTCAGCTGGTTGATGAATTGTTGCGTGGAAAGGTCTACCTGAAAACCCGGTATTGCTTCCAGTTTATCAATTGTTCCGCCGCTAAAACCGAGCCCTCGGCCAGACATTTTGCCGACCGGAAGGCCGCAAGCAGCCACCAAAGGCGCAACTGTCAGCGTGGTTTTATCGCCCACGCCGCCAGTAGAGTGCTTGTCCACGGCGATATCCACCGCCTGACTGAGATCCAACATATCGCCGGAACGCGCCATGGCCATGGTCAGGTCCGTGATTTCCTGGTCAGTCATGCCATTCAGAAGCACCGCCATCGCCCAGGCGGACATTTGATAATCCGGTATGGTTCCGCGGGTATAGTTTTCAATCAGGAAATCGATTTCAGCCTTACTGAGAACTTCCTTGTCCCGTTTTTTGATAATGATGTCTACCGCGCGCATATTGCCAGCTTTCGTTTCCAGAATTATCGGTTTGGGAACACGCACACTTTGCGATTTGGTTCTTCCCCGGTGGATTCTGTGCTGACATTTTCGTTATTGCGCAGTTCCATATGAATGATCCGCCGCTCGTTGGCCGGCATCGGTTCGAGGCACTGCTTTCGGCCGGTCGCTATAACCTGGTCGGCTGCCTTGCGGGCGAGCTTTTGCAGCTCAGTTTGTCTGCGGGCACGGTAATGCTGCACATCCACCTGAATAGGAATCCAGTACGAAGTTTTGTGACTGACCATCAGGCTGAGAATGTACTGAAGAGCGTTCAGCGTCTCCGCTTTTCTGCCAATGAGATAACTTAAGTCGTCACCTTCGATGTTTGCTTGAACAACCGGTTTTTCTTCCGGTTCCGTTTCCGCGTAACTCACGCTGACCCTGGCTTTGATGCCCATTTTAGCCAGAAGTTCCACCAGCGTGTCGCGGACGATTATCTGATCCGCGTTCAATTCCGCCGGTTGAGGGGCAGCCTGCCCGGACGAGGCTTCTTTTTCATCCGCTGCAGCTGTCATGCTTTCGGCATTCGGTGCTTCGGCATGCCCGAAGTTTGCTTTCACAATCAAGCGCACGCGCGCCTGGCGCGTCGCGAACCTAAACAGGTTTCGTTTTCCTTCATCCAGAACTTCCACATCGACCGCGTCTCTGGTCAATCCCAGCTCGGACAGCCCTTTTTCCACCGCTTCTTCGACAGTCGGCGCAATTACCTCCAATGTGGTTTTTTCTTCAGCCATTGTCACACCCTTCAGTTCTCCGGGAACCTCCCGGGGCTATTTTTTTCGTTTGTATTGAGGCCGCTGCTGTTTCACTGCCGCGCGCGCTGATGGCTTGGAAACCGGTTTTGGGGGCTCGGGTTCCTCGTCCTCATCATCCTCATCTTCTTCTGGTAAGGCAGGCGCTGGCGCGGGAACAGGTTCAGGCGCTTTGGTCTTTATCCACGGAAACAACCTTGACCAGTTGGCACGACCTTGGGCTGAGTATTGAACGACAGTCGCAACATTACTGACCAGGAAATACAGAGCCAGGCCTGATGCCAGCGAATAGGCCATCCAGCCCATCAAAATGGGCATGTAGATATTCAAACTCTTGGTCATCGCGGCAGCCTGATCGCCCGCGCCGGTGGTGGGCGGTTCCATCGCCTTGCTTTGCAGCCAGGTGGTTGCCACAACGATAATTGCCAGAACGGGAATTTGAATACCCAGAATAGGCAATCGTTCCGGCTGACCCAGATCCATCCAAAGGAATCGGCTCTGAATTGGGAGTATTTTTGTCGCGTCAAGGAAAGGATAAATTAAACGTTCCAGGCGGAAAATCTCCAGCGGCGTCGCTGCCATAGCTTTGATGATGCTTTGGTACAGACCGATAATGATTGGCAATTGTATGAGTGTGGGAAGACAGGAGCCAAACGGACTGACGCCAGTCTCCTTGTAGAGCTTCATCTGTTCTTCAGCGAGTTTTTCCTTGTTGTCGCGGTATTTTTCCATCATTTTCTTGTACCGCGGGTCGCTCTGAAGCTTTTGCATCGCAGCGGTTTGCTTCAGCTGTTTGGCAGTGAGAGGATAGGTTATCAGTTTAATCAACAGCGTAAACAAGATGATGGCAACACCAAAGTTTTTCACCACCATCGTGATAGCCAGCAGAACATTGGTAAAAGGTTGAATAATCAGCGTGTCCCACATGGGAATCGTTCTCCTTATCTCGCGGGGGTGAATGACCAGACCGGATTGCCGGCCAGGTCGTAGGCCTGCAGCAGCGCGTCACCCCTGGTTACTGCCACTACAATTTTATCGGAGCTTACCACCGGCGTGGTGTAAAGTTTTCCATTGATTGTTCTCGTCCACAGCGGCGAGCGGTCGGCAAGCTTGTAAGCCCGCAGTTCGCCTTTTTCCAGGGCAATCACAAAAGAATCTTCCAATGGAAGGATGCCGGCGATTATTTCGCTGCCCGCGTCCAGAGTCCACTCCACGGAGCCAGTCGCGCGGTTAAGCGAGAAAATTTTCCCGCTTTCATCCGCAAACATAAGGCTGTCCCCCACGATCAACGGCGTGGCATAAATCGCGGTGATTTCGCCGTTCTGACCAAAAGTCCAGTTCAGGCTTCCGTCTTTGCTGTTGATGCTCACCAATTCGTTTCCAAGCGAGCCGACAAAAAGGTTACCTGTTGCAGGGTCAAAAGCCGGCGCGGCTATCAAGGCGCCCTTCAGTTCTGTTTTCCAGAGCAGCTCTCCGGTTTCCTTATTCAGCGCGACGAGGTAATGGTCAAGGCCGGCCATAATCACAGCGTCTTCCAGCAACAGAGGTTCGGCCAAAAATCCAAACTCGCTGCTGTATTTCCACTTGAGGGAACCATCCGCGTTGAGGGCGTAAACGCTGCGGTCGCTACTTGGTGCGATAACCAGCACTCCGTCCATCGCGGCCCTGGCCTGAAACCAACCTTTTCCTTCAGAAAAGTTCCAGATTTCAGAGCCATTGGCGGAATCGAGCTTGTGGAATTTATTCGCAAGGTCTCCCACAAAAACACTGCCTTCATTCAGCAGAGGCGGCGCGTAAAACACGACCTGAACAGTTCCGGCAGCCGGGAAGCGCCACAATTCGGTACCAATTTTCGCGTCCACTTTGTAGACGTGCTGCATGTAAGAAACATAGACGGCACTTTCATCAGCGCTCAAGCCTGGCGCGCTTTCCGCGCGCGGACCCATCGCGCAGCCAGCCAGCAAAACAGCTGAGAACAAAAAGAGCAAGATAATTTTATACAATGGTTTTTTCATGCCTCTCCAAAATCAGGGAACAGGATCGTATCCGCCTTCATTAAAGGGATTGCATCTGACGATCCGCTTAATTGCCATCCAGGAGCCCTTAAGGGCCCCGTATTTGTAAACAGCCTGGTAGCCGTAGTGAGAACAAGTGGGATAGAAGCAGCAGGTACCGGGCGGAAGCGCCGGTGAGACGATATGCTGATACGCCCGGATGAGCAGCAGCACGACAAAACGGGGAATATTCTGCAGCCGAAACGGCAGGTCCCTGATTCTGGGATCTGCATGCTCATGCTCATTTGGCTTTACAGGTTGATCAACCATCTTCTACTCTGTTGATTAACCCGGCTTTCACCAGTAAACCGTGAACTGCCTGATCAATCTCAACCGGTTTTGCATCCAAAAGGCGCTTTCGCGCGATTAACAGGATGTCAAAACCTTTCCGCAGTTCGTCTGAGCAGCGGCTCAGCCGCGCGCGAAGGAGGCGTCTGCAGCGATTACGCTGCACTGCGCCTCCCACCGTTTTGCTCGCGATGAAAGCCGCTCGCGTTGCTTCCAATTCGTTACGTGCGACAATCAACACCAGCCATGCATTTGAATATGAATTCCCGTTTTGCCTTACCGACTGGATATCCTGTGAACTCTTCAGCGAAATTAGCGGTTTCCTCAAAGATACCCGGATGCTTCTAATGACAAAAACTGCGGCTTACCAGTGGACGCGCTTCGTGTGATTATTCGCTTTTGGGGCTAATTGATAGCGGCCGCGCAGACGGCGGCGCTTTAACACCTCGCGTCCGTCTTTTGTGGACATGCGGCTGCGAAAACCGTGCACGCGCACACGTCGGCGAATTTTTGGTTGATAAGTTCGTTTGGTCATCTTTATCCTCTCAAGACCCCGGGCTGATGCTTGCCAGACCGGAGGGTATTTTTCCGAATTAACCTTTAAATTTTACTCGAACATTAATTATTACGTCAAGCTTCCGAAGGGTTGGCGCAAAGACCGCTGGATATCCCCGACTGATAGTCAGCTCAGGCAAATTCTGCCGGTGCAATCTCAGCAATCAGGACGCCGTCCTGAGAGATTTCGGTAATTACAGCCATGGTGATGGTATTGGCAAGGTTTTGGCTCCATTTTGTCCGAACGCGGAAATAATCCGGGGTGAAACCGTGAAATACATGGTTTCGGCTGTGCTCCCATAGGACTTCCACATGAGTACCCACTTTTGATTGCTGCTTGCCAGCCAGTTTTTGACGCAACACACCGCGTACGATTTCACTGCGCGTCTGACTGATACTTTCCTGCACCTTCCCGTCCATGCGCGCCGCGGCAGTTCCCGGCATGGGAGAGAACTTGAAAACATGCCCGCCCGCAAAATCCATTTCGCGAATAAAAGCCAGGGACTCGAGAAATAGGTCATCCGTCTCTCCCGGAAAACCGCACAGAATGTCCGTCGTGACCGCAATTTTAGGCCTCTTCAGATGAATTTTTTGCATTAGTGCGCGGAAATTAGCTGCGGAAAAAGGCCGCGCCATGCGGCGCAAAATACTTTCACTGCCGCTCTGCAACGGAATATGTAAATGGGGACAAAGGCGCGGATTACGAAAACAATATAAAAGTGCCTCATCCACATCCCAGGGCTCAATAGACGATATTCGAATTCGCGGAAGGCTGGTTTCTTCCAGCAGCGCGCTGACCAAAGCAGCGATGCGCAGGCCGTTTTCAGGCAGGTCTTTTCCCCAAGAGCCAATTTGCACACCTGTCAGGACAATTTCCTTAATTCCAGCTTCCTCAGCCTGTTTTGCCTGTCTGATTACCTCTTCCATCGGGACGCTGTGCGATTTTCCCCGGGCGATTCTCGTCAGGCAGTAGGTGCAGTAGTTGTCGCAGCCTTCCTGAACTTTGATAAAACTGCGGGTGCGCGAGCGCGCTCCCAAGGCGGGTTTTAGGAAGTTAAAATCCAGCGGTTCGGCCGCGTTCCCTCGGGGAAACCGCTGAGGTATCGCATCTTTGTCCGCGTTCGGAAAGGAAAGGTCTTCCCCCACCAGTTCGGCGGCCTGCCGCGTGAAAGCGGAAACGTAACATCCGGTCGCGAGCACTTGCGCGCCTGTTTCGCGCTGGTAACGGCGTATCACTTTTCGGGAATCCGCGCATGCTTTTGCCGTCACGCAGCAAGTATTTACAATCACGTAGTCCGCCGCGGCAGGGTCAGTCACAATCTCCTGCCCCCTTGCAAGCAAATCCAGCGCCAGTTTCTCAATCTCGCTCTGATTGAGGCGGCACCCGACCATGTCCAGGTAAATCTTCATCTATTGTTTCGTGACAGAAAAGTTGCTGAAGAGCACCGAGGCCGCTCCGGCTTCCCGCGTTTCCACAATCAAGCCGACATCGCCGGCGCAAAAGCTGTCATCGCGGACGGAGTGAAGCGTTTTTCCATTGACAGTGAGCGACAGTTGGTCGCCAATGCAGCTGATGCTAATTTTGTTCAAGCCGTCCCCCTGGGCAATTACATCCGAATAGACGAATTGCTCCATTCCAAGCAGGACCTCTTCCCCTTCACTGATTCTGATAAGAGCGTAGTACCCATCGCTGCTAATCAAATAGCTGTAGTAATTATTCGGGTCCTGATACCGGCAAATCAAACCGAAGTTTGTGTCCTGTTCGCCGCTGATGCGTTTGGCATCTACCGACACCTGCACATCCTTAAACCGAAGGCCCGGAACAGACCACGAACGCGAATCGGCATTTTTCACGGAGATGACGTAAGCGTTTTCGGAATATCCTTTAAGCTCATAAATGTTGTTCACATTTCCCCAACCGGTTGTGAGGTCGGAAAAATCGTCCTTAAAAAGAACCTGACCCTCTTTCAGCCACGGAAGCTGGTCCATACTGACCCAGGCGGGCAGGCAGGCACTCAGACTTAGGGCGGACAGCAGGAACACAACGCTGAGAAAGAGGGTCTTTCTTTTCATGTTTTCATCATACCAAATATGCTGTTTCGGGGCAATCGCTGCAGCGGCTAAATCGCTTCCAGGTAGCGCCTTACTTCCCAGTCTGATACATGTATGCGGTATTCTTCCCATTCCGCCAGGCGGGTTTCCACGAATTTTTTTGAAAGGTCTTCTCCCAGGGCGGAATGGAGCAGCGGATCGGTCAGGTAGACATCCACGGCTTCTTTGAGAGAACCCGGAAGCACATCCACGCCCATCTCACGCCGCTCGCTTTCGCACAATTCATACACATTCACATTATTCAGCGGAGGCGGGCATTCCAATCCGCGCTCAATCCCATCCAATCCGGCCGCAAGCATCGCCGTGAAAGCCAGGTAAGGATTGGCAGAGGGGTCTGGGAAGCGTAATTCTATGCGCACACCACCCTTGTTTCCAGGAGATACCATGGGAATGCGGATTAACGCGGAACGGTTCACCTGCGCCCAGCCGATATAAACCGGGGCTTCGTATCCAGGAACCAGGCGTTTGTATGAATTCACACTCGGAGCCACCACGGCCGATAAAGCCCGCGCGTGTGCCAATTGCCCCGCGATGTAGCCGTAAGCAATTTTTGAAAGGTGATTGGGGTCATCCTCGGCATAGAATAAATTCTCGCCGTTAGCGCTGATGGATTGATGGCAGTGCATCCCCGAGCCATTAATACCAAAAACGGGTTTCGGCATGAAAGAGGCAATCAGGCCGTGCTTGGCCGCAATCGCCTTAATGGCGGATTTAAAAGTGAGCACGTTGTCAGCGGTTTTTAACGCGTCGTCGAAGCGAAAGTCGATTTCGTGCTGGCCCAAGGCAACCTCGTGGTGACCGACCTCCACATTCAACCCCATTTGTTTGAGGGCGGACATAAGTTCGGTGCGGACAATCACTGCCTGGTCGTTAGCCGAAAAGTCAAAATAGCTGCCAATATCATAGGGAACCGGATGGATAGACTCGGACCCGTTCCGCAGAAACAGAAAAAACTCCGGCTCCGGACCGATATTCAAAGTCCAGCCTTGCTCTTCCTTCAGCTTTTTAAGATTTGTTTTCAGCCTGCCGCGCGGGTCCCCTTCAAAAGGTTCTCCATTTGGGCGCAGAATATCGCAGAGGATTCTAGCCCGTTTAAGTTCATCCGGCGACCAAGGTAAAATCGCGTAGGTATCCGGGTCCACCCGCAAATGCATGTCGCTTTCCTGGATTCGAGCGAACCCCTCAATGGATGAACCGTCAAACCAAATGCCGTTCTCAATGCTTTCCTCCAGGCGGTCCACCGGACCATCCAGAGATTTGACCACCCCATTAATATCCGTAAACTGGTAAGAAATAAATTTTATTTTGTCTTCCTTGACGCGCTTAAGCAAATCTTTAGTATCCACGGCAGTCTCCTCATTAAACAGATTAAATGCTTCAGCGATTTCAGACCTGAAGCCGGTCTGCTCACTAAGCATTTTTTGTGCCGCAGGTCGCCCTTCGGTTTTAGTTACTGCTTAATACAGGAAGATTGAAACCCGTGATAGGTTTCGGAGGCATCCGCTGATCTATCGATTTTCCCCGGAAACCGGGTTAACACTCCTCTCGCGAGAAGGAACCTCCACCTCGTCATCTCAAAATGAGACTCAGCCGCTAAATCTTTGTTATTTGGTTGTTGCAGCCCCCGTTAAGAATAAGGCCTCCCCGCTATGCCGTGTGCGGAGATGTTTTGAACCTGCGAAAGGCAGGACTGGTTCTCCCTGCAGGATCAGTCTTGACCGAAGTCTATCACATCACCTGGCATGAGCTTGAACCAATTTTAAAGGTGTTGGTACAAAACTTAATGGCCGCATCACAAACACAGCAGGGTACTTTTCTTATACCATAATTCAACTTATCTGAAAAGAGCGCGCAAGGTTTTTCTTGCCGGATTGTTTTTGAAAAAAACCGGAATTTTGCGCGCCCTGTCAGGCCCGCTTGATATAATAGTGCTGTGAAATTGGTGCGCTTATTTGTTGCTTGCGATTTTTCTCAGGACACGCTTACGAAGGTGGGGGCTATTTCAAAGGAACTCCAGGAAAAACTGCGCGGAGTACCAATCCGTTGGGTCTCGCCAGATTTGTACCATCTCACCTTACAGTTCCTCGGGGAAGTTCCGGATGTCAAGATCCGTCACATCGCGCCGCGCCTCGCGGCCGTAGCGGAGAATTTCCCAAGGATACCTGTCCGGCTTTCTGGAGCAGGCTGTTTCCCTTCCCTGCGGAACGCGCAAACCATCTGGCTGGGATTGGATAATAACCCAAAGCTCAGGCAGCTGGCAGAAGACTTGCGCGGCGCGCTTCTGCCGCTGGGTTTCGAGGATGAGACCAGATTTAAACCGCACCTTACGCTTGGCCGCCTGGATAGAAACGCATCCGATGAACAGAAAGCGCGCGTCGCGCAGCAGGTCACGGCGATAAAAGAATTCCACGCAGAACCCGAATATTTCAGGGAACTCATCCTTTACCAGAGTGTGCTCACCCCAAGCAGGCCGGTGTATACCGCATTATCCCGCTTTCCCTTGAAAATATGTTAAACTTTCCATAGAGGTGCAAACTGGAACCAATCACACAAGCAAAGAAAATTGTCTCTTATCTGGAAGAAAAACTCGCCGAGGACATCCTGCTTTTGGATTTACGCGGCGTTTCTGATTTTACAGATTTTTTTGTTCTGGCCACCGGCACAAGCGACCGCATGCTGAACAGCCTGGTCGAAAACGCCCAGGAAAAAGGCAAAAACGACGGAATGGCCGACCCCTATATCGAAGGTCTTCCTCTCTCTGGTTGGATGGTAATGGACTACGGTTCCGTCGTCGTCCACCTCTTTTCCCCGGAAAAACGGGTTTATTATCAGCTTGAAGAGCTTTGGAAGACTGGAAAAATCCTTCTGCGGCTTAAGTAAGGGAATATAAAAAGGCTCCAAAAGGAGCCTTTTCTTTATTAACCGAGTTTCAGGTCCTGAATGATTTCCTGAGCGTGCTCCTCAGGCTTTACTTTCTCGTACACTCCGATAATTTTCCCTTCCTCGTCAATGACGAAAGTGGTGCGCACGATGCCGAAATATTCGCGTCCCATCATCTTCTTTAACGCCCATACACCGTAGGCTTCCGAAACCGCGTGGTCGGAATCAGCCAGGAGCAAAAAAGGCAGCGAGTACTTTTCCTGAAAAGCTTTATGAGACTTGACGCTATCCGCGCTCACACCCAAAATCTGGAGACCATTTGCCCGGAACAAAGCGTAATTATCCCGGAAATTGCAGGCCTCTGTTGTGCAGCCAGGGGTGTTGTCTTTTGGGTAAAAATAAAGAATAACTTTCTTACCGCGGTAATCGCTCAGTTTATGCACATCGCCATACTGATCGGGAAGTTCGAATTCGGGCGCAAGGTCGCCAATTTGTGGGGTCATATTTCTCCTTTTGAATAGTAAAGATTACTTAAATTTAACGGTCAACGGGTCAGAAACGCAAACAAAAGGATATACAAAGCCCCTAAATATTGGAACACGGCCGTCACCCGAAGCACCCCCCATAATGGTTTAAGACCGCGCGCAATCCGTTCGAGCTGGAATACCTCCAGAAGGCTGATGGACGCCATAAAAACCACCGGCCACGCGATTGACCACGAACCGCTGATGTAAAAATAAATACCAAAGCATAAATACGCGCAAAGGAGCAGTACATGATGCAAAGTCATGGCCCGTTCCCAGCCGATGACAGTCAGGAGCGAAGGCCGGCTGTTTGCCGAATCGGCCTCGTACTTTTCGTATAAAAGCGCTGATGATGAAGCAAGAAATAAAAAGAACAACGGCAGGCTGAGAAAAAAGAGCATGCGTTCAGACGCGATCTTTTGCAGGACAGCCCCGCTGAATAAAGCCAGCGGCGCCGCAACCAGCGCGTCTGTAAGCCAACGGTATGGAAGACCCCATAATCGAATCGCGGTGATGTTTATTAACAGTCCAAAAGCCAACAGCGCCAGCCACAGCCAGGATTTTGGCGAAAGCCCCCCTTCTCTCAGCAGATAATACAGGCAAAAGACCAGGCTGAAGGACAGGAATAAAAGAAAAGCAACTACATCCGCGGAGCTCAGTTTGTTATTGCGAATGTACTTAGAAAAAAGGCTGATACGTGAGCTGGTCAGATAATTGAAACTACGTTCCAGCAAGTAAAGCAGCAGGAAAAAGATTAATCCCAGGACCAGCACTGCGGCATTCAGCGCGCCGCCCGAGCGCCGGGCCAGAACCGCGCCTAACAGGTATGTAAACACGCCGCTGAAAACAAAAAATAAATCCACTGTTCTGAGTATTTTTTTGACACCATTCATGCGCAAATTTTAGCATAATCATAGGTCTGTTCTTGCAGCGCTCATCCTGATGTTATAATGTAGGCAGGTCAGGCGATTGTGAAACCTACTGTTGATTTCCGCAGATTCTTCCCGCTGTTGGTAATTGTCCTGCTTTTTTTCTCAGGCACAGGTTTAGTTCTGTCAAAAGCCAAGCAGGTTACCGCGCTGGAGCTGCTGTCTCCCGCTGGCTGCCCTCTGGACGGCTGCGCCGCGGGCCAGCGCCTGAACATGCGCCTGTCTTTCCCTGTCGAACCTGTTTTCACCAGCTCAGAAAATGTCATGATTTGCGTGACATCCAGCGGAGGCTCTGATAATCCGTCCCTGATACCGTTCACGGATTACGCTACTGGCTCAATTTCTCCCAAAGGCCTGGTAAGCAACGTCATCTATTCCCCTGTCGAGAATTGTGGGGGCAACACTTTTACTAATGAGAATCTCGTTGTCAGCGTCCAGGCGCTGCATACCGCCAGCGTTGCCGACCAGCTTAATCTGGCATTGCGCCTGAACAAACTCGCGGTGCAAAATGGCTCCATTCGGTTTCATGTTCTTGAGAAAGATTCCGCCGGCGTATGGAGTGAAAAAAGCAGTGCCTCCCTGGCGATTAATCTGGTTCCCTCGCAGGTACTGAATGCTTATGTCGCGGCAGACAGCGGAGCCTGCAGCCTGAATTCACCCTGTTTTATTAACAGCGGGGACGACCTTCCGGGAGGTTTGGGCACCGGGCTCAAGGACGCGTTGGACGCGCTCCCGAATGGCAGCCTTTCGTCACCGGTTACCATCAATATCCTCGGCACCTATCCAATTAAATCCAATGAGGTGCTTATCAACCGGCCGTTTTTTGTCCTGCAAGGGACCGGGACCAGCGTTCTGACCGCGGCCGGCAGCACCTGTTCCGCGCCGATGCTGGGAATTACCAGCCAGGTTACAGTCCAGAAATTGAGCATCAACGACGGCGAATGCGCTACGGTTTCGAGAAACCTGTTGCGCGTGAACAGCAGCCAGCCGGTCACGATTCAAAACAACACGTTGCAGCAAGGCGCGCACGCGATTTTATACGAGGATAACAGCGGAAATCTGCTTGTTCAGTTCAACCACATCACCAATAATATCGGCTTCGCGATACGCAGGACCGGCCTGACGGGCTCCGGCACGCTCACCGCTGTAGCGAACAACATCCTGAATAACGCCGGGTCCACTCAGGTAGATTGCGGCGCCCCCGCCAAAGGGCTGGTGGACCACAACTTTTGGGGGCCCGGACTTTCACCAGCAACCGCTTCTGCCAATTGTGCTTTCTCGCCGGGCAGTCAGCTTGGCGCGGCTATTCTTGCGCAGCAAGCAGGCGTTTCCGGACAGCTCGTGCAGGTCACGACCAGCGGGATGAGCTTATTTGGTTCAGCGCTAAACATCCGCCGAACAGCAGGCGAAGATTATTGGCTTTATGTCGTCGACCACGGCCAGGGCTCCGAGACCAATGTGCCATTTATTGGTTACGGCACTGAGCCTATCACCCCGTGCAGCAGTTTTTACGATATCTTTCTTGGCTCCACACCATCGGGGGAGTCCGATTTGGTGGCAGCGTTTAAGTACAATCTGAACAGCTCCTGCCAGGCTGCAATTGAATCCCAGACGTACTGCGGGCAGCCGGATAACCCTCAGAACTACCCTCTTTGGTGGTTCGACCCGAAAAATTCTGTGACAGATAAGTGGGACAAAGTTGGTGAAGCCCCTCAGGGAAGCGGAGCCGGCGGCGCGAGCGGACAGATGGTGCAGTGCGATTTAACCCAAAAGACCATCACCATGACACTTGATGTTTCCGGCCGGCCAAATCTTGCTCAGGACCTGAACAGGACGCCCTTTATTGTCGGTCTGCCGCTGCCTTTGGGCGTCCAGTTAACCGAGGAGGGCTTTACAGGCACTTACAAGGTAAACCAGACGGACCTGACCTGGTCCACTGTCAGCGAAAATAACGTGGGCGGCTTCCACATCCTGCGCAGCGAGAACAGCGCAGGGCCGTTTTTCCGCATTTCCGGGTTAATTCCCGCTGTGGGAAATCCCTTCCTGGGCGGCATCTATACGTACACCGATACCACCGTACAGTTCGGCAAAACCTACTATTACAAACTGGAAGTTGTGAACAGCGAAGGACTGACGCTTCAGCTGTTTGGGCCGGTAACAATCCTCAGCGCGACCAAAACCCCGACCACCACCCTGACGCTGACACCCACCCACACCCTGACGCCCACAAGAACCGGCTCGGTCACCCTAACATTCACCAGAACCAATACCCGCACATCCACCCCAACGCGCACGCCGTACGTGTATCGCTCGCCAACCAGTCGTTATCTCACCAATACACCGGTCGTTGTAAGAACCGCGACGTCACGCTTCCCGACGCCCACGCGGCTTGTTACAGGCACACAAACCGGCTTTCCCAGCCCCATGCCCAGCCAGACCGGTCAATCAGAACCTTATCCGGTGGTAACCTACGCGCCTATCATCACCGAAGCTTCTCCGGGTCCGGATGAAAACCCCACGATGATTGTTGTGACCATCCCTCCTGACAACACAGCGCAGACTCCAACAAACTCACCTACCGCGATTGTTCCATCAGGTGGGCAGGAACTGGAGAAAACAGACCGCTACCAGAATCGGGTCATATGGCTCGTGCCCTTGATTGTTGTGCTCACCGCTGCGGCTGGCGGGTTGTTCATTTTGCTGACACGCCGAAAATCCTGATTTTTTCCGTTTTTTGACTTTTAATATCGAAT
This sequence comes from Chloroflexota bacterium, assembly GCA_012517865.1. Lineage (GTDB taxonomy): Bacteria > Chloroflexota > Anaerolineae > Anaerolineales > Anaerolineaceae > Mesolinea. Next base: position 118,323 of record JAAYUC010000008.1, on the reverse strand, counting down.
ATGCTATTCTATGGTTCAAATTAGCGGAACCAACAGGATATTTCTATGCAACGGGAACGAGTTTCAGAAAATGTTTATTGGTTTCAAAGTGAATTCTACGCGCAAGTAACAGCAGGGGCAGTCATTGGCCCGCAGTGGGCTGTTTTGATTGACACCCTCATTCCTCAGGAAACTACTCAAATTAAAGAATTTCTGGAAAACGACCTGCTGGTGCCTGTCCGGTACATCATTAACACCCACCACCACGCCGACCACAGCTGGGGCAATTCCTATTTCCCAGAGGCTGTTGTGATTGGCCACTCCCTTTGCCGTGAACTTATGCTGACCAAAAGCCGAAGCGCCCTGGAAGAAGCCGGGCAGGATAATCCCTACTTCCGGGAAATCAGTATCATCGCTCCCCACATTACATTCGCGGAAGGCAGCATCAGTCTGCGCGTGGGTAAAAAGCAGCTCCAAATTTTTGCCACGCCCGGGCATACGGCGGACAGTATCTCCGTCCTGGTAGAAGAAGACCGGATTCTCTTTGCGGGGGACGCTTTTATGGCTGTGCCGTTCATCGTCGGCGGAAATCTGGAAGACGCTGTAAAGACCATCAGCGAGATTGGCAAAATGAGCCTGGAAAACATCGTCCAGGGGCACGGAGACATCATTTTGCGGGGAGAAATTGAGGACGCCACTGCCTCCAATCTGGCTTATCTGCGCAGCATTCAGAAGATTGCCAGGGCCGCCGCCCGCCGAAAAGATCCGCTTCAATTCCTTCAGGCGCAGGATATTGAAATGAGCGGCAAAAGCAGGGTCAGCCTTGGCGGCGTGGCGGAAGAACTCCATCAGAACAACCTGCGGGCGCTGCTGAAAGAGGTACTTAAAGAACGCGGCGCGGGATAGCGGTTTTACAGCCTTCCAATCAGAAGTAACAAACTGACGCAAAGCAGGCACATCAACACGGGCTCTACAACGAACTCGCGCAGTTTTAATTTCTGAATTATCGCGCAGGCCGTGCTTATCAATAAATACAAGGCGGCAGTCAAAACCAGCCCATATTGCATCGGATTCAGGAAGAAATACTGCAGACCAACTGCCAGTTGCGCCCCCAGAATGGCAATCAGGAGCGCGTAATCTGGTTTCCACGCTCCTTGCGTGCGGAGGTTAATCGTGCGCACGCTGATAAACGCGGCGGCTAAAAGAATCAAGGGAAGAATGACATACAGGCGCATTCTGCCCGTTCGCAGCACCACAGCAAGGATTAGGAACAGGCTGTGGGACAGGCCAATCAACCCCAGCGAGGCGATAGGATGCAGCTCGTAGCGAAAATCCAGCACATTGTATTCGGCTGCCAGAACCAGGCCGAAAAATGCTGAGCCTAGCACGTAAACCACCCACCAGACATTGCTGCGGGCCATTTCCCTCAGTGTGAAAGCAAGAATGAAGAGGCTGAGAGCCGGCAAAACTCCATTTGGCAAGAGCTGCCAGGTACTGCGACGTTCTTCCTGCAGATGGGGATGGCTGCGCAGTACCCACAGCGCGCCTATCAGGGCAATGATGGCAATCAGCAGTGGGAAGAGAGAAAACAGGTTTACCTCAAAACTGAAGTTAATCCCCAAAATATTGGCCGTGTTCCCGCTTGATGAAGGCGGCAGGGCGTACGTCAGCCCTAACATCAGCGTAGATAAGGCTGTCACAAGGCTGAAGCGGTTGAGATCCGGCAAGTACTTTTTTACTGCCATGCCAGAATTTTATCATCATGTACGCGGAATGCTGAAGAGGAAGAATTCTTAAAGGTGGTATAATTAATAGGTTATGGATAGCAGATTTGTTCTACGAAAACAGCCTAATGTCTTTAGCGCTATCGCGTCTGGTTTTAAGTCTCTCGGCTCGCACCTTTACCTGCTGCTTTTCCCACTCGGGCTGGACCTTCTCCTGCTCTTCGCCCCGCGCTATACGATTTCAACGCTTGCCGCTCGTTACCTGGCGCTGTTCGACCCGCTGACTGAGGCTTCCGCTGAGCTTAAGCAGCTCTGGACGGACCTGAGCGCGTCTTTAGACACTTTTTTCCAATCTTACAGCCTTTCCTCCGCCCTGCGCTCTTACCCCTTAGGGATACCCAGCTTGCTCTCCAGCAGGGTTTTCATGGAGAACCCCTTCGGCAAGCTTGGCGAAGTACCCGTGACCGCGGAAGGAAAAGCGCTGGTCTTTTTGCTCTTGTTTGGAACTGTCGGCGCTCTGCTTGGCGCGCTCTATTTTTACCTCTGCGGCCTTCCAACCTACCTTGAAGTCCAAAAACAAGGTCTGAAGCCAACGCTGCGGGCTCTCCTCAATCTGGCTCTGCTGCCGGTTCTCTTTTGGGCCGTGCTGCTCATGATTGCTGTACCGGTAAGTCTGGCGGTGAGCCTGCTCAGCCTGCTGCACCCCTTCCTTGGGTTGCTGGCTTATTTTTTCGCGGCAATGGTGCTTATTTCGATGTTTCTGCCCGCTCTGTTTGCCCCGCACGCAGTCCTTATCCTCAATCAAAACCTTTGGCAGGGCATTCGCACCAGCATTCGGTTGCTGCGGCCGTATTATTCAGCGACTTCGCTGTTCGTGATTCTGGCGGTCCTGATATCTTATCTGACCAATCTTTTATGGCAATCTCCCGGAACAGACTCGCCGATGGTGTATGTCGGCATTTTTGGGCACGCGTTGGTCAGCAGCGCGCTAATCATTGCCAGCTTTCATTACTTTTTGCGCGTTCTGCAGCTCACCCAGGAAAATGAATTATCGAAGCAGACGCAGGAATCATCTCTGTGATTGAATTTGGAGTACAAAGTGGAAGAAAAGAAACACTATAACGCAGGCGATATCCAAATCCTGGAAGGTCTCGAAGCAGTCCGCCGCCGCCCCGGCATGTACGTTGGCGGCACGGACATCAAAGCGCTTCATCACCTGATCTATGAGGTGGTCGATAACTCTATTGACGAGGCCTTAGCCGGCGAATGCAACCGCATCACCGTCACCATCCACAAGGACGAAAGCGTGACGGTGCGAGATAACGGCCGCGGCATCCCCGTGGATATTCACCCGGAACGCGGCATTTCCGCCCTGCAGGTAGTCATGACTGTTCTGCACGCCGGCGGTAAATTTGGCGGCGGCAGCTACAAAGTCTCTGGCGGCCTGCACGGTGTGGGCGTTTCAGCGGTCAACGCGCTTTCGGAATGGTGTGAAGTTACCGTAAACCGCGACGGAAAGACGTATTTTCAGCGCTACGAACGCGGCATTCCGCAGTCGCCAGTCAAGCAGATAGGCACGTACCACGGCAGCGAAACTGGCACGACAACCACCTTCAAGTTCGACCGGGAAATCTTTAAGGGGGATTTATCCTACCGCTTTGACGCGCTGATTTCCCGCTTTCGCGAGATGGCGTTTGTCACCCGCGGCGTGACCATCAGCCTTGTGGATGAACGCGATGACCGCGAAATGACCTTTCACTTCGAAGGCGGTATCGCTTCCTTCGCGCGCTACCTCAACCGCACCAAAGAAGTCCTGCACGAGCCCATTTATGGCGAAAAAGAAATTGACGGCGTCGGCGTGGAATTTGTCGTGCAATACACGGATGTTTTTGCCGAGTCAGTGTACACCTTCGCCAATACGATCAATACCATTGACGGCGGAACACATCTCACCGGACTTCGCACGGCGGTCACCCGCAGTATCAACGATTACGCCCGAAAAAGCGGCTTGCTGAAGGACAGCGACGGTAACTTTAGCGGTGATGACACCCGCGAAGGTATGACGGCGATTGTCAGCATTAAGCATCCGGATCCTCAGTTCGAAAGCCAGACCAAAGTAAAGTTGATGAACCCGGAAGTCCAGACCTACGTCCAGCAAGTGGTGGGCGACACATTTACGAGCTTCCTCGAGCAAAATCCGGCGGCAGGCAAAGCGATTGTGCAAAAATGTCTGACATCTGCCCGCGCCCGCGATGCCGCGAAAAAAGCCCGCGACCTGGTCATCCGCAAATCTGCGCTGGAATCGATGACATTGCCGGGTAAACTGGCGGACTGTTCTGAACGCGACCCATCCAAAACCGAGCTCTACATCGTGGAAGGCGATTCCGCGGGCGGCTCCGCCAAACAAGGACGAGACCGGCATTTCCAGGCCATCCTCCCGCTGCGCGGTAAAATCCTCAACACCGAACGCGCCCGACTGGATAAAATTCTTGGAAATCGAGAGGTCAAATCGCTCATTTCCGCCTTGGGAACCAGCATCGGAGAATCTTTCGATATTTCCGGTTTGCGCTACAACCGCATCGTAATCATGACGGATGCTGACGTTGACGGAGCGCATATCCGCACCTTGCTGCTCACCTTCTTCTTCCGGTTTATGCTTCCCTTGATCGAGGAAGGGCATCTCTTTATTGCGCAGCCGCCCCTTTACCGGATTTCCGCCAAGAATCAAATTTTCTATGCCTACTCAGACGCGGAAAAGGACAGCATTGTGGCAAAGCTGGGAGGCTCTGCCAAGGTTGGCATCTCCCGTTATAAAGGTCTTGGTGAAATGAACCCGGAGCAGCTGTGGGAAACCACCATGAATCCGGAAAACCGAACCCTGCTGCTGGTCACCGTCGAGGACGCCGTTGAAGCGGACCGAACCTTTGACATGCTGATGGGTTCGCTCGTACCGCCGCGCCGGCGTTTTATTCAGACCCACGCCAAGGAAGTCCGCAACCTGGATATCTAACCGCTGTGCGCATTCCGCGCCTTGTGGCGGCAGCCTATGGAACGCAAAATTCTGCATCTGGACCTGGACGCTTTTTTCTGCGCGGTCGAAGAGCTGCTTAATCCAGACCTGAAGGGCAAGGCGTTCGCGGTGGGCGGAAGCCCCAATTCCCGCGGGGTTGTTTCTTCCTGTTCGTATCCCGCCAGACAATTTGGTGTCCGCTCCGCGATGCCGATGGGACGCGCGCTGGCATTGTGCCCGCATTTGATAGTCGTGCGTCACCGCTTTGGCGTCTACGAAGAAGCTTCCGACCAGGTCATGGCCATTCTGAGGAATTACACTCCCCTCTTTCAGCAGATTTCCATCGACGAAGCTTTTTTAGATGTGAGCGACCTGCCGCAGCCCATCGGCGCCATCGCGCGGGAACTGCAGCAGCGCATCGACCGGGAATTGCACCTGCCCTGTTCCATCGGAGCCGCGTCCAACAAGCTGGTCGCTAAAGTAGCGAATGATTTCGGCAAAAGTCAGGTTCGCACCGGCAAAGCTCCGCGGCAGATTACCGTGGTTCCACCTGGAGAAGAAGCCTCGTTCTTAGCGCCGCTGGACGTGCAAGCGCTGTGGGGGATTGGCCCCAAAACCGCCCAGCGCCTGCACGCGAGGGCAATCCATACCATCGGTCAGCTTGCAGAACTTCCTTTGGCTGAGCTGCAGTATTTCTTTGGGAAAAACGCCCTGGACGTGCAGGAGAAAGCGCGGGGGATAGACCATTCGGCGGTTCACAGCGAGCGGGAAGTCAAATCAGTCAGCAATGAGGTGACATTTTCCAGGGATACCAGCGATATGGAGCAGCTGCTTGATACTCTGCGCCGACTCTCGGATAAAGTCGGGTATCGGATGCGCCAGGCGCGCTTGATGGGCAGCGTTGTGCAAATTAAACTGCGTTACGAGGATTTCACCACGCTTACCAGGCAGAGACGACTTTCTAATCCTACCGATCTTGACGATGAGATTTTCTCCGCAGCGGAAGAACTGCTGCGGGATACCCTGGCGCCAGGCCGTGAGGTGCGCTTGATTGGCGTGGGCGTCAGCCAACTCTCGGAACCTTATCAACAGCTCGCGCTGTGGGAGGATACCCGCGCGCAAAAAGAGCAGCTCGCGCTGGCAATTGACGCGCTCAAAGAAAAATATGGAAAGAACATCATTACGCGCGGCAGTCAGGTAAAAAAGAATCCCAAAACTGGCGCAGAAAAAGATTGAAAAATTCCGGAGCTTTGGTATAATCCGACGCACGCCAACGTAGCTCAGCCGGCAGAGCAGACGCTTCGTAAGCGCCCGGTCGTGGGTTCGATTCCCACCGTTGGCTTGTTGTGTTTAACTATCCCTGCCGAAGCACCGCGCGGCTGTCCAGGGCGAGCGCGCCCTCTCCATCCGGATACACCACCAGCGGATTAATCTCTATTTCTTCAATCTCCGGAAAGTCCAGCGCAATCTGGCTCAGAGCGGCAATCGCATTCTGAACCGCTGGGATATCCGCCCTGCCGCTCCCCCGCACGCCTTTCAGCAGTTTGCCCGCGATGGTCGCGTCAATCATCTCTGCGATGTCCTCCCCGGAGAGCGGCGCGATCCGAAAAGCAATATCCTTAAACTGTTCCACCAGCGTGCCGCCCATGCCAAACATTATCATGGGACCAAAACTTGGGTCGCGGCGCATTCCCACAATGACTTCAACGCCCTTGCGAGCCATTTTCTCGACCATGGCGCCTGTGATGCTTGCTTCCGGAAATCGCGCTCGTATCCGCGCGAGCAGCGCTTCAAACGCTGAGGTCAGACTGCCGGCATCGTCCAGATTTAGCACAATGCCGCCGGCGTCCGATTTATGCAGCAGACTCTCCGAGACGATTTTTAGCGCCACCGGGTACCCCACCTGGTCGGCAATTGCAAGGGCTTGCCGCGCGTCCGCGGCCAACCCGCCGGGCACATTCGCGATGCCGTATGCTTCCAAAATTTTCCGGGTTTCAAACTCGCCCAGACTCTGCCTGTGGGAATTTGCCTCAAGAATGGAATGAACCGTGGATTTGTCCGCCTTTTTTGCCTCTACGGGCATGTAAACAGGCTTGCGCAAATGCGCGCTGTATTTTCGCATCGCGCGCAGCACAGGACCGACCTGGTCGGGGTATTGATACACCGGCACACCTGCCTTATTGAGGAAAGCCCTGGCTTCGCGCACGCTGCGCTCGCCCATCAGGCAGGTAAGCATGGTTTTTTGCGTCTGACTGGCAGCCTGCGCCCAAGCTTGCGCCACACCCAATGGGTCTACCAAGGCCTGCGGAACCAGCACCGGAGCGAGAACATCCACGTTTTCATCACGCATCATTTGTTCCAGGCTCCAGAGATAGTCCGCGGGTTCCGCGCCTCCAAGCATATCCACCGGATTGGCGACCTGCGCGCTTGGGTTCAATTTGGTCCGCAGGCCTGCCTGCGTCTCTGGGGAAAGCTCCGCGAGTTCCGCGCCGTTTAAAGCCAAATTATCAGCCAATAATGCGGCCGCGCCGCCGGCATTGGTGGCAATTGCCACGCGCATACCGCCCGGGAGCTTTTGCGTCCCAAGCGCCCAGGCCACATTAAACAATTCGGCCAGCGTTTCAACTTCAATCACGCCGGTCTGGTCAAAGACTGCCTGGTAAGCGGTGTAAGAACCGGCCAAAGAGCCCGTATGGGAACTGACCGCCCGCGCGCCGGCGTTATTCCTGCCAGCCTTGAGCATGACGATGGGTTTGCTGCGTGAGACGCGGCGCGCCTCTTCAATAAAGCGCGAACCGTCCTGAACGCCCTCCAGGTACACCGCGATGACCCGAACATCCGGGTCATCACCAAAATAGGCAATCATGTCCGCTTCCGAGACGTCCATTTCGTTTCCTAAGCTGGCAAAGTGGGAAAAACCAATTTCAGATTCCAGCACAAGGTCAACAACGCCGCCGCACACGGCCCCGGACTGCGAAATGAAAGCAATGGGACCGCGGCGCGGCATGCCCTTGATAAAAGTGGTGTTCAAGCCGCTGCTCATGTCCATCGTGCCAACGCAGTTAGGTCCAATCACCCGCATGCCGTGTTCACGCGCAAATTCCAGCGTCTTTCTCTCGAGTTCCGCGCCTTCCCCGCCAACCTCCCGAAAACCGCCGGTGATAATAATGACCGCTTTAATCCCGCGTTCCGCGCAGTCCCGCATGCTCTCCAGAATCATCCCGACCGGCAGCACAATCACCGCCAGGTCGACCGGGTCAGGAACCTGCGCCAGGTCAGGATAAACTTTCACCCCCAGGATTTCAGACGCGTTCGGATTGACCGGGTAGACCCCGCCGGAATAGTTGTATTTGAGCAGGTTCTCAAGAATTCCATAGCTGAGCTTGTTTGGTTTGCTAGAGGCCCCCAAAATTGCAACTCCTTTGGGTTTAAAAAAGGGAGTGAGGGATGGATTCATCTGTGGGAATTCCTTTCGAGTGTTAGCTTAGCCTGTCAGAATTATACCAAGCCGTCCATTTGTCACTATATCGATATTACTATTCATCATCCGATAAGAATTGACCTGCCTTATAATTGGGACTGTGGCCAGGATGCATGAAACCGCGGGAAATTTGGGTATTGATAACGCTTCGGTGGGGGTTCAGGCATGCGTTTGACCGCTGAACAAGAAGCTTTGACCGCCTTTCCACTGGAGAAAAGTATCTTCTTACACAGCTCTGCCGGTACCGGCAAAACAACCGCCGCGATTCACCGCCTCAGAAAGATATTCACGGAACGCCCGGACGAAACTATCCTGATTTTGCTTCCGCAGCGCGTGATGGGCACCGCTTTGCGCCGCGAGCTCGAAAAGTCAGAAGGTTACAATCCAAGCCGCGTCGCGCTGACAACGATGAACACCATCGCGCGCCGCATGGTAGACTTATTCTGGCCGTTAATTAGCGAACGCGCGGGGTTTTTAAGGCCTTATGCGCCTCCCCAGTTCCTGACACTGGAAACCTCTCAATTTTACATGGGGAAACTGGTAAACCCCATGCTGGATGCCGGCAGGTTCAGTTCTGTCTCCATTCCCCGCAGCCGCCTCTACAGCCAGATTCTGGATAGCATCAACAAATCCGCGCTGGTTGGTTTTCCAATTGGAGAAATTTGCGAGCGATTGTCCCGCGCCTGGACTGGCAGCCCGGCGCAGCTGAACGTTTATCGTGATGTGCAAGCGGCCGCGGACGCATTCAGAGCGTTCTGCCTGGAAAATAATCTGTTGGATTATTCGCTCCAGGTGGAACTATTCCGGCATTTTGTCTGGAATGAGCCGCTTTGCCAGCGATTTCTCCGCAGCAGCTATCAGCACCTCGTTTACGATAACTGCGAAGAAGACCCGCCTTTTGTCCACGATATCATTATGGAATGGCTCCCGGCTTTTTCCAGCGCCCTTATGATTTTTGATGATAACGCCGGGTATCGGCGAATTCTTGGAGCAGATCCAAGCTCCGCGCTGCGGTTGAAGGCTGCTGCCGCGAAAACCATGCGCTTCACGCATCAGCATCAGGAAGCGCACATCCAGGCTCTGAAGATTGCCCTCAAACCGAAGCGGGGACGCGCGCTTCCAGGGATTAATCGGGAGGATTTTCTTAAAGCCCTGCAGCTGCCAGAAAAACCAGCCAGGTTTTTCCCGGAAATGCTTCAACAAACGTCCGAAATGGTGCGGCAGTTGGTGATGAAAGGAACTCCGCCCGGTGAAATCGCGATTCTCGCTCCGTATCTCCCTGGCGCGTTGGGATTCGCTGTCCAACAGTCGCTTTCCGCTGTCGGCCTTCAATCCCGGGTTCTGCGTCCCTCGGTTCCCCTCATCGATAACCCCGTTGTTCAGCAGTTGACCACGCTGGCTCAGCTCGCGCATCCATCCTGGCTGCCTTTACCGGACCCTGTCAGAATTACCAGCGTGCTTTCCGCCAGTATAGACGGCCTGGACCTGGTAAGGGCGCAGCTGCTGTGCTCAGAGGTATTCATCAAAAACGGCGGAGGCTTCGCTTTACTGCCTTTTGCCGCGGCCACTGACCAGCTGAAAGCCCGAATTCCCCGCGAAATGGCAGTTCGTTATGAGGTTCTGCGCCTCTGGCTGGAAAATACCCCTCCGGACGAGCCTTTGGACCTCCTGGTCAGCCGTCTTTTCGGCGAAGTGCTTTCGCACGCTGGCTTTGGGTTTTATCAAAACACCGCGGCTGCGCAGTCCACCGCGATTCTAATGGAATCCTTCCGGAAATTTCGACTGTCCTTGAATCCCTCGGAGCTCGCCAATACGGACCAGGTGAACCAGGATTTCATCAGGACTATTTTGGACGGCGTAATAGCAGCCCAATACCTGCGGGATTGGGAGTTGGAGGATAAAACAAAGGTATTGATTACGCCCGCCCTGACATTTCTCAGCGCCGGGAAAACGGTAGACTACCAGGTTTGGTTGAGCGCCGGTAGCACGGGGTGGTACGAACGCCTGGAACAACCGCTTACCCAGCCCTATGTGCTCAGCCGCCAATGGCCGGACGGAAATAAATGGACAACCGAAGAAGAAAAACGCGTGAGCCTCGAAATTCTGGACAGCATCCTGAATGGCATGCTCAACCGCTGCAGACAGGGAATAATCCTGGGGCTGAGCGAGTACGGCCAGGGCGGTCAGGAAGAAAAGGGCCTTCTGCTGATAAAAATCCAAAATCTGCTTCGCCAGGCGGCGAAGGGGGGCGCGGATGCCTGAAGAGCGTCTGAGGGCTTCCCAGGAACGAATCCTGACCTATACCAGCGGCAAAATGGGTATCTCCGCGGTGCCAGGCAGTGGAAAGACCTGGACGCTCTCGCGCCTTGCCGTGAAACTGGTTACGGAGGTGGAGCTCCAGCCGGACCAGGAAATCCTGATTGTCACTTTTTCCAATTCCGCTGTGGATGTTTTTGCCAACCGCATTGCCGGCTTACTGCGGGAACGCGGAGTCCTTTCCGGATTGGGTTACCGCGTGCGCACGCTGCACGGCCTGGCCAACGACATCATTCGCGAGCGGCCTGAACTGGCCGGCCTGACCAATGAGTTTCAGATCCTGGGAGAAGCAGATACCGACGCGATTCTGAGCACCTGCGTTTCGGCCTGGTACCGAAACAACCACGCGCTGTTTGAAGACATGCTGGCAGACGGCTTAAACCCGAAACAGAAAGAGAAAGTCACCCAGCAAGACCTCCCCGACCTGATAAAAGAATCAAGTCTGGCCTTCATCAAGACGGCCAAAGACTATCTTCTGACGCCTGAGCTTTTGGAAAAGAAGCTGGAAAGCTCGTTTTTACGCTCCAACCCTTTGATGAAAATGGGGTTGGAAATCTACCGCGATTACCAGAACGCGCTGCAGTACCGGGCGGCGGTAGATTTCGCGGACCTCATCCGGCTGGCTTATCAATGCCTGAGAGAAGACCCCAGCCTTACATCACTGCTGCAGTACCGCTGGCCTTATATTCTTGAGGACGAAGCCCAGGATTCCAGCCTGCTGCAGGAAAAAATCCTGCGGGAGCTGGTTGGCCCCTACGGGAACTGGGTGCGCGTGGGCGACCCCAATCAGGCAATTTACCAGAGCTTTACGACTGCAAATCCGAATCTGCTGAAATCTTTTCTGAAAGAAGAGGGTGTCCGCAGCGAACCGCTGCCCGAATCCGGACGCTCCTGCCCTGAGATTATTGATCTGGCGAATTACCTGAGCGTTTGGACCCGAACGGCGCATCCGGTCGAGGAAGTCCGGGAAGCCCTGACCCTGCCGCTGATAGAGACCACGCAGCCAGACGACCCCCAGCCAAACCCAGACGCTTTGGTTCCTGCCATTACGCTGGACAACCGCCAAGTTTCTCCGGAGTTAGAACTGCGCATCCTGGCTGAATCCGTGACAGATTGGTTGAAAAAGTATCCAGATACCACGGTCGTGGTGCTGGCTCTCATCAATAAACGCGTGAATGACATTGTCGCGGAATTCCGGCGGCGGAAGATTGAGGTGAGCGATGCTCTCACCGCGATGCCAGAAAACTCGCGGGTATCGGTTGGTCTTATCAACCTTTTGCTTTCCTGCCTGCTCAAACCTGATAACGCCGAAGCTCTGGCGAAAGCCTTTCAGGTGTCCAGGCGCGAACTGCGCGAGGATAAGGAACGGTGGGATTTTATCAAGGCTTGTTCGTCCATAATCAAAAAATGTGAGCAGGTGGAAGATTATCTTTACCCGAGGGATGGGGCGGACTGGCTGCGCCAGCTGGAAAAAGAGGGGACACCGGCAGAAGTCTTGCATGAGCTCCTGCGGTTTCGCGAGTTGGTGCGTAAATGGCATATGGCCGCCCATCTTCCTCCCGACCAATTCATCCTGGCGGCTGCCATGGATTTGGAGCTGGATAATCTGGAACTGGCCTCCATCCATAAATCGGCACTTTTGCTGCGGGAGTTTCAGGACTTGCATCCGGAATGGACCCTGACCGACCTGAATGACGAACTGCTCAAAATCGCGAAGAGCGAACGAAGGTTTTCTCAGCTCGCAACCTACGGCGAAGGCTTTGACCCGGAAGCATACCGGGGAAAAGTGGTCGTGGCTACACTACACAAAGCCAAAGGCCTGGAGTGGGATAAGGTCTTTATCAGTTCTGCCAACTCTTTTGATTTCCCGACCGGTAAAGATGAAGAGGCTCTGCGCGGTGAGAAATACTTCCTGCGCGGGAAAATGAACATGCAGGCCGAAATGGTGGCTCTCCTTCGGTCCCTGGCAGAAGGAACCAGCCAGGATGTCCAGACAAAATCCATCGCGCGCGCGGATGTCGCTCGGGAACGCCTGCGGTTGTTGTACGTCGGGATTACCCGCGCCAAGCGCTCGCTGACGATTTCGTTTAACACAGGCAGAGACGGCAAACAGTCGGAAGCGCTGGCAGTAAGCGCGCTGCGCGCCTATCTTGAAAGGAAAAAGAGTGACCAGCCTGCTTCCTGAAACATTTGTGTTCACACAATCCAATCTTCAGTCGTACGTAAACTGCAAGGCGCAGTTCTATCTGCGGTACATTGAGCATTTTTTGTGGCCCGCCCCCGCCGCCGATGACATGCTGGCTTTTGAGCGTGACCGCCTCGCGGGTTCGCGCTTTCACCAGCTTGCACATCAATACCTGCTCGGTATACCCGCGGAAATCGTGACGAACAATGCCGCCGACAAGCCGGATGATAGAGTTTTGCGGTGGTTCGAATTATTCCTGCGGACAGTCGGGAGAGAACTCTCAGGCAATCTTTGGCCTGAGCACATGCTCACCGCGCGGCTGGACGGCTTTATCCTGGGTGCCAAGTACGACCTTATCCGGCAGGAGGAGCGGATTTTTACGATTTATGATTGGAAAACATCCAGAAAAAAGCCATCAAAGGACTGGTTGGAAGCCCAACTTCAAAGTAAGATATTCCCCTTGGTTCTCAATCAGGAGCTCAGCTCGCGAGCTGGCGCCGATCAGTTTGTTATTCGCATGCTGTATTGGGAAGTGACAGAACCCTGGGACCAGATTGTATTGGAGTGCGGACCCGAAAAAATTGAAGAATCCCGGAAATTGGTCACCTCTTTGATAAGGCAGCTCAACAGCGCCGCTCCAGCTGATTTCTCGAAAACGGACGATATCCGCCGCTGCCGGTATTGTGTCTATCGGACCTACTGCAACCGCCCGCCTGAGCCGGCAGGCCTGGATGATTACCTGTCCGAGACTTACCTCGTGCTCGAAGACGAGGCGGAAATTCTGACCAGCGACTAGAAGGCCCTCCCAAGACTTCCCGGATACAGAATTGGTATAATATGGGGGTTAAATAAAAATATGGGCAGAACAGGGCTCGAACCTGCGACCTCATCTGTGTAAAAGATGCGCTCTGACCAACTGAGCTATCCGCCCGGAGAAAGAAATTATACACAAAAAAATGAAAATTGTGCGTTTTGAAACAGCATACACCCCGCCTTCTTACGGATGGATAGACCAGGACCGGGTCGGCGTTATTCGGGGAGACCCGTTTGGGGAATTCCGACGCTATGACCCTGAATTTTCACTTTCCGAGCTCAAACTTCTGGTACCCTGCCAGCCCTCCAAAATCATTGCTGTCGGGCGAAATTACGAGGAACACATCCGCGAGATGAACCAAACTCCGCCGGAAATCCCGCTGCTGTTCCTCAAACCACCTTCCACCTTGCTACGCAGCGGAGACCCCATCGTACTGCCGCCGCAGTCGGAACGCGTTGAACACGAGGCCGAGCTGGCGGTGGTGATAAAGAAAAAATCGCGCTGGCTGCGCCCGGAATCCGTGCGGGACGCGATTTTCGGTTACACCATTGCCAACGACGTCACAGCCCGCGACCTGCAGCAGCGAGACGGTCAGTGGACTCGCGCCAAAGGCTTCGATACCTTTTGTCCCTTGGGACCCTGGATTGAGACAGAATTTGATCCATCCGACGCCCTCATCACCTGCCGCGTAAATGAGGTTTTAAGGCAGATGACCTCTACAAGGGACATGCTCTTTAATATCGAACAGCTGATACTTTACGCCTCCTCTATCATGACGCTGCTGCCCGGTGATGTCATCCTCACTGGCACGCCAGCCGGCGTTGGAAAACTGAACCCTGGCGACGTCGTATCAATCTTTATTGACGGAATCGGCAGCCTGGTCAATCCGGTCATTGCGGGCAAGCCTTACGCGGTTGAGGAAGCCTGATGACCAACAATCAACCAACGAATATCAATAAAAAACTGGAAAAGATTCTTTTCAGCGTGGAAAAACCCGGCCGCTACGTCGGCGGCGAACACAACCAGGTGCGCAAAGACTGGAACAGCGTAAAAACACACATCGCCCTGGTGTTCCCGGATATCTACGACCTGGGTCAGCCCAATCTCGGCCTGGCGATTCTTTACGATATCGTCAATCAGCAGCCGGATATGCTGGCAGAACGCGCTTACTCTCCCTGGGTGGATATGGAGGCGCAGCTGCGGGAAAACAAAATCCCGCTGTTTTCGTTGGAATCCAAAACCCCTCTGAATAAATTCGATATCATCGGGTTCACGCTTCCGTACGAGCAAATCTATACAAATGTCCTCAACATTCTTGACCTTTCCGGGGTTCCGCTGCTGGCAAGCGAGCGCACCGCAGAGCATCCCCTTATCATTGCCGGCGGGCAGGCCTGCTATAACCCTGAACCAATGGCGGATTTTATCGATGCCTTTGCCATTGGCGAAGGCGAAGAGCTAATCCTTGAGATAAGCAGGGCATACCAGGAGTGGAAACGCTATCCCTCCCCCCGGCTGGAATTGTTTCAAGCCCTCGCCCGCATCCCCGGGGTTTACGTTCCCAGTTTTTATGAAGTATCGTACGCGGAAGATGGCACAATCCACAGCGTTTTCCCATGGATGCAAGGTGTTGCCATGCCGGTTAAAAAACGCATCCTTGCCAGGCTCCCCGCCCCGACCACCCGCTTTCTCGTCCCGAATGTTGAAACCGTCCACGACCGGATTTCCGTTGAAATTATGCGCGGGTGCACCCGCGGCTGCCGCTTTTGCCATGCCGGCATGGTCAACCGACCTGTGCGCGAACGCTCGCCGGAAGAAATCCTCACGGCGGTCCAGGCGGGTCTGGACGCGACCGGCTACGAACAGGTGGGCTTGCTCTCGCTTTCTTCCTCCGACCACACGCGCATTTTGGATATTATCCGCGAGGTCTATGCCAGGTTTAAGGATTCACGCGTGCAGGTAAACCTGCCCTCTCTGCGCATCGCGTCATTCTCAGTGGACCTGATGGATGAACTGAAGGAACTGCGTCCCGGCGGAGGTTTCACGCTCGCGCCCGAAGCTGCCACGGAACGGATGCGCGCCATTATCAACAAACCGCTGGATGAAGCGGTGATTCTTGAAACCGCGCGCACAATTTTCGAACACGGCTGGCTGAGTCTCAAGCTCTACTTCATGATTGGCCTTCCCCAGGAAACTATGGAAGACGTTCAGGCAATTCTGGACCTTGCCCGCAGGATTAAGAGCATCGGGAAATCCATCAAGGGCAATCGGGTCAGAGTTCATCTGGGCATCGCCACGTTCATCCCCAAACCCCACACCCCATTCCAGTGGTACTCCATCGAAGACGCGCAGTCGCTCCAATCTAAAATTGATTTGCTTAAGGAGGGTACGCGCAGAGCTGATATTAAGATGACCTACAACCCTCCTGATTCCACCCTCCTGGAAAGCTGGCTTTCGCGCGGGGACCGCCGTTTGGGCGCTGTAATCCTGCAGGCCTGGAAAAACGGCGCCAGGTTGGATGCCTGGACGGAAAGGTTCAATGTAACTGCCTGGCTGGACGCTTTTGCAGCTTGCGGCATTGACCCTGATTTCTATACCAGAAGGCAACGCGGATTGGATGAAATCCTTCCCTGGGACCATATCTCGACAGGTGTAAGCAAGCGCTTTTTGCTAACCGACCTGAGATTGAGCCAGGCAGGAAAAACCCGCGAGGACTGTCGTAATACTTGTTTCAACTGCGGCATTCTGGATGCGTACGGCAGCCTTAAACCCTCCGAGCAAGAAATCTACTGGGGGTGCCCATGAACAATACACCGCCTGTTCGCATCCGGGTGCAATTCTCCAAAGACGGCGACCTGCGCTTTACCGGTCATTTGGACCTGCAAAGGCTGTTTGAACGTGCCCTGCGTCGCTCCGGCCTGCCGCTGCGGTACAGCCAGGGCTTTAATCCCAAAGCGCGGCTGAGCATTGCCAGCGCGCTGCCGCTGGGTTTCTCCTCTGAAGCGGAATTCCTGGATTTTTGGCTGGATACAGAAATCGACCTGCAGGAAGTGCAGCAGAGGCTGAGCGCCGCTCTGCCGCGGGATATTACCATCAGGCACATAGAAGCGGTGCCAAACCAGGCTCCGAGCCTGCAGTCCAGCCTGCTGGCGTCGGAATACCACGTCAGTTTTCTCCCGGAGATTGACACCCAGGAAGTGGCGGCGAAACTCTCGGCCTTGCTTGCCCGGGAGAGCATTCCTTTCAGCAGACGCGCGAAAACCGTGGACCTGAAAGATTTGCTCCTTGCCGCCAATTGGCAGCGAACCGCGGAAGGGCTGGAATTGAGTCTGAGAATGAAATCCACGCCGGAAGCCAATGGGCGCCCCGACGAGCTGTTGAGTTTGCTGGGCCTGACCGCCGGAAGCTATCAGGTCCGCCGCACAGCGCTGATATTTAATGCGGATGAAATGACTAAACATGGATGATTGCGTTTTTTGCCGAATAGTCAGTGGGGAAATTCCCTGTTGGAAGGTGCTGGAGACCGAACACGCCCTGGCATTTCTGGATTTGGAACCGGTGATGGAGTACCACACGCTGGTAATTCCAAAAGCGCATTACGCGGATTTATTCAGCGTTCCGGAGGATGTGCTCTGTCAGACCGGCTCAGCCATTAAACAGGTGGTTCGCTTATATCAGGATAAGCTTGGCATTGAGAATATGCATTTGTTCAATAACTCCGGAAAATTCGCCCGCCAGACGGTATTTCATCTGCATTTTCATATCGTTCCGGTCGGCCCCGGCAGGCCGCTGGCTGGTTTCCAAAAACAACCGGAAATGGTTCGCGAATACCCCGAGATGCTGCGCGCGCTGGGGTTGTAACCTGGCCTGACCTGCCGCAAAAAAACCGTTTTTAGGTATAATATGCAGGCTGTTCCCGTGGCCTAATGGACAAGGCATCGGCCCCCGGAGCCGGTCATGTGAGTTCGAGTCTCACCGGGAACATTTGTTAACCTCAGGCGAAGGATGGGGAAAGCCTGCCAATATTGCCCGCATTCTGTATGGCAGAGGTGATTATGGGTGAAGAGGACATCCGCCAGGAAATTGAGAATCTTCGCAAGCAATTGCACTATCACAACTATCTGTACCACACATTAGACGCGCCGGTCATTAGTGATTACGAATATGACCAGCTCTACAAGCGGCTGAAAGACCTCGAGACGCTTCATCCGGAACTCATCACGCCTGATTCACCCACCCAGCGCAGCGGCGGCGCGCCGCTGGACAAATTCCGAAAAGTCGAACACCCGACGCCGGTGCTCAGCCTTGCCAATGGTTTTGGACGCCAGGATACTTTGGATTGGTATGAGCGCATCCTGCGCCTTGACCCGGCAGTCGCGCATGCGGATTACATCCTTGAGCCAAAACTTGACGGACTGACCGTCGTACTGACATACGAGCAGGGGCTGTTCACGCTCGGAGCCACGCGCGGTGATGGGCTGGTTGGCGAAGATATCACCGAAAACCTCAGAACGGTACCCATGCTCCCGCTGCGCGTCCCGGTTTCGGGTGATATGAAAGCGCCTGACCACCTGGTTGTGCGCGGAGAAGCAATCATTTTCAAAGAGGACTTTGAGCGCTTGAACGCGGAACTGGAACAGCGCGGCGAAAAACCCTATCTAAATCCCCGCAACACCGCTGCAGGCTCGCTGCGCCAGCTGGACCCCAGCATCACGGCAAAGCGGCCGCTCAAGATTTTTGTCTACCAAATCCTGGTTTCCTCCGATGAAACTCCTGATACCCAAAGCGGAATCCTGGCTTACCTCCAAGAGCTAGGTTTTCCGGTTAATCCATTGTCCTGGAAGGCGGCAAACATTGAAGAGGCAATCAGAATTTGCGAAGAGCAGGCTGCTGCACGGCACACCTGGCCCTACGAAGCCGACGGCATCGTCATCAAGCTCAATGACCAGCAGCTGGCGCGCCGGCTGGGTTTTTCCGGAAAAGACCCGCGCGGCGCTCTGGCTTTCAAGTATCCGGGGCAGGAAGTTGAAACCACCCTGCTGGATATTCAGGTGAATGTCGGCAGAACCGGCGTGCTTACTCCCCTTGCAGTGCTCAAGCCGGTCAGCATTGGCGGTGTAATTGTGCGCCAGGCGACCCTGCACAACTTTGACTTCATTCGGGATAAAGATATCCGCATCGGCGACCAGGTACTGTTGAAACGCGCCGGCGAAGTCATCCCTTACATTCTTGGTCCTCTTCCGGAAAAACGCAGCGGCAGCGAAAAACCTTTCCCTGTTCCCTCCGAATGTCCTTCCTGCGGCAGTCCAATCCATAAGGACCCGGATGAAGTGGCATATTACTGCTTGAACAGCAGCTGCCCGGCCCAGTTGGTGCGGGTTATCGAAAACTTTGTATCCAGAGGCGCGATGGACATCTCCGGGCTCGGCTCACAGATTGTCGCGCAGCTGGTGGAGAACGGCCTTGTACGTTCCGCCGCGGATTTGTACGCCCTCAAGCGCGAAGAACTCCTGCGCCTCGAAAAGTTTGGAGAAAAGAAAGCCGAAAACCTGCTGCAGGCAATCGAGGCTTCCAAAAACCAGCCTTTGGAGCGGCTGATTATCGGTCTTGGCATTCACGGCGTTGGCGAAGTGGCTGCCCGAAAGTTAGCGCGAACATTCCAAGACCTCGACGCGCTGAGCCGGGCCTCGTTGGAAGAACTGACAAACCTGGAAGGGATTGGCCCAAACATCGCCGAGTCGATAACCACTTGGTTCGCGCAGCCGCACAATCAGGAACTGCTTCGTAAACTGCGTGAGTTTGGGGTATGGCCGCGGGAAAAATCGGAATCTCCAGAGCAAACGGCCGCGCAGCCCCTTCAGGGGCTGACGTTCGTCATCACAGGCACTCTGCCGAACCTCAGCCGCGAACAGGCGGAAGCGCTGATACTGCAGCACGGCGGGAATGTGTCTTCTTCGGTCAGCAAAAAGACCAGTTACTTGCTGCTGGGCGAGAATCCGGGTTCCAAATACGCCAAAGCGCTTGAATTAGGCATTCCAATGCTCGATGAAAACGGCCTGAAAACCCTGATAGACAAATAGCTCCAGGGAACTCAGATTGTCGGGCGAACAAAACCCGCGAAGCCTTGCTTAAGAAAAGATACCGGCCTGAACCGGTTTCTTTTTAGGTGGAGATGGCGGGAGTCGAACCCGCGTCCGAAAGATTAGACCCTCGGATTTCTACGAGCGTAGTCAGTTATTCAATTTCATCCGCGTGAAGGTCAACTGACCAAACTTCACGCAGACTATCCGCTTGGACCCGAAAGCCCTCTTAGGCCAGGTTCACGGCGCACCTGGCAGCGTTCCGGCTTTTATGACGCCTTGACTGAGTCCGGCCAGAAAGACGGCCTCAGGAGACGCGACCTCACTTCTGGAGGTCAGCTACTTCGCTCCCGCTTATGCAGCGAGAGGGAGGGTAGCGTAGTTTGTGCTTTTGGCACTTGTTGGTTGTACTGATTTTACGAGGTCGGTACCTCTCGGCTCGCAATCCGGGACCAGCCTCTCCCGTCGAGACCTGGCATCCCCGTCAAGCAAAGTATAGCACAAAAAAACCCCCTCAGGTATCCCCGAGGGGGTTTCTGTACGAGCTTTTACGAAAGCTTACTTGACCTGAGCCATCTGCTCAGCAAGGATGGCGTTCGCGTCAATGTTGGCCTGATCGAGCAGGGCTTTGACATCCGCGGTTGGGTCGTCAACAATATTGGTCATGACGGGTTCAATCACGTTGTCGCGCACAAAGTCGTATCCAGGCACAGGCGGCTCGAACTTGCCAAATTTCAGCAGGTCGAAGGCGGTCTTGTAGGCGGGATTCGCGTCAAAGACGTCCTGGAACTTCGCGGCAACAGACTGCTTCACCGGGAAGTAACCGGAAGCCTTGGCCCACTCGGCGTTCACATCAGCGCTGGTGTAGTACTTGACAAACAGCCAGGCAGCCAGTTCGCGTTCAGGAGTGGACTTGGGGATGGAGACGGAAGCGCCGTAAACATTCTGGACAGGATCCGGGGTGGTGTGCGGGATCGCGGCGACAGACCACTCGAAGGGAGTGCCGTCAGCTGCGACAGCGTCGCCGTAGTAAGGCAGACCGGAGGAAGAGCCAACGGAGAAGAGCAAGGTGCCATTGCCAAAATCAGTCTGATCGCCGTAGTTTTCAGTGACAAGGCGAGCGCAGCCTTCAGCGAAGAGGCTCTGGATGAAAGTCCAGGCTTGCACAGCGGCATCGCTGTTCAGGGTGAACTGATTGGCGGTGTAATCGAACATGTCGCCGCCAAAGGCGAAGGTCCAGCTGGCGAAGCGGGAAGTATCGATGCTCAGCTCATAACCAATGGGGGAAGCTTCGCCCTCTGTGGCACCGCTGAAGGGGGTTTTGGCTGCTTTGCAAGCCATTTCTTTGAACTGCTCGGGGGTGGTGGGAGGGGCATCATAGCCGAGTTCCTTCAGCCAGTCCATGTTGTAATACATCACTTCCATGGAGCGGTTGGGGGCCAGGCCAAGGCGCTGATTGTTGAACAGGGAGAGCACATCCTGGGCGAAGAAGCCGGGGAAGAAATCTTCCTGTTCTTCTTTGGTCAGACCATACTTGGGATGGTTGATCAGTTCGTTCATATCAAACATGGCATTGGCCAGTTGATAGGTCGCGACCTGATTCTGGTAACCGACGACAACATCAGGAACATCGGGGGTGTTCAGGATAGGAAGCATTTTGTTGAAGATATCGCCGTAATCTCCGGCATATTCCGCTTTTACAGTGATGCCGTAAGGGTTGGTCTTGTTGAAGTCCTCAACAATTTTCGCGATCGCGGCTTCGCGCTTGGAACCGGTGTGCTGATGCCACCAAACAATTTCCTTAGCGGGAACCACATCAGCCCAGGGGTCAACCTCGGTCGGAGCTTCGGTCGGGGCTTCAGTCACAACTGGAGCTTCGGTCGGGGCTTCGGTTTTGACCGGGGCTTCGGTTGGGGCGGGGGCTTCTGTTGCTTTGGCGCACGCGCCGAGCACCAGAGAGGCAATCAGGATGACTGCCACAAACAATACACTCGTTCTTCTCATTTTTCAAAACCTCCATTTTGAATCTGATTTAGTGAGTAACGTGATATCGAAGGATGAGAATATGCCTTCGTAATATCCAACATCGTATTATATCCTAACCTTTCAAACCTGTTGTGGCAATTCCTTGCGTGAATTGCTTCTGCGTGAGGAAGTAAACGATCAGGATTGGGATGATAGTTATGACAGCTCCAGCCATCAGCCAGTGGGTATATGGCCCGGCTTCCTGCACAAATCCGTACAGGCCTACCATCAGCGGCCGCCAGGTATCCCGCGTTGTGACCAGCAGCGGCCATTGGAACGCGTTCCAGGAGGCTGTGAACCCGAACAAAAGCACGGTCATAATCGGCGCCTTGCTGATAGGCATGACCACTTGCACCAGAAATCTGAGATGGTCACAGCCGTCTATGCGCGCGGCATCCCATAACTCATCGGGAATCTGGGCAAAGAACTGGCGCAGCAGGAAGATGCTGAACGCGTTCGCCATAAAGGGAATCGTAAGCGCCCAATAGGTATTAATCCACGTGCCTCCCGGCAGTGGAATGATATTGCCTCGGATGAGCAGATAGTTTGGGATCAGCGTGACAGATTCCGGGATCATCATCGTTGCCAGAAAAATCCCAAACAGGATGTTTTTCCCTTTGAAATCAATTCTTCCAAAGGCATAACCGGCCAGGATGGAAGTAAAAAGCAGCCCGGTGAGGGTGCCGAGCGTCACCAGCACGCTGTTTACAAAGTACTTTGAAAAGTTCGCCTGGTCCCACGCTTCCTTGTAGTTAACCCACTGCGGGACCTTTGGCACCAATTGGCGGGTAATGGTCTCGCCAAGGGTCATGAGAGAGTTGGAAATCATCCAGAAAAACGGGAAAATGAAAATAACCGCCCCAATTAACAGGATAAGGTAAAGAAAGACCTTCCCCACAATCCTGCCGGCTTGGTTTTCGTTCTTTTCTTTTCTTTGGGTAGGCAGTGCCGCTGAATTATCCATAGAAGACCCGCTCTCCCATAATCTTGTTTTGTGCCAGCGTCAGACCCAGAATGATGACGAACAGGACAATGGCCTGCGCTGTGGCAACGCCGTATTGATTGGCTTTGTAAAAGCGGTCAAACACCAATAAGCTGGTTGTGACCACTGAATTCTGCGCGCTGGGAGTGCGCATCACATAAATGTGGTTGAAAGCTTTAAAAGTGCCGATAAACCCGATTAATGTCAGGTAAAACGTCACCGGTGAAATCATTGGGATGGTGATGTGCCAGAAGCGGTCCCACTTGCTGCCTCCGTCAATTTCAGCGGCTTCGTAAATTTCCTTGGGGATATTGCCCAGCCCGGATAAGAAAATCACTGTGTTGTAACCCACAAAAGACCAGATGCCGAAGATAATGATGGTCAGCAAAGCCAGGCTCGGTCCTCCGGCCAGCCCGGAAACATTTATGCCCAGCAATTTCAGGACAGGCCTGGGTTCAAAGCGCCACTTTAGCGGGTCCGCGCCAAAAAGGGCGAGTATCCGGTTGGCCAGCGAGGTCTCCCTGCTCGAGAAAATAATTTGAAATACGACCGCGGAGCTGATGGAAGGGGTAATGTAAGGCAGGAAATAAATCATCCGGAAGGCTTCTTTGCCGATGATATCCTGATAGAGGATGTATGCCAGCACTAACCCGATGATAATCTCAGCCGGCACCGTTCCGAGGGCGTAATACACCGTCACAATCAAAGAGTTGAGGAAATCCTTATTGCCGGATTCGTACATCATTCCCCAACCGGTGACAAAAATCACGCCGCCCAGAATGAGCACCAGCGCTCCGGCAATGTGTGCCAGCCGCTGACCACTTTTCATGGACTGGAAGGCTTTTCCCCACACCAAGGAGCCCAAGATTAATAAGCCTATGCCGGCAACAAGAACCAGCAAATTCCACCATGAACCAAAAATCAGCAGGTAGTTCTTGTCCCCGATGAAGGGGCCTTTGGTAACCTGCCAGTTAAACAGGCTCATGTAAATGGAATATCCAATTGGGAAAATGCCGAAGATTAATATGATGATTAGTGCGGGGAGGATAAAGAGATAACCGGTGAGCTGTTCCTGCAGCTTGATGAGTTTCAGGGTTTTCCGGTGGGACTGGTGCGTTATGGAATTCTCAGCCAATGAAACCTCCAGTAGCCAGCATGCAGATGAGTCATATTCTCAAACACCTTTTCATTTTACAGGATATTCTTAATCTGTGGGTTATGAAAAGGTTAACATTGTCAACATTCAGGTTGTCCGCATCAGATTCTATCTCAAATCCGGGATGAATCCAAAGATTGTCCGCGGGTAACTATCGGTGACCGCCAGGAAACCCAGGTCGTCCAGACGCGCCAGACCCTCCCAATTTCGTGAGCTACTGTCGTCGGTCAGTTGCAGATAGACTGGCGGTTCATCCACCAAAACTATCCGGTCTTTATCCACTGCCAGTTTGATGATTCGCTCAACGCGGTCAGAGCGCTTGTGAGAGCTTCCCTCACCATATTTCTCGGATATCGCGTCGACCATAGCTTTCAGGTGAGTATCTCCAGGATAGAAATAATTCATCACCCAAAAAGTGCCGTCCGATAAAGCGTCGCTTGCGTCCGTCACGCGAAATTCAATCGCCGGGAAATCCAGCTCAGCTTTCGGAAGCAAGCTCAGGTCAAAGCTCCGGGCGAAAGCATTGGGATTGACAGCCTGCCCATTATCTTCAAAAATGGTAAAAACTGATTCCCCAAAGACGAAAAGGCCTTCATCGCTGGCGTTATTAAAACTGGTCTGGGGAACAAGCGGGGCAAGCTTCTCCGGGTCCAGCTTGATGGACCGCGCGTCGGAATCAAAAGTTCCGCAAGCCAGGTAGCCCATCATTGGGCTGCCGCCCCTGGTTTCAATGGTAACAAAGACCTGCCTGCCAGAAAATGCGATTGCTTCGAATCCCTCAAATCCGGCAAGCGTTTCCGAAAGCCCGCCGTCATCAAAAGTTAGCGTGCCTACCGCGATTGGATCTTTTTTGCCCGCGGAAATGTAATCCAAAACATCAGCCTTCGAAATCGTGATGAGCCTGCCAGAGCCGTCCGCCCGTAATCGCTTTGGATACTGCGGAAGCAGGACGAGAGTATCTCCCAGCCATGCCATACCGGAATACTCCATTTCGGCCGAATCATACGGCACGGGCAGGATGATCTCCTGTATCTCTACTTCTGCCAGCTCGGGAAAAGCCGTTGTTTGAATTTTCAAAGGTTCTACAATAAAAGAAGGCGTGGAATCGGCTGCGGCTGGAATTGTTCTTTGGACCCGCGCCGTTGTATTGCTACACGCAGACAGAAGTAATATAAGGATTAATACCGTGATATTTTGATAGATTTTTTTCATTACTCGAATTTGAAGGCTGCGTAAACAGGGTCGTGGTCGCTCACGCGCGCGTCTGGCAGCGCTTCAGAATTGATGTGGACAATATCAAAGTGGCTGAGCTGCTTCAACAAAGCCAGGCTGACCAGGATGTGGTCCAGCGCCTGACCGTTGCCTTCGTGATTATATGTGTAACGATCGTACTCCGGCAGCAGCGTGATAGGGTTCCCCAACGCATTTTCTGCAAGTTTCTTCATAGGCGCACTCCACTGGAAATCGTTCATGTCGCCTAAGACGACTACGAAAGCAAATGGATCCACTGTCAAAATTTGCCTGACGAAGGCATTGATTTCGCGCGCCTGCTCAATGCGCTGCCTTTCAGAAAGAAGCGGCGGCGGCTGCTGGTCGCCAAACAATGGGCCGTCCTCCCCTTTAGAGTTGAGGTGGCAGGCGATGACAAAAACATCGCTGCCGCGGAACGAAAACTGCGCTGCCAACGGTTTGCGGCTGTCCCTGAAAGCGTATGCTTGCGGGCTCACCCTGCCAGGATTGTGCGACAGGACGGGTTTTCCGTCCTTTTTCAGCACCTGGTTGGCGGTGGTCGCGTCCCCGACCGGGGCGGCAGCCAGGCTGAGGCCTCTATCCTCCCGGTATAGCAGCACAACCCGGATATTCCCACCTGCCGCGCCGCCGTCCGCGTTTCGCAGCGGGTCAATGGTGAGCGCCTGATATTCCGGTCCTCCGGCCTGCTTCACTTTCTGAATCAGCTTGCTGATATTCCCGGCGGCGGAAGTCTGCACGGAATCAAGCTCGCCGTCATCATCCTGGATTTCTTGCAGGGCTAAAATATCAGGGCTTCGCAAGGTATCTACAATTTGTTTAGCCAGCGCGTCCAGCCTCTCAGGCGAGACCATCGGGCTGAAGTTAGCCGCGTTATAGGTCGCGAAAGCCAGTTCATTCTCCGCAGGCAGGTAAGCAACGGCTTCTGGAGGGTTAGTCCCCTGCTCAAACCGCAGCTTTTGGGTGGGCTGCAATTTGAAATTACCGTAACTGTAATCCATAATCCCGATGATTGGCTCCGTAAATCGCGCCCCGACCCGGATAGCGGGCATATTGATAAACGTGTCGTCCAGTATGATGCGCTCGGGATTGGCATCTTCCTGCCTCAGCACCAACACGCCGCGAGGAGATAAAACGCCCGCATTTTTCCCCTTATCCGCCACAACAGCGACCTCTTTGTAAGAGGTGGCGGACGATACCGCCAGGGCCTCATTCACCTGCACGCGCATTCCTTCCAGGCTTTCATAAAAATCCAGGCCGTCCCGGTCGGGATCAAACTCACCGGACCTGCCGGCATATCCATTCACGTCGTTTTCGATGACCATATTTGGAATTCTCCGGCCGCCCTCACCCAAAACCACTGCTTCCGGCAGAGGCCTGCCATTGGTGAGTACAGTGAACGACACCTGGTTAAGCTCGGTCCGGGTCAGCGAATTTGCTCCCGGACCGGCAGGGTTAAATTCTCGCACGATTCCTTCCTCCACGCGGACCAAATCTCCAACCTTAACCTGTCCAAAGGCGTTGGCGGACACAAAAATGGCTTCGGAGGTGCGCTCATCCTCATCAGGGATAGGGTCCTGCAGGTAGAATCCACCACCGGTAAGCGCGGTCACAATCCCTTCCACCCCGGAGATCCGCCTTCCATCATAAGGCGAGCGGTGCTGCGCGCCCTGGATTTCGCTGATACGCAGAGTATTGGCCGTGGGCGTTGCTCCAGCCTCAGTTGGGGCTGGCAACGGCTGCGGCGTGCTGGTTGGTGTTCTGCAGGCGGAAACCAACAAACATACCAGCAGGCTAAAAGGCAGTAATTTCCTACTTCGTTGTGTCATGGAGCACCTTAGCTGCTATTGTACCCTTTCTGCCAGACTGAACCTCCTAACGCGGGGGCAGTTTGGGTTAGAATAATTGCATGGAAATTCAAATTGCTATCGCGAAAGTGGACCGATATTCTTCACCGGAACAGGGCGACCAGGTGGAAATGGTGGAAAGACCGAATGGCGGTGTTTCTGTCATCCTGGGTGAAGGCAAACTGAATGGAAACCGGTCCAAGTTTGTCGCGCGGAAAGCCGTCCACAAGGTTTTATCCCTCATCCTTGAAGGCATCCACGACGGCGCCGCGTCGCGGGCCGTCCTTTCAGCGCTAAAAACTGAATATCACAATCAAGCCGAGTTAAGCCTGAACGTGCTTTCCTGCGATCTCGAGACCGAAACGCTTGTCCTCACAAAAAACAATGACCTGCCTGTGATCATGATCCGCAAAAACGAAGGCAGCTACACCAGTTATGAAGGCCGCGACGAAGTCAATCCCCTGCAGCCTAATGTTTACCAGTTCCCGATTGAAAATGATTTCATCATCATCATGTTCTCGGACGGCGTCGCGACCGCCGGTTGGGAGCTCAGCCAGCCGATCGAGTGGAATTCCTTGATGGAAACGGTCCTGGACGAACAAGAGCTGACTGTCCAGGAGTTAGCCGATCAGGTGCTGAACCAGGCAATCGCGCAGGATTTGGGGCAGCCGCACGACGACATGGCAGTGGTTGTCATGCAGGTAGGCAGGAGTACCGGAAAACCCATACGGCGAATGTCACTCACACTGCCGTTATAAATCAAGGAGAGAAACATGCGAGAGGAAGTTATTCTCATTACTGGAGCAAATGGCGAAATTGGTCACGGCTTAATACGCCACATTTCCGCGATGAATTGCCCGATTGTCGCGATTGATGTCAACCCATTGGATAAGCCTTTGCGCAGCCTGGTGGCTAAATGGATAGTGGGAGATATTCTCGATCAAATACTACTCGGCCGGCTGGTTGTGGAACATCAAATCAGGACAATCTACCATCTTGCCTCAATTCTATCTACCAAAGCTGAATACAACCCGGAGACTGCCCATCGAATCAATGTGGAAGGCACTTTGAACCTGCTACGCCTGGCTGTGGAACAATCGCAGTGGCAGGGGAATTCGGTGAAGTTTATCTACCCCAGCTCAATCGCCGCGTACGGCATGGACTCACTGGCCTGTAAAACTCAGGTTGGCAAGGTCAAAGAATCACAATACACCTTCCCGACCACCATGTACGGCTGCAACAAGCTTTATTGCGAACATCTTGGCCGCTATTACAGCCGGCATTACCGCCAGCTTGCCGCGGATTTCGCCTCAGGGCCGACTGTCGATTTCCGCTGTCTGCGCTTCCCGGGGCTGATTAGCGCGGAAACAATCCCGACCGGCGGCACCAGCGATTACGGCCCGGAGATGCTGCACGCGGCTGCCAAAGGCACCCCGTACAACTGCTTTGTCCGTCCGGATACGCGCTTACCTTTCATGGTCATGCCAGACGCGATTAAATCGCTGATAACCCTGGAGGCAGCGGATGGCGCCAGGCTGACACAATTTGTCTATAACGTCACCAGTTTCAACCCGACCGCCCAGGAAATCTACGATATCACCACCAAGGCTTTCCCAGGCGCACGCATCAGCTTCGAAGTTGACCCGCGCAGGCAGAAGATTGTCGATTCCTGGCCTGAGGATGTGGATGACAGCGCGGCCCGCCGCGATTGGGACTGGCAGCCGGATTATGATCAAAAACGCGCTTTTGAGGAGTATTTGATACCCGCAATCCGACAGCAGTACATCGGGCTTGCCAACCCATCATAACAGGATTAATATTCCGACAGTCTGATTTACATATCGCCGAGGTAAGGAAGAGTTATGCCAATTTACGAATACCAATGCCAGCAGTGCGGCACGCATTTTGAACTCATCCGCGCATACAGCCAGGCTGATTCTCCCGCACAGTGCCCGCGCTGTACCAGTATCGAAACAAAGCGTAAGCTTTCAAAGGTAAACGCCTTCAGCAACGGTAAAAGCCTGACTGACTCTGGGCCGTCTTGCGGAAGCTGCTCCGGCGGCAGCTGCAGTACCTGCGGAAGCTGAACATGAAAAACTTCAACGGAAAACTCGCACTGATTACCGGCGGCTCCAGCGGAATTGGTCTTTCGCTGGCATGCGAACTTTTTTCTGAAGGCATGTCCGTGGCAATTCTTGCCCGCGGACAGCAGCGTCTGGAAGAAGCTGTCGGACTTATTGAAAAATCCCGCGTCCATCAAGCCCAGAAAATCGCCGCTGTTGCCGCTGATGTCGCTAACGCGGCGGAAATTCAGCAAGTCCTGGCTGATTTAAAAGAAAGTTTTGGCCTACCGGATTTACTCATCAACTGCGCCGGGGTCGTTAAACCCGGCTATGCCGAACTTTTGCCTCTGGAAGATTTCCGCTGGATGATGGACATCGATTACCACGGCACAGTCAATGTCGTGCAGACGCTTTTGCCTGATTTTATCGCCCGCGGCAGCGGCCATATAGTCAACATTTCTTCTTTGGCGGGCGTCATCGGGATGTTTGGATACACCGCCTACAGCGGCGCGAAATTTGCGGTTAAGGGATACTCCGACGCCCTTCGCTCCGAAATGAAACCGCGCGGCATCACAGTCACGTCAATCTATCCGCCGGATACGGATACGCCGCAATTTGCCTGGGAAAGTCAGTACAAACCGTTCGAAACAGCCTTGATTGCCGGCTCTGACAAACCTCTGCCCGTCAAAGAGGTCGCCAAAGCCATTGTGCAAGGCATCAAGAAGGATAAAAACACAATTGTTCCCGGGTTTGAAGCGAAAGTGCTGTTCTTCCTGGCAACGCATCTGGGCGGGGCGGTCTATCCGGTGATGGACATGCTGGTCAGGGACGCCAAAAAGAAAAAAGCAGCTTTGGAATCTGACAAAACCGGGCGGCACGGTTCCTGAAAATTCCTCATGGATATTGATGAACTCCTCAGCATCTGGCAAAAAGACCCGGAATTTATCCGTAATACCACCTGCTGGCAAATAAGCCAGCCTGTAGAAGCCCATTACGAACCTTTCCCCGACAATTTGCCGGAGCGCCTGCTTCATAACCTGAAACAGCGCGGCATCACCCGACTGTACAGCCATCAAGCGCAGGCACTGCGGAAAATTAGCGCGGGAGAACACGTGGTGGTCAGCACCGGCACCGCCAGCGGAAAAACGCTTTGCTACGACATCCCGGTAATTCAAGCGCTTCTCCAGGATAGTTCCGCCCGCGCTCTGTACCTCTTCCCCACCAAAGCCCTGGCACAAGACCAGCTGCGGCTGCTGAAAGACCTGTGCGCGGGGCCAGATGGCAGCCCCCGACCCACTCCAGCCATCTACGACGGCGATACCCCGGCTCAACATCGTTCTGAAATTCGTAAAAACGCCGACATCATCATTACCAATCCGGATATGCTGCACCAGGGCATCCTTCCGCACCATACCATCTGGCGGCATTTCTTTACCGGGCTCAAATACGTCGTTATTGATGAAATCCACACGTACCGCGGGGTCTTCGGTTCGCACGTGGCCAATGTCGTCCGCCGGCTCAAGCGGGTAGCGGCCTTTTACCATTCCTACCCGCAGTTCATTCTCACCTCCGCCACCATCGGCAATCCAGAAGAGCTTGCCGCGAAGCTGATTGAGAGCCCTGCAGCGCTGATTGACGAGGACGGCTCCCCCCACGGCCGCAGGCATTTCCTGGTTTACAATCCCCCTCTTGTTAACGAGCAATTGGGACTGCGCGCCAGCAGTCTGCAAACCGGCATCCACTTCACCAGAAAACTACTCGCGAACGATTTGCAGACCTTGGTATTTACCCGCTCCCGACGCAGCGTGGAAATGATTCTGGCATATCTGTACGACAGCGTGCCCAGGGAAATGCGCTCTCGCATCCGCGGCTACCGCTCCGGTTACCTCAAAGCCGACCGGCGTGAGATTGAAGCAGGCTTTAAAGAGGGTTCCATTAAAGCCGTAGTGGCGACGTCCGCGCTTGAGCTGGGAATTGATATCGGCAGCCTGGAATCCGTGCTTTTGGTAGGTTACCCAGGCTCTATTGCTACCACGCGCCAGCGCGCCGGACGTGCCGGACGAAGGCAGCAGCCCTCACTGGCAATGTTCATCGCCTCCCCGGAAGCAATGGACCAATACCTGGCGAACCATCCCGAATACATTACCGATAAGTCTCCGGAAGACGCCTTATTAGACCCAAACAACTACGCAATCCTGATGCAGCACCTTCAGTGCGCCGCGTTTGAACTGCCTTTTCTGGAAAATGACCATTTTGGCAGCCTTCCCGCGGAACTGCTGCAGGCTTTTCTCCAAATCCTGGTGCAGTCCGGCGTTCTGCACCTGCAAAACGGAAAATACTTTTGGATCGCGGACCAATTTGCCGCGGGCAGCGTTTCTTTACGCAGCAGCACACCCAATGTCATCACGCTGCGGGTCGGGACGGGAGAATCCTCACAGGTAATCGGGGAGATTGACGCTGCCAGCGCCAGGTGGCTGGTCCATCCGGAAGCAATTTACCTTCAGGAAGCCGAGACTTACGAAGTGCTATCTTTGGACCTTGAGCACGGAAGCTGCCTGCTGAAGCCAGTGCAGTCGGAGTACTACACCATACCGAACGTCTCGACCACGATAGAAGCTTTCACTTCCCGCCAGGAAAAAACCTTCTCTACCTACGCCAGCCACTTTGGAGAGCTGAGCCTGCGTCTGGAAGTCAGCAGTTACCGCAAGATACGCTGGTTGAGCGCTGAGACTATCGGCACAGGCCTGGTTGAGCTTCCCCCGACTTTCATGGAGACATCCGGCTGCTGGCTTACCTTCGCATCCGATTTTATTGACCAGCTGCGCGATGAAAGACTCTGGAACGCGGACCCCAACCAATACGGCCCGATTTGGAACGCGCTTAAGAGCCGCATTCTGGCGCGGGACGGCCGGCGCTGCCGCGTATGCGGCACTGAAGGGGACGAGAGCCAGCTGCACGTACATCACATCAAACCATTTAAAACTTTCGAGGACCCGGAATTGGCAAACGCGCCTGCCAATCTCATCACACTCTGCCCGTCCTGCCATCAGCAGGCGGAGCGGAACGTCAGACTGCGCAGCGGACTGGCCGGGGCGGCGTACGCGCTAGGAAATCTGGCGCCGCTTTTGGTGATGTGCGACCGTGAAGATTTGGGTATGCTGGCGGAAGCCCGCTCAGTCCTGGCGAACGGCGGACCCGCTCTCATGGTATATGACAATGTTCCCGGAGGCATCGGGCTTTCAGAGCGTTTATTCGAGCGGCGCGATTTTTGGATTTCCAAGGCTGTGGAAATGATATCGGAGTGTCAGTGTAAAGAAGGCTGTCCCGCTTGCGTCGGTCCAATTGGTGAAGAAGGTCACGGCGGAAAACAGGAAGCGCTGGCCTTGTTGACCGGGTTGGTGTGAAATGGATTTTGGCTCCCTCAGCGAGAGGCTAAAGAAAATGGGCGTCAGTCTCGGCCTTCAGCCAGACACCTCCGCCGCGCGCAAGCCTCGCAGACCGATTGAACAGGTCGTTTCGGGTCGGGAAGTGCAGACGAATTACGGCAGCCTTTTCTCGTCCTTCCACGAGTACAGCAGCGGCTACCTGCTTGGCAGCCAGCGGCTGCTGCCCAATTATTCACACCATGGAATTGCGCGCTGGGCCCGCGCCCCGCACCTGGCGGAAACCAGCATAGAAAATTTCATTTTCCTTGATACTGAAACAACCGGGCTTTCGGGTGGGACGGGCACGATGGCCTTTATGGTCGGCGTTGGCCGCTACCGCGGGAACAGCTTCGTGATGGAACAATTTTTTCTGCGGGGACCAGCGGAAGAAGCCGCGCTCCTGGCTGCCCTGGAACAATTCTGCGCCGGAATGGCCGCGGTGGTTACCTACAACGGTAAATCCTTTGATATCCCGATTCTAAACACGCGCTATGTGCTCCAGGGATTCAGCAGCCCGTTCGAGGACCTGCCGCACGTGGATTTACTGCATCTTACCCGCCGTATTTGGAAGGCCCGCCTGGAACAATGCACGCTGGGCAATATTGAAAACAAAATTTTCGGCCTGACCCGCGACATGGATGAGGTGCCCGGGTATCTGATACCGGAATATTACGCGCAATATCTTCGGGAAGGAGACGCGGAACCCCTGAAAGGGATTTTTGTCCACAACGAACAGGATGTGGTCAGCCTGGCAGCGCTGTTCGCGCTCTTTACAGACGTTTTGAGCGATCCGACCGCTTGGAATAATAGCAGCAGTCAGGACCTGACAAGTCTTGGCAGGCTGGTGGAACAGTTGGGTGATTCCGACACGGCCCTTTCGCTGTATGAAAAAGGCCGTCAGGTTGGCAGTCCCTCCGAGCCGCGCGTCGAGCCACTTCTGGCGCAGGCGCGCTTATTGAAACGGCAAAACAGACTTGCCGAAGCCGCGGAACTTTGGGCTCAGGCCGCAGAGGCGGGAACGATCGAAGCGCTGGAGGAGCTGGCCAAATATTACGAACATCACTGCGGCGAACCTGCCAGGGCGTTAGCCTGCACCGAACAAGCCCTCACATACCTGCACGGCTGCCTGGACGGAGCGCCGCAGTCGGCATTAATAGTTGGTTTCAACCACCGCCGCGAACGTCTGCTGCAAAAGATTAACAAACATAACCAGGCAGCTGAAAACCATTCATCCGAAAGTTGTTGACACACCCTCCGGGTACCCTCCTGCCTCATCACGGCCAGCGCGGAGATAAGACTTGCTTCTGCTCTCCATTCCCAGACCTTGAGCACCAATTGAATTGGCGACTATCCCCACAGGCAATTTGCTTTCCGCGCTGTGGTTTATAAGGTTATGCACGTCTTTTCGCTGCTGGTTCAGGCCCTGCCGCCTGTCTGGTCTTGTCCCCCTGAAGGGTCAGTGAAGTTTCTGTTAATCTTGCGACAATTGGGATGGCTCCCGGGCAGCCCATGCAACGCGCCCTGCTGTACGCGACTATACACCCGACCTGGCAAATGGTATAATAAGTTGCTTTATTTCATACCCTAGTTTAGAACCGAGGAGATTTATTATGTCTGGACATTCGCACTGGTCCACAATCAAGCGCAAAAAAGGCGCAGCCGACGCAAAAAAAGGCGCGGTCTTCACGCGTTTGGCGCGTGAGATTACCCTGGCTGCCCGTGAAGGCGGCGGAGACCCCTCCATGAACGTCAGCCTCTATCTCGCAATTGACCGTGCCCGATCCAGTAACATGCCCAAAGACAGCATCGAACGCGCTATCAAACGCGGCACCGGTGAGGATAAATCCTCCGAAGAGCTTGAAGAATTGACTTACGGCGGCACGCTGGGCCATGGAATCGTCGCGATGATTGAATGCGTTACCGAAAACCGCAATCGCACGGTCGCTGAACTGCGTCATATTCTCACGCGTTCCGGCGGCAACCTGGCGGATACCAGCTCCATCAGCTGGCAGTTTGACCGGAAAGCTGTTTTTTCCGTCAAATCTGACGGTAAAAACTTTGATAAAGTTTTTGAAGCCGCGCTGGAAGGCGGCGCTGATGACGTTGTCGAAGAAGACGGTTACATCGAGATTATTGGCAGCGTTGAAAGCTTTAAGACCATCGGCGACAGCCTCAAAAAATTCAATATCAAGCCTGAAGAAGCCGGTTTGCGCATGGTTCCGCAGCAAGAAGTGGAACTCGATAAAGAGAAAACCCTTGCCGTTCTGCGCACCATCGAAGCGCTTGAAGACAGCGATGATGTGCAAAATGTTTATTCCAACCTCAAAATAACCGAGGAAGCGCTCGCGGACCTTGAGAAGGAATAACATTCCATGCTGGTTTTGGGTATTGACCCTGGGATAGCCATCACTGGCTACGGACTCGTTTCTGTCGACCAGGCGGGAAATCCCAAACTTGTGGCGTATGGCGTCATCGATTCAACGGCTGTGAGGACAACCTCCAGCCGTTTATCCTATCTATACGACGAGCTACGCGAAATATTGGCTAAATATCAACCCACGCACGCGGCTGTGGAAAAAATCTTTTTCCAGAAAAACCTGAAAACGGTTTCAGCTGTCAGTGAAGCGCGCGGTGTAATTACCTTGTGCCTGGCGCAGGCGCAGCTGGAACTGTCGGAGTACACCCCGAATGAAGTCAAACTTTCGGTCACCTCCTACGGCAATGCGGACAAAAATCAGGTTCAGGAAATGGTGCGCGTCCTTCTGGGCATGGACTCCATCCCCAGACCCGATGACGCTGCCGACGCCCTCGCTGTGGCGCTGTGCCATATTGGAATGCTGACCTTCAGGAACCGCGCCGCCAATGGCAATGAAATATGATTACCAGCCTCTCTAACCCCGGTATCGTAGCCGTTCGCAAGCTCTTGCAGGCCAAAGAACGGAAAACCACACGCGCGTTTTTGGCGGAAGGTCTGCGTGTGGTCGGCCAGGCGTTCGACTCCCGCGCCGATATCCAGCAGGTCATCTATTGTCCGGATTTATTGGTCAGCGAATTCGGACAGAATCTGGTTGACAGGGCACGCGCTCTGGGCATCGATACGCTTGAAGTGAGTCAGCCGGTTTTCAATTCCATCGCGCGGAAAGACACCCCGCAGGGCATCGCGGCTGTCATCGGGCAGCGCTGGTGCGAGCTTAAGGCTGCCGCGCCCGCGGCGGGTGAAATTTGGGTTGGCCTTCAGGCGGTACAGAACCCCGGCAATCTTGGCACCATCCTTCGCACCTGCGACGCGGTCGGAGCGAAGGGTCTCATTTTGCTGGACGACTGCACCGATCCTTACGACGCGGCCGCGGTAAAAGCGTCTATGGGCTCCATTTTCACGATTCGCCTGTTCAAAGCGAGACTGGCTGAATTTCAGGAATGGGCGCTCAGTCATCCGGACGTTTCCATCGTCGGGACTTCTGACAAGGGCGCTGAAGATTACGCGTCTGTCCGCTACGCCGCGCCCGCGGTTTTGCTGCTGGGCAGCGAACGGGAAGGCCTGCCGCGGGAATATATTGCGCTTTGCCGGCATATTGTGCGCATCCCCATGGAAGGCGCGTGTGATTCCCTTAACCTTTCGGTCGCGGCAGGTATAATCCTGTATGAAATCTATAACCAAAATCGCGCGCGAAGGACAGAATAACCATGATCGCGTCCATAACCGGGAAAGTGCAATCCAAACACGCGGACAGCCTGATTATTGATGTTCAGGGGGTTGGTTTTGATGTCACTGTGACCAAATCCGTCCTTTCCGATGTTGAACCAGGCGACCTGGTCTTCCTGCATACCTATCTGGTCGTCCGCGAGGACATGCTTGCCTTGTACGGCTTCAGAACCGTGGAAGAAAAACAATTCTTTTTGCTGCTGCTGGGGGTCGAAGGTATCGGCCCGCGCCTGGCGATGGCAGTTCTATCCACACTTTCCCTGGATAATATCCGCACCGCTGTTGTCAGTGAACAGCCGGAATTCTTCAGCCGTGTGCCCGGGATTGGCAAGAAGACAGCCCAAAAAATCGTTATCCACCTGCAAGGCCGCATCAGCGCAGAAGCCGGTTTTGATTTACGCCGGAGCACGAGTACTGCCGAAGACCAGGTCCTGGAAGCCCTGGTCAGCCTTGGTTACAGCATCGTGGAAGCGCAAACCGCCATACAGGCGCTGCCCAAGGATGTGCCTGATACGGTGGAAGATAAGCTGCGCGTGGCTTTGCAGTACTTTAACCGCTGATCGGCAGCGCTTACGCGCCCATCGTAATTGTTTTTATGGGATGGTAAAATTTAGTTAACTTTGCATTTATAGGATTATCCATGGCAGCATTTTCACGAGAACTGGGCATTGACCTCGGAACATTTAACACGCAAATCGCGGAAGGCTCTCAAATATTGGTGCAGGAACCGACTATTGTCGCGATTGTCACCAACGAGATGAAGCTGGTGGAATATGGAACCACCGCTTTGGGCATGCTTGGCCGGGTGCCCGAGGCCATCGAAGTGGTGCGTCCGCTGCGAAACGGAGTTATCGCCGAGTATGAGCTTACCGAAAAATTTCTGAGCATCCTCATCAAAAAAGTAACCGGACCCACCATTTTCTTCCGACCGCGCATCATCATCAGCGTACCTTACGGCATCACCAGCGTGGAACGCCGGGCTGTACAGGAAGCCGGCCTGGGCGCCGGAAGCAGGGAAGTCAACTGGATACCGCAGCCTCTGGCTGCCGCTTTCGGCGTGGACCTTCCAATCAACACGCCTACCGGTAATATGATTATCTCGCTTGGCGGCGGGACCACGCAGGCAGCGGTAATTTCGATGACCGGAATCGTGAGCGCGGAAACATCGCAAGTGGCAGGCCTCAAACTGGATGACGCCATCTGCGCTTATGTCCGCAAAAAGTACGGGCTGATTATCGCCCAGCCTACGGCGGAATCGCTGAAAATTCGCATCGGGGCTGCTCTCCCCAGCGAAGAAGAAAAAACCATGGAAATTCAAGGTCAGGACCAGGTGACCGGGCTGCCAAGACCAGCCAGCCTGACCACGAATGAGATTGTGGAAGCCCTTCAAGCCCCGTTGGAAGAAATTGCCGCCACGGCTAAACGCGTTTTGGAAAAGACCCCTCCCGAACTCATTTCCGACATCATAGACCGCGGCGTCGCCCTTTGTGGCGGCACTGCGCTTCTCAAAGGTGTGGATAAGTATCTGACTGTCGCGCTGGGAATTCCCGCCTACATTGTTGATAATCCCGTCACCTGCACAGTCGAAGGGACAGCCAAAGCCTTTGACATTCTGGACCTGATACTTCGCAGTCAACAAAGCTGAGTGCTGCCATGGAAGATTTCCAAACCAACGAAATTACCCCCGAAGCTGTTTTTAAAGACCGCAAGAGTCGCCGCGCACGTATCTGGCGTTTTGTTCTCAGTTTGCTCCTGCTGGGCGCGCTGGGGGTGTTCGGGTACCTGACCTGGCAGTGGTTTATTCCCCGCGTAGAAAAGTTTGGCCTGTCCGTTCTGTGGATTAATGGAAAAGTGCTTTTAATCCTGCTTCCCTTTATGCTGTTTCTCCTTTTTTGGCTGTTTTTCGCCAACCTTCCCCGGACAAAAACAGCAGTTTCTATCCTTCCGGACGGCATTCGTAAAAAGCAGGGAAGGCGGGACCTGAAAATACGTTGGGACTCCCTTGAGAAAATCAGAATGGACCTTTCGCGGTCCTATTTCCTGGGCATTCCGGGAAAACGCAAAGAAAAGCTTGATTTACTTGATGCCGTCGGCAATACGCTGAGCATTGACGCGCGCATGGACCGCTTTGAAGATTTAACCAATCTTGTGCGCCAAAAAGCGTTCCAACCGCTGCTGAATCTGGCGCAAGACCAGCTCGCCAGGACAGGCAAATTTCGCTTCGGCAAGAAGGTCATGCTCGAAAAGGATGCATTATCTGTTGGGAAAGCCGTCCTGCCCCTGAGCCAAATCTCATCCGCGCAGATTGAGAACGGCTGGCTGAAAGTGAAGGCGGAAAAGCGCAGGAAGCTTAAAGTCCGGACGGACCAGGTGGAAAACTTGGACGTGCTGATGCACCTCTTGAGCAGTCAGCCTTAATCTTCCGCGTTCAGGTAATATGTCAAGGTCTGCAGTTTTACGACCGGGTCAATGTTAATGACATGCACCCCTTCCGGCACCTTAAGCACCAGCGGCGCGTAATTCAGAATAGCTTTTATCCCGTAATTGACTAACAAATCCGTAACGGTTTGGGCGCAGCCCGCGGGAACCGTAAGGATCGCCATCTGGATATTCAAACGCTGGATATCCGCTGCGAGATTGCGGACATCACTGATTTCAATACCGCTGATACTCGTGCCAATCAATTCCGGGTTGTTATCGCAGGCCAGAACGATCTCAAAACCCTTGCGAGAAAAACCTTGATACTTCAGCAGAGCCTGACCAAGGTTTCCTACCCCCACGATGACAACCGGCCAGATTTGATTTAGATTTAGAATTGCGCGCAGATTGTGAATCAGACTGATAACGTTATATCCACTGCCCTGTTTGCCGAATCCCCCAAAAAAGGAGAGATCTTTGCGAATTTGCGCGGCGGATACGTCCACAATGTGCCCAAGTTCTGCAGAGGAGACTACCCCCCGCCCTTCTCTCAAAAGTTGATTGAGAGCCTGCAAATATACTGGCAGCCTTTGAATCACAATATCCGGAATTTCTTGCTTTCCCATGCGCTCTTCACCTTGTGTTCAGTTTCGTCCGGCAGACAAGAAGTAAATTTGATGTTATCATCACAGACGATGTGTATATTATATTAGGTAATAAATCCGATTTCCTACTAAAATTTACCAGATTGTGAAATTTTCCACAACGACAAATAAAGGAGTGACAGGATGAAAGCAGCCAGAACCATACTCTACATTGTTGCAGGAATTCTCATTGTTTTGTCGTTCCTGTTCATACTTGGCGCGTTCAGTCCCTCGGGAAGC
Organism: Chloroflexota bacterium; assembly: GCA_012517865.1. GTDB lineage: Bacteria > Chloroflexota > Anaerolineae > Anaerolineales > Anaerolineaceae > Mesolinea. The sequence continues at coordinate 78,986 of JAAYUC010000008.1, read as the reverse complement.
ACAAGCTGGCTGGCAGTCGGGGTTGTCGGCCTGATTATCGCGTTCATCGCGATTATTATTGGTGCCCGGATTGGCGCGAAAGCCGCTGGAACAACCCAGAATATCTCCATTAACGTGGACCTGCCTGGGAATGTGAAGATGGACGCTATCAAATGCCAGTCCTGCGGAGCCCCATTAGCCTCGGATGACATCAAGATGATTCAAGGCGCGCCAGTGGTCACCTGCCACAGCTGTGGAACCACGTACCAATTGACCGAAGAACCGAAGTGGTAAAAAGATGAAAATATTTCGCAACCTCATTCTGTTATTCGTGCTGCTTGCTGCGTTCCTTTTCCCGGCTGCGGTTTCCGCCCAGACCTACCGCTTTACCGTGAGCGAGTACGAAGTGGAAGCCTACCTGGAAAAAGACGGCAGCCTGACGCTGCGTTATTACATGGTGTTCGATAACGACCCATCCGCGGATCCGATTGATTTCATTGACCTTGGCCTGCCCATTGCCCAATATAGCCTCAAGAATATCTCCGGAACCATTAACGGCCAGAATATTCCGCAAATTGGCAACTCGGCCTATGTCAGAGGCGCGGAACTCGCACTCAAAAATCTCGCCATTCAACCCGGTGAGACCGGCACGGTAATCGTCACCGCGACCGGGATTACCGGTGTGCTTTTCCCTTATGACCAGGGCGACCGCGAAAACTATGTGAATTTCCAGTTTTCGCCCAATACCTTTGGCGCGGAATATGACCGCTCCACCGCGACGAAGTACCGCATGACCATCATCCTGCCTCCTGGCGTAGGTGTGAACGACGGAGTTTACTACCGCCCCTCCGGTTGGCCGGGAAGCGATACTCCCGAGGCCTCTACCACTCAGGACGGCCGGGTGTACTATTCCTGGTACACGGAAAACGCGGATGTCCACTCGAATTATTACTTTGGTACCGCTTTCCCTGCGTCTGTTGTCCCTCCTGAAGCTGTCAGCAGCAAGGAGGTTTACACCCAGCAAGAAGAGCAGCCCTCTTCGGGGTCCTCACCGTTTCCATTCTCCATCGGAACAGTTTTTTGCTGCCTTGGCACATTAATCTTTGTGGGGACAATCATCCTCGGGATTGTGAAGGGTTCCAAGGCTGAACAAAAACGGAAAATGGCATACATGCCCCCCAAGATTTCTATTGAAGGTCAGGGCATCAAGCGCGGTCTCACCGCTGTGGAAGCGGGCATCCTCATGGAAGAGCCTCTGGATAAAATTCTGACCATGATAATGTTCGGCCTGCTCAAAAAAGAAGCCATCACGGTGACTCAAAAAGACCCGCTCACAATCAAGCCGAGCGAGCCCCTGCCCGAAGGTCTGTACGATTATGAAAAGGGCTTCATTCAGGCATTTCTTGAGGACAAACTCCCCGAAAGAAAACGCTTGCTGCAGACCACCATTATTGACCTGGTTAACAGTGTGACCGCCAAGATGAAGGGCTTCAGCAAAGCAGAAACCGTGGCGTATTACAAGGACATCATTGCCCGCGCCTGGAAAGCGGTACAGGACGCCGAAACACCTGAGATTAAGAGCGCTCAGTACGACCACACGCTCGAGTGGACAATGCTGGACAAAGAGTTCAACACGAAGACCGAAGAAACATTCTCCGGCGGACCGGTTATTGTGCCCATGTGGTGGCCGCGTTACAACCCCGGCTGGCAGCCAGCCGCGCAAACCAGCGGCGGAGGCGGCCTCAGTACGCCGGTGAGCACCGGTGTTCCATCGGGCGGCGGGAGCAAGCCTTCGCTTTCGCTGCCAAACATCCCCGGCTCTGACTTCGCGGCTTCGATGATTAATGGCGCGTCAAGCCTGGCTGCCAGCGCGATTGGCGACCTGACCGGCTTTACCAGCGCGGTTACCAACAAGACCAACCCCATACCGATTCCGACGTCTACGTACAAAAGCGGCAGCGGTGGGTTCCGCGGCGGCGGAGGCGGCGGTCATTCCTGCGCGTGCGCCTGTGCCTGTGCCGGATGCGCCTGCGCTTGCGCTGGCGGCGGCCGCTAACCTCATACAGGGGCTATGTCCATGGCGTTTCTTGGCAAAAAACCGCTCGCGCCAGCCCAACCTGGTCTTTATCAGTTCGAAATCACTGATAAAGAATCGAAGTCGCGGGTGCATATTCGGCTGGATGAAGACGGCAGCGGCCTTTTGGTGGTGAACGCCAGCCGCGTTGTTCACCTCAACCCGACCGCGGTTCAAATGGCATACTACCACCTCAGCAAAGCCGACGAGAAAGACGCTATCCGCGCGCTCAGCAGGCTCTATAAAGCCCCCAAAAGCCAGCTTGTTGAGGATTATGCCAGGGTTACCAGCCAACTTGACGCTGTGATGGATGAGCAGAGCGGTCTCTGCCCGGTTTGCGATTTGGGGCTGGAAAAACACATGCCCTTCTCAGCCACCCTATCCGCGCCTTACCGCATGGACCTGGCGCTGACCTACCGCTGCAATAACAACTGCGCGCATTGTTACAACGCCCGCGAGCGCAGCTACCCTGAACTGGATACGAACACCTGGAAGGCCGTCCTGGACCGCGTTTGGGAACTGCGCATACCGCATGTGGTTTTTACTGGCGGCGAGCCAACCTTGCGGGACGATTTAGTCGAACTTGTCGCCTACGCGCAAGAGCTTGGCTTGGTCACAGGCCTGAACACCAACGCCAGAAGACTGGCAGATGAGCAGCTGATGCGCAGCTTAGTCTCCGCCGGGCTGGACCATGTTCAAATCACCGTTGAGTCTTTTGACCCGGGGACGCATGACACAATGGTCCGCGCGAAAGGCGCCTGGGAGGAAACGCTGACCGGACTGCGAAACGCGGTCAATTCCGGCATCTATCTGATGACCAACACCACCTTGCTGCGCAATAACGCCGCTGAGCTGGAAAACATTCTCAAGTTCCTGGCAGAGGAGCACGTTCCTACGGTGGGTCTGAATGCCCTGATTTATTCAGGCCACGGCGCGACCGTGAACAGCGGCCTGCCCGAAGTGGATTTGCCTCCCTTGCTGGAACTCGCGTCGCGGTTTACTCGTGAACATAATCAGCGCCTGATTTGGTACACCCCGACCCAGTACTGCCACTTTAATCCCATGCTGCTGAGCCTGGGAATCAAGGGCTGCACCGCCGCGCTCTACAACATGTGCGTGGAACCGGACGGGCAGGTCATCCCCTGTCAGTCGTATTACCACGCTCTTGGCCACATTCTCGACGATGACTGGGATGACATTTGGAATCATCCGCTTTCACTTGAACTGCGCGAACGCAGAAACATCCCCGAAGGCTGCCAGCACTGTGATTTCCTCGTGGAATGCGGCGGCGGCTGCCCGCTGGCGCGCGCCCATCAATCTGTTCGACCTATCACCGCAGAACTTTTCTAACGGAGGCATGATGATAAACTTTATTAAACAGCTGTTCTCCAAGGAGCCCGTCCATCAACCGCTGGAGCCCGGCTTCTATGCGTATCACAGCCCCAAAGACGACCCGCAGCCTTACCGCCTGCACCTGAGAATTGAACCTGACGGCGAAGGTGTCTTGATTGTCAATGCTTCCTCTGTGCTGCACCTAAATCAGACCGCCACAGAATTCGCCTATTATCTCATCAAGGGCAAGCAGGACGCGGAAATCACGCAGCTCGTTGCCGAACGGTTTTCCGCTCCGGTGGACACCATCGCGGCGGACGTGGTTTCCTTTCACCAACAGCTGCTTTCTTTTATCCGCAAAACGGACCAGGAACCGACCGCTGATTTCGGATTTGAACCGCACACCCAATATCAGGATATTTCCGCTCCATACCGGCTTGACTGCTGCCTGACAGCGGCCGATGAAGGCCAGAGCTGCCCCCTGCCTGGCGAACTTGATACGCAGGACTGGAAGAAAATCATTCATAAATCCTTCCAAGCCGGCATCCCGCACCTGATTTTTTGGGGAGGAGAGCCCACTCTGCGCGACGACCTGCCTGAATTATTGGCGTACGCAGAAGAATTGGGTCTGGTTACCGGCTTGGTAAGCAGCGGCAGCAGATTGAACGATGAAGCATATATCGAAAATCTGATTGCCTGCGGACTGGACCACCTCTTTGTTCCTTACCAGCCGGGGGATGAACGTCTGCTTTCCGCCTTGCGCAAAATCCTGCCCCTGGACCTGTACACCTGCGTTGGACTGCTCATCCAGCCCGAGACTGAGCTGACACACACCGTTGAGGAACTTGCGGCACTGGGTGTGAATGCCTTCTCGCTCATCCCGATACAGTCAGACACGGCCCAGGCAGTCGCCCGCGCGGAAGAAGAGGTCGGGAAAACCGGCCTGCCAATGATAAACGACCTTCCGCTCCCCTTAAATCTGAGCGCGGTCCTACCAACGCAGCAGATAACCGCGGAGCCCAACCCCGAGGCTGAGTTTATCGTGCTCGAAGCCTCTCCGAACGGCGACCTGCATACCCGGCCGGGGTACGGCAGGTACCTGGGAAATTTGTTGAAAGACAGCTGGCGCGAGATTTGGAAAAACCGCTATCAGGCGTAGGATGAACATTCACAGCTGGCATTCCCGTTATGCTTTGCAGGCGCTCTGGACTGAGAAACTGCGGCACTTTCTTTTGAACAAACTCAACGCCCAGCCCGGAGAACAGATTTTGGAGGTTGGCAGCGGTACCGGCGCGCTTTTCAAGGATTTTGAGAGCCGCGGCTTGAAAGTTGTCGGTCTGGAGTACAAACCGCGGCGCTGCAAGTATTCGCTGCCGCTCAACAGCCAGCGAACAGTCATTTGCGGGAACGCCTACGACATTCCCGCGGCGGACCACAGCTTTGACCTGAGCGTGTGCCATTATTTGCTGTTGTGGCTGAAAGACCCTGAGCGAGCCTTGAGAGAAATGGCGCGGGTTACCAAACCCGGGCGCCATGTCATCGCTTTCGCTGAACCGGACTACAAGTCCCGCATAGATTACCCGGAAATCTTCCAGAAAATTGGCGAGGTGCAGAACCGCAGCCTTGAATTCCAGGGCGTGGACCTGAGTATTGGGCGCCGCATGGGGGCCATGTTCCGCGGCATAGGGCTGAAGAACGTCAATGTGGGTTTGCTTGCTGGGGAGTGGAAAGAACCCAGCCCCGAAGTTTTTGACGCAGAATGGGACATCATCGCCTACGATTTGGGCGGGCTGGTGCCGGTAGATGAAATCCTCGACTTCAAGGCGAAAGCGCGCGAAACCTGGCTGAGCGGTCAGGCCACTGTCTTTATTCCCACTTTTTACGCCTACGGGATGGTTTGACGCCTGTAATCATAAGGCTTCGCAACAGACGGGCATGAAAAAGGCAGGATTGGTTTTACTGCTCGCGGCCTGCGCCCGCCGCTAAGCGTGCGGACATCGGGAGACGCGCGGGACCGATTAACATGAAATAAGCAAAGAGCGGGTTCCTGAGAACCCGCTCTTTCTGTCGGGGCGCCGGGATTCGAACCCGGGACCTCTTGCACCCCATGCAAGCACGCTAGCCGGACTGCGCTACGCCCCGAACAACAGGCACAGATTATACCCAAGCACGCCTGAAAGTGCAAGCGCAAAATTCGTGAAAGCGCGATTCATTTGGCGTCCGCAAAACCTGCCTTCAACTTTTCTTTCTCCGCCCTGCTCAAGCCGGAATACACCAGGTTGTAGCTGTCCGTGATCATCTCCATGAGAGCGGAATCGGGCACGGACCCATCGCACACGATGGTATTCCAGTGCTTGTGGTTCATGTGATAACCCGGCGTCACCGCGGGAAAGAAACTGCGCCACCTGAGAGCCTTTTCCGGGTCGCACTTCAGGTTGATGGTCACCGGATCGTCCTGCCAGCTCATCAGGACAAAAATTTTCCCTCCTACCCGGAAAACGAGGGTGTCAAAGTCGAAGGGCATGTCCTTGGTGCAGCCGGGCTTGGATTCGATGTACGCGCACAAATTCTCGTAAGTTTGCAGCACGCCTCACTCCTTTAAAATGTGCTGGGTCAGTGTGTCGGTCTCAATATCCAAAACTGCAAAGCTGTGCGGCCTGATTCTATCCCCCAGCGCGCCCGGATTAATCACGCGGGTACGTCCAACCCGCATGTCCTTGAACTCGTGGGAGTGTCCGTGCAGCAGGTAATCGAAGTTACCGCTCTCAAGCGCGGAGCGAATCATTTCCGGATGGTTGCCGTGGCAGACATAAAACGCTCTGCCGTCCAGCGTGAATTCCACGGAAAGCCCCCACTGGCTGGTCGGGTTCATCTGCTGCAGGTTGAGCGCGATAGCGCCGCTGGCAACATCGCCGTTGCCAAAGGCATAGTAAACCTGGAAGTCCCGCATGTGCCTGCACATGGCAAAATCCGTCAGGTCCCCGCAGTGCGCGAGGATGGAAATGTTCTGATTTCGCAGGACATCCAGAGCCTGGATGAGCCAGCGTTCTTTGGAATGTGTATCACTAATTATTCCGATTTTCACAGGCCAGCCCTCTTTTCTCAATTAATTATTCACACCTATTATAAAGTTTGATTTTCATATGGTAAAATCCAATTGCAATTTAGATTCGACCATCAGCGGAGCCGGAACCATGACCACATCCCTCGAGCAAGGCATAGAAGCAGCAAAATCCGGGCAAATGGAACAGGCCCTCGCGCACTTGAAAGATGCCATTGTGGAAGAGCCTACCAACGCGGAGGTATGGGTCTGGCTGGCAGCCATCATCGAGGACGAAGCCAAGCAAACCATTTTCCTCAAGAAAGCGCTCGAGCTCGACCCGTCCAATCGACCGGCGCAGCGCGGCCTGGCATTCATCGAACGGAAAAAGTACATCCCCCCGAAACCCGGCGAAAAACTCTCCGATTACACGCGCCCCATTGGCATCTTTAAAGCCGCGCCCGCCCAGATTCAGATGGAAAAGGAACCTGAACCGGCGCCTGAGCCTGAGCCGGAGCCGCAAATTGAACCTCCCCAGCCGCTTGAGGAACCTGCTCCGGAAGAGGCCGCCGCAGCGCCAAAACCCGAAAGCGTGAAGCCCCAGAAACCTGTTAAAACCAAAGTGTGGCTGGATGTGCTGATGTACGGCGTGACGCTAATGGTTTTCATTGTCATTGGCATACTCATTGGGACGACCCTCCTCAATGTGAACATTCCCTTTCTGACAAAGCCCACCCCTGTTCTGGAGGTTCTGCCTGAGTATGAAGGGGTCTTCCTGCTGGAGAACGGCCAGTTCACCGAGATGAAATTGAATCTGGACGTCCCTAAAGACGAAACCGGCGTTCCAGTGACTGCGCAAAAACTGCCCGAGCTGGTGGTCAATAATCAGGTCATCAGCCTGGAACGCGTGCAGCTCCTTAATGACGGCGGCCTGCCTGTGCCGTTTACCACCCGCCCGGTTAAGGACAACATACATTTGCTTACCCCTCAGGAGGCTCTTACTCCTGGGCGTTACTGCATTGTTTTTACCCTGAACGTGGACCGCAATGAAGCATTATATTGGTGCCTCCGTGTAGAGTAGAAACGAAAAATTCGCTGAACTTAATATCTCACTCCCCCGGAGGTAACACCTGATGACTGTTGAATCCTTGGGAACTGGCATCCCAACTGCTCACTTCGACTACTCAAAACACGGCACAATCATCGAAAAGGAAATCCTGGCGGAACGCATCGCCCGCTACGAAGTTTTCGCGCCTCTCATTGCCCAAAAAGCCAGGCCTGGTCAATTCGTGATTCTGCGCTTAACCAAAGAAGGCGAGCGAGTCCCCCTTACGATCGTGGACCGCGACGCGCAGCGCGGCACAATCACGCTGATTGTGCAGGTGGTTGGTAAAAGCACGGAATTGCTGGATAGTATGCCCATCGGCGAGCAGATACTGGACGTTCTTGGACCGCTCGGCAACCCCTCCGAGATTAGAAATTTTGGCAGGGTTGTTGTTATCGGCGGAGGCGTGGGGACGGCTGTGGCCTACCCGGTCGCAAAAGCGCTCAAAGATGCCGGCAACCATGTAACCGCCGTGGTCGGCGCCCGCACTAAAGACCTCATTATCCTGCGGAAAGAGCTGGAAAACGTCGCGGATGAACTTTACATCACCACAGACGACGGGTCGTTTGGTTTTCACGGCTTTGTCACCGACCAGCTGAAGCAGCTTCTTGAGCAGGGAAACATCTACCATTACGCCCTGGCCGTTGGGCCGCTGCCCATGATGCGCGCCATCACGGAAGTCACGCGCCCTTATGGGATTCCCACAACAGTCAGCTTAAACCCCATCATGGTGGATGGGACGGGAATGTGCGGCGGCTGCCGGGTCACGGTCGGAGGAAAAGTCCGCTTTACATGCGTGGAAGGCCCCGAATTTGATGGTCACCTGGTGGATTTTGACACTTTGAACAAACGCAACCGGGCTTATAACCACCTTGAAAGCTGCCGATTGGATGAGCATATCGCCGTCCTGGACATTGCTGAGGAAAAAATCGAAAGCGCTCCCCGCGCCCGCCAGGCAATGCCCGAGCTTCCGGTGACAATTCGGGTCAGAAATTTTGATGAGGTCGCGCTCGGGTTCACGGATGAACTGGCATTAAAAGAAGCCGCCCGCTGTTTGCAGTGTAAAAATCCCAAATGCGTTGCCGGCTGCCCGGTTTCGGTTCAAATTCCGCAATTCATCAAACTCATTCTTTCAGGAAAACCGGCTGAAGCCGCCCTGCTAATCAAGCAGGATAATTCCCTGCCTGGCGTTTGCGGGCGGGTCTGTCCTCAGACGGAACAATGCGAAGGCGCCTGCATTCTCGGGAAGAAAGGCGAGCCTGTTGCGATTGGAGCTTTGGAACGGTACGTCACGGATTACCTCGACGCGCACCCGCTTCAAAAAGAGCCATTGGAGGTTAAACCCAGCGGCCATAAAGTCGCTTTGGTCGGCAGCGGTCCGGCGTGTCTTAGCTGCGCGGGCGACCTGATCAAGGCTGGCCACGAGGTGACCATTTTTGAAGCCTTCCACGATTTTGGCGGGGTGCTGCGCTACGGCATCCCCGAATTTCGTCTGCCCAAGGTAATTGTGAGTAAAGAAGTCCAGCAGCTTTCTGACCTTGGCGTGAAGTTTGTCCCCGATGTGCTGATTGGCGCGACCAAAACAATCCGCGAGCTGATGGATATTGACGGTTACGAAGCTGTTTTCATCGGTACTGGCGCGGGTCTGCCAAATTTCCTGAGCATCCCTGGAGAAAACCTGGTTGGCATCTATTCGGCCAATGAGTTCCTGACAAGGGTGAACCTGATGAAAGCCTATCTGTTCCCCAAAGTTGACACTCCCATCCTGAATGTTCAGGGGAAGCGCGTGGCGGTCATTGGCGGCGGCAATACCGCCCTGGATTCAGCGCGCGTGGCCCTGCGGCTGGGCGCTGCTGAAGTCAGTATCGTCTACCGGCGGAGCGAGGCGGAAATGCCCGGCCGCTTTGAAGAAATCCAGCACGCGAAAGCGGAAGGGGTGCGCTTTGAGTTCCTGCGCAACCCGCTGGAATTCCTTGGAAATCAGGATGGCTGGCTGGTTGGCATGCGTCTGATTAAAATGGAATTGGGAGAGCCCGATTCCAGCGGAAGGCGGCGGCCGTGCCCCATCCCGGGCTCTGACTATGAGACTCCGGTCGATGTCGCCGTGGTGGCAATCGGCAACGGTTCCAACCCAATCATCCAGCGGACGACCCCGGACCTTGAATTTAATCGCTGGGGGAATATCGTGGTGGACCCGGAAACAATGGCAACCTCCATTCCCGGGGTTTACGCGGGCGGCGATATCGTTACGGGCGGAGCCACCGTCATCCTCGCCATGGGAGCCGGCCGCAAGGCCGCGGCCGCCATAAATCGTTATCTGACTGAAAAAAAGCACCAAAAAGGCGGCTGATGTGCCAAAAATCGTATGTTTAGGTGCGGGCAGCTTTTCATTTGGAATAAGCACCCTTTTAACCCTGCTCAAGAGCTCTGTGCTGCGCGGGAGCGAAATCGCTCTGGTGGATATCAACGCGGAATCGCTCGATCTGACTGCCAGCCTTGCTGAGTGGTTAAACCGCAGCTGGGACTGCGGAAAAACCATCACATCGCATTCATCCCACAAAGACGCGCTCGCGAACGCCGACTACGTCGTCAGCGCGATAGAAGTGCAGCCGCGCGAAAGACTGTGGCAGCAAGATTTTGAACTGACGCTCAAATACGGCCTGAGGCAGCCTTACGGAGAAAACGGCGGTCCCGGCGGATTCGCACACGCCGCGCGGAACGTGAATGCCGTGCTGAACATCGCCAGGGATATGGAACAGCTCTGCCCGAATGCCTGGCTGATTAACTTTACCAACCCCATGCACAGGTTGTGTTATCTGGTGAACCAGTATTCGCGCGTCCGGGTGGTCGGCCTTTGCCATCAACTGGCAGCGGGGTACGCCATGGCAGCCAAAGCCCTGGCCGGTATTTACGGCTTTCAGGGCGCGGAAGCTTTTGTAAGCACCCACGCCGACCCAAGCAACCATTACCCCATGGCGGAAATGGCCGCCCAGGGCATGCAGCGCCTAAAAATCACAGCGGCCGGTCTCAACCACTTCACCTGGATGCTCGCCCTGCGAGACAGGCAAACTGGCGAAGACCTCTATCCGCTTTTCCACAGGGAATGGAAAAAACTCCCGGACGCGTTTGAACCGCTCACCCGGGAAATCTTTGAGATATTCAACCTCTTCCCTATTCCAGGCGACGAACACCTGGACGAGTACCTGCCGTGGCTCACCAATCCCCAGCGTAAAGCCTGGGAAAAATACGACCTCTCCTTGTATAACTGGGAACTTTACGCACGCCTTCGGGATGAGCAGTGGCAGCAGGTTTCAGATTGCATCCGCAGACAGAAAGAAATTGAAATTCTGAAAGACCCCGTAAGCGAAGGCGCTGTCGAGCTTATTGAAAGCCTGACCACTGGCAGCGAGTTGTATTGGGAAGCCCTCAATATCCCAAATAATGGCTTGATTGAAGGCCTGCCCGCAAACGCGATTGTGGAGGTACCCGGAACCATTAGTTCCAGGGGAATAACCGGTGAGCCGGTTGGCAAACTGCCGCAGGGAATTACCGAACTCTTGCACCGGGAGGTGAGCGCAAGTCAATTGTGCATCGATGCTGTCGTCCAGGGAGATAGAAACCTGGCTGTGCAAAGCCTGCTGCTGGACCCGGTTGTGGATGACATTGGCACCGCCCGCCTGATACTGGCGGATATTCTGGAGTCCAACAGGCAGTGGCTGCCCCAGTTCTTTGATTGACACGCCGGCACCTGACCGCGGCGCGATCTAATGCGATTCGCCCAGCTGATTGACGTGAATAATCGGTTGTAGTATAAAAAGTTGGTGTGATGGGAATTCAGGATGTTGTTAAGTAAGGACCTGAATCACCCTTAAGCGAATTTGTTTTTTAAGAATCACGGAGGATTTGAAAGTCATGGCAGAAAGAGAAGTTGGCAAGGTAAAGTGGTTTGATGGTGGAAAAGGCTACGGTTTTATTTCCCGAAATTCCGGTGAAAAAGATGTATTTGTTCACTACAGCGCCATTATCGGTGAGGGGTACAGAACCCTCAAAGAAAACGACACTGTCGAATTCAGCGTAGTTCAGGGAGCTAAAGGTCCGCAAGCGCAGGATGTCAAGGTAGTCTCTGAGTAGCATCCAAAACAATCAAAAAACGGCCTGGGGTCATACAGGCCGTTTTTTTATGTTAATTCCTGGTCAACCCCCGGTAGGCAAAGCGTCCCTGCCCTGAGCGGTCGCCGCCGTAGCGCGCGATCTGGTCAGCTTCAAAATCGGACCAATTCCCGAGAAACAGCCGTGGTTTACCCTCGTGCCCAAGCGCCAGAATGTGGGTGGCGATGCGGTCCAGGAACCACCGGTCGTGGCTCACGACCACTGCGCAGCCGGCAAAATTTTCCAGCGCTTCTTCCAGGGCGCGCAAGGTGTTCACGTCCAGGTCGTTAGTCGGTTCATCCAACAGCAAGACGTTGGCGCCGGCCGTCAGGGTGCGCGCCAGAAAGACGCGGTTTCGCTCTCCGCCGGATAAATTCTTGACGGGTTTTTGCTGGTCAGAACCGGTAAAATTGAACGAGGCGCAGTAAGCTCTTCCATTGACGGTCATATCTCCCAGCTGGAAATTTTCGGCGCCGCCTGTAATGGCCTCGAACACAGTCAGCTCGCCATCCAGCGATCGGGATTGGTCGGCATAAGCCAGCCTGACTGTTTCTCCCAGGCGGATTGTTCCCGAATCCGGCTGTTCAACGCCTGCGATCATTTTTATCAGGGTGGATTTTCCGGCGCCGTTGGGTCCAATCACGCCCACGATGGAACCAGGCGGAATGCTGATGCTCAAATCCTCAATCAGTTTTCGGGTGCCAAAACCTTTGCAGACGTTCTCCATCTCAATCACGACATTTCCCAGGCGCGGGCCGGAAGGAATGTAAATCTCCAGGTCTCTGCGCGTTTTCTCATATTCCTGGGAGAGCAATTTTTCGTAGGCGGTCACGCGAGCCTGGCCTTTGGACTGACGCGCCTTGGGCGACATGTGAATCCACTCCAACTCCCGCTGCAAGGTGCGCTGCCTTTTGGATTCCGTCTTTTCTTCTACGCGCAATCGCTCCTCTTTTTGGGCCAACCACGAAGAATAGTTCCCCTTCCAGGGTATGCCGTACCCGCGGTCGAGTTCCAGAATCCATCCGGCGACATTGTCCAGAAAATAACGGTCGTGGGTCACCGCGATAACAGTGCCTTTGTAATTCTGTAAGTGATGCTCCAGCCATGCCACCGATTCCGCGTCCAGGTGGTTGGTCGGCTCATCCAATAAGAGGATGTCCGGCTCGGTCAGCAGCAGCCTGGTCAGCGCGACCCGCCTTTTTTCGCCGCCGGAGAGCACGCGAATGGGCGTGTCTCCGGGCGGGCAGTTTAGCGCGCCCATCGCCAGCTTGAGGTTGCTTTCAAGATTCCAGGCATCCACGCGTTCCAGAGCGTCTGTCAGGCGCGCCTGTTCCGCGATGAGCTTCTCAAAATCAGCGTCCGGATCAGCAAAACCCTCATTTACGCGGTCATATTCCGCCAGCAGGTCCACTAGCGGCTGCACGCCCTCCCGGATGACCTCCAGCACCGTTTTGCTTTCATCCAGCTGCGGCTCCTGCTCCAGCATCCCCACGCTGTATCCTTTAGAAATGGCAATTTCTCCGATGTAATCCGGGTCTTTGCCAGCCATGATGCGCAGCAGCGTGGATTTGCCCGAGCCGTTCAGGCCAAGCACGCCGATTTTCGCGCCGTAATAAAAGCCGAGCGAAATATCGCGCAAAACCTGCTTGTTGGGCGGGTAAATCCGTCCCACGCGGACCATCGAATAGATTACCTGGGTATCAGAAGGCATGCAAACTCCTTAACATGTTTTTTGAATGGCAGTATTGTAACAAAAGCGGAGATTTAACGAGCGGTAAAAAATCAGGGCGCGCGTTGATAGAGAATCCACGCTCCCAGGCTTTCCCCGGCCTGGAAATCAGCAGATACTTCAGGGCTACTTTCTCCCACAGAGCGCACCAGCAGATATTCCACCCCGCGTTCCCGCAGCCAATTGTCATCAGCTGCCAGGCTCACAGGGTACACATTCACAACCCTGCGGGAAAAATCTTCCCCAAACAGCCCGTACTCCTGATACTCCTGCGCTGAAGCGGCTACGCCAACCACTGCGCCAGAGGGTATCTGCTCCGCCAGGTAAAGCATCTCTTTGGAAGAATAAGACTGGCGGGTAAGTTTATCGATGCGGTTCATGTCCCAAACAGCTGCCCCGCCGATGACCTGCTTGGCTGGGTTAAATAACACCACCATCGCCGCGCTGAATACGGCAGAAAGCACCAGAAGCCACTGAACCCACAGGCGCGGTTTTTTACCCTCGAACCACATCGGCAGAAACGCAACAGAGAACCCTACGGCAGGCATAAAATATCTGCCGTCAAATGGCGTCCAACCAGGTCTTATCAGGCTGCAAGTGACCAGGGCTGTGATGTAAAAGATAAAAGGAAACGCGCGCAGTGCTTCTTTTCTTCTCCAGGCCTGAATAAACCCAAAAATACTGGTCGGGATGATTAAGAAAAAGCCCACCAGCCCAAACCAGGCCTCATCTTCCTGCAGCGCGTAAACTCTATCCCAGGTGAAAACGTGCGCGTCCAGTGTGGCGATATCTCCTTCCAGGTTTAATCCCAGCGGCGCGGTCAGCGCGCGGGCGGCGGCAGCTTTGGCAGCACTGAGGCGGGCCTGAACCGGGCCGGGCAGCCAGGAAAGGTCCGCCAGCTGGTAAGTCCAGCGCGCGCTGGTGAGCGCAATGTACTTTGCCCGAGACATTTCTGCTTCAACTGCCGTGCTGGTCATCTCAGCCGCGTCGGGACCAACCGGAGAGCCGAAATGCAGCTGGTTGCTGATATATACCGGCGAACTGAGTAAACCAAAAGCAAGCAGCGCCGCTGCTAACCATCCAAGGGCTTGCTTGAGCGAATATTTGTAAACCCGGAACCCTGCAAGGGCAAGCACAGCAAAGCCCGGCAGATAAGCTGCGATGGAAAAGTTGGTGCCAAGCACCAATCCGAGCGACAGGCCGGAGAGAATCAACGCGCCGCGCTGTCTTTCTTTACCCCAGCGGTGAAAGAAATAAACCAGTGAAAGAAAAAGCCAGGTGCTGACCAGGTCGTGCCGCACAGAGGTGAGGTGCAGCTGCACCACCGGAAATGTCAGCCAGAAAAGTCCCGCAAAAGCCGACCCTCGCCGGGAGAACCCAAACTCCCGCGCGAATAAGTAAACCAAAAGGCTGGTCAGAACGCCCGCGAGGAACGGAATGTACGCGATGAAACGGTCCGTGCCGGTAAAGAGCAAGGTCCAAAGGTATGTGAGCTGCGCGTTCACCGGGAACGTCACCTGCCAGATGAAAGGCGTTTCCCAGGGGAAATAGCTGCCTTGCTGCTTCCAACGCACAATCCGCGCGACGTGGAACGAAAGCGCGTCGTTGTTGTTGGGTGGCACCACATAAATCAGGACCAGCGAAAGCAGCAGCACAGCCGCGACCAAAAGCAGAAGCGCGAACAAAACGGGGTCTTTCAGCGGCTTGAAGCCGCGCAGCCGCTGCCCTACCTTGCGGTTTTCAGGGAAGAGGTCGGGCCTCTTCGATACAAGCCAGCCAACCGCGCTGACTGCGAGCAGCCCTGTTTGAAGCAGCAGAATTGTCTGGATAGAGTTCAGCGCGCGCAGCAGATTTGCCGCCTGAAAAACCAGCACCAGCACGGAAAAACCAACCAATCCCCAGGCCAATGGGAATTCGGCCGCCTTGCGCAGGCGCAGCAGCGAGGTCAGTAAAAGGGTGGTAATCGCAAGCAGCAGAATTGATGCCAGAAATAACATCGGGGCTCCGCATATAGTTTACCGCAAGCGGCCGGCTTGTGCGGATATGAGGGCGCGCCTGCCTGCAATCGCGTTAACAGCTGGCATTTTGATTTTCGCCGTTCAGGTTCTATAATTAAGTAATCCCCTAACCATTTGAGGAGGTTTTATGGCACCGCCCTCCCGAAAAACCCACAGGATGCTGATATCCTTGATTGTGCTGCTCGCCTGCACAGCCTGCGTTGCCACACCCACCGCCCCGGAACCAACCCCGACCCTTCCGCCTCCCACCGCGACGCCAACCCCAACTGCCACGCCAACACAGACACCCACCCCCGCCCCCCTCACGCTGGATATCCCGAGTCTTTTTGAGCAATGTGAGACCCTTGGCGCCAGCGGCAGAGAGGTCATCGTCAGCGGTAATATCTACATGCCGGAGTATCGGATTTATGGCTATAGCGGCTGGAAAGGCATGGACCTGAAAGCCTATCTTCCCAACGATGACATAGGAATTGTTGCTCTGATTCCAATTGGCGAGGGTCCCAATACCATGGATGACCTGCCCGCCAACTTTACCCCGCGGGATTTGCGGGCGCGCTCCGAAAGCGGGCAGCTTATCCTGCACGGCCATACTGTGACGATAAAAGGGCGCGCCGAGCACAAGGTAAGCGATGGGGTCCCGCGCTGTCAGGTCTGGGTGGAAACAATACAGTCCTTAATGCCCCCGGAAATTCTCGTTCCGCAGACAGTCACCATCTCTGATTTGTTAAAAACACAGAACATTGGGAATTTCAATTACCCCGAAATTGTCTCGACATGCGAACTCCTGGGCAGAAAGCAGCAGATGGTATCCATTAAGGGCTCTATCATCGCGGAGGGCAATCCAGATAATTGCCCGATGCAGATTTGCCGCTTTAAACTGACTGACAAAACGGGTACCATCCGAGCGGTTTTACTGCTTTCTGAGGAGCCTGATTCGATTTACAACACCGCCGTTGAGGGTTGGCAATTAATTGACCATGGTAAGGTTGCCCGAGGCTTGCTGAATCTCGTTTTTACCGGCAAGCTTTTCATCGACACTGCTGATGGCTGCTCGCTCTTAGTTTATCAGATTGAAAAGCCCTAATCCTGCTACGGCATGAAGCCCATTTCTTGCCGTGAAGATTATGCGGGCGGATTTGGACCGCCGACCTTCGCGCAGCACCCTGTCAAGGGCTCGGTCACGAACCCTTTATCTTCTGAACAAAAAAGACCTTCCACTGCTGGAAGGTCTTGCTGTCGGGGCGGGCGGATTTGGACCGCCGACCTTCGCGCAGCACCCTGCGAAGGGCTCGGTCCCGAACCCAGAATCGCCTTAACAAAAAGCGGGGGGATTTGGACCATCGACCTTTGCGCAACTCCCTCGCAGAGGGCTCGGTCCTGAACCCAGTATCTCCTGAATAAAAAAGACCTCCCATGTGTGGAAGGTCTTGCTGTCGGGGCGGGCGGATTTGGACCGCCGACCTCACGGTCCCGAACCGTGCGCTCTATCCGGGCTGAGCCACGCCCCGCAGGATTGGTATTATATCATTTCTGAAGAATCAATCAAGCTCAAAAAGGGTCTTTTAAGCGTTGCAGAGTCATTCTTTGCATAATAAACAGATTGTTTTTCGTCGTTACACACGGTGACTGTCTGTCAGCAACTCTGTTAAATCGCGCCAGTCCGCCCGAACTGTCTTTCCAGCAGCGCGGCTGAAAGGTGTATCATCGTCGGCCTGCCGTGCGGGCAGGTGCGCGGTGATTGGCTGGCTTCCAGGTTCAGCAGTAGCGCTTTTTGTTCGCTCTCCGAAAGAATTTTGCCGGCTTTAACCGCCAGGCGCTTGCATACCCGCCCGGCAATCCGCGCCTCAATTTCCGCGGCGAGCGGTTCCTCATCTTCCTCAAAATCCTCTACCAGCGCCTGCAGCACCGCTTTTGGGTCGCCCGCAGCAAAAACAGCCGGCACCGCCCGTACAAGGAAAGCGTTCGGACCAAACTCTTCCACCTCAAATCCCAACTCCCGCAGGACGGGCAGCTGCGCGGCAAGCGTGTGGGCCTTTTCAGCGGGGAACTCCACCGCGGCCGGCTGCACAAGCGCCTGTACCGGCACTGCCGCAGCACGGTATTGCGCCATCAGCTGGTCAAAAAGCACGCGCTCATGCGCTGCATGCTGGTCAATCAAGTAAAGTCCGTCCGGGCCTTCCGCGACCAGGTACGTTGCCGCCACCTGTCCAATCAAACGCAGCAGCGGGAGAGGCTCCATCGGAAGGTAGCTTTGCGGGCGGGTAGTTTCAGAGGCTGCGTCCGCCTCTTCCCAGGCCTTGCCGGCAGCGGGAGTAAAATCCGCCCTCTCTGGCTCTGACCCGGCCTGTCTGCCCCATAAATTTACCGCCTGAATTTCCGGGAGCGGCGAATAAGCCAATAATCCGCGCCGGATAGCCCGCTGAAGCGCGCTGAAGACCTGGTCCGCGTCCCGAAAACGAACTTCCGCCTTGGAAGGATGAACATTGACATCCACCTGCCGGGCTGGCAGTTCAATAAATAAAACCGCGACAGGATAACGCCCCACCATCAGCATGGTGTTATACGCTTTGATGACAGCCGCTGTCAGCGCCGCGTCCTGCACCCAGCGCCCGTTCACAAAAAACGTAATGTCTTTGCGGTTTGACCGGTTCAGCGAAAGGCTGCTGATGTACCCATGGATGCGAATAGTGTTTTCGGCAAAGGTGATTGGGAGCAGGTGCTTGCTGTCCTGCGCGCCAAAAAGCTCCTGGAGGATTTCCATCTGGTTGCCGCTGCCTGTTGTCCTGAATATTTGTCGCTGGTCCATGGTCAGGCTCCAACGAATATGCGGATATGCCAGCGCGTACCGAGTGAGCAGCCCCGTTATTTGACGATTTTCGGTGCTGTCTGATTTCAGGAATTTCATGCGGGCCGGCACATTAAAGAACAAGTCCTCAACACGCACCTGGCTGCCGGTGGGGGCAGGGACTGAGCCTTTTTCCACGACAGCCCCGCCGTCCATGCGAATGCGGTAACCGGCAAGCTGTTCCTCCGGTTTCGAGGTCAGCGTCAGGCGGGAGACCGAACCAATCGAAGCCAGAGCTTCCCCGCGGAAGCCAAGCGTATGAATTTCAAACAAATCTTCTGCGGTTTGCAGTTTGCTGGTGGCGTGCCGGGCAACCGCCAAAGGCAGTTCCTCGGCAGGAATGCCAGCACCGTTATCTGTGACCAGGATTAACCGTTTGCCGGCTTCCCGGGTTTCTACAGAAATTTCGGTCGCGCCTGCGTCAATCGCGTTCTCAATTAATTCTTTAACGGCTGAAGCTGGCCGCTCGACCACTTCACCCGCGGCAATTTGGGAAGCAATTGTTTCCGAAAGAATTCTGATTGTCATGAGGGTATCCCTGCGGAGAAATTATACCTGCTTGCCTCACCGCGCGGAAGCGCGCCCGATTAATTCAGTTAAAATAAACCTGTTATGGAAATCTCAGAACATATCATCGGCATCCTGAACACCCTGCCCGAAAAACCGGGCTGCTACCTGATGAAGGATTCCGCGGGCACGATTATCTACGTTGGAAAAGCCATCAACCTGAAAAACCGCGTGCGGTCATACTTCCACGACTCGGCGGACCACGCCTTTAAGACCCGCCAGATGGTAAAAAAGATTGCGGATATTGACATCATCGTGGTGAATTCGGAGCTTGAAGCGCTCATCCTTGAGATGAACCTGATTAAGGAGCACCGCCCGTACTATAATGTGCGCCTTAAAGACGACAAACGTTATCCCTATATCAAGATTCACTGGGCGGATGATTTTCCCAAGCTGACTGTTACCCGCCTGATGGCAGAAGATGGGTCGCGTTACTTTGGTCCGTATACTTCCGTCTGGGCGGTGCACCAGACCTTGGATGTCCTTCGCAAAATTTTCCCATACCTCACCTGCGCCCGGGAAATCACCGGTAAAGACGCCCGCCCCTGCCTCTACTTCGACATCAAACTATGTTCCGGACCATGCATCGGGGCGATTGACAAAGCGTCATACCGCCAGATGATTGATGACCTGTGCAAATTCCTGGAAGGCAGAACCGAACCCGTGGTGAAACGCCTGCAGGAAGAGATGCTGGCAGCTTCCGAAAACCTGAATTACGAACGCGCGGCAGCCCTTCGCGACCAGATTCAAAGCATTGAGCACGTGGTGGAACGCCAGAAAATTATCTCGGATAATCAAAAAGACACCGACATCATCGCGCTGGCGCGGACGGACGGTGAAGCCTGCGTGCAAATCTTCTTTGTGCGCTCCGGAAAACTGATAGGCCGAGAGTATTTCATTCTGGAAGGCACGGAAGATGAGAAGAACGAAGCCATCCTGAAGGAATTCATCAAACAGTTCTATTCGCAGGCCGCCTATATCCCTAACCGCGTGCTCCTGCCGGCGGAAGTGGAAGAGGCCCGCATCATCAAAGAATGGCTGAACACGCGCCGGAGCGGTGAGAAAATTGAAATTCAGGTTCCCAAACGCGGTAAAAACAAAAGCCTGGTGGATATGGCAGCAGAAAACGCGGTCGAGACTTTGAAAGCCCTCGAAACGCGCTGGAAAGCGGATAAAGACCGCCAGCATCAGGCCCTGGCGGAACTTCAGGCTGCCCTCAAGCTTAAGGAACCTCCAAATCGCATAGAGTGCTACGACATATCCAACACCATGGGCACTGCCAGCGTGGGCAGCATGGTTGTCTTCGAGCAGGGCGTCGCCAACAAAAAACTCTACCGGCGTTTCAATATCCGCAATGTGGAAGGTCCCGACGATTTCGCATCCATGGAAGAAGTGCTTCGCAGGCGCTTCAGTCATTATCACAGCGCGCAGGCCGAAAAAGACCTGCCGGGGAAAACGCCGGACCTGTCTTTCAGCATCCTGCCGGACGTGCTCATTGTTGACGGCGGCAAAGGCCAGCTTGGGCGCGCGCTAAAGGTCATCAGCGAGCAGGGTTTGCAGGATCGCTTCGCGATTGTCGGGCTTGCCAAGCAGGAGGAGGAATTGTTCCTGCCTGGTCAAAGCGACTCAGTCCGGCTGGAAGAGCGCTCCCAGGGGCTGTATCTCATTCAGCGCATCCGCGACGAAGCGCACCGCTTCGCGATTACAGCGCATCGGAATCGACGTGGTAAAATCGGGTTGATGTCCCGCCTGGACACAATACCCGGCCTGGGGCCTGCCCGCCGCAAGGAACTCATTTTGCGCTTTGGCTCCATCGAAGCCATCATGGCCGCCAAACCGGAGGAAATCGCGGGGATAAAGGGTATCAGTCTGGAGCTGGCGCATCAAATTAAAGCCCAATTGGAGTAGTATGGCAAAAAGAAGTTCACAAGCAAACAGTTCGCGCATCGTGATGGCAGTTCTCGCGCTCACCATCATCCTTGCCATGGTTTTGTCGCTGGTTCGCTTCTAAGGCAGACCGGTATGGAAAAATTCGATCGGATTGGCGCGGAGTTCATCCTGAATTCCTGCTACAGCCATATGGGCCCTACGCCGGAGAAGCAGGGCGCCCCGCTGCCGTCGTATCTACCGGAGATTCCCCCCGCTGAGGAGCTGATTGCCCTCCCAGAGCCTGCGGCTCTCAACCTTGGGCGCGCAGACCTGCGGGAAATCATGGAACAGCGCCGCTCCGTCCGCCGATACGACGAAAACGCGCCGCTCAGCCTGGAGGAGCTTTCGCTGCTGCTGTGGCTGACGCAGGGCGTCAAAAAGGTATCCGAAAAAACGGGGATGTCACTGCGCACTTCTCCCTCAGCCGGGGCGCGCCATCCTCTCGAGACGCTGCTTGCTGTCCGCCGGGTAGAAGGACTCGAACCAGGCATCTATCATTTCATCGCCCACCGCCACGCGCTTTTACCGCTGATTTCAGGAGCAGATATCCTGGACCAAATCGGGGCTTCCACGGGAGGTCAGGCTCAGGTTCTGACATCCGCCGTAACCTTTATCTGGGTTGCTCTGCCCTACCGCACAAGCTTCCGCTACGGTACCCGCGCCTACCGCTACCTCTTCCTGGACGCGGGGCACGTCTGCCAGAACCTGCATTTGGCTGCCGAAAGCATTGGCTGCGGCGTTTGCGCGATAGGCGCTTTTGAAGACGAAGCCGCGAACGCTGCCCTCGGATTGGATGGGCAGGAACAGTTCGTCATCTACATGGCTTCTGTGGGCAAGAAAACCCCTTAAAAGCGTGGGAATGAAGCCCACTTACCGGTTTATCATCCTTGTTTCCGCGAATTCTGAATGGAAATCCGTTTTGGATTGCCTGCACCCGGAGCGGATAGGATCTACTCCTTTTGGGTCCGCGTTCCCCGCGCAGGCAGGCAGGCACCAGATGCTCTTCGCACATGGAGGCTGGGGAAAGACAGCCAGCGCGGCGGCCTGCCAGCATCTGATCGATTTATACCATCCCCAATTGATTGTGAACCTCGGCACGTGCGGGGGTCTGGAAGGATACGCGAACGTCGGGGAAATCCTGCTGGTGGAAGAAACCGCGATGTATGACATTGTGGAAGGAATGTCCGATTACGCCGCGGCCATCGAGCATTATCGCACGCTGGCAGACCTGAGCTGGCTGCCCGCGGCGCTTCCGCGCGGCATTCGAAAAGCGCGCCTGGTTTCAGCGGACCAGGATATCCAGACCCAAAATGTTGATCTCATTGCGAATGTCTTTCAGGCGCCTGCGGCAGATTGGGAATCGGCCGCGATTGCCTGGACTGCCGCAAAAAATAAGACGCCCTGGCTTGTTCTGCGGGGCGTCAGCGACCTGGTCAGCAAAGAAAAAGCGGAGGCCTACCACAACGTGGAGCTCTGGCGGGAACGCACAAATCAAATTATGGCAGACCTGCTGGCCGTGCTGCCCTGGTTCCTGGATTGTTTTTCGGCCCAAATGATTTCCGACTAAGCGTCAGACTTACCCAGGCGGGCGCGTTCCTCGTCCACAATGCTGTGGTCCAGTTTTTTGACAAGCGGCTGCGGCTGGTTGAAGGTCCTGCCGCCAATCATTTCAACTGGCTGCCACAAGTCAGTGCTACTGCCGCTCAGGGACCCCCCGGACTTGTAGAGCAGTATCTCATGCGCGCCTAAGCTGTCCTCGACTGTTCGCGTTTCCTGGCCGCCAAAAATGGGCTGTTCGTACCCCAGGATTGTGTGCAAAGTCTCAGAACTGAAGGGAATGAACGGTGCGAACATCAGTTTCAGCCAGTCGATTGCCTGAATGGCTGTAAAGACTGATTTGGCGGCTTCGCCCTTATCTGTCTTAATTTCAAACCAGGGGGCGTGTACGTCCAGGTACTTGTTCACCTCGGTTGCCAGGCTCATAATTTCGCTCAGCGCGTCGCGCAGCTGGACGCGTTCCATCTTTTCCGCAACGCTTTGGAATCCCGCTCGAATGGTTTCCAGGAGTGCGCGGTCCGAGTCCCGCAGGGTTTCCGGCTGGGGAATGACACCCTCCCAATGTTTGTAGGTAAAAGCGAGCACGCGGTTTACCAGGTTGCCCCACGTGGCGACCAATTCGTTGTTGTTGCGCTGGTAAAACTCCTCCCAATCCCAATCAGTATCCCTGGTTTCGGGCATCGCGGTAGTCAGATAATAACGCAGCGGATCCGGATCATAGCGCTCCAAAAAATCCAATCCCCAAACCGCCCAGTTTTTACTGCCGCTGATTTTCCGCCCCTCAAGGTTCATAAATTCGTTCGCAGGGATATCATACGGAAGCACCAGGGCCCGCGGTTCTTTCGCGCCGTAAGCTTTGTCAATACCGTCTCGAAAACCAATGAGTTCCGCCGGCCAGATGACCGCGTGGAAAGGGATATTATCCTTGCCGATGTAGTAGAAAGTCTTGGCCTGCGGGTTCACCCACCAATCCCGCCAGGCAGATTCGTTCCCCGAAAGCCGTGCCCATTCGATGGACGCGGAAAGATATCCAATGACAGCCTCAAACCAGACGTAAAGGCATTTACCCTGCCAGCCTTCCAACGGCACAGGAATACCCCAGTCCAGGTCGCGGGTAATCGGCCTGCCTTTAAGGCCATCGGTCAGGATTTGTCCCAGGGATTGGCGAATCACGTTGGGACGCCAATACGACTCCCGCGCTTTCAGGAATGCCACAATTTCAGGCTCAAGGCTGGATAAATCCAGGTAAAAATGTTCGGTTTCTTTCAGCACCGGCGTTGAACCATCCACTTTCGAGCGCGGGTTCTGAAGCAGTTCAGGCTCCAGCATGTGGCCGCACTTCTCGCATTGGTCGGAGCGCGCGTCGGGATTTCCGCAGATATAACAGGTGCCTTCCACGTAACGGTCGGGCAAGAAGCGCTGCTGGGCAGTGGAAAACCACTGTTTTTCCCGCGCGGTGTACAGAAAACCGTTCTCCTTTAGCGTGGTGAAGGCTAATTGTGAGACCTGAAAATGATTCTCGGTATGCGTGCTGGTGAAAAGGTCGTACGTCAGACCCATCTTCTGGAACAAGTCCAGGAATTTGGCATGATTGGCGCGATAAACCTCAAGCGGCGTGGTACCCAGGGCGTCCGCCTTCACTGTGATCGGCGTGCCGTGCGAGTCGGAACCGGAAACCATGAGCACGTTTCGTCCGCGCATGCGGTGGTAGCGAGCGCAAATATCCGCGGGCAGGTAAGAACCTGTCAGGTTGCCAACATGAATATCAGCGTTCGCGTAAGGCCAGGCAACTGCGATCAGTACGTTTTCAGTCATGGTCAATCCTCCGGAGCAAATACGGAAAAATTCTATCACGAAACAAAAGCTCACGCGCCACTGCGTTGATTGGCGGCGGAGGCGCTTTGGAATATGGTGTGAATGTTACTCTTCAGGAAGGATAATGCGGCTGTGGGTATGCCCGCAGTCAGCCAGGTTCAGGTTCTGACCGCACTCCACACAAACCCCTTTGCAGTCCGGTTTGCAGAGATGATTAATCGGAATTTCCAACAGAAGATAGTCCCTGAAAATGTCGGCTAAATCAAGATATCCGTCGGCGGGAACAAGCTGATCGGTTTCTTCCTGGGTGCGCTCGGGGAAGTAAAACAGCTCTTCGAATTTTGTAAAAACCGGCACAATGCTTTCCGCGAGGCAGCGCACGCACTGCGCCTCAATTTCCCCGCTCAGTTCCGTCTGCAAGAGCAGCCCTTCGCGGGTGCGCGAAAAACGATAGGCGGCTTTCATATTCAGAACGTTGAGATCCGGTTCAAGGAATATTTCAGGGAATTCTGCGTGAAAGTCGCGGGAGAAGCCAATCGGTTTATTAAAGAAAAAACCGACGATAGAACGTAATGAATAGTGTTGTTTTTCCATTGGCAAAGTACAATTCCAAAGTAATAAAGGCATTATAACATGCACCGACCTCTTGCTATGGAGAAGCTTTGACTAATGAAAGACCTTTTGCTTGCCACGACCAACGCCGGAAAAATTAAGGAAATATCTGAGATTCTGGCGGATGTGCCGCTCCGGCTGCTCACGCCGGCGGATTTCGGTCTGGACCTGGTCGTGTCCGAAAACAGCGGTAGCTACTTTGGCAACGCGCGCCTGAAAGCCTCTCAGTACGCAGCCGCAGCTGGCATTCCCGCCCTGGCGGATGATTCCGGGTTGGAGGTCGAAGCGCTGGGCGGAGACCCCGGCGTCCATTCGCGCCGTTTTTCGCCAACACCGTCCGCGACAGACCGCGACCGCTGCCAGTATCTTTTGGAAAAACTAAAAAACATTCCCCGTCCCTGGAAAGCGCGCTTTGTGTGCGCCGTGGTGGTGCGCAGTCCATCCGAGGAGCTTTTAAACGGCTGGGGAGAATGCCCCGGGGAGATTATTCCCGATTTTCGCGGGGATAACGGCTTTGGCTACGACCCGATATTTCTGGTGGGCGGCGTAAATAAAACGATGGCTGAGCTGACTGATATTGAAAAGAACGCGCTCAGCCACCGCGCGAGGGCGCTCCAGGCCGCGCTGCCCGCGCTGTACGCATTTGCCCAGGCGTAAGAGAGAACTACCAGTGATTGTAGTGAATCCTGGCAGGGTCAAATCGGTTCGAAGCCTGGTAGGCGTGCGCGGGATGCCCAAGCGCGATGAGGCAGAAAGGCTGCACGTCCCCCGGCAAGCCCACCAAGGCCGAGAAATCCGCCATTCGTTTTTTATCCGGGCAAATTCCCAGCCAGACCGCGCCTAAACCAATCCCATGGGCTGTCAGCAATATATTTTCAGTCGCCGCCGCGCAGTCCTGCTGCCAGTATTCCCCCATTTCGCCCTCGGCGATGCGCCCGCAAACAAGAATGCCTAGGGCTGCCTCTCGCATCATCTCTGACCACGGGTGAATCTTTGGAATGGAATCCATGATTTCACGGTCATTGATGACCACAAAGTACCAGGGCTGGCCGTTATCCGCGGAAGGCGCTTGCATGCCTGCCCGCAGAAGCGTCTCCAGGTCGCTTTCTGCTATGGGTTCCGGTGTGAACCGCCGCACGCTTCTTCGCGTGAAAATTGCAGTGAGAATATCCATAACACGCCTATCCGAGGTTCAAAGTTTATACCCGAAGCGCCTGAGCAGGCTCTTCCGTGCCGCAATTTCTTCTTCCCCTTCAATGCCAGCCGGCGGGAGGCCGTCCACAACACCCATAATGCCGCGCCCCTGTTCTGTAACCGCCACAATCACTTCCGTGGGGTTGGCGGTGGCGCAAAACACCCTGCAAACTTCAGGGACCTGTTTGACGGCATTCAGCACATTCACCGGGTAAAAGCCTTCCGCTAAAAAGAGAATAAAGCTGTGCCCCGCCCCGATTGCCATCGCGTTCTCCCGGGCAAGCTGCAGCATAGCTTCGTCATTTCCCGACCAGCGGATAAGGCGGGGGTTTGATGCTTCACAAAACGCCAGCCCAAAATGAATACCTGGGACAGCGGTGACCAGAGCTTCGTGAATATCTTCCACAGTCTTTATAAAATGCGACTGTCCGAGAATAAAGTTTATGTTTTCAGGTTTTTTGATTTGGACAATTTCAATGTTCATATCTACCTCCGGGCTCATTGGCTGCATTTTAACATATTACGCTCTTAGAATGCACTTCGAGCCATTTAGGGTAAAATCTTAGCGTGCGTACAAAAATCCGGGGAACATGGGTAGTTCTTTTGATCATCAGCGCGCTGGTTTCGGCATGTACTGCTCAACCTGCTGCCAGACCTTCCGCGCTGCCTGCCGGCGTGACGCCCACGCCATTCTTGTCCACCTCCACGCCCATGCCGACCTTTACTCCTACCGCCGCGCCTCTGGGAAGCCCCCAGAACCCAATCGTCATGGCAGTCATTGGCGCGGAACCGGACAGCGCCCAGGTTAGCAGCCTCGACAGCCTTTGCGCCCAGCTGTCCGGCTTTTTGGGGCTTTCAGTCACAGGGCGAACTTTTACAGATTACCTCAGCATGGAATTGGCCCTGCAAAAACAAGAAGTCCACCTTGCCTGGCTGGGTCCGGTCGAATACATGCTTGCATCCGAAAAAGGGCTGCTGACATCGCAATTGGTGGCCAACCATTTGGGGGTCACCGCCTACGGCGTCCAGTTCCTGGGGCATAAGGACGCCGACTTTACCCGCTATTATGATGCCGGCAGCAACCTGTCCACGGCGCCGGCCGCCACCGCCCTCGCGCAGTTCGCGGGCCTCACACCCTGCCTGACGACCGCAAAATCGCTGCCGGGATATTGGGTTCCGCTGGGTTATCTGGCACAAAATGCCGTCGCTGTTCAAAATCCCGTCCTGACCAGAACATACAGCGCAGGCATACGCGCGGTTTACATTAAAGGCATCTGTGATTTCACCGCGACATACGCCATCGCGAGCGACCCCCGCACCAGCTCTGAGGTAATCAGGGACCTGCCGGACGTCATCGACCGCGTGCCAATCATCTGGCTCTCTCCCGCCATTATTCCGAACCTGAATTTTTCTGCCAGCCCGCAGCTGCCCCTGTCCCTTACCGCGCAAATTACGAATTATCTGCTTGAGCTGAGCAGAACAGAAAACGGCAGGGCTCAATTGACGGAAATGAATGCCTACGAGATTGCGAGGTTGGAACCACTGCCGGACGACGCGTACAATGAGCTGCGGGCACTGCTCGCGCTCCAGGATGTGCGCCTGACGAGCCTGCTACCCTGATTTAGATTTCCGGGCAGAACATGCGAAAACTCTTTAGGATTCTCCTGGTCAGCTTCAGCGTAATGTTTTTTCTTCTTGGCTTTCTGAGGCTGGCGATGATTTTCTACGCCAACACAAAGACAGTGAAGATTGCATCGGCAGCCCCTGTTCCCGTTGTCATCGTCCCTGGCGCCGGATTGAGCGCGGATGGAACGCCTTCCGCGCCGCTGCGCGACCGGGTGCGTGCCGCTGCTGACCTTTACCTGGCAGGTAAGGCGCAAAAAATCCTGATGAGCGGCGATAACAGCACAATTTATTACAACGAACCGGAATCCATGCGTCAGTACGCGATTTCCCTGGGCGTTCCCGATAAAGATATCGTCTTGGATTATGCCGGAAGGCGAACTTATGATACCTGCTACCGCGCGCGGGAAATCTTTGGCATTCAAACCGCCATCATCACCACCCAACCCTATCACCTGCCGCGCGCTGTCTTCCTGTGCGACCGTTTGGGCATCCAGATTACCGGCGTTGAAGTGGAGCAGTCGCGTTATGTGCGAGCCCGATACATTTTCTGGCAGGTGCGGGAAGTGTTTGCCGCGCTCGCGGCTGTGTGGGATATTTACGTTGCCAAACCGCTGCCCATCCTGGGGCAGCCAGAACCAATTTTCCCCTGATTGGAGTCAAAATGAACCGCGAGGAAGCCCTTCAGCTTGTCCATCATTATGTCAGGAGCGAGAGTCTCATCCGCCACATGCTCAGCGTTGAAGCAGTGATGCGCTTCTATGCGCGGAAATTGGGGGAAAACGAAGAGGAATGGGCTCTGGCTGGTTTGCTGCACGATTTTGACTGGGAAATCCACCCAAACGCTGAAGAGCATCCTCTGGCAGGCGCGCCCATTCTGCGGCAAGCCGGTGTTCCGGAAGACATCATTGCCGCGGTGCTTTCTCACGCCGACCATACCGGGCTTCCGCGGGATACGCTCATGAAAAAGGCTTTGTTCGCGTGTGACGAGATTACCGGCCTGATCACTGCCGTGGCGCTCGTGCGCCCTTCGCGTTCCCTATTCGACCTGGAAGCAAGTTCAGTGAAGAAGAAATGGAAAGACAAAGCTTTCGCGGCCGGCACCGACCGGCAGATGATGGAGCAAGGCGCGCGCGAATTTGGCGTAGAGCTGTGGGAACACGTCGGCAATTGCATCAGCGCGATGCGTGAAATTGCCGACGCGCTTGACCTGGCTGGCTCTCCGGCTGGTTAACCGCCTTTAGGATTTTTCCCAATAGGCCGAAAGGTCGTCCAGCGCCGTCGCGCCAATGAGTTCGTCGCCTGGCTTTAACGTAAAGACCGGCTGCCCATTCGCCATGCGGGTGCGCTCCACCGCGTTTGTGATGGTGAACACCTTGCTGGCGGATTTGCGGAAATGACAGATGACTCGGTCCGAAAGCCTGCCCGCGGTCTGTACCACAATTTGGTCGTCCTTCGCCAGCTTCCAGCTGATGACGCCCTGACCGTACCTGCCCTGTAGCGGATAATCCGCGGCTGAGACACGCTTGGCCAGACCCTTTCGGGTAATCAGTGCGACGCTGTCTTTGTCATTGATCAAACTGGCCCCGACGATATAATCGCCGGGTTTTAATTTGATTCCGTTTACTCCGGCAGCGATTAATCCCATCGGCCGAATTTCGGACTCGTTAAACCGGATGCTCATGCCGCTGGCCGTGGTCAGCAGAATATCTTGCTTCCCATTGGTCAGGAGAACCTGGAAAAGCTCATCCCCATCGTTGATTTTGGTCAGAACGAAGCAATTGGCCGACGCGCCGGGAAGTTCCTGCAGCGCGGAGCGTTTGACCATGCCCTGGCGTGAGACTGTCAGCACGAAAGTTTCCGGCAACGTCTCGCGGTCCATCGGCACGCTAAAAATGCCCTGTAAAACGTCGTCTTCAGTCAGAGGCGATAATTTATGGGCTGGCACGCCTGGTTCGCCGTTTTTCTGAACAGGAATCGCGAGAGAATGGATTGCCGCGGCTTTTCCTTCGGTCGTAACAAGGAAAACGGTTTGGTGGGAGTTTGCGCGCAGCATGTTCCAGGGCGCGTTTTCCCCTCCCAGTCGGTTGGGTTTATCCCCTTCCGTGCGGGAAAGCATGCCGTCCGCACTGGCCTCTATCCAAAAATGCTCAAGGGGCAATACATCTGTTTGGGTAAGCATTTCAGAAACTTTCTCACCTTCTCCCAGCCGGATAATCTGAGTGCGGCGGGGGTCAGCGTATTTGGCTTTGAGAGCTTTTAATTCGTCAATTTCCACCTGGCGCATTTTTTGGGGAGAGCGCAGCAGCGCTTTCAGATTCTTTATGGTTTCGCTTACGTGCTGGAATTCATCCTCAATCTTTTGGCGTTCGAGCGAAGCTAAGCGGCGCAGCTGTAAATCCAGGATGGCTGTTGCCTGAATCTCGTCCAGATTCAGCTTGTTCATTAAATTCTGGCGCGCTTCTTCCGCGGATTTTGATTTCCGGATGATTTGGATGACCAAATCAATATTCTTGATAGCTACGCGCAAAGCCTCAAGAATGTGAAGCCTTTCTTCGTTTTTCCTGAGCTCGTATTCACTGCGCCTGCGAATTACTTCCAGGCGGTGTTCGGCAAAGACGCGCAGGCTTTGTTTCAACGACAGCCTGTGCGGGCTGCCGTCCACCAATGCCAGAATATTGATGGCGAAGGTGCTGTGCATGGCAGTCTTCTTGTAAAGCACGCTGAGAACTTTTTCCGGGTCCGCGTTTTTGCTGAGGTCGATGACAATGCGCATTCCCTGCCGGTCTGATTCATCCCGCAGGTCGGTGATTCCTTCCACGACGCCGTCCCGGGTTATTTCCGCTATTTTCTCAATCAGCGCGGATTTGTTGACCATGTAGGGCAGTTCGGTCACAATGATGCGCATTCTTCCGCGCGACATTTCCTCAAGGCGCGTCCGGGCGCGGATTTGGATGACCCCGTTGCCGCTTCCATAGATTTGCGCGAGTGAGTCTGTCGTCTCCTCTTGCAGAATCAATCCGCCGGTGGGGAAATCCGGACCTTTTATAAAGCGCATGATTTCTTCGGTGGAGATATCGTCGATTTTGTCCCAGTTTTCAAGCATTAGGACCAGGGCGTCTATCACCTCACCCAGATTGTGCGGCGGAATGTTGGTGGCCATGCCAACTGCGATGCCGGAGGCGCCGTTGACGAGCAGGTTTGGAAGGGCTGAAGGAAGCACAACCGGCTCTTTTAATGAACCGTCGAAATTATCCGTGAATTCGACCGTATCCATGTCGAATTGTTTCAGGATTTCCACCGCTGCCTCTGAAAGGCGGGCTTCGGTATAACGCATCGCCGCGGGAGGGTCTCCATCAATACTGCCAAAGTTGCCCTGCCCGTCCACCAGCGGATACCGCTCGGAAAAGTCCTGCGCCATGCGCGCCATCGCTTCGTACACCGCTGAATCTCCGTGCGGATGGTACTTGCCCAAAACTTCGCCAACTATTCTGGCGGATTTCCGATGCGGTTGGTCCGGACGAACCCCCATATCGTACATGGCGTATAAGATGCGCCGCTGAACAGGTTTCAGCCCGTCGCGGGCGTCCGGCAGGGCGCGCGATACAATCACACTCATGGCATAATCCAGATAGGACTGCTGCATTTCAGTGTTGATGTTTATTTTTTTGATTAAAGTTGAATCCATAACTGGCTCGCTTGTGCTTTTTTCGGTCCTAAACCAATCCGGCATAAATATAGCATAAAAAGACCCGGAGGGGTTCAGGCTCCGGGTCAGGGGTATTTATCTTATTCCTGCTTAATCTTCGTCCATGCCGGGTTCGTCAAAATCCGGTTCGTCGTCCGTTTCAGGGTAATCATCCGCGTTCAGATATTCATCATCAGCGGTCATCTCTTCATCCGGATCATTATCCATGAAGATGTTCATCTGCTGGACCTGAATGTCATCTTTACCGCGCTGGTGTTCCACATCCTGCTCGGCAAAGCGGCTGGGGTCAAAGCCGGTGCCAGCCGGTATCAACTTACCGATGATGACGTTCTCTTTCAGGCCAAAGAGCTGGTCTTCCTTGGAAGCGATGGCAGCGCTTGCCAGCACCTTGATGGTATGCTGGAACGAAGAGGCTGAAAGGAATGAGTCTGTGTTCAGCGAAGCCTTGGAAACGCCCAGCAAAACATTGACGAAGCGCGCCGGACGCAGCCCTCTGGCAATCAGGTCTTCGTTCACTTTGCGCAGTTCAAGCCGGTCGACCAAATCCTGCGGCAGGTATTCCGAATCGCCCGGACGGGTAATCTGTACTTTGTTCAGCATCTTGCGGATGATGACTTCAAAGTGTTTGTCGTTGATGTTCTGGCCCTGCGTGCGGTAAACCTTCTGGATTTCCGTCATCAGATACAGTTCGGTCGCTTCACGGCCCTTGATGTGCAGAATGGTGTGCGGGTTCAGAGAACCTTCGGTCAGCGGCTCGCCGCCTTCCACAATCTGACCTTCTTTTACAGTAAGCCGGGATGTTGGAGGAATTTCATATTCTTCCGTCTCACGGTTCTCGTAAGAAATAATCACGTTATTATCTTCTATGCGGACGCGGCCTGCGTGCTGCGCCGTAATGCTCGCGTCAGCCATTGACGCGATGACATCTCCAATTGCCACTTCGCCTTCATCCTCGACTTTTACTTCCCATCCTTCGGGAATTTCATAGGTGTCAGAGGTCATCTCGCTGTGGTCGACGCGCACAATGCGCTGGTCCGGGTTCTTGGGAGATTGACTGATGTGCACTACGCCTTTAATGCGGCTGATGACAGCCTCACCCTTGGGCATCACACGCGCCTCAAACAATTCTTCCACGCGCGGAAGACCGGTGGTAATATCGCCGGCCGCGGCAACGCCGCCGGTGTGGAAGGTGCGCAGAGTCAGCTGCGTTCCAGGCTCGCCAATGGATTGCGCCGCGACGATACCAACAGCCGCGCCGAGGTTTACCATTTTGCCGCGCGCCAGGTCCATGCCGTAACAGCGGGCGCAGATGCCGTGCAGCAATTCACAGGTAAGTGGAGAGCGAACCTTGATGGACTGTACGCGGGCGTTCACAATTTCGCGTTGGAGTTTGTAGTCAATGAGCTCATTACGTTCAGCAATGACCTCACCGGTCTCAGGATGAACGACGCGTTCCGCCAACAAGCGGCCGTAGATACGCTCACCAAAGGACTGGCCGGCAACATCATCTTTGGCATTGATGAAAATGCCTTCTTCTGTACCGCAATCTTCGTTATTGATGATCATATCCTGCGCGACATCAACCAGACGGCGGGTGAGGTAACCCGCGTCAGCGGTACGCAAGGCGGTATCCGCCAGGCCCTTGCGCGCGCCGTGAGTAGAAATGAAGTATTCCAGCGCGGTCAGACCTTCGCGGAAGTTTGAGCGAATGGGCATGGGAATAATGCGTCCGGAGGGGTCAGCCATCAGGCCGCGCATGCCTGCCAGCTGAGAAATCGGGCTGAAACCGCCCTTGGTGGCTCCGGAGTTCGCCATCGTGGCCAGGTTGCCGTTCGGATCCAGATGCGCTTTGACGGCTTTACCGACGTTTTCCGTCGCTTCCTGCCAGATTTTGATGAAGTTTTGGTTCTGTTCATGCTCAGTTTGCAGACCGCGGCGGTAGGCTTTTTGGGCAATCTCAACCTTCAGGAGCGCTTCCTTGATGATATCTGATTTCTCAGGCGGAACTTCAATATCAGCCACAGCCAGGGTAGCGCCGCTTTGGGTCGCGTAGCGGAAACCGATATCTTTAATCTTGTCGGCGACATCTGTGGTGGCTTCGTCCTTAAGAATCTCGTGAATCTCGGCAATTAAATCGCGGATGCCGCCTTTATCCAGTGTCTTATTGATGAAGCGGATTTCTTTCGGCAGAATGTCATTAAAAATCGCGCGGCCGACGGTTGTATCCTCGATGCGGTGTTCCGGCGCGGAAAGACGGTCATTAGACTTGGAGTACCAGCTGTCCACCACCAATTTGATGCGCGCGTGCAGGCTCACCTGACCGAGTTGGTAGGCCAGGATAACCTCATCAATATTGGCAAAAGCCCTTCCATCGCCCTTTTCGGGTCTGGTTGGCGCCTGGGTCAGGTAATAGACACCCAGAACCATGTCCTTGCCGGGGGAGATAATGGGCTCGCCGCTGGCAGGTTTGAGCAGGTTTTTGCTGGCAAGCATATACTGCCGGGCTTCCTGGACGGCTTTTTCAGACAGCGGGACGTGCACAGCCATCTGGTCGCCATCAAAGTCCGCGTTGAACGCTGTCGTGACCAGGGGATGCAGTTGAATGGCGCTGCCCTCGATGAGGACCGGCTCAAAAGCCTGGATGCCCAACCTGTGCAGGGTCGGGGCGCGGTTCAGCAGAACCGGGCGGCGCTGAATAACCTCTTCCAAAACTTCCCAGACTTCGGGTCTGTTGCGTTCAATGAATTTTTTCGCACCCTTGATATTGTGGGCGTATTTGTGTTCTTCCACCAAACCCGCGATAACAAAGGGTTTGTAGAGTTCCAGCGCCATGGTTTTTGGCAGACCGCATTGATAGAGTTTCAGGTTGGGGCCAACCACGATAACTGAACGGCCGGAGTAATCCACGCGCTTGCCAAGCAGGTTGCGGCGGAAGCGGCCTTTCTTGCCTTTGAGCATGTCGCTCAGGGAGCGCAGCTCGCGCCGTCCGCGTCTGGAGAGCATCCGGCCGCGCTGAGAGTTGTCAATCAAGGAGTCAACAGCCTCCTGAAGCATGCGTTTTTCGTTGCGGACAATCACATCCGGCGCGCCAAGTTCCAACAGACGCTTGAGACGATTGTTGCGGTTGATTACCCGGCGGTAGAGGTCGTTCAGGTCCGAAGTGGCAAATCGGCCGCCGTCCAGCTGCACCATCGGGCGCAAGTCGGGCGGAATAACCGGCAGCACGGTCAGAATCATCCACTCAGGCAGGTTGGACGAGCGTCGGAAAGCTTCGACCACTTTCAGGCGGCTGGTGGCCTTCTTTCGCTTCTGTTTGCTGCGGGTGGTACGCACCTCCTGCCAGAGCTCTTCTGCCAGGGCGTTCAAATCCAGACGGTGCAAAATATCGTGGAACGCTTCCGCGCCCATATCGGCCTTGAAAACCTGCCCCCAGCGGGATTTCAACTCGCGGTAGCGGGCTTCGCTCAGGAAAGTAAATGGCTGTAGTTCGTACAGCTCATCGCGTAGTTTCGCGTTCTCAGTCTTGGTGACGGCTTCCTGGTCTTCGAGCTGCGCCCGGATGCCTTCCATGACGGTTTCGGCTTCCGCGCGGATGGTTTCTTTTTGAAGTTTCAATTCCTCAAGTTTGATCTGGCGCTCATTGCGCAAATCTTTCTCAAGGTCTTCCATGCGGTCCTTGACGATTTTTTGGACGCGGTTGATGTGCTTGGTACTGACTTCCTCATTGGCCTCAACCAGGACTTTTTCGAAATTATCCAGGGAGAATACAATGGGTTTGCGGACTGTCTTACCGACTTTTTCGGTAAGTTCGCGTTCCACGCGCTGCCCTTCCGCGATAACGGGCTCGAACAGGCTGGCAATTTGCTCATCATACTCGTTATTGATGGCTTCCATTTTGCCATCCAGCTCTCTCAGCTGACGGTCGCGCTGTTTCTTTGCTTCAGCAATCTGACCATTCACTTTTTCAATCAGTTCGCGTTCAGAGAGGCTGATTTCGTCTTCAAGCCGCTTTAGGGCTTTCTGGCGGGCATCTTCATCCACATAAGTGACGATGTACTGCGCAAAATACAGAACCCGGTCAAGATTTCTTCTGGAAATATCCAGCAGCAACCCCAGGTGAGAAGGAACTCTGCGGGTGTACCAAATATGAGCGACAGGGGCGGCGAGCTCAATGTGTCCCATGCGTTCGCGCCGGACACTGGCTTTTGTGACTTCGACACCGCATTTGTCACAAACAACGTTCTGGTATTTTTTGTTTTTATATTTACCGCAATAGCATTGGTAGTCTCTGGTCGGGCCAAAGATTGCTTCGCAAAACAGTCCGTCTTTTTCCGGGCGCAGTCTACGATAGTTAATCGTTTCCGGTTTCAGGACTTCTCCGTATGACCATCCTCGAATTTTTTCAGGGGAAGCAAGGTTAATGCGAAGTGCTTTCATTTGATTATTTTCCACGCGCGCCTCCAAGTCGTGAGAGAAGGTATCAACACAAAATAGAAGCTGAGAAGTTTTTTCTCAGATTCTGCGTATTTCGTGTGTTAGGTTTAATCATGCAAATTATTATTATACTAAGAAATTTATTTTCCTGTCAAGCAAATTATCGCCTTTCCTGCGCTTTTCCCCCTTCGTTTATCCTTTTCTGACAGGTATTTCCAAAGTAAAAGTGCTGCCCTCACCTAACTGGCTTTGGACTTTTATTGTACCACCATGTTTGTCCGCCACGGATTTCGCGATTGCCAGCCCCAAACCCTGTCCATAGCTTTCAGGATTGTCGGTTTCTTCCACATGGAAAAAGCGGGTGAACAGCTTGGGCTGGTCCAAAGGCGCAATGCCTTTGCCGTGGTCTTGCACCGAAATGACAAGTCTGGCGTTATCTTTCGACGCCCGAACCGCCACTTCTCCTCCCATGGGGCTGAATTTAATGGCGTTTTCTATCAGGTTAAACACCGCCTGATGCAGCAGCAGCCGGTCCGCGGTAACGCGCGGATTCTTGAGCCCTGAAAAATCGGTGTGAATCGTAACCTTCCGCTGCGTGGCTTGCAATTCCAATAGCGCGAGCGCCTCTTCAATCATCTCCTTGACATCAAAGTTGGTAGCTTTCACAAATTCGGCGGAATCCAGCATTTCGATACTGAGCACTTTACTGACCAATCTGGACATATTGTCGATGCTCAGCTTAATGCGGTCAATGAACTTTTGCTGTTCTTCGCTCAGGTTTCCGATGTTTTCGAGCAGATTGATGTATCCGCGCATGCGGGAAAGCGGAGAGCGCAAATCATGGCTGATGTTGGTGACGAATTCGTTCTTTTGCAGGTTCAGCCGCTTTTGCGCTGATGTGCTGTTAAATATTAGCAGCCGGCCGTGTAATCCGCTGGTTGGATTGAGCGGCAGCGCCTCGACTTCATACTCCGTGTTTTTAATTGGAACTACAAAAGTTTTACCGAAATCTCCATTGACTGCTTCAGCCAGCGCCGCGGGCGGCAAAGCTTGCCGCAGCTGGACGATTTTTTTATCTTGCTGTCCATTGGCTTCAAACAGCTGCCAGACTTTGGCATTGCCCAGCAGGGCGATTCCGGAGTTATCAATGACGACCACTGGTTCCGGAAGAGACTCCAGCACGGCAGAAAGCAGAGCTTTTTCATTTTGCAGCTGCGCGTACTGCTCTTTGGCGTTTAATACCGCGGAAGCGCGGTAAGCCAGCTGCTGGTAGAAACGTATATCTTCCTGCGAGAACCAGTGATTTTGCTCAAAGCCCACCCACAGGATGCCCTGGGTGATTTCTTCGTTTTTCAGGCGCAAAGCAGCGATGGACTGCGGATAAGGCATCCCGGAGGATAATCCAAAGTATTGGTCCACTTTCAGGTCGCTGAGGATTAACTGGTCCTGGCTGCCGAGCTTGTCAAGAATCATCGCGTCCAGGTAGGCATACACGCGGGTCTGGTCGCCCTGCCCCAGGCGCAGACGCATCTCTGGCTGCTGGTCGGCACCGCCCGGACTGAGCAAAATCAGCCGGGCAGTGGACGCGTCACGGCCTAAGGCCGCCCGGAGGATGGAGGACAGCACCAGGTCGTAGCCCTCCCGCGAATAGTGCGATGGGTCCAACGAGAGTAAACGGGATTGGGTATCGTTGCGCAGGCGTAAATTTTCCCGCAATTCCTCTAAGGCTTTGGCCAGCCTGGCTTCGCCCGGGCTGTGTGCCTCAAACGCCAGGGGATGGTCGTAGCGTCCCAGAGTCAGCCGTTCAATTTGCGCGATGGTCTGCTTTATCGGATTACGCGTTTCCCATTCCCGCAAATACTCCATCGGATTCCACTCGCTGCTGAGCCAGCGCTTGAGCATCTGCGCGCATACTCCCGCGGTGATGACCGACGGCAGCAACAGCGCGCCAGCCAGCAGGAACTGTTCGCTGATGAGCATCAGGTCATTCTGCCCGAGATTGAGTGAGACAACCAGCCGGATGATAAATATCAGCGGGAGCGCGGCCGCGAATGCCAGGAGAGCGTTCACAATTGGCTCATACGCACTTTGCCCGCTGCCGCGAAAATCCGTCCGGCGCGAAAAGGTGCTGAATAAGACAATCAGGATGAGGTACTGCAATAAAGCGACAAAATCCTGCCCGAAGAATAGCCACTGCGACAGCCCGGCAGCCGCAGCCAACGCGGCCGCCGGCAGTGGTCCCGCAAACCCAAGCGCTGCAAAAGCCGGTATCAATCCCAGCAGAAATGTTTTGCCTGGAATCAGGCTTCCATCCGGACTGAGAATGGAACCCTGGAAAGGGCTGAATTGGGCGAAGTAGCTGCACGGAAGCAGCAAAATGGCCGTCAGAGCCAGCCATTGGATTTCTTTTTTGTGCAGAGAAAGCGGGAGTTTTAGACTTTTCCAGA
This sequence comes from Chloroflexota bacterium, assembly GCA_012517865.1. Classification (GTDB taxonomy): domain Bacteria; phylum Chloroflexota; class Anaerolineae; order Anaerolineales; family Anaerolineaceae; genus Mesolinea. The sequence continues at coordinate 40,828 of JAAYUC010000008.1, read as the reverse complement.
GGCCATAAAGGATGGCAACCGCGAGGATGCCAGTCAGAATCCAGATGGGTAAGCGCTGCGCTAAATCAACCGATTGCGCGGCATAGAGCATTTTGTGGAAAAATGTTCCGGCCATAATTCGGATTAATTATAGCACCTCCCCCAGCGAAAAAGTCCCAGCGGCGGGCAGTTACTCCCCAGGTGATTCCCGCGCAGAGATGAGCGCGAGGATTTTTTCGACCACCTGCTCCGCGCTGAGCGCGTCCGTATTAATGACGACCGCGTCATCGGCAATCTTGAGCGGCGCGAACTTACGGGAGGAGTCAATCTTATCTCTCCGCCTGAGTGAGGCAACCACGCTTTGGTAGGTTACAACATTCCCGCGCGCCTTTTCTTCCTCATAACGCCGTCGGGCCCGCACCTTTAGCGAAGCGTCCAGGTAAATCTTCAGGTCCGCGTCCGGCAGCACCACACTGCCGATATCCCGCCCGAGCATGACGATTTTCCCACGCGCGGCGATTTTTCTTTGTTGCAAGGTCATGGCGCTGCGAACCCCGGGATATGAGGAAATGAGCGAGACGTGCTGATTGACTTCCGGCTTACGAATGTCCCAGGTGTGGTCCTGATGGTTTATGAGGACGTCAAACGCGCGCCCATCCTCCGCGCTTTTCGGCCGCACATCAATTTCAATAGACTCGGCCAGTCGGCTGATAGCTGCTTCATCTTCCGGATTTAATCCTTCGGACAGCGCCTGCCAGGTGATGGCGCGGTACATAATTCCCGTATCGAGGCAGAGGTATCCTAATCGATTTGCCAGTTCCGCGCCAACGGTGGTTTTTCCGCTGGCCGCCGGGCCATCAATCGCAATGGTCTGAGGTACTCGCGTCGAGAATTCTGTCGTTTGCATTATGGTAAGGCTCCTGTCATCAGATCCTGACGGATCCAGAGTGTGTATTCAATTGTTTCCACTGGTAGCTTTCGGCTGACGGCGCTGCGTAAAAGTTCCACAGGAGAAATTTTGCTCCATGGGACGCTGCCCGGATTTGACACTTTGATTCCACGATAACTATCCGATGGTTTTTGTGGGTCAGCTGCGCTTGAGAGGATGATCCCAGGCGCGGAACTTTCCGGCACAGACGCGGCGACATCCACCTGCTGATAGTCGCGGAACTCCCAGCGCAAACTTTCCAGCCCCGCATCCGTGATTGCCACGCGCGTCACCTGAGGCTCCAATTTACCAAGCCTGATAATTTCTTCTATTAAAGATTCTTGCGTCTCGGAACTTAGCCAAACTGTGGAATCCGACCAAGCCAGCGCCGGAAAAGAACTGTCTGGTTTAACCGCCAGAAAACTAAGGCTGAAAATGAAAGCCAGCATCCAAAGCATTACAGCGCTCACAATGCCTTTGCGGGCAGTGGTTAAGGACCAACCCATCATAATGAGCACAAAAACCAGCAGTAACAACAGCAGCCCCAGAATCAAGGCAATCGCGCTTTGCCCAAAGCTGTAGCCGATTTGAACCGGATTCACCAGCTTTTTTGCGGTCAATGCCAGGTATGCCCCTACCGAAATCCCCAGGATAAAGGCCGCCAGGGCGATATGCTTATGTTCGGGGTTCAGGCGAATTTGTTTCGTGAGCGTTTCTACTGCCAGCAGCCACAACAAACAATGCAAAAGAACGAACCCCGCTCCTCCAAACCGCCGGAAAAGCAGCACGCTGATAAGCACCAGGCCTGCCGTGAGGCTGATAATCTGATTTTGTTTGTTTTTTTCCTTCCAGGCTGATAGCGCGGCAGGCAGGGCGAGCAGCAAAACCGGTATGCTATACGCAGCAAGCCTGAATATCGAAGTAATTAATGGAACCTGCCCTGAATCCTGCGAGGAAGGCCAAAACTGAGCCAGCCCGCTCGCTGCGCCGCTGATGCCGGCTGGATTCAGGAAGAACCCGGTCGCGATGATGACCATGCTCACAATAAAACTTATCGCGGCAGCATCGCGGAAGCCTTTCGTTCGGAATGGGCAGGTTTCTGACCATCTTCCGCGGCCTGCCTGGGATTGACTCCAGGCGTAAAGGCCCAAACCAAGCCCGCTTGCGCCCACAGCAATCCAGAACCAGGGTCCGCTCAGCCAGGCAGCTGCCAGCGCGATGCCCAGTCCGACCGGTTTGCGCTTCATAAAGAGACTGGCCGCCCAAATCAACCCGACCGCGGTAAAAATGCCGCCGCCGGCCTGACGGGACAAAGTCACCAGAACGGGATCAAAGGCAAAAGCGCCGGCCAGCAGCACCGCAGGTAGCGAGCCAAGCTTTTTCCGCCAGAGCAGCGGCACGAATGCCAGGCTGGACCCGGCCAGGGCAGGCCAAAGGCGGGCAAAAAAGGGGTTGGCACGGAACAGGTAAAAATTAAGCGCGGTGAGGCTCTGATATATTGGGCTGCTGGCTGTTCCCACCAAGGTGGAACGCGCCGCAGATAAAGCTCCAATCGCGTCGCGGGCTTCAGTGCTGCTAAAGGGAACACTGTTCAGATTTGTGATTCTGAGAAGCAAGCCAAGCACACCGATGGCCAGGATGACCAGGCGTTCGTCTGTGTACCAGCGCGCAGTCGCTTCACCAGAGGCGTTTTCGCTCATCATCACTTCTCCGGTGAATAGATATATACCCGGGCGTTTGGTGAATCAAAACCCAGCTTGAGGTTTTCGGCAAATTTGCTTTCTTCCAGGGCATACGTGCGCGCTTCCAGCTCTCCGATATAAACATAGGCGATATTATACTTGTTGAGAATTGCCCTGGCTTCCTCCCAGTCTTTTGTGCTGTATAGCTTTCGGATATCATCCTGGCGGCTTCCCATTTCTGTATACCCGCCGCGCCACTGCGCTACGTGTCCTATCCAACCGAGAACCGTGGGCATGCCCGAAAAGGTTGAAACTGAAGCATAAGTCGTATAGCTGCCGCCGGTGTCGGAGACCGCTTCCACCATCACGCCCAAAGGCTGCTGCTTCAGCCAATCGACTGCCTGCATCTGCTCAGGCCAATACTCGCGGTAATAACTGGTGCCGTCCAGTGTCAGCCGCTCCAACGAAGCGGTTCCTCCAAGCTTGTTCCAGGTGGACACCACCGGATAAACCAAACCCGCCGCGAATCCGCAGATACACAACACCGCCAGGGCGGCTGCCGGCCGCCGGCTGATGAACTCGGTCAGCAGCCACAAAATTCCGACCAAAAATATGCCGAGAATGACGTAATCCAGCGGAGCGCTGCCCACCGCACCAAGGTTTTGGTTAAAGCGGGCAAAAACCTCGTCAGCGCGGTACAGACCCAATATCGCGGCTGCCGCGCCGAGCGCCAGCATCAGCGCTGGGAAAATCTTCCTGTGCGGGCGGGTAGGTTCGCGGTCTTCCAACAGGCGCGCGGTAAAATACGCTCCCGCGGCGGACCATAAAATCCAGGCCTGGAAATAGAACTTGAAGATGGTGTTCATGCGCGTTCCAAACTGGTCGCGCAGGTAGACAAATTCAGGCGCCAAAGTGAGCAGTGAGCCCAGAACCACCAAAAGAATGACAAAAATATCCGCGCTGCCGGCGGGAGTCAGGGTCTGCCCCATAGGGCTTTTGGGTTCCAAACTGCGGCCGTTCTTTGGCTGAATGAGAGCGGTCAGGCACAGAAAGAAAAGCCCAAAGAGAGTAATCCCAGTCCCGGGCGCTTTCAGGCGGGCAACAAGCGCGGCTGTAAGCGGGTTTTGCCCAGGGGCCGCTCCTTGAAGCGCCAAAAATAGCTGCCCAAGCTCTGGCAGGCGCAGCGCGATGAACGAAATCAACCAGGAAAACGCGAAAAGCCCCGCAAAAAAAGCCGCGGTTATCCAAAAAGCCGTGCCAACGCTGCGCCGGGCCTTGTTCTTCAACAGCAGCCAGGTCAGACCGCACAGCAGGGGAACCAACAGCGGTCCGAACATGATCCAGAAGTATTTACCGGCCGTGAAAAAGGCCAGACTCGGCAGAATTCCGCCTGCCTGGGATGAAAAGCTCGCGTAAAACGGGAAATACGCCAAGACAGCGGGGATTGCCAGCCCCACGCATACCAGCAGGAATTCCCCGATGCGCCTGCCGCTCCAGCCGTGGGAGAGCCAGCGCCGGTACACAAGAGCAGCAGCAATGAGCGCCAGGTAGAATGGAAAATCCCAGGTGTTCAAGAAGGCAATGCCGCCAAGCGTCAGAACTGCCAGAAGGATTTCCGGAAAAGACCAGGGGATTTCCCAGCGCCAGACGCGCGTGCGCCCTTCCCAGCCCCCAAAAAACGCGTTCAGCGCCTGACTGACTGCTGCCAGCACAAAAGGCATTCCCAGCACATGGGGATGGATGTCGGACAATAAATATGAAAAATACGGGAATTCATCTATGACTTCCAGCGCGTTTCCATTTAATTGAAAATCCTGCAGTACTCGGCTGGCTCCCCACCACTGCACCCCACCCCAGCGCAGCGGGAACCAGGAATAATCCGGTTTCACTCCGCTGATTTCCTTTAACTTCAACCAATCCCAAAAGCCGGAACCTAAATTGCCGTCTGCGCTCGAGCTGAAAAACAAACCGCGCGCGTGCAGCACATCCAAGAAACCATGCCAATTGGACACGATTAAAAGCAGCGCGGGGGCAAGCAGGCTGGCGGCTAAAATCCAGGAGGTGTCCTTCTCGGCGTCTTTTGCGTGCAGAGAGAGCAAGTCGAACAGCAGCCCGTAAGCCGCGCAGGCAGTGAGCGCGAACCACATAGCAGCCACCAGATTGTAGCCAACGCCAGCCAATGTGCCGGTTACTCTGATGAGCATAGCCGCCAGTACATAGCCAAAGTAATAATAAGAAATGGCGTAACCAGAAAGCCAGGGGTCATTGGGCGGAAAGCCCGGGGACCGCAGTATCGCGTTGATGAAGGCCATCTCCATGGGTTTTTCGGTGCCGATGATGGCGGGGTTGGCTGCCCGCACGAAAGCCCACAGCGCGAACCCAGCCAGGAACAAAAGCTCGACGGAAAGGATGAATTTCCGTTTTTCCCTCACCCACGCGGCCAACGCTTTTAAAGTGCCGCGGCCAGAAAGAAGAATGTTCAGGGCGGCCAGGAATATCAGCGCGGTAAGCTGGCCGGCCAAATCGTTATTCAGCAGTTTCAGCGATGTCAGCAGCCAAAAAATATACCCCCACAAAAGCAGCCCAATCGGGCGGCTGAGCGCGAATCCCCGCCCCGGCAGCGCTTTAAACATCCGGAAGGTTAGAGGCAAATTCAGCCACGCAATCACGACAGCCAGCGCGTACCACCTCAGGAATTCGGTCAAGCTCACCTCACCTTGTAAACGATTGTGCTGTCATACTGAAAGACCTGATCCCAAAGGACTCCCGAAAGTTTTTCAAATTTTTCAAGTCCGGCGCCGGGATAAAAAGCCTTTTCCAGTCTCCCGACAATAATGTAGCTGACCTGGTACTTATTAATGAATTGCTTTACGAAATTCAGGTCGTCGGTCAGATAAAACTTGTTGACTTCATCCACGCGATTCTGAACCGCGTTATTTTGCAGGATGGCTCGCTGTTGGCGCTGGTGGTAATTCCATCCGACTACCCCTGGCAGCCCGGTATAAATTGTGTAGCGATTGCCCCAGCGGTATTCGTATGCCTGCGCTTCCACAATGACAGGCGACCCGCTGATGTTATCCTGCATCCACCGAATGGTATTGTAATCATCTTCCAAGGGCATATCAACACCCATATCGTAATAGCTGGAGCTCTTCATGTACAGCATTCCATCCAGTGTTTTTGGCGCCTCTCGGTTCATACGGTCTTTCATCTTGTCCATTGTCCCAAAAAGCGGGAACAGCAGCGCCCCGGTGAAGAGCAGTATCAGCGGAAGTTGGAAAAGCAGCTGCGTGCGCAGCGTCCATTTGTGCTGGCTCGTCCAGAGCAGCACCAACGCGCTGCCCGTAGCCAACGTGAGCAGCAGCCAGGCTTGCATATAAAGCTTAAATACAACATTCATTCGTCCGATATCACCTACCAGGTACACCATCTCCACCACCAGCGTTTCCAGCAGCGCAGTGGCAACCATAAAGAATACCAGCTTCCTGACGTCGCTTTGGCCGGCTCTCAGCAGCAGGATGAGCGACCAGGCACACATCGGAACGACAATCAGCGCGGCGCTTACCTTGAGAAGTAAAAGCAAGGCCAGAAGTCCCCCGAGGACTAAACCGGAGATTTTTAGCAGGTTTTTGTGCGGCTCCAGTCGCTTCAGCGCGGAGAGCGGGGTGACGGCAAGCCACTGGTAGGTTTCCCAGGCATACCAGAATACGATAATGAACAGCAGCAGCCCCCAATGGGTGAAATAAGAGCTGAGCGGTGTGCGGTCGCCAGTCCACAGCCCGATTTGGTTGTAGCCCGGATGGAACAGGCGATTAAATGGCGAGTAGAGCAGCATGCTGAGCCCGGTTAACGCGGCGATCATTCCAAGCGCGGGCAGCAGTCTTCTCCACCAGGCTTTGATATCCGACCCAAATATTGGCTGGTATTTCAAGCCAATATACCCAAGCACGCAGAGGTTAAGCAGCAGAAAGGTGTAGTAATCCCAGGTGTTCGTGGGTTTTAACGCGCCAATCACCAATGCCCCGATAAAGAAACTGAGCGCGATTCCAAGCCACTTTCGCGCCCTGCCTTCTCCAAAATGGAACCTGGAAAGCAGCGCGGAAAGCCCCCAGGCCACCGCGAACACCGCGACAGGCATCGCGATCAGGTGGGCGTGCAGGTCGGCATAGAGAAAGGTGAAATAAGGGAATTCGGTAATGGGGTCGCCGGGAATCACGCGGCTTGGGAACCAATACCAGTCGCCTGGGTAAAGCGGCATGGGCATGCCCTTAAGCAGCAGCCCAAAACCCTTAAAAAACCAGACGAGTTTATTCAGGAATGACGCGCCCTCAATCGCGGCGCCTCCCGCGCCCATGGTGCGCAGCGTTTGCTCAATCAGCCTGACCGTACCCAGATTGCCGACGAACGCCAGCAGCAGCGCCGTGAAAATACCCGCCGCGAAGGGTTTGCCAAACAGTTTTCGCGCTCCCGGCGAGGTTTCGCCGTCGCGGTGAATGAGCAGCGCGCGGGTAATATTCCAGCCAATGCTGTATGCCCCGATAACAAGCAGAGAATACCACAGCGGCAGGATGATGTTATAGGCTATGGAGGGAATAATGCCCAGAAGCTTTACCGGCATCCCCAGGATGACAAAGCCGTAATAGTAGTAATTAATATATCCCCCCGCGTACCAGGGGTCATACGCCGGAAAGCTGGTGCTCTTAATTACCGCGTTGAAATACGAAAAGTCCATTGGCTTTTCGCCGCCCTTGTACGGATGCCACAGGTCCGGGTTGTTATAGCGCACCCACAGGAAGAAGAGGAACGCGATTAACGCCAGCAGTTCAATGACCAGGTAATTTTTCCAGTTTTCCCGCAGCTCTTTTTTCAGCCTCTGCCAGTCCAGAACAGCGGCAAGCAAACCTGCCAGCGCGACGGCCGCGCAAATCCCCAGAAGCAGCCCTTTGGTAACCCGGAAACCGTTCGACCCCAGGATAAAAGCAAAGTAAGCGATGAACAAAAAGCCCGCCAGCCTGGCAAAGGCATAGCCCTTATCTGCCAGGCCAGGCAGCGCCAAACGGACAATTGGATACACAAAAAGGCCTAACCCGAAGCTGAAAAGGTAAAAGACGATAACCGCCGCAATCTGACTGGTGTTCACCACGGCACTCCGGTCGAAAAGTTGGCTCCAGGTTCCGCCTTGGCGCTGCTGCTGCAGAGCATCCTGCGAGAGCATCAGGTTATTCGCTTTGGCAATGCTGGTGTCGTACCGGTCCGCCTGCCTGGGAGTTAAATAGACGACATTGCTTAAGTCAACGCTTTCAAACAGGCTCCTGATTTTTTGAGGGTCAAAGTCGGCGTTTTTCTTAAAAATCAGGACCTTGGGATGGTCGTAAACTGAGAAAGCCTCTTCCGCGAACTGGTCATTAAACGAAAGGCCTCCCAGGTTCGGATACGAAGTGACGGTTTTTACCAGGTCGAAACCCAGGGTTCCCGCGTACATACCAGGCTCAGCGTTGTTATAGCAAGTCACCAGGTCTAAGTCAGCGGGGCAGCCCATCAGGTTTCGATAGTAGAAGCTGGTGAGAGGGTAGCGTTCCGGTACCCGGGTGGTGGTGCCCCACTGGCGGTTGGAACTGATGAACAGATAATCCCCTTGCTGGAGCAAATCGATAAAACGTTCGGTTTTATCCGCGTTGTCCGGCCAGTACAGTTCCAGATTTAAGTCCCCGCGGTAAATTCCGCCGTTGTCGCTGTAGGGCACATAGCCCGCCTTGGAAACCGGCAGCGCGTCATCCCAGGAGGATTCATGCACGGGAGCAGCAGAGGAGACTGCCAGCACGCCTCTGCCGTCAATCATTTCAAGCGAAAAACTGACGACCTGCGGCGAGGTGAGCAAGAGCGGTTTTTCCAGCCTCACGCGCGCGGCTGTTCCCTTTCCACTGCCCAAATCCACAAAGGCGCCTGTTACCGTGCCGCTTACCGGCTCTGGGTTTGCCTCCGCAGTCGGGGTAAGCGTGACTTTTATCGTCTTTTCCGCGTAGTTCTGACTGAGGTCAAGCAGATAAGGCAGCTCCACCGCGCTTATCTCGCCGGCGGACAAAACGCTGATGTCCATGCTGTACGCATGCGCCGGAGTGATGGTCTCAATAATTTTGTTAAGAGACTGCGGGAAGGATTTGCCCTCCGCGGTGCGTATATTGACCTTCGGCACGCCGTTCAGGTAGACCTGGGAATTGACATCTGTCTGGGCCAGGCTGATTATGTATTCGGCGCCTTTAGTCACCGGCAGGGGCGGCTCAAACCGAAACTCCAGCGTTCCCGCAGTGACAGATGAACCTGTGGAGACAGCACCGGTTGAGAGCACAGGCAGCGAAAGGGGCATCCCAAGGCCTCCCGCGCGCGTCACAGTCACGGTGAAACGGTTAAAAACCGTTTGAGCGCTCAGATACTGGGCCGTCGGAACCGAAAATGCTTCCAGCACGCCGTCCGACCAGCTTCTGAAGACAAAAGGCTTTGGCTGATTCCCGGCCAAGACATCGCCGCTGCGGTAGGGCGCCTGTTGAAGCGATTCGCCGTTCGCTGTGGTTTGTACCAAATTCACGGGACCAGGAATGTTTTCATAAATCCATTCCGTCGCGGCCACGCGCGTATGCGGCCGCGTGTAAATGCGGGTAAACGCATACGCCCATACCGCGCTCCCCAGAACCGCCGCGAGCGCCAGCCCGAAGCTGAGTTTTCGCAGCGTCTGCGCGGGTAGAGAGACACGCTTAATCCGCAGTTCCTTTTTGGTCTGCCACAGACTGATAATTCCCCAGGCTGCAATGACCGCCAGCAGAGGGTAGACCAAAAGCAAATAACGCATGGCTTTCACCCAGGCCGTCAGCTGCCAGAGTATGTAGAAAACCGTCCAACCCCAGACCGGAAGAAGCTTAAGGCTCCGTTTTCGGAAACCCACCCAACCCATGCCGACCAGGCTGGCCAGCGAGAGGATGCCAGACGGCAAGCCCAGCCCCCAGAAAATGAGATTGTACAGGGAAAAGCCTACAGACCTGCGCGCCCACTGAAGTGCCGGAGGGAAATCAACATTGCCCGTACTTTGCTGCCGCAGACTATTCAGCCCATCCAGCCACTCGCGGTTAATCCCGAGCGTAAAAAAGCTGGTGCCCGAAAAGGCATAAGGCTGAAATACGCGGAAACTTAGTATGGAAACAAAAGCTGCCAACAGCACCATCCGGATGCTGTATCTTCCGTAAGCCTCCCGTTCCTCGGGTTTTAACTGGAAAAATCGGACTATCTCCACAGCCGGCAGCAGCAGCGCCAGCGAGACCGCGTTAATCTTGGAGGCGGCAGCCATTCCAAGCGCGAGACCGAATACCGCGTAAGGGAACCAATCCCGCAATGCCGGCAGTTTTCGTCGCGGCTGTTCACCCGGGTTGGCCGGAGTCGGTCTGGTCAGTATCACAACCCCCAGGTAGACGGTCAGCATGCCGAAGGTGTTGGTGAAGGTATCGACCGTCATAAAATGAGCCTGCTGAATCGGCAGCACAGCAAAAGCATACAGAGCGGCTGCCAGCAAACCAGCTTTCCGATTAAACAGCCGCGCCGCAATCAGAAATACCAGCAGGATGGTGAAAATATCAGCCAGCGCGGAAAGCTGCCTTCCGACGATTGTTATCGGGTCATACCCGATCTGCCCTACCCATTCCCCAACATAGCGAATGATGAAAAGCGGCAGCGTGCCGTACACAAAAAAGTCATACCCCACATTGCCGGGATTAAGCGTTGAAGTGTCGGTATTGAAAAACTCCCCCAGGCTCTTCACAGGCGTCATGCTGTTCAGCACCATGGAAAGAAAGCGCTCATCGGGGTGCAAATGGCGCCCCTCGTCCCAGTCTACGCCAATCGTGCGAAAATACGCGCCAGCACAGAGGATGGAAAGGAGCAGAAAAACCGTGATTAATGCCTTCCAATCAAGGCGGCGCTGTTTTCTTGGTGTTTGGGGTTCCACTTTGTTGGTATGCAGCATAACGTTACGGCTCTACCTGAAATACAAGAAAATCTTTTTCCGGGATGGACGACGCGAACATCGCGAAAGTTCCCATTGGATACAACTGCTGGAGCTTTTCGACCGAGCTGGCATCCAGAGGATGGACCAGGAACAACTTGGAGCCGGGAACATTTGCTGTTTGCTCCAACTGGTCCGGCATCAGCGCCAGAACCTGGTCAGCCCGGTCGGCTTCCAGCGCCACAGCCCGCGCGTCCACCCAGTAAGGATAACCGACCACCCAGGCATTTTGCAGAAAACCTGTATTTTGTTCGGTTTGCTTGATTACTTTCGCCATCTCCGAGGCGTTCCAGGCATTCTGCCGGTAGGCTGCAGGATAATCGACAAAAGCTGCCTGGTAATTCAGGCTCATGGCGAACAAAAGCACAGCGCCGGAAAGGAGCACTTTGAAGCCGGGTTTTTGCGTCTGCGAGGTTGCCCGAAAGAGCGCTGCGCCTACGGCTCTGAACCCCACCGCGGCCAGGACGATGATTGGAATCAGCGCCCCAAGCGCGCGGCTGAGCGAAGGATTTTCGAGCGGAAAAGCCAGTGACATCGCGCTCGGCAAAAGCAATAGTGGGTAAAGAACCAGCAGAGCTGCCAGGCGCCAGTCTTTTAATTTTCGCCGCGCAATAACTGCCGAACATATTCCCAACACAAAGAACGCCGCGGAGACCGCATCCAGCGCGGGTCTCAAGGTCAGCCCGTCCACCCAGCTGCTGCGGTTAGACCAGTTGGCTATCCCCAGCGCGCTCCACAGGTTTGATAGAAAAATGAGCAGCGGCGAGCCGCTCAGAGCATTCTCATACCCCGACACCCGCGAAAGAATCGGCGCCAGGTAAGCTCTGGGATCGACAGCGACGGCGCGCAGGAGCGGCACAATCACAACAGCCCCAACCAGCACAGCCTGCAGGATGTGAGCCCAGAAAGCCCGATTTTTGCCGGTTTCTTTACCGCTCAGCAGCCACACCAAGGAGATGACCAGCCCTGCGAGGGGGAAAATCAGAAACAGCTTGTTCGTCAGCAGCCCGAGCCCCGCAAAAAGCGATGAAAGCAGCAAATCGTTCGAACGGTGTTTTTGCAGACCGCTGAACAAATAGCTGAGAGAAGCCGCGCCAAGCGGCAGTACCAATCCGGAGCCCAGCAGCGCGCGCGTTTGAATAATCTGCCAGAAGGAAATTCCCAGCAAAAACGCTGCGGCCAGACCCACCCAACGGTCAAACAGTTCCGCGGCAAGCCGGTAGACAAAATACAGCGCAGTTAAATTTGCCAGCGCGTATCCTAACTTCAGCCACGCGAACGCTGGCGGATTGCCCGTCAGATATGAAATTAGCGCGCTCCACAGATACTGCAGTGGTTCGCTGACCAAATTTCGCGAATGGGTCAGCGCTGCGTTCCCCATCAGAATATCCCGGACGGTATAAATATGGTCCACCTGACCGCTAACCAATTCCGGAGGAACGTCCTTGAGGTGCGTAAAAGAGAACCAAAGCACCGCCAGCACGACAAACAAAACCGCCAAAAACCAGGCTCTGTCCGCGACAAGCCAATTTTGGACCCGTTCCGTCATTGACTGGCGCGCGGAACTCCGTTTTTCGTATGTGTTCCAAAGCCCGGCCAGCGTGGCAATGATTCCTGCTGTCCAAAGAACAGCGGTCACAAGTGTAAACCGCTGAGAGCTGAAAAACAAAAAGGCGCTGACAGCAAATAACACGCCAGGAATAAGCAGCCAGGTTCTTCCAGTGAAAAACTGCCAGGCTTCGTTCGCGCCGGCGCGCAGGGGAAGCGTCCATTCCAAATCGCGCTGACCGAGAAAAAGGCACACGCCCGCCGCGAGATAAAACGCCAGGCCGAAGAGCGCCACACGGCTGTTAACAAATAATTGGGCGGTCAGCGCGAGCGCGGCCGCGGCAGCGGTGAACCAGGGAAAGCGTTTGCCTGCTGTGCTGCCGTCTTCCGCGGGAGGGAATTGCGTGCTTGTTTCCGTCAGCGAAGCCGTTACCGAAGAATCACCTGCCGCCTGCTGAGTACCGCGATTCAGCAGGGATTTCAGGTATTCAAGAATAGTGATTTCCTTTTCGTCAGGGCCCGGTAGGTTTTCCATTTTCGGCAGTCAATTGTTTCATTACAAACAGCAGCGGTTCGTGATTGTTCAGTATTTTAGTCCGGAAGAGGCACGTCAGACAACCTTTTCAGGGCGGCACGCGTACAGGTATCCGATTTCGGCGTGCACCGGGTTCGGGACAAGACGCACCTGATACCCAGCCTCGCGTAGATAATCCGCCAGGGTCTGATGGTTTTGGCGCGCGTCGAGATCGTGATACTCCATGATAATCCGCTTCACCAGGTTCAGAACAGACTGGTCGGCTGAGAATAGAATTGGATATTCAGCCCCTTCACAGTCCAGTTTTAGAAGGTCTAAACCCGCGGGCAAATAATCCGCGATGACCTGCCCAAGCGTGATGACTGGTATTCCAAATCCCGGTCGGTCGACCTCTTCGGTAAATTGTGTCTGCGCTTGCAGAGGCTCAGCATTGGCCAGGTCCAAAGACATCGCGCCAGCTTTGCTCCAGACGCCGGCATTCACTGCCCGCGCGTTGTTGACCGCGTTCAGTTTCAGGTTTTCACTGAGCAGCAAAAAGGAATCTCCATTCGGTTCAAAAGCCACAACCTGCCCCATGGGGGCTTTTCGCGCCGCAAAAATGGTGAATTCTCCAATGGCCGCGCCAATATCCACAATATGCCAATCCGCTTGAATTTTGGAGCCGTACCGTTCATAAAAACGGTCCAGAAAGGCTTCTTTCACCGACCAGGCATCCATGCGGCTCCGCACCAACATTTGGGTGGGAGCTTTGCGCAAACGTAAAAGAACAGGCTTTTGCTGAGTTTTACTCAGGAATAACCGCGTGAGTTTTCCCCAATCGCGAAACCCAAAGCCCATTTCAAGCAGCGACCAGGCATAGTAGCCCCATTTTCGCAAAAGGCGCATCAGTTTTTCCTCGCGATAAAAAAGGTACAGGTGCCGTCCTCACAGAAGGGATCATCCAACAGCTTTCGCAGGCGCTTGTACCGCAAAAATGGATTGTTCCGCCTGGGAAAGAGCACCCATTTTCCAAAAAGCTTCTTCCAGAGCAAATTGGGAAGGCCGGCTGCGTGGCCGCGCTCCAATACGCGCATTGCCGCCGGCGGAAAGTAATTCCAGTGCTCCACATTCCGGAATCCGGCGCGCATCAGACGCTCTCTCCACACTTCCGGAGCGTTCAGGTTGTGATGCCGGGCAACGCGGTTGAACAGAATGGAATACTTCTCTGCCGCTTTCTTTAAACCCAGCCTGCGCAAGACCTGGCAGCCCCATAGTTCGTCCTTGAAGCGCTGATTTGGCACCGCGAACAGAAAAACGCCGTCTGGCTTCAGCGCGCGGGATATTTCCTCCAACACGGGCTGGACATCCGGAATATGCTCGAGCACCGAGTTGCTAATAGCGCACGGAAAGCTTTCCTCGGGAACAGGCAGCGCCGCGCCTTGCGCCTGCACGAGGAGTTGGTAAACGCCCCGCCGCGCGGCTTCCTTAATTGGGGCAAACCATGGGTCAATGCCCAGGCTCGCTGCCCCCGTGCCCAGCGCTTCCGCGAAATTTCCATCCCCCGCGCCAATATCCAGAATGGGTACCGGCAGCTCAAAACGCGCGTAAAGGCTGTGCTCTACAGCCCGAAGCATCCCCCGAAAGTACGGCAGCGTGGAAAGGTGCTTCCAGCAAATATCGTCCAGCTGGTTAGCGGAGAGCTCCTTAAACATGGGTAAGGGTCTCCAGAATAGTCTGATACGAAAGCGCGGTCTCCCGGCAGCCAAACCGAGCCAGATAGGCTTCGGGAATTGGACGCGCGTTCCTGCCTTCCTCCAGAACGGAGCAAATCGCTTCGGCAAGTTTTTCCGCATCGCGCGGGGGCACCAGGCGTCCAAAACCGGTCCTCAGCACAGGCTGACGGACACCCGGCATATCTGTGGCGACTACTGGCGCGCCCTGCAGCATGGCTTCGATTTGAACAATGCCAAAAGACTCGGTGCTGTTCAGGCTGGAAAAGACTAGCACATCGCAGGCTCCGAAGAACGCTCTAAAGTCTTCATCGCTCAGAAAACCAAGAGAACGCCAGCGGTCCCCCAAATTCCGGGACATTTCCTCAATACGCTTCTGGTATTCCTCTTCCCCTACCACGCCCTTCCATGACCCGGCATGGATGACGCGCGCGGTCGGGAAGCGCTCGAGCACTCGCGGCATTGCCTCGATAAGGTATTCGTATCCCTTTTCGGCAGCGACCCGGCCGGCCAGCCCCAAAACGCGGTCTTCGTCGGCGATGCCGAATCGATTTTTGAATTCGCGCACGCTGGCCGCATCCGCCTTGGTTAATATCACAGGGGTAAGTACTTCCCGCGTCTTTTGCAGATGCCGCCTGAGTTGGCGGGAATTTTCCGCGTAATCCAGGGAGTTTTGCACAATAGCATCCGCCGCGGCGAGCACCCTCGCGCCCAGACTTTGCGTCACCCAGCCCGCCAGTCGGTCAATCAGACCGCCCTGAACATTAAGGTCGCAGTGGTAAGTAACCAACAGCGGTTTTCGCTGCCTTTTTGCTTCGTGTGCCAGGAGCAGCGCTTCGAACTGCGGAAGATGCAAATTTACAGCGTCAGCCCAACGCGTCCACACACGCGCGCTTTTGGGAAGGGTCGGCATCAGCACGCCTTTGGACAGGCGCAAGCGTACCGGCACCCTCACAATCCGGAAACCGTCCCGCGTTTCTTCCAGCGATAGTTCTGCTTTGTATTGGGAGGTCAGAACGACGACTTCATGCCCCAACCCGGCCAAACCTTTTGCCAGCCGGTAAGCGTAAACCGACAATCCGGACGAGTAAGGCGAAAAATAAGTGGCAGCAATCAGCAGTCTCATTCAGTGTCCTTTTGCTGTTGCTTCCAAAGCATCGCCTTTTTGCTGAGCTTACCCAGGCTGTCTCCCAGCAGGTAGATTCCCAGCATCCCCAAAAGGCTGGTTATCAGGAATTGAACCGCGTGCAGGATTAACGCGATGACCAGCGCTGTGGATTGGTCAACGCCCAGTACGCTGAATGCTGCCACATTGGCGGCCTCATAAACGCCCATGCTTGCCGGCGCGGTCGGCAGCGCGTTCGCGAAAGCGCTGCCCGATGTCACAAAGATTCCCCACCACCACTGGCTTTGCGGGATTAACGCCTTCGCCAGAACCCAGACCTCCAGCATAGCGGAAGCCCAGCTGGCAGCCAACAAAAGCAGCGCCGCGAAAAATCTTCCCGGTCGAAGGAGTATCTGAAAACCTTCCAGAAAGCTGAGCCCGCGCGGCAGCAGCGCCAGTAAACGCGGTTTTCCTGCCCAGCGTGCCCTGAGAAATCCTGAAATGCGTTCCTTATGCCTGGCAGCAAACGCGGCAGCCAGCATTCCCACCACTGTCAGAATCAAAATCACCACCGCGAGTGATTTTACCGATGTATTTGTGACCACCAGGGGCAGGCTGACCAAAAAGAAGAACGCCGCCAGGAAAAAATCGAGTACCCTTTCGGTGACGATGCTCGCGAAAACCGGCAGAAAACCTGTCTTGCCTCTGCCCGCCAGCAAGGCGGCGCGTCCAAATTCACCAAGCTTCAGCGGCAGGACGTTATTAAGCAGGTATCCGGCGTTCATCCCGAAGAACGTCTCGCTAAAAGAAAACTTGCCTTCCAGCAAAAAAAACCAGCAGACAACCCGCAGCAGCAGACACAAGATGAAAAGCGCCAAAACAAGCAGCAAGTTTTGCAAAGAAACCCGCGAAAAAGCGCTGTCAACCTGGGCAAAATCAATTTGACGCCCGACAAAATACACCGCCGCGGCGGTAACAAGCAGCGGCAGCAGCCAGCGCAAGAGATTCGCCGGTCGGAAACCTTCGGTCTGTTGGCGCATTAGTTCTCCAATTTGAGGATAGCCATGAATGCTTCCTGGGGGATTTCCACGCTCCCAACCATCTTCATGCGCTTCTTGCCTTTTTTCTGTTTTTCCAACAGTTTTTTCTTGCGTGTGATATCCCCGCCGTAGCATTTAGCCAGAACGTCTTTGCGCAAAGCTTTAATATTCGCGCGGGAAATTACCCGCCCCTGTGAGTAAGCCTGAATGGGTATCACAAAAAGCTGCTGCGGAATGATTTCTTTCAGCTTGCTGACCATAGCCTGCCCCTTGTGATACGCGTCATCTTTATGCACGATGGCAGTGAGCGCGTCCACCCGCTCCTCGTTTAAGAGGAACTCTAACTTGACCAGGTTTCCCGCCCGGTACTCCAGGAATTGGTAATCCATGGAAGCGTAACCGCGCGTGCCGGATTTTAGCAGGTCGAAGAAATCCACAATGATTTCTGAAAGCGGGATTTCAAAATTAAGCTGAACGCGGTTGCTGGATGGATATTCCTCGGAGACGTAAATACCGCGCTTGCGCCGGACAAGGTCCATCACCACGCCGTAATATTCCGTGGGCGAGAAAATGTTCAGCTCCATCCACGGTTCGCGTATTTCAGAAACCATGCTTTCGTCCGGAAGGTCTGCCGGAGAGTCAATAATCATCACGTTCCCATTGGTCAGCAGCACTTCATATTCCACAGAAGGCGCGGTAAACACGACATCCAGGTTGTATTCTCTTTCCAGACGTTCCTGGATGATTTCCATATGGAAAAGCCCCAAAAAGCCGCAGCGAAAGCCAAAGTTGAGGGCTTCACTGGTCTCGGGTTCGTAAACCAGCGACGCGTCATTAAGCTGGAGTTTCTCGAGCGCGTCCCGAAGACTGGGGTAATCTTCTCCTTCAGTTGGGTACACGCCAGCAAAAACCATCGGTTTGGCCTGACGGTAGCCAGGCAGCGCGGCTGCCGCCGGAGCAGAAGCATTGGTAATCGTATCGCCGACCCGGCATTCCGAAACTGTCTTCAGTCCGGTGGCGATATACCCAACATCGCCAGCCTCAAGCCTGTCAATCGGGCACAGGTTAGGCGAAAAAATGCCAATTTCCACCGGTTGAACGCGGATGCCGTTTGCCATCATCATGACTTTGTCGCCGCTCGTGAGATGGCCGTCAAATACACGCACATAAGCGATGACGCCTTTGTACGAATCGTAATGAGAGTCGAAGATTAGCGCCCGCAGCGGGGCTTCCACATTTCTGGTAGGCGGCGGAATTTTTTGGGCTACCGCTTCCAGAACCTGGTCCACATTCAGTCCGGTTTTCGCGCTGATGGGGATGATTTCATCTTCCGAAACGCCCAAAAGGATATTCAGGTCTTTCTTAACCGCATCTACCTGCGCGCTGGGCAGGTCAATTTTATTGATGACCGGAATGATGACAAGATTGGCGTCCAGAGCCAGGTAGAGGTTGGCCAGCGTTTGGGCTTCAACGCCCTGGGTGGCATCCACCACCAGGATAGCCCCCTCGCAAGCGTACAGCGCGCGGCTGACCTCGTAGTTAAAGTCAACGTGGCCAGGGGTATCAATCAGGTTAAATTCGTAGTCCTGATTGTCGCGCGCGTGATAAATCATGCGAACCGCGGAGGCTTTGATGGTAACGCCTTTTTCCCGCTCCAGGTCCATAGAATCCAGCACCTGGTCGGTCATTTCCCGGTCCGAAATGGTGCCGGTAAGCTGCAGCATGCGGTCCGCTAATGTGGATTTGCCGTGGTCTACATGCGCGATAATGCAAAAATTCCGGATTTTTTCCATAAGCGCATTGAGTATACCCGATTTCTTCAGTCGGCTTCAGGAGGTATGACACGGGCGACAGCCTCGTCGTCATCGAAGCCTTTCCCGTCACAACCGACCCGTAGCCACAGCAAGAATTCGGTATTGCCGTCGGAACCGGTGATAGGCGAAGGTATCAATCCCGCGGGAGTAAAGCCAATCTGCCGGGCATGCGCGATTACCTGACGCAGCACCTGCGCGTGAACCGCCCGATCGCGGATGACCCCCTTGTGTTTTTTGACCTCTTCTCTGCCGGCCTCAAACTGAGGCTTTACCAGCGCGACCACTTCGCCCGGCTTATCCCCGAACCACTGCCGGACCGCGGGCAAAATGAAGTCCAGTGAAATAAAGGAAACATCGATGGTGACGAGTTCGGGAATTTCGGGTAGTTTTTGCAGTTCACGGGCGTTGGTGCGGTCCATCACAATCACCAGCGGGTGATTGCGCAAACTGGCATGCAGTTCGTCCTGCCCCACATCAATCGCGAAAACCTTGCGCGCGCCGCGCTGCAGCAGGCAGTCTGTAAAGCCGCCGGTGGACGCGCCCACATCCGCGCATACCCTGGCCAAAGGACTGATTTTAAAATTGTCCAGTGCGGCTTTCAGTTTGGCCCCCGCGCGGGAGACAAATTCGGGCTGCGCCAGAATTACGACAGCGCAGTCAACCGGAACGAGTTGGGAAGGTTTGCTCGCGATGGAACCGTTGACCTTGATGAGACCTTCTTCAATCGCCCGCTGCGCCCTGCCGCGGCTATCCGCGAGCCCCAGGTTTACCAGGTGTTGATCAAGGCGGATTTTCTTCATGCCATTATTTTATCCACTCCTGCAAGTAGTACTCTGATGGGTCTCTCAAATTGGTTTGTGATAAGATAATCCGCGTGAGAGCTTATCTCGAAACTTTGCGGCCAAGACAGTGGATTAAGAACCTGGTCATTTTTGCCGGCTTAGTCTTCGACAGGCAGCTGCTGCAGCCTGAACCTTTGCTGCGCGTTGCCGCGGCCGTGATTCTCTTTTGTCTGGTTTCCGGCCTCACCTATACTATAAACGATATTTTGGATGTTGAGTCCGATAGAATGCATCCGCAGAAAAAAAACCGGCCAATCGCCAGCGGGAAACTAAGTCCGCGCAAAGCCGGTATTTTTGCCGCTGCGCTTTCGCTGTTCACCTTTCCCGCCGCGTTCGCGCTCTCGATTGAATTTGGCATCATTTGCCTCGTCTATACCGCGCTGATGCTTTCGTATTCCAAGTGGCTGAAAAAAATCATCCTGATTGATGTGATGGTTATCGCGCTGGGCTTTGTACTGCGGGTGGCTGCCGGCGTCATGGTGATTAAAGTGAACTATTTTTCTCCCTGGCTGTTTGTGCTCACCACTTTATTGGCGCTTTATCTCGGTTTCGGAAAGCGTCTGTCGGAAATCAAACTGCTGGAAAACCAGGCTGGCGAGCACCGCGAGGTACTTTATGGCTACACTGTGCCGCTGCTAAATAACCTGCTGGTGGTCGTCCTGAGCGGAATTTTAATCACATACTGCCTGTACACATTTTCCTCCCATCCGGACGGAACGAACACGATGATGATGTTCACCATTACCTTCGTTTTATATGGCATTTTCCGCTACATGGTCATCCTGGAGAACAGCAGCCTGGGTTCATCGCCGGAAGAAGTACTCTTAAACGATTTGCCGCTCAAAGTCACCGTCTTCCTTTGGGCTCTTTCCGTGGTGGTTGTGCTTTACCTGTTTTTCTAAGGAGTCACGATGCCAGCTGTCTCAGCTACCGCGTGCGCGAAACTGATTCTTTTGGGCGAACATGCTGTGGTGTACGGCGAGCCCGCTCTGGCAGTCCCTTTTTCAGGTCTGCGAGCGCGCGCAGCGGTGGAAGCCTGGATTGGCGCTCCATCCGGCAGAATTCACATTTTCGCGCGCGACCTGGACCTCGACCAGGAGTTTTCCGAGCTCCCGGAAAACAATCTTATCCGCAGCGCGCTGCTCCTGGTTCTGACCGAACTTGGAATTGACCGTTTGCCAACCTGTAAATTGCACCTTACGACGGAAATACCCATATCTGCCGGCCTGGGCGCGAGCGCCGCGCTTGCCGTTGCCGTTATGCGCGCCTTTTCCGCCTTTCTTGGTCATCCACTCGCGCCCGAGCGTTTGAACAGCCTGGCATTCCAATCCGAGCAGTTAATGCACGGAACGCCGTCCGGCATCGATAACACGGTCGTGGTCTACGAGCAGCCCATTCTCTTTCAAAAATCGCAGGGCTTTGAAGTAATCAAACCCGCAGCTGACCTGCACTTTCTGGTTGCGGACAGCGGTGTGAAGAAAGCCACCGCGCTAACAGTCCGTCAGCTGGCGCAGGACTACGCCAGAAACCCAGGCGAGGTTGGCGCGCTCATCAAGGATATTGGCCAGCTGACCCTCGAAGGGGTGCGCGCCCTGACGCAGGGAGATTTTCCCGCCCTGGCGGAAGCGCTCAATGCCAATCAGGAACTGCTGACGATGCTTGGGTTATCCTGCCCGGAACTCGACACTTTGCTTCACGCGGCGCGCGATGCCGGCGCGGCCGGAGCCAAGCTGACTGGCGGCGGTAAAGGTGGGCATATGCTCGCCCTGATACAGCCCGAACAGCTGGAACAGGTGCGCGCGGCTTTGTTGGAGGCCGGCGCGCCGCGTGTCTACCATACCGTGCTGAAAGCGGAGCCCAGCAATGCCTGATTTGCTCCTTGACCCCAATTTAGTTTTCATCAAGCTTGGCGGTTCGCTCATCACAGATAAAGACCGCGCGGAAACGCCCGACGTCGCGACCTTAACAAACCTGCTGCGGGAAATCGCTCTGATTAGGGAGGAAAATCCCGGGCTGAAAGTCTTATTAGGCCACGGCTCGGGCTCTTTTGGGCACCACGTGGCCAGACAGGCAGGCACGCGGAAGGGCGTCTTTAGCGTCAAAGACTGGCAGGGTTATCAGGCGGTATGGCTGAGCGCCCGCCGCTTGAATCAAATTGTCGTTGAAGCCTGTCATCAATCAGGTTTACCGGTGCTGTCGTTTCCGCCTTCCGCGTCGGTGCTGACTAAGAATCACGCCATCCAAACCTGGGAACTCGCGCCCATCACCAGCGCGCTCTTGAACGGGTTAATTCCGCTGGTCTATGGGGATGTGGTGACCGACCTCAGCATCGGCGGAACCATCCTTTCCACGGAAGACCTTTTCTTTCATCTCGCGCTCGCGCTTCGCCCTTCCAGAATCCTCTTGGCCGGTGAAGAAGAGGCTGTCTACGCCGATTACCCACAAAACAAACAGCCTCTCAACTTTATCAGCAGAGACGAAGAGCCAGGTGCGTACTTGCAGGGCTCAGCCAGCCTGGACGTCACCGGGGGAATGCTGAGCAAAGTGCGATTGATGCAAAGCCTATGCATGGAACTTCCCGGTCTGAGCTCTGTGATTTTTTCCGGCAGAAACCCCAAGAACCTGGCCAGGATTATGGCGGGGGAGTCTGTTGGAACCACAATTGCCTGACACGCAGCGTGTACAGACGCTCCGGCGATATTTCTCCAATGAACACTATAATAGGGAAATAATTTAGCGCTTATTCGCAGAAATGGATTTGTAGCAATGATTTACACCCGCCAGCAGCTGGAAGAATACGAAAATCAAACCCTGGCTCCTTACGCCGTTCATAGCAAAGACTCGAAGGGACGCGTTTACCCGGAAGAGGAAGCGGATTTCCGCACCAGATTTCAGCGCGACCGCGAGCGCGTGCTGCACACCACCGCCTTCCGCCGTCTGGAATACAAAACCCAGGTATTCATCAACCACGAAGGTGATTACTACCGCACGCGTCTGACGCACTCCCTGGAAGTCGCCCAGATTGGGCGCTCGGTGGCCCGTTCGTTGGGCGCGAACGAAGACCTGGTAGAGACAATCTGCCTGGCGCACGACCTCGGACACCCGCCTTTCGGGCACTCCGGCGAAGCTGCACTGGCGCGGCTGATGCGGGACTACGGCGGATTCAATCACAACCAGCAGTCCGTGCGCATCGTGACCACGCTCGAAAACCGCTATCCGGATTATCCCGGCCTGAATTTGAGCTGGGAAGTCGTGGAAGGCATGGTAAAACACGAGACAGACTACGATATTGCCGACGCGAAGGATTACTCGCCCGAACTGCGCGGTCATCTGGAAGCTCAGATTGCGAATGTGGCTGACGAACTTGCGTATACCTCCCACGATCTGGACGACGGCCTGCGCTCAGGGATGATTACTCCCACGCAGTTGGACGGTATAGCTATTTGGGAAATTGTCAACGAGAGCATCGGCCGAAGAAAAACTGAAACGCTGGATGAACTTTCCCGCCATCAAATCATACGCAGGCTGATTAGCTTTGAGGTCACCGATTTAATCCAATCGATTGACCGATATTTGCGCAAGAGTAATGTCAAATCTTCGCTTGATGTACAAAAACTGCCTTATAATGTGGTCGGTTTTAGTGAGGACATGTACCGCCGCAACCGCGAACTGAAAGACTTTCTTTTTAACAATCTTTACCGTCATTACCGGGTGGTGCGCATGTCCGCGAAGGCAGAAAAAATCATCACAGAACTGTTCGGGATATATCAGAAGACGCCCACCACATTGCCCGCCAGCATTCAGGAACTCGTGCCCGAACGCGGTTTGGAAAGAACCATCTGTGATTACATCGCCGGGATGACCGACCGCTTCGCGATTGATGAATACAAACGTCTGTTTGACGCGGACGTATTACCTTAGGAAGCAGAACAGCAAGAGCATGAAGAACCAACTAATCATTACAAAATCCGGTAAGGCAAAATTAGAAGAAGAGCTTGCCCAGCTCAAAGGTCCCCGAAGAATGGAAATCTCCCGCCGCCTGAAGAACGCGATTGAGATGGGAGACCTTTCCGAAAATGCGGATTACATCGCTGCCAAGGAAGACCAGGGCTTTTTGGAAGGGAGAATCCTCGAAATTGAAACCATCCTCGCCAACGCTGAGGTGGTGGACGAAGAAAATGTCGAAAACGACAGAGTCCAAATTGGGCACAAGGTCACGGTAAAAGAAGAGGGCGAACCAGAAGAGGTCTTTGAACTGGTGGGTGTCAGCGAGGTAAACACGCTGCTCGGGAAGATTTCTTACGAATCGCCCATTGGTTCAGCGCTTCTCGATAAGCGCCCCGGAGATAAGGTGAAAGTCCAGACTCCTGGCGGTGCGATTGAATTTACCATCATCAAGATTGAGTAGTCACATCGCGGAATCAAACGACAACCACCCGCGCAGCGGGTGGTTTCTTCGTCTCACGGGTTTGAAGGCATTCAGGCATAAAAAAAGCTGAGGCTGCCCTCAGCTTTTTTGTGTTGCTGATACCTAAATCCTGTAGACTGCAAGTTCAATGGTCGCGCGTTGGAAGTAACTCTGCGGCGGCAGCGGCAAATCCCCGTAAGAAAGCTCCACAATGCGGGCTTCCATTCGCAGGCTCGCGGTGCGCAGGTCAAAGAGCTTTCCAGCTTCTGCCAGAATTGGCTCGCCCTTGATCTCAAGGCGCTGCCTGAGCACCGGGTCGTAGAAGACGTGCTCGCTCATCATGACTTTGGTCACGGTCTGGATGTCGTTTTTGTCAAACAGCCACACCTCAAACGCGGACACCTTTTTGGGTTCGCCTACACCGATGATATCCGAAACGCTCACACCGCATTCGCCCAGAAATTCACCGTTTGGCGCGTCAAAGGTAAAGGATTCATCATACAGGTCATCCCCAAACATGTAGGTCGTCATGAACTGGGCGACTGGTTTTTCCGGACTTTGGGTAATCTTCCCATTCGGACGCGTATACACTGGCGCTTCGTATGCTGGCGCCGCGCTCTGTGGCGCTGCAGCAGCCGCGTAAGCCTTTCCGTTGGTGGAGACACCCTGAGTCTGCGCTGTGGCCGATGACGCGCGGGGGACTGCCTGCGGCACAGCAAACGGCCGCGCTGGCTGCGCCGCTGCTCCGGCAGGTTTTACCCTGGGGCGCAGATAGAAAATGTACACACCTGCCGCTCCAATCACCAACAAACCCAGCAGGATGAGTCCCAGTTGGAGAGGACTGTTTGTTTTTCCGGTTTCAGTTAGGTTGGGAGCCCCTTCCGGATTTTCGTCAGGAGCCAGCGCTGGCGCTGGTTCCGCCTGAACCGCGGTAATGAAGCGGTTAATCTGGTCCGCGTTCAGAAACTGCGGATTGGATTGAACATCTGTCAGGGTCGCGCCTGCGTTTTTGCCCAATTCCTGATAGAGCTGGCGGGCTTTGGCCTGGTCGAAAGTCAGGTTGTAATTGGTAATCACCATGCGCAGGTAATCCTCCCGCAAATCCGCGCGCATCGTTTCCGCGTTGGTATCAGTCCACTGGACTGGTAAGAGAACCCAACCTATCAATAAGCCGAGCAGAATGCCCGCGACACCCGCAGCTATCGCCAGGTTCCTGGGGCTGCTCAGCCTTTCTTTGATTAAATCTATGATATTTTTCATTATCCTGCACCTCACAGTTATAAGAATGCGCTGCATACAGAGGTGCAGGATTTATACCAGTTTAGGAAGACTCTGAAGCCAGCGCTTCCAGTGTAAAAATCTCCCCGCAGGAAAGGCAGCGCGCGTGGTGTTTGTTCTTTGCCACCAATACCCCACCGCAGCGCGGACAGCGCTGCTTCAACGGTTCGTCCCAGGAGGTAAAATCGCAATCCGGATAACGCGAACACCCGTAGAAAACGCGCCCTTTGCGCGTGCGCTTCCGGACAACATCGCCTTGCCCACAGGTCGGGCAGGTCAGACCGATTTTTTCGAGGTGGTTTTCTGTATAGCGGCAGGCCGGCCAGGTGCTGCAGCTGATAAACTTCCCAAATTTCCCATTTCGCAAAACAAGCTCATTCCCGCACTGCGGGCACGGCCTGCCCAGCCGTTCAGGCTCAATTTTCTTTTCGGGCATGTTTTCCCGCGCGTGATTCAGGCTTACCTCAAAAGGTTGATAGAACTCGCGCATGACTTCCACCCACTCCAGTTTGCCTTCAGCGATTTCATCCAGTTTTTCCTCCATTTCAGAAGTGAAGCCGATATCCACTACTGAGGGGAAGAATTCAACAACCAGATCGTTGACAATAAACCCTGTTTCGGTCGGGATAAGCCGCTTGTTTTCGGTGGTGACATAACCGCGCGCCAGAATGGTGGAGATAATCGGGGAGTACGTGGAAGGCCGCCCAATTTTGTTCTCTTCCAGCACTTGAATTAAAGAAGCCTCGCTGTAACGGGGCGGCGGTTGGGTGAAATGCTGACTGTATTCCAGGTCTTCCAGCTTCTGCGGCTGGCCTTCAAACATCTCGGCTGTCGGAAGTTCGCCATTCTCCTCTTCATCCTGCTGGTCTTCATTGCGGGCTTCCTGGTAAAGAATGCGAAAACCCTTGAAAATGGTTTTGGTGTGAGACGCCCGGAATAAATATCCGTGCCCGCCGCTTTCTCCCGCCACTTCGGCTGTGGTGATTTCCTGCACAGCGGGATTCATCTGAGACGCCACAAAACGCTGCCAGATGAGGGTATAAAGTTTGTATTGATCCGCGCTGAGATAATTCTTAATCGCGGCTGGTTCGCGCAGCGCTGATGTTGGTCTGATGGCTTCGTGCGCTTCCTGCGCGGAGGCCGCCCTTGTTTTGTAGAAGGGCGGCTTAGCCGGTAATAAGCTCTCGCCGTATTTCTTCAGGATATACTCGCGCGCCTCCTGGACAGCCTGTGGGGCAACCTGAACGGAGTCCGTACGCATGTAGGTAATCAGGCCGGTTTCTCCGCCGTTGCCAATGTCAATGCCTTCATACAGCTGCTGGGCTATTTGCATGGTTTTTCGCGAGGGAAAACCAAGTTTGCGGGAAGCATCCTGTTGCAGGGTGCTGGTAATGAACGGCGCGGCAGGGTTCACGCCGCGTTGAGTTGTCTTAAGTGATTCCAGGCGGTATGCAGCTTCGCGCAGCGCCTCTACAGCCGTCAGCGCGGCGGCTTCATCCGGCAGCAGGTAATCCTGTCCGTCAATCTTTACCAGCCTGGCATGGTAGCTTTTTGTACTGTTTTCAGGTGAGAAAACCGCGGCTATCAGCCAGTATTCCTTTGGTATGAAGGCCTGAATCTCACGCTCCCGTTCCACGACCAGTCGCAACGCGACGGACTGCACGCGGCCGGCGGAAAGACCGCCTCTCACTTTTGCCCAAAGTATTGGGCTGACTCCATATCCAACCAATCGGTCCAGCACCCGCCGGGCCTGTTGGGCGTTCACCAAATCCATATCCAGGCCGCGTGGATGCGCGAAGGCCTCGGCAACGGCCGTCTTGGTGATTTCGTGGAATACCACCCGCTCAGTCCTTTCGGGGGGGATTTGAACGGTATCCATCAGGTGCCAGGCAATCGCTTCACCCTCCCGGTCAGGGTCGGTTGCCAGGAAAACTTTGCTGCTTTTGGAAGCCAAAGCGGCAATTTCGCGCACAACCTCTTTCTTTTCATTAGGGACGCGGTACTTTGGCGTGAAATTGTTTTCAACATCTACACTCAGTTGGGATTTCAGCAGGTCGCGAATATGCCCAACGGATGCCACCACATGGTACTTATCCCCTAAAAATTTGCCGATAGTTTTGGCTTTGGCAGGGGATTCCACGATGACGAGGTTTTTGCCGCGCGCCGCACCAGAGGGGCTGAAGACAGTTTCCCCTTTCGCGCGGCCCTTCGCGGCGCTTTTTCGCGCGGGGGGTGTTTTTGCCCTGCCGGCTGGTTTGGCTTTTTCCGCGGCCTGGGGAACTGGCTTTTCCAGACCTTCATGCGCGGCTGTCATACCCATTTTGGAAATGAGGCTTCCACACACAGGGCATTTCCCCTTGGTTATCGGCCTGCCATTGGCAGTAAAACTGGCCACGGGCTCCTGCATCTCCCGCTTTTCTTTACACTTGAGACAATAAGCTTCCAAAAATAGCTCCTGAAAAACCTGACCTGAAAATTGCCCACCTATAATACCATAATCAATTTTTTGTCAATCAGGGGCGTTGGACGATAGATGAACAACGAAAAATAATTAATCCAGCGTCCAGCTTTGGTTCGCTGAATATTCCATCCCCCGCGCGCGCAATACCAACCCTTTTAATTCCATCATGGTCAGCTGCGCTGTCAATTTTTCCACGCTCGTGCCAAGTTTGCCGCACAAGTCGTCAATATGCAGCGTGTCGTGCCCCAGGGCGCGCAGGATTCGCGCTTCCTCAACGTCCAATGAAGGTTTTTCTCCATCAGGGATGGGACGCGTTTGGGAAATATTCAGGTGTTTCAGGATGACTGTCGGGCTGGTAAGCGGTACTGCGCCGGCTGCCAGCAAATTATTCGTCCCTCTGCTCATGGGGGAGAGCACAGAACCCGGCGCGGCAAAGACGTCTCTGCCCTGGTCAATGCTAAATTTGGCCGTTATCAGGGCGCCGCTCTTTTCGCCAGCTTCGATTACCACTGTCCCGCGGGAAAGTCCGGAAATGATTCGGTTGCGCGGCGGAAAGTTTACGCCGTCCGGCTGTGTGCCGGGGGGATAATCGCTGATCAACGCGCCGTGCGCGGCTATGCTTTCTGCCAGCGCGCGGTGTTCCGGGGGATAGATGACATCCACACCGGAGCCCAGAACCGCCAGGGTTCGCCCCCCCTGTTCAACCGCTGTCTGATGGGCAATCGCGTCCACTCCGCGCGCCAGTCCGCTCACGATTGTGACGCCGTTGGCCGCCAGATATGTGGCAGTATCTTTGGTAAGCTGTCTGCCGTAAGCGGTAACATTGCGGGTGCCCACGATGGCAATAGCCAGGTCATCCTGTGGAAGTATGGACCCGCGGTAGTAAAGCACCGGCGGAGGCTGTTCAATTTCTTTCAGATAACGCGGATAGCTTTCGTCTTCCCAGGTCAGCACCTGGATTGACTTTTTGGTTATCGCGGGCAGAATTCCCTCAGGGTCCAGCGCAGAGCGCTTCAGAATGATTGCATCTGAAAGCTTCTCGGTTAACCCAGCCGCCAGCAATTCCGCACGCGAAGCATGCCAGGCCCGGCTGAGCGACCCAAAATGGTTGAGAAGCCGTCTGAAACGCACAGCGCCAATGCCCCGGACAGTGCTGAAAGCCAGCCAGTAATCCCGTTCCCCCAAGCTTACCCCCGCAATCCTTCCATCACATGAACTTCCATGCGGCCGTTTTCCAGATCCACTTTCAGGATAACCGAAGGGATGTTTGGCAGCAGCAGCTCGGAGCGGTCCGGGCCGCGCACGACAAAAACATCATTGGCGCCGGTTTCAAGCACCTCACTGATTTCCCCCAACAACTCTGACTGTTCAAAGACTCGCAGACCAATGAGCTGATGGTGATAATAACTGCCTTCAGGCAGGGCTGGAAGCCCCTTCGTGGCAGTAAACACATCCAGGTTGGTAAGGGCCTGCGCCTCTTCGCGCGTGCTGACGCCTTCAAAACTGAGCAGCAGCAGCGGCGCTTTCGGGCGCACGGACGCAACGACGTATTCCAGATATTCAGGACCCAGAAAGACCTTTTTGCCGCGGCGAAGGCGCTGAGGAAAGTCTGTCAGCACGCGCATGGCAATCTCCCCACGCACCCCGTGAACGCGCTGCAGCCGCCCGATTAAGGCAAAAGCAGGCTCGTCAGGTAAATCCGAGCCTGCTTTAGGATTTTGAAGACTGTTCATTCCGACTGAGGGATGAGATTATTGGAAATCCACAACATCCATCGCCACTTGTTGGCCACTTCTCGCCGCGACTACGCGCAAAAGCAGCCGCAATGCATTGGCGACGCGTCCGTGTTTTCCGATAACCCGGCCGATATCGTCTGAATCGACAATAAGGTCGAGATGAACCATCTGACCATCGCGGTATGTTTCCACCCTGACAGCGTCCGGTTTATCCACCAGGGACCTGGCAAGGTAATCAAGCAAACCCGCAAGGTTTTCGCGTTCCATCGGAAATCAGCCTATTTCCGCTCTTTAGTCAGCGCGGTGGAAGGGTCTTTGACGCGGTTTTTGTAAATGTTCTCAGCTTCCGCGAGCAGTGTCTCTTTCGCCTCACCGGCCTTCAGACGCTGATAGCGCTCATCCAATTTGACAATCTTGAAGAGTTGCTGGACCGATTCAGAGGGTTGGGCGCCAACGCTCAACCAATGATAGATTCTCTCTTCGTCGAATTGAATAGTGCTCGGATTGGTCTTGGGGTTGTAATGACCAACAATCTCGAGGAAACGTCCGTCGCGCGGACTTTCCTTATCTGCGATGACTACGCGGTAATGAGGCTGGTGTGTTGAACCTACACGGCGTAAACGAATACGTACCATTGATTTAATACTCCTAAATTATGTTTCTAATAATTCCCGGTTCTGGCTCAAAGGTTGAGAGTATGCTGAAGGGGGCATATCCTTTTCCTCAGTTCCGAGACGAACCAAACAAGCGGTTAATATTACCACGACCTCCGCTTTTTTGAAACTGTTTCATCAGAGTCTGTATATCACGAAACTGCTTCATCAAGCGGTTCACGTCCTGCACATCCTTGCCGCAGCCCGCGGCAATCCGTCTGCGCCTGCTGGCGTTCAGGATTTTCGGGTTTCTGCGCTCCGCGACTGTCATAGAGTTTATGATTGCCTCGACCGTTTTCAACTGTTTTTCAGCATCCTGGTGATCCACATTCTTGGCAACGACTCCAAACTGCCCTGGCATCATCTCCAGCAGGGAAGAAAGCGAACCCATCTTCTTGATTTGGCGCAGCTGCTTCGCGAAATCCTCCAGGGTGAATTCGCCGGAGAGCATTTTTTCTGCTTCCTTCGCGTCGGCCTGTCCGGAATACGCGCTTTCAGCTTTTTCAATTAATCCGAGCAGGTCTCCCATACCAAGAATGCGCGAGGATATGCGGGCTGGGTCAAACACCTCAAGGGCGTCCAGTCCTTCACCGGTACCGAGGAACTTGATAGGGATACCGGTAACCTCGCGAATTGAGATTGCCGCGCCTCCGCGGGCATCGCCGTCTATTTTCGTCAGAATCAGCCCGCTGACCGGGATTTCTTTATGGAAACCCTGGGCAATATTGAGCGCTTCCTGCCCTGTCATGGAATCGACCACCAGCAGAATTTCATTACATCTCACGGTATTTTTGATTCCAACCAGCTCCCGCATCAGGTCATCATCCAGCTGCGACCGACCGGCCGTATCCAGAATGACAACCGTATAGCCCCCTTTTCGCGCGGTTTCGAACGCTTCCTGGGCTATGCGCACCGGTTTGGCGCCCTCAAGCGCGAATACCGGTATATCGAGGCGTTCGCCAAGCGTTTGAAGCTGCTTCACGGCAGCCGGGCGGTAGATATCCGCCGCCGTAAGCAGCACGCGTTCTCCGCGGGCGCGCAGGTTCTTTGCCAGTTTTGCGGCGGCAGTAGTCTTACCAGAACCCTGCAAACCAACCAGCATGATGACGTAAGGTTTTTCGCCTTTCAGATTCAGGGGTTCTGCTTTCCTAAGCGTCTGAATGAGTTCCTCATTGACAATCTTGATGACCTGCTGGGCGGGGTTTAGCGCTTTGGAAACTTCCGCGCCAACTGCCCGTTCCTTAACCCTGGCGGTAAAGGTCTTCACCACACCGTAGTTCACATCCGCTTCCAGCAGCGCAAGGCGCACCTCGCGCATGGATGCTTCCACATCGGCTTCGGAAAGCTTCCCGCGTCTGCGCAGATTTTGGAAGATGGTATTCAGTTTTTCGGATAAATTTTCAAACATATCAAAACCAATCTGTTTTTCTACACGGTCATATATCATACCTCATGAGGGGTGGGAATAACAAGCGCTGCTGAGGTTCTGCTTCAGAAACTATTCATTGCGGCCGGTGTTAAGAAAAGCATGTAGTTATTCTTCATTAACGAGGTGAATTCCATGTCCAGAAAAGTAGCCATTGTTACAGACAGCACCGGCGCCTTCCCCGCTTCTATGATCGAAGAACTGAAGCTGAGCATCGTTCCGCTCAACATCCATTGGGACGGCACCAATTACGTCGATTTCGTCGATATTACACCCGCTGAATTTTATAAAAAGCTGGCGTCCTCCAAAACGCTTCCCACAACCTCCCAGCCAAGCGCCGCGGCCTTTGCTGATGTTTTTGAGAAGCTTCTCAGCCAGGATTACGATATCCTGACCCTGCCCTTATCTTCCAGGCTTTCGGGGACGTATTATTCAGCCATGATGGCCGCCGCGCAATTCCCTACCGGCCGAATTGAAATCCTGGATACGCTCTTCGCGTCCGTTCCGCTGAGCGCGATTGTCATCAAGGCAGCCAGGGCCGCCCTGAAAGGAGCGACTTTGCTGGAATGCTCCAACATCGCCAAAGACGTTGCTAGCAGAACCAAGGTCTACTTCGCGGTCGAAACTCTCGAATATCTCCACAAGGGCGGGCGAATCAATACCGCTGCCGCTTTCCTTGGTACCGCGCTCAACCTTAAACCAATCCTTGAATTGAAAGACGGCGTGATTATTCCCGTGGAACGCGTCCGAACTTCCCGCAAGGCCCACCAACGGCTGCTGGAATTGGCGGAACAGACCGTCGGACCGCATGGAAAAATAGAATTTCTGGGTCTGGTATCCGCGGACGCCCGTGAAGCTGTTGAAGAGCTGCGGGAAGAAGCGCATAAGCGCTTCCAGATTGAAGAGGAATTGGTCACTGACCTCAGCGCTGTGCTTGGATGCCATGTCGGCAACGGCACGATTGGCCTGTCTTTCCTCGCCTGAAATCTTTCTCTGATACAATTGGGATATCTCTTACGAAAAGGGGTTCCCGATGGATTATTCAGAAAAAATTGGCGTCAAAGTCCCGCAAATTTTGCTGCCCGGCAAATCTGTGGACCTTACGCGCTGGGCAGTTATCGCGTGCGACCAATTCACTTCACAACCCGAATACTGGCAGCGCGTCAGTGAGTTCGTAGGTGAGGCTCCATCCACGCTGCGTATGATTCTGCCGGAGGTCTGGCTGCACAGCCCGGATGTGCAGGAACGGATTGCCGCGACCCAAAACGCGATGCGTGAGTACCTTAGAGCGGGCATTTTTGAAGCCCATGACGGCTTCATTCTGGTGGAACGCGAGCATTCCGGTCAGGTCCAGACCGGCCTTATGGTGGCGCTGGACCTGGAAA
Organism: Chloroflexota bacterium; assembly: GCA_012517865.1. Taxonomy (GTDB): domain Bacteria; phylum Chloroflexota; class Anaerolineae; order Anaerolineales; family Anaerolineaceae; genus Mesolinea. The sequence continues at coordinate 8,252 of JAAYUC010000008.1, read as the reverse complement.
CCTATGATTACAACAAAGGTTCTCAGACCCTGATTCGAGCCACCGAAGGCACAATTCTGGACCGTCTTCCGCCGCGCATGCAAGTGCGGCGCGGCGCTCCGCTTGAACTGCCCCACATTCTGGTGCTGTACGACGACCCAGAATTTCAGGTTTTAAGCAAAGTCGTTGAAGTAAAAGCGCGCTTGCCGCTCTGCTATGATTTCGAGTTAATGTTTGGCAGCGGCCGCCTGCAGGGGCGACTGGTTTCTGAACCAGAACTCATTGAAAGCGTTTTTGCTGGACTGAATGCTCTGATTGAACCTGAGCTTTTTGCTTCCAAATATCAGCTTCCCGCGGGCACGCCCCCGCTGCTGTTCGCCATGGGGGATGGGAATCATTCCCTCGCCACGGCAAAAGCCATTTGGGAAGAGCTTAAGCCTACAGCAGGACCAGACCATCCGGCGCGTTACGCCTTGGTTGAAATTGTCAACCTCCACGACCCCGCGATTATCTTTGAGGCTATTCATCGGGTGCTCTTTAATGTTCAGCCCGATTTTATGCGGCAGATTGAGCAGGCCTTCAGCCCTCATATTCAATTCACCGAAAGCCTGACTTTTGAGCAGATGACGCAGGCGGTACTGAGCCAGCAGCCAAACACTCAGCGAATCGGGTGCATCAGCCACCAGGGCTTTTCTGTGATGGAGCTTACCCACCCAAGCCACAATCTCCCTGTTGGAAGCCTGCAGGAGTATCTGGATGCCTACCTCCAAAACCATCCGGAGACGAGAATAGATTACGTCCACGGCGATGAAACCGTCCGTGAGCTGGGCGGGCAGCGGGACAATTTTGGGTTTTACCTCCCGCCAATTGCCAAAGATTCATTCTTTAAAACCGTCCTCGTGGACGGCGCTCTGCCGCGGAAAACGTTTTCGATGGGGCACGCTAAAGATAAACGCTTTTATATGGAATGCCGGCGCATCAGCCCCTGAGTCTTGACAGGTCGAACAATTGTGCTATATTTAGTGTAGGAATCAGCCTCAAATCCATTGGAGATATTATGCCCGCCAAAAAAAGTACTTCCTCCCAACCCATTTCCTCCTCAGACCCAAACATCAACGAGGCTAAGAAAGCCGTTTTGGATAAGGCCTTAAACGACATTGTAAAACGCTACGGAGAGGGCAGCATCATGCGCCTGGGTGAAGCCCACCAGATGCAGGTCGAGGCCATTCCGACCGGGTCGCTTTCCCTGGACCTGGCTCTTGGGGTTGGCGGCATCCCCAAAGCCCGCATCACCGAAATCTTCGGCCCGGAATCCTCCGGGAAGACCACAATCTGCCAGCACATTGTGGCTGAATGCCAGCAGCGCGGAGGCACAGCGGCTTTTATTGATATGGAACACGCGCTTGATCCGGTCTACGCCGCCCGCTGTGGTGTCAATATCGACCAGCTGTTAATTTCCCAACCAGACACCGGCGAGCAGGCTCTGGAAATTGCCGAGACCCTGGTGCGCTCCGGCGCGGTAGATCTTGTGGTGGTGGATTCCGTCGCAGCCTTGGTTCCCCGCTCCGAGATTGAAGGCGACATGGGCGACCCTACCATGGGCGTGCAGGCCCGCTTGATGTCTCAGGCGCTGCGCAAGCTTTCCGGTGCGATTAACCAGACCAAAACCGCTGTGGTGTTTACCAACCAGCTGCGGCAAAAAATCGGCGTCATGTTTGGCAGCCCCGAAACCACCACTGGCGGCATGGCGCTCAAGTTTTACGCTTCCGTGCGCCTGGACGTCCGCAGAGTGCAGTCCATTAAGGTTGGCGCGGAAATTGTTGGCAACCGCGTGCGCGTGCGGGTTGTGAAGAATAAAGTGGCAGCGCCTTTCCGCACCGCCGAATTTGACATCATGTATAACGAAGGCATCTCCAAAGCCGGCGATATCCTGGACCTGGCGACCAGCCTGGAAGTGGTCGAAAAGCGCGGCTCCTTCTACTCTTACAAAGACAGCCGGTTGGGTCAGGGTCGGGAAGCTTCCAAAAACTTCCTCAATCAGAACCCGGAACTGATGAAAGAAATCGAAAATACCATCCGCTCCCTCGGCAGCGTGGATAACATTACCGGCAGTTGGGATTCGGGCGAAGAAACCAGCGCCGAAGGTGAGGACTATTAATCCTGGACGCGTTCAGCGGGCAGGCCCCGCTGGCAGGCCTGACCTGCCAATCCGCGGAAAAGAAAGGTGAGAAATGACGGATATTATTGTCAGATTGGTTGTCGGCGCGATAGCCGGTGTTCTGGCTGATTTCCTCATCAAAGGGATTGAAGTCAACTTCCTGTTCAAGGTCATTATCGGCGTCATTGGCGGGTATATTGGCGGCTGGCTGTTCAGCCTGCTCAATGTGTCCTCAAGCGGTTGGATTGGAAATGTGCTCGCTTCCCTTGTAGGCGCGCTGATTCTGCTGATTGTGCTGAGGGCGTTCAAACACAAATAGACCCCAGGAGCGCCTCTTCGCGGCAGCACCTGCGAAGTCTGCAATTACGCTGTTGGTCCTGGTCATCATCTTCATCTTTTGAATTTTCCGGTTGGCGGCAGGCAAGAATGCCACTGTCAGTTTTCCGGATTGCGCCGGCCGCTGAGAATCCCGGCGCTGTTCTCATCCACTCCCAAACCGCGCCACTACTCTCCCATCAGGGACGGATGGCAAACCAGCCATCAAGCATGTATGGTCAGCCGCGCCGCGGCAGCAACAAAAAAAGAACCACAGCGGTGGTTCTTTTTTTGTTGATTTCAGGGAAGTTTATGTGCCTTCCTCCCAGGAATTCAGGTAGCGCACCTGTTCTTCGGTGAGGATATCAATGCGCACCCGCATGGATTCCAGTTTTAGCCTGGCAATTTCGCGGTCTATGGCTTCCGGGACTGCGTAAACCTTCTTTTCCATGCTGGAGCGGTTTTTTATCAAATATTCCGCGCTGAGCGCCTGATTGGCAAAGGACATATCCATCACCGAAGCGGGATGTCCTTCCGCGGCGGCCAGGTTAATCAACCTGCCTTCCCCGAGGATGTGAATGACGCGGCCGTCTTTCAACTCGTAGGCGTCCACGAACGGACGGACCAACCGCTTGGACACAGCCATCGCTTCCAAAGCCGGGATATTGATTTCCACATTAAAGTGCCCGGAATTCGCGACCAAAGCGCCGTCTTTCATCACCGCGAAGTGCTGCTCGTCAATGACATTCAGGTCGCCTGTAACGGTGACGAAGATATCGCCAATTGGAGCGGCTTCAATCATGGGCATGACGCGGAAGCCGTCCATTACAGCTTCCAGCGCCACCAGCGGGTCAATCTCCGTGACAATGACGTTCGCGCCCATGCCGCGCGCGCGGTTGGCCAGCCCGCGTCCGCACCAGCCGTATCCGGCAACCACAAAGGTTTTACCGGCCAGCAGAATGTTGGTGGCGCGCACAATGCCGTCCACAGTGGACTGGCCTGTGCCGTAGCGGTTGTCAAAGAAGTGCTTGGTCATCGCGTCATTCACCGCGATAATCGGAAACTCGAGGGCGTTATCGGCAGCCATCGCCCGCAAACGAATAACGCCGGTGGTGGTTTCTTCCGTGCCGCCAATAATGTCGCGCAGCAGTTCGCGCCGTTCTTTGTGCAGCGTGGAGACAAGGTCCGCTCCATCATCCATGGTCACATGCGGTTTATGGTCCAGAGCGGCACGCAGGTTTCTGTAGTAGGTGGCATCGTCTTCGCCTTTGACGGCAAAAACCGGGATTTCATATTGCGATACCAGCGCTGCTGCGACGTCATCCTGGGTGGAAAGCGGATTGGACGCGGTCAGGACAATATCCGCGCCGCCGGCCTGCAGCGTGCGCATCAGGTTCGCGGTTTCGGTCGTCACGTGCATGCACGCCGCCATGCGGATGCCCTCAAAAGGGCGCTCCCTGCGGAAGCGTTCTTCCAGCGAAGTCAGGACGGGCATTTCCCGCGCTGCCCAGTCCATGCGGCGTCTGCCGCCTTCGGCTAAACTGATGTCTTTGATGTGATAGTTTTCCATTTATTCTCCGTAACTTATTCTTTCTTGCTCAGGTTGTCTAACTCTCCCTGATCGTCAAAATGCTGTCGGTAATACGCGATGAATTCCTCCAGCGTGAATGTATGATTTTGCGTGCCGTTGCGCGCGATGCAGTAAGCCGCGGCCACTGTCCCCATTTCGCCGCATAAGCGCATGCTCTTGCCTCGCAGATAGGCAAACAAGAATCCCGCCCGGAAAGCGTCTCCCACGCCGGTAGGATCGACCACAGGGGCGTCATCAATGATGGGTACATGCAGGTCTTCGCGGCAGGTGTGAACCCGCGCTCCGTCGCGGCCGAGGGTGATGACAGTAAACTCCGGATGGCAAAGGATATCCTCAGCGCTCAGGCCGGTATGTTTTTGCAGCAGTTCAAATTCGTATTCGTTCACAAACAGCCCGTGCGCGTTCAGAATGCCCTCGCGCAGCGCGTCCCCGTCCATGCGAATGATTTGCTGCCCAGGGTCGAAGATGGAGCGCAAACCGAGTTCTTTGGCTTCTTTGATGTAACGAGCCATCGCGCGCGGGTCGCTGGGCGAGTTGACCACATAATCCCCGGGCTGCGTGCGCGCTTCTGTGAGCGGTAAATCGGCCGCGTCTGCCATCGCGCCGGTATAAAACGAGGCGATTTGCGCGTTCGAGAGGTCGGTATTGACAAAGAATGAAGCGGTGAATTTGGTGTCACTCACGCGCACACCGCTGACATCCACCCCAATCTGTTCCAACCGCCGGCCGTATTCCGGAAAATCCTGCCCGGCTGTGGAGAAGAGCAGCGGTTTTTCCCCCAGCAGCGCCAGCGTGTAAGCGATATTGGCTCCCACGCCCCCATACTGCCGGACCATATCCTCCACCAGAAATGAAAGGCTAATTTTCTCCAGATGCTCCGGCAGAATGTGGTCCTTAAAATAGCCCGGAAAGCGCATCAGATAGTCAAAGGCGATAGAACCTGTCAGTACGATTTTCATTCTTCCCTCCCATGCGGCTTTAGAACGGAAAGATTTCTAAAGAAAGGCGGATACAAAATGCCTCTGTCCGTGATTAATCCGGAGAGCAAGCGGTGCGGGGTCACGTCGAAGGCGTAATTGCGGGCGCGCGCGCCTTCCGGAGCGGCTGGCAGACCCCGATAGGTCAGCGCGAGAACTTCCGAGGGGTCGCGTTCTTCTATGGGAATGGCCTCCGCGCTGGGGCTGTCAAAATCCACCGAATCCAGCGGGAAAGCGGAGTACGCGGGAATGCCGTTATCATACGCCGCCAAAGCCAGCAAGTAGGTGCCGACTTTGTTGACCACATCGCCGTTGGCTGCCACACGGTCCGCGCCAAACAGCACGCGGTCCACTTTTCCCGTTCGAAGCAGGTATCCCGCCGCGGAATCCACCACGATATCGTAAGGAATGCCGTACTGCTGCAGCTCCCAGGCGGTCAGCCGCGAACCCTGCAGACAGGGGCGAGTCTCGGTGACATAAACATGCACGCGTTTGCCCTGCTCGTGCGCCATGCGGATGACTCCCAGCGCGGTGCCGTAATCAACGGCTGCCAGCGCGCCGGTATTGCAGTGATGCAGTATTTCATCGCCATCGTGAAGCAGTTCCGCGCCGTACCGCGCGATTAAGAGATTGGTCTCAACAGCGCGCTCTGCCGCTTCCTGGGCCAACTCCAACAAGTGCGCTCTCAAATCGTCCGCTGAACCCTCCAGCGCGCTCGCCTGCTGAAGTATCCGGCCAGTAACCTGCTGCAGATTCACAGCGGTTGGCCTCAGGCGCAGCAGCGCTTCGCGCGCGTCCCGCGTTGCTTCCAGCAGGGCGGCAGGGTCCCGGGTTACGGACTCGCGGGCAGCAAAGTAGAGCGCGAAAGCCCCGCAAACGGCAATCGCCGGAGCCCCGCGCACTGCCATGTTCTTTATGGCTTCGAATGTTTCTGTAAAAGTTTTTAAATCCAGGTAGCGCAATTCAGCCGGCAGCGCCAGCTGGTTGATGATTCTAAGTTGCTGAGATTCCGCATCCCAAAGAATGGACCGCATCCAAACTCCCATAAAAAAGCGCCCTCACGGCGCTGTCAATAAATATAGTCTATCATTTAATGCACCGAATGTCAAAAACATTGGCTCCTTCATCAGTCGTTTGGCATTTTTTCATCTCGGTTTATAATCTAGCCGTATGCGCAAAAGGTCTTCCCTTATCCGTTGGGCAGCGATTTTTACGCTCCTGATGACTGTCTTCCTCACCACCGTTGAGTTGGTGCGATACGCCCGCGTGCGGGCAACCTTCCCCACCGGGTTGAAGGTGGCCGGCGTGCCAGTGGGCGGGCTGACTTACGAAGAAGCCTCGGAGCGCCTGGTGCAGGTCTACCTCGCGCCCATTGAACTGCGCTACGCGGATGCCCGTATACAGGTGCGCCCAGCTACCTTAGGGTTTGCCCTCAAACTGGATAATATGCTGGCCGCCGCGGATAAACAGCGCGTGGCGGAGCCTTTCTGGAGCGGCTTCTGGAAATATCTCTGGAACGAGCCCATCAGCTCCAAAGATATTCCGCTGGACGCAGTCTATGATGATGAACGCGTTATCGCCTTCCTCGAGAATGAAATCGCCGTCAGGTACGACGTGCCAGCCACCCCGGCCATGCCCGTCCCCGGCGAAAGCGGTTTTTATCCCGGCGTCTCCGGTTCGGAGATGGATTACACCATCTCGCTGCAGCGCATCAATGCCGCCCTTGCGTCCAACGCGAACCGCACGGTCAACCTGGAAATCCGTCAGACCCGCGCCCCAAAGCCGTCCATCAGCCTGCTTGAGATTATGCTCAAAGACATCATCAACGCGTCGACCTTTGATGGGCTGGTAGAGCTGTACCTGAAGGACCTGCAGACCGGCCTTCTGCTCCATTTCACGCACAGTAAGACCGGCGAAGAAGTGCCGGTAAATGTCGCCTATTCTTCCTGGAGCACCATCAAAATCCCGGTGCTCGTTTCCGCGTTCCGCCGGCTTTCCAGCCCATACGACGAAACCGTGCTGACGCTGATGGAGCAGATGGTGGAGCGCTCGGATAACGACTCGACCGATGCGCTGGCAAAAGCCGTGATTGGCAGCACCTTCGCCCCGCTGGACGTCACCAAGGACATGCAGGCGCTCGGCCTGGCCAACACCTTTTGGGGCGGTTTTTTCACGCTCGGTTCGCCCTTGCTCCAGAACTTTAAGACGCCTGCCAACCAGCGCTTTGACTACAACACCGAACCGGATCGCTACGCCCAAACCACGCCGCAGGATTTGGGCCTGCTTCTGGAGGATATCTATTATTGCGCCAGAGACTACGGCGGCTCCCTGCCCTTGGTGTTCAACGGAGAAATTACCCAGGAAGAATGCCGGATGATGGTGGAATACCTGGGTTTGAACCGCATCGGCGTGCTGCTGCAGGCTGGTGTGCCGGCCAATGTGACCGTGGCGCACAAGCACGGCTGGGCCTACGAGGTGGATGACGGCTACATCCACACCATCGCGGACGCGGGGATTGTGAATACTCCCGGCGGAGATTATGTCATGGCGGTCTTCGCGCATCACCCGGTTCAGGCAGTATTTGACCCCGTGAACCTGCTGGTGGCAAAGCTCTCCGCGGCAGCCTACAACTACTTCAATCTGCAAAATCAGTAAAAATCCTGCTGCTCACAATATTACCTATACGCAGCAGCTGTTTATTTTTAAACTCTATTTATCAATTCCCGCCGCTGTCCTCATACCCATCCACTGCCTCGCAGGCACAGGCCGCGCGAGGTGCCTGACTGATAGGTCTCCAAATCAACTTTTTCAGACCATGGGAGACCTGCGGTCAACTGCCTTTCATGGTCCCAAAGGGAGGCTGCGCACCCAGGAGAGCATGATGGAACAGGAACTGAGATGGGCGAAAATTTGCGCTGTGGCGAACATGAACAAACACGGGAAATATTCGGTACCAGGCACATGATTGATGATAAAATACTGCAGCCTGTGTTTTAGGAATCTGAGATTGCCAGGCAAAGCGTATACGCCCCCGTAGCTCAACGGATAGAGTGCCTGACTTCGAATCAGTCGGTTGTGGGTTCGAATCCCGCCGGGGGCATATCTTATTTCTGCCTTCGAACACCCGCGGAGGGTGCAGGTCAGTTGCTTGTGGGTGTGAATCCTACCGGGGGCATATCTTATTTCTGCCTTCGAACACCCGCGGAGGGTGCAGGTCAGTTGCTTGTGGGTG